>NZ_CM131635.1:2030061-2706748 GCF_053570765.1 Testudinibacter sp. P17/SS/0325 | reverse complement strand
GGGGGACGCTCCAATAATCATTGAGTTTTGTTATGTTTGGGAATAGACGTAATCATACAATAAACCGCACTTAAGATCTTGAATCGATCGCTAAAAAACGAAAAAAAACTGCTTGCATTTTGCAGAGTTAATTTTTATCAACCGGTTGCGATTTCATTGGGGAAGCTGATCGAATTATTTTTACCCGATTTTCGCGTTTACTGTTTTCAACTTGGTTAAATCGCAGACTGAAATCGCTTTGCGCACTGTTGCCGTCGGCATCGATCACCACTAAACGATAACTGCTTTGTTGGGTTTGATTGTCATTTTGGCTTAACAAGTAACGCAGATCATTGCCTTGGTAAATCAGATGGTCATTCAAAAACCAGAGATAGGGCGGGGTGCCGCCGCTGATTTGCAGGGTGAGATCTTGCCGTTGCGGCAGCTCTAATCGGCTGTGATTTAACGGTGCAATAATCGACAAAGCCGATGTTTTTGTTGTTAAAGTGCGGTTTGAAGCGGGATGTTCGACGCGCTGCAAACGAGGCGGCAGTTTGCCGTGCTGAATGGCAAGCGGATAGCTTGGGGCGCGGTATTCACGCGGCGGATTGGGCAACAAGCCGATCACTTTACGCAGCAACGGAATCAGATCTTCCGCGCTGGCACGGCGAGTGGCGAATTTGCCGTCGGCACGTCCGCCCCATAACACCATGCTGTAATCGCGGGTGTAGGCGAACAGCCACTGATCGCGCCAGCCGTATGCGGTGCCGGTTTTAAACGCCACCGGTTCTTTGCCCCAAAATAACCGCCCGTTTTGATCTTGGTTTTGTTGCAGAATTTCCGTTACTTGCCAACAGCTTTGCGGCGAAGCCAACGGATTTGCACTTGCCATGCCGTAACTGCAATTTGCCAAAGTGCGGTAGAGTTGCAATAAATCCGTGCCTTTGATCCCGACGCCGCCTAAAGCAAGGGCGAGGTTGGGCTGCGCATTGGGCGGCAGATAGAGCGGCAGGCCATGCCGTTGCAGGTGGCTGTTGAAACGAAACGGATTGATCGCCCGCAGCAAACGCACCGCCGGTACATTGCGCGAGCGTTGCAAAGCGCTGGCAAGAGTGATTTCCCCTTGATAGGCGCCGTCGTAGTTATTCGGCTGATAGTTATCATCGACAATCGGCGTATCTTGAATCAGGGTGGTCGGCTGATAATTCAGCCAATCGAAGGCAAACAGGGTGATAAACGGTTTTAACGCCGAACCGGGGGAGCGGATCGCTTGTAGCATATCCACCTGCCCCTGGCGTGCGACGGAAAAAAAGTCCGCCGAGCCGACGTACGCTAAAAATTCGCCGCTGTGATTATCCATAATCGCCGCCGCCAAATTGCCGTTAGGGTGGCGTTGCGGCAGGCTGTGTTGTAACAGGCTTTCCAAACCTTGCTGTAACGGTTTGTCTAAACTGCTGCGAATCAGCGGCGCATTCGGCTGCGTGCGTTTGAGGCGATCGGTAAAGTGCGGTGCGGAAAACGGGAATGGGGTCGGATTGATTTCAAGCGCCTGCGCAACCGCATTTTGGTATTGTTCCTGCGTGATTTGCCCGAATGCGAATGCCCGTTGCAGCACGCGATTGCGCGCTTGCTTGGCTTGTTCCGGATAGCGCAGCGGATTGTAAAAGTGCGGTGATTGCGGCAGCGACACCAACCAAGCGGCTTCCGCCAGCGATAATTTATCCGCAGGTTTGTTAAAATAATAACGGCTGGCGCCGGCGATCCCTTCCAAATTGCCGCCCATTGGCGCAAGTTGCATATAGATTTGCAAAATCTGTTCTTTGCTGAAGTGCCGTTCCAACTGCCAAGCGCGAAACAGTTCGCCGATTTTGCCTTGCCAGTCGCGCGAATGCGGCATTAGCAAACGGGCGGTTTGCATGCTGAGCGTAGAAGCCCCCGACACGATTTTAGCGCTAGCCAGATTCTGCCCGGCGGCACGCGCAATCGCCAAATAATCAATGCCGCCGTGTTGGTAAAAACGGCGATCTTCGTAGGTAATCAGCAGGCGTAAATAATCGAGCGGCAGTTGTTCGGTTTCCAACGCCAAACGCCAATGTTGATCTGCCGACAAATAGCCGCGCAGCCATTCGCCGTTGCGGTCAGTGACGATGGTGGCGGTTTGTTGATAGCGCTGTAAATCCAGCGGAAACAGGCGGTCTAACAGACGGGGCAGGGCAAAAACCGATAGCACCGCAATCAATAACAGATATTGATTGCGGCGTGCGGTTAATGTTTTTTTCAACCAAGTGATCATCTAGGGTGCAATTACTACCGTCGCCGACGGCGTTTGTGCCCGGTATTGCGGTTGGTACATATTTTCCAAGCTCAACGCCGGCGCTTGCCAACTGCCGGTTTGTGCCGCACGCACCACGACTCGGTGCAGCAACTTGGTTTGATCTTTATCAAAGGTAAAGGCGGCTAAATGACGATCGTCACGGTTCTCACTGAAGTTCGCGATCAGCTGCGGTGCACCGTTTTCCGCTTCGTTCGGCGACGCAAACGGCATATTGTCGCTCAGTTTAAAACCGGCTGGCAGCGGATAAACCAACATCATGTCCGCATTGGTTTTCGGCGCGCTATCGGTTTTGGCGATGTCAAATTCCAATAATACCCATTGATTCAGTTTTAACTTGCTCGGATCAAGTTTTTTGCCTTGCAGATCATAATAGCTCAAGTTCAGCTTATAACCATTGCTGATATACGCGGCTTGTGTCGGCTCAATCCATTGATTCAGGGTAATAAAGGCGGCATTTTGCCCTTGATTGACCACGTCCACCGTCGGCGTTTTGTCTAACTGCAAGGTGGTTAGGCGGTCAAACCGCACTTTCTTGCCGTTAACCAACAACTCGGTTTCTTGTTGGGTTTGCGGCAATAACGTCGCCAGTTTGGCTAACCAATGCGCTTCTTGGGTGCTGAAATAATGGCTGGATTTCAGCTCGTTTAACAATGCCGACCAGACCGCACTTGTGGCTTTTTCCACGTTTGCGCTTAATTGCGCATCGGCAAGATTCAGCTGTTGTATCTGCGCTTGCAATTCATACAACAACACCATCGAATTGGCATAATCGCGCAATGCGCCGCCGTAGTTGGCATAACCGAAACTGACCGCTTGCGGCGCTTGCGCGATTTGCGCCAGTTGTTGCGCGGCTTTGCCGACTTCGCCTTGCTGAAGCAATCCGTTCAGAATAAACAGCCGTGCCGGATAAATTTCACTGCCTTCCGCCACTATCGGTAGCGCGCGCAACAGCGCGCCTTGCACCGATTCCCCGCTTTTCGCCAAGACATATAAGGCATAAGCATAGGCGGTGCTGTCAGCGGTGGCGCGGTTAAAACGACGGTAATCGGCATTGTTCACCGCTTGGTTGAGATAGCTTAAAGTGCGGTTGAGGGTGCTTTGTTGCGCCAGTTCCGTTTTGGCATTGAGCAGGAAATCGGCACTGTACGCCGTCAGCCACAGATCGCTGTCGTCATTGCCCCAAAGCGAGAAACTGCCGTCGCTCAACTGCAAATTGGCTAAGCGTAATTGCGCATTGTTAAGGTTATTTTTTCGTTGGCTTGGCTCAGGGTAGCGATCCGCAGCCAGTTGGTAACCGCCAATCAGGTTCTCCAATAACAGGTTGTTCCATGCCGCACTGGCGGTTTGTTCCACGCAACCGTAAGGGTAGCTCGCCAGATAATCCAACACTTCTTGTGGATCAAACGGCGCACGGTTCGACAAGGTGATTTTTTGCTTGAACAGCGCACCTTGGTTGGCGGCAAGCGGGGCGGATTGCCAGCTTGCGCCGCCGTTCAGTTGCGCCAAACTTAAGCGGTTAAACGGCAGCGCTGGTTTGCGCACGTCGGCAAAGCGTTGCAGTTTTTTCTCAATATCGCCGCTGATTTGCAGCTCGAATTCGGCTTTGCCGCTTTGCGTAACGGCAAAAGTGCGGTTCAGGGTCATCTCTTGCTGCGGTTGCAACTTGATGACTTGGCGGCTTTTGTTATCGCTGAATCGCACTAACGGATTGGCGCTCAGTTCCACATTCAGTTGCAGCGCTTTATCGCTGGTGTTGTGCAACCGCACTTTGGCTTCGCCTTGATCGCCGTTCGTCAAAAATAACGGGGTCATCAGTTGGCTGACCAGCGGTTCTTTGACGGTTAAGGTTTGTTCCGCCGTGCCGATTTGCTCGCTGTTCCAAGCAACCGCCATCACCCGCACTTTACCGTTAAATTGCGGTAGGGCAAGATCAAGTTGCGCTTTACCTTGTTGGTCCAATAGTATCGGTTTCGACCAATAGGTCAGCAAATCAATATCCAGTTCCGGCAATGCCATCGTGCCGATATCGCCGGCTTCATCAGCGCCCGCGCCACTGCGGATTGCCGCTTGCCGTGCTTTCAGTTGTTTGATCACATTGCCCCAGATATCGAACATCTCCAAATTCATCTGCTTTTTGCCGTAGAACGCCGTTTGCGGATCGGTAAAACTGGCTTTGGCGAGCTGATATAAACCCTCGTCAACCACCGCGACTTGCAACCAACTCGGTTGTGTCGCCTTGTTTTTCAGGCGGATTGGTAAATTAATGGTTTGGCTCGGCAGCACTTCGCTTGGCAGATCCAGTTGCAGATCCAGCTTGATCGCCGTTAAATCATTGCCTAACCAATGCAAACCGACCGCACGCAGATTTTGATTTTCGTTTGGGTTTTCATTCCAGCCGTTCGCCAACAACCAAATGCCTTGCGCCCAGTCATCTTGCCAGTTAAATTCCAGTTCGGCTTCGCCGTTTTTGAAATTCAGCTGATGATTTTCAAGGATTTCACGCTGTGCCAGTTTGACGCTGAGCGGTCCGTCGAACGGCGCACGCAACCGCACTTTGACTTTTTCACCGTTTTGATAGCGGGCTTTGTCGCTGCTGATTGAAATGGTATCCGGCGCATTGTTGATGTTCGGTTGTGTCCAATTGCCGTATTCAAGCGGCAATGACGCCGCGGTCAGGTGATTTTCACCCTGCACTTCCAGCACCCAGCTACCGTCGTTAATCGGTAATTCGAGACGATTATTGCCATTGGCGTTGATATTAATTGTGCCTTGTTGTGCCAAAGTGCGGTTTTCATTGATGTTGTACTGCCAGTAACCGCCGCTGTTCGACCAATACCAGTTGTAACTGACCCGATACAGTTTCCAATTCAGAGTACCGTTTTGCGGTTCGCCGTTATCGTTAATCAAGGCAATTTCAGCGAGGCGATCATTGACTTTTAACGCCGCATACGGTTGCGCACGTTGGATCGGCAGTTGCAGTTTGCTGCTGACTTCCTGTCCGTTCGGCTCGATTACCGTACTTTGCAGGTTTAACTGTAACGGTTTGCTGCTGCGCGGCATATTATCCAACGCTAGCGAGAATTGGCTTTGTCCGTTGGCGTTGGTATGCGGCAAACTTTCGTTTTGTGAAATCGCATTGATTTTTTCATCGAATAAGCCGATTTGCCAATCTTGCCAGCCGTTAATCGGCTTGTCAGTTGGTTGCACTTGCCAGTTTATATAACCGCTTTGTCCGCTTGCCGGCGCCCCGTAGAGCCAATCGGCTTGCACGCTGAAAAGTGCGGTCTGATTTTGGGTTAATTGGGCGGTTGCCGCTCGGGTTTTCACTTCGATTTGCTGTGGCAGAATCGCAGCGACCGGGAGGGTATGCTGTGCCAAATAGCCCTTGCCGTCTTTGGCAAGCGATAGGGTGAGTTTCCAGCTGCCTAACCGCACTTCGGGTCTGAATGCTTGCTCAAAATAATAAGCGCCATTGGCGTGCGGTTTCAGCTCGGCCACGGAAAAGGTTTTGCCGTCGGGGCGTTGCAAAGTCGCCCAAATCGAGGCGGAATGGAACGGCTTGCCGTCCGGAGTTTTGAATAACATCATACCATTGGCAAGATCGTTCGGACGATAGACGCCACGGTCAAACCAGATCCAACTCTGCATTAACGGATTTTCCAACTCGCCGGACAAGCCTTTATTTGATAAATCAATACTGTTGTCGATTAAATCCAAATACCCTAAATGCGGTTGATCAAGGCTGATCACATGGCTCGGTTGCGCGCCTTGTTGTCCGCTGACGGCGGCTTGTGCGAAAAACGCCACGCCGTTGCGATCGGTTTTGGCGGTGGCGAGAATGGCATTATCTTTGGCGTATAGGGTCAGCGTTTGTCCGGTCAGCGGCTTTTTGCTGTCTAAATCCCGTACTTCCACCCATAAGCCTTGCGGGGTTTTATAGGCGGTGAAGCCTTGGGTGTTTAAGGCAAAGGCAATATTCGTGGTATTATAGTCGTCACCATTTTGTTTGGCACGTAAGACATAGAATCCTGCTTTCAGTTCAGGACTCAGATCGTCCAATAAAATATTGTTGTTCGCGGTTTTGTTCGGTTCGGCATTCTCCACTCGGAAATGCCCGTTAAACAGCAGGCGGGCGTTATCTTCCAGTAATGAATTCACCGTCCATGAATAGAATGAATTCGGGGTGGCAATCAATTCACGGATTCGAGAGTTGGCCAAGTTATTGGCGGGAATCTGCCATAATGCCAAATCCACCTGTGATACATTGGCGGTTTCTAACGTGAGATTGCGTTCGCCGTAGGCATTAAGCAGCGTGCCGTTATTGGCAAAACGCAACACCGGTTCCCGTTGTCCGGTGGATACTTGTGTTTTGATCAGACGCTCGTTATCGGTGTCGTTGCTCAAACGTAAATGATATTCGCTTTGCAGTTTCGGATCGATTTGAATTTGGTAATCTTGTCCCCATTCGCCGGTAAAACAGAGTTGATCGCCGCGATATTGCCATTGCAGCTTGCTGTGATCGCTAACCGTCAGGAATTGCTGCCAGTTTTGCAACGGCTCGGGATTGACCACTTGGCTGAAGCTTAGGCAAACTTGGGGTAAATCGGACGACTGATCCACATTCACCCGTTGCAGATTAAAACCATAATTAGTAACAAACTTCCGCCATGCTTTTTCACTGGCAACCGTATTGTGCTGCGAGACCCAGCGTTGAAAACGGGTGTAGGCAAATTCGGTATTGTCTTGTCCGTCATAAATTAAGGCTTGGTTAAAATCGTATTGTACGGTGGCGTCAGGATTATTTCGGCTATATAAATAGAAATAAGGAATTTTTGTGTTGCCGTACAGGCGGTTATCAGCGAGTTTAAACAGTAGTTGATTGAAGGCTTGTTTGTCTTTCAGATTGGCATAACTCAGTGCGGCATTGGGATTGATTCGCGCTTGCCCGGCGGCGTGTTGGTACAATTCGCTCAGCTGTGTTTGATCGAATTGTTGATATAAACCGGACTGTGGCGCTTGGGCTAAAAAGGCGTCAATTTGTTGAATCAATTGCTCGGCGGATTGCTCAAGTGCGGTGTTGTTCCATTTTGCCGCTTGGGCGGAGATCGGCAACAGTGAGATGAATAAGGCGGAAAATAATTTTTTCATCATCAATCCTCGTGTTGAAGTATTGAGGTGATTATCGGCGATTTACTAACCTGTGTAAATCAGTTTAAATTCGGACATTGGCTTGCGGCAAATAAATTCCCGCTTTTTGTGAATCTAAAATTGACTTATCCGCCGTTTGCGATTAAAATTCCGTTCCTTATTTTTGGGTGGTCGTCGTAAAGTCTTTCTTTGAAGAGGGAAGGAGAAGAGCGATGCCTGAAGTATCCTTGAGAAACCTTTATTAAATAATAAGTAGAGATTAGTTATGAAACGTACATTTCAACCATCAGTATTAAAGCGTAGCCGTACTCACGGTTTCCGCGCACGCATGGCAACTAAAAACGGTCGCCAAGTGTTGGCACGCCGTCGTGCAAAAGGTCGTAAGCGTTTGTCTGCTTAATAGACAACGCTTAATTGACCGCGCTAATCATTTCCGTGATTAAGCATCAATTTCTTCGGGAATCGCGCTTGCTGGTTCCCGAACAATTCAAAACCGTTTTCCAACAGCCTGTCCGCGCAAGCCGTCCCGAAATCACCATTTTAGCCAGACCCAACCAACTCGGTATTCCGCGTTTAGGATTAACCGTTGCTAAAAAGCACCTGAAACGTGCGCACGAACGCAATCGGATCAAGCGCCTTTGCCGTGAATATTTCCGTTTGCACCAACATCAATTGCCGGCAATGGATTTTGTGGTGGTGGCGCGAAAAGGTATCGGGGAATTGGATAACCGCACTTTAACCGAGATTTTGGATAAATTATGGCAACGTCATCGTCGTTTGGCGCAAAAATCCTGATTGTTTTGATTAAAGGTTATCGCCTGGGTATCAGTCCGCTACTCGGACCGCGCTGCCGTTTCAATCCGACTTGTTCACAATATGGGCTAGAGGCGATCCGAACGCACGGGGCAGTAAAAGGTGGTTGGCTTACGCTGAAACGTGTATTAAAATGTCACCCTTTAAGTGCGGGCGGCGATGACCCCGTGCCGCCGAAATATTGTGATGGAAAACACGGCGACGCAACAAGCCGTACGCATTCGATATCTGACCAATACACATCTAACCGAAGAGAAAAATAATGAATTCAAAACGCAGTTTACTAGTTATTGCTTTACTGTTTGTCTCGTTTCTGGTGTACCGGCAATGGCAAATTGATTATGTGTTGCCAAAACCGGCGCCGGCGGAAACCACAAACGTAAATAACGGCAGCGACACGCCTTCAGCGTCAGGTTCAACCGCAACGGTGGACACGCAAACCACAGGGCGGATTATCAGCGTGGAAAATGATGTCTTAAGTCTGAAAATCGACACCTTGGGCGGGGATGTGATTGATTCCGATTTGTTGAAATATGATGAAACATTAAACTCCGATACGCCGTTTTCATTAATGCAAAGCGATAATAACTTAGTGTACATCGCACAAAGCGGTTTGATCGGCAAAAATGGGATCGATACTCCGGCGGGGCGTGCGCAATATCAAATCAGCGGCGACAGCTTTAAACTGGCAGACGGACAAGATCAAATCCGAATCCCGCTCACGCTGGAAAAAGACGGCGTGCAAGTGATCAAAACCTTCACCTTAACCCGTGGCAGCTATGCGGTGGATGTGGATTACCAAATCACTAACCAAAGCGGACAAGCGATTGAGTTGCAGCCGTATGCGCAAATCAAACACAGCCTGATTGATGTTTCCAGCAACTTAGCCATGCCGACTTATACCGGCGGTGCCTATTCTTCTTCTGAAACCAATTACAAAAAATACAGTTTTGAAGATATGCAAAAAGCCAATCTGGCGGTGGCGACCAAGCAAGGTTGGGTCGCGTTGTTACAACACTACTTTGTGACGGCGTGGATTCCGGATCAACATGCGGATAACCAACTGTATACCAGCACCAATAAAGACTTTGCCTTTATCGGTTTCCGTGCGCCGACCGAAGTGATTGCCGACGGGGCAAGCCAAACCGTCAGCAGTAAATTGTGGACCGGTCCGAAACTGCAAAACCAAATGGAAGCCGTGGCGCCGAATCTGGATTTAACCGTGGATTACGGCTGGGCATGGTTTATTGCTAAGCCATTGTTTAAATTACTACAATTTATCCAAAGCATTGTATCTAACTGGGGCTTGGCGATTATCGGCGTCACCATCGTGGTGAAAGCGATTTTGTATCCGCTGACCAAAGCACAATACACCTCCATGGCGAAAATGCGTATGCTGCAACCGCGCATGCAAGAACTGCGCGAGCGTTTCGGTGACGACAGACAGCGCATGAGCCAAGAGATGATGAAAATGTACAAAGAGGAAAAAGTGAACCCGTTAGGCGGCTGTTTGCCAATCCTGCTGCAAATGCCGATTTTCATCGCATTATACTGGACATTTATGGAAGCGGTCGAATTGCGCCACGCGCCGTTCTTCGGCTGGATCCAAGACTTATCGGCACAAGATCCGTATTACATTCTGCCGTTATTAATGGGCGGCTCGATGTTCCTGTTGCAAAAAATGTCACCAACCCCGGTTGCTGACCCGACGCAACAGAAAATCATGATGTTTATGCCGGTTATCTTCACCGTATTCTTCCTGTGGTTCCCGGCCGGTCTGGTATTGTACTGGTTGGTTTCCAACGTGATCACGATTATCCAACAACAGTTGATCTATCGTGGTTTGGAGAAAAAAGGACTGCATTCGCGCGGTAAGAAATAATCTAATCAAGTAACGAATTGATGAAAAGGCGTTCTGAGCAGAACGTCTTTTTTTATTCTTTTATTTCATTTTGTGAGTCAGTTCATGTTTTTTATTTTTATTACCCCTTATAATCTTCAAAAAAATGAATTCTCTGTATAAAAAATGATTGATACTGATTTTATAAAAAAAGATTACATTGCGCTTTTCCAGTTGGCGCAGTATTTTTTAAATATTGAGCAGGGACAACGTATAGAAACGATCAGCCGGCTGTCGGAGCAGTTTGGTATTTCTGTCGGTGTAATCCAAAAAGCATTAAAAACCCTAGAAAGTAACCAGTTTATCTATTTGGAACGAAAAGGCTGCCAAGGTTCTTATTTAAAAAATATTAACCCGCATCAGTTGGTAACATTATTAAATATTTCAAGTTTAGTTTGTGTGATGCCGTTACCCTATACGAAATTATATGAAGGGTTAGCCAGCGGACTTAAGTTGCAATTTGAAAATATTCCGCTCTATTTTGCGCATATGCGCGGTGCCGAAGCGAGATTAGAGTGTCTCTATAATGGGATTTATGATCTTGCCGTGAGTTCTCACTTAGCCTGTGAACATTGGTTGGAACAGGGTAAATTAGAGATTTTGATGAGGCTGGGAGCAGGTTCTTATGTGCAGGAACATGGGCTGATTTGCCGTGATGAGCCAGAGAATACATTAAAGAAAATCGGGGTTGATATCCGTTCACCCGATCAGTTGAAGCTCACTGAATGGTATTTTGCCGGGCAAGCGATAGAGATTGTCCCTATTACGTATAACAACAGTTTTTCGCTGTTAAAAAATCATATTATTGACGGGGTGATTTGGAATATTGGTGATAGAAATGATTTTAAAAAACATCATTTGACATTTAAACCGCTTAAAAATAATGAGCTGTTTAATCGTGCGACAGAAGCGGTAATTTTAATTAAAAAAGGGAATGAAAAAATTAAGCAACTATTTCATTTGTATGCAGATCGTGAAACTATTTTGCAACATCAACAGTTAGTGGTGAATGAAAAAATAGAGCCGTCATATTAAGGACGAATTATGCAACGATTTGAGATTTTATACCGAGCGAATATGATTGATAAATGCGTTTTACATATTATTTCGAAGATTCGCCAATGGCTATTGCAATCGGAAATCGATTGCCAAACGCCCCAAGTCGAAATGTTATTAACACATCTTGCCATGGCATTAATGAGAATTCGTCAGAATAACATTGAAACAATCGGTTTAGATGCTGACAGTATGCAAGAAATTCAATCCAGTGAGATATACCCGCAGTTACTTGATTACCATCATAATATGTTAGCCTTGATTCAATCTGAATTGCCCGATTTGGTTATTCCTGAATCGGAAAACAGTTATCTGATTGCGAATTGGTATAGCCTTAGCTTAGCTCAAGCTAATTGTTTTAGGCTAAATCTTCAAAAAAATGAGGATTAAAGAATGTTTATTCATGCTTTAAAAAAGCAGAATCCACGATTGCTTAGTAGTGCGCTCAGTTTATGGAAGAAAGGAGTGGTTTTGCCGGATAGTTACATTATTGATGTCGGGCAGGTCTTACGCAATGGCGAAAAATTGCTTAGTTGCGCTAAACAATATGATATTTCACTTTATTTGATGGCAAAGCAATTTGGGCGGAATCCTTATTTATCACGGCGTTTATTGGAGTTGGGATTTGAGGGAATGGTCGCAGTGGATTATAAAGAGGCGCGCCAGTATTACTCGCATCAGTTGCCGGTTTCTCACCTCGGACATTTGGTGCAAACGCCGACAGCAATGCTGAAACAGGTATTAGAGCATCAGCCTGAAGTTATTACGGTTTATTCACTTAAAAAAGCACAGCAGATAGCAAAAATCGCAGCGCAGTTGGGGAGAATACAATCGCTTTTGATTAAAGTGTGTTCAGATGGAGATGTTTTCTATCCCGGACAAGAAAGTGGTATTTATTTGTCGGATTTAGCCGATTTTGTCGAGCAAGTTAAGCAACTGGCTTCCGTTAAAATTGTCGGTGTGACCCACTTTCCCTGTTTATTATTTGATGAAAGGCAGCGGAGATTAGCGGCAACACATAATTTTCATACGTTAATTAAAGCAAAACGGATTTTAGAACAATGTGCGATTCGTGTAACGCAAATCAATGCGCCGTCTTCGACTTGCATTAACGGGCTTCCTTTATTAGCTAAAATGGGGGCAACTCATGCAGAACCCGGGCATGCTTTGACCGGAACAATTCCGTTAAATGTGCAGGGCGATCAACCGGAAGTCGTTGCAATGTTGTATCTCAGTGAAATTTCACATCAATTTGACGGTAACTCCTATTGTTTTGGCGGTGGTTATTATCGACGCGGAAATGCGCAATCGGCACTTGTCGGCGAGGATTTAAGTACAACCGCACTTTTGCCTTTTGCCAATGACAATATTGATTATACCTTGCCGCTACAAGGACATTTTTCCGTCGGCGAGCCCGTCATTATGTGTTTTCGTAGCCAAATTTTCGTGACGCGCAGCGATGTTGTTTTAATCGATCATCATAGCAGTGGCGAGCCTTATGTTATTGGTGTTTATGACGGTTTGGGCAATCCGATTAGTCGGTAACATGGGGGCAAAATGGATAAAAAGTTTATTGTACTTGTGATTGATAGCTTTGGTGTGGGGGAAATGCCCGATGTGGCGGAAGTTCGCCCACAAGATATTGGTGCAAATACTTGTGAGCATATTCTGCAACAAAGCCCGCAATTACATTTGCCGATGCTGGAAAAATTGGGGTTGATGAATGTGCTGGGTAAGTGTTATCCGCCCATGACATTTTCACAAAGTGCGGTTTATGGTACGGCGTTATTGCAACATCAAGGTGGTGATACCTTTATGGGACATCAGGAGATTATGGGAACAAAGCCGAAGCAGCCCTTAATCGCTCCTTTTAGTCAGATTATTGAGCAAGTTGAATGTTGCTTAATAAAACGGGGTTATCAGGTCGAACGTATTATTCATGAGGGATTAGCGCTGCTGTGGGTGAATTGCCACATTGCGATCGGCGACAATTTAGAGGCGGATTTGGGGCAGGTCTATAATATTACCGGCAATATTAGTGCGGTCGGCTTTGATACCATTCTTGACATTGGCAGAGCGGTACGAAAAATTGCCAAAGTTGGGCGGGTGATTGCATTTGGCGGTTTATTGCAAGATAGCAGAGCTATTCTCGCGGCAATTGAGACGAAACAAGGAAAATATATTGGCGTGAATGCGCCAAAATCAGGCGCGTATGACAGTGGGTTTCAAGTTGCGCATCTTGGTTATGGCGTTGAGGCGAAAGCACAGGTTCCATATCTGTTACGGCAACAAGGCATTCCGACGGTATTAATCGGTAAAGTCGCTGATATTGTTGAAAATAGCGGGGGTATCAATTATAGGCAATTGGTTGATTCGGATGAAATCCTCGCTTTCACCCTAAAACATGTGCAACAGCGTGGCAGTTGTTTTATCTGTACCAATATTCAAGAAACGGATCTGGCAGGACACGCACAAAATGTGGCGCGCTATGCGGATCGCTTACAAGTGGTCGATCATTGGCTTGAGAAAATTATGGCTGCGATGAAGCCACAGGATTATCTCGTGGTATTGGCGGATCACGGCAATGATCCGACTATCGGGCATAGCCGGCATACCCGGGAAAAAGTACCGCTATTGCTTTATCGACAGCAGCAACAAGGGCATTACCTTGGTGAACGTGCAACATTATCTGATGTCGGTGCGTCGGCATGTGATTTTTTTGCAGCGCAAACCACGGAAAATGGAACATCATTCCTTATCGATTGCGTGCAATCAGGAGGCTAAATGAAAATTGTAGTAGGTGGACAAATTGAAAAAGAGGCATTGGCAGTAGCATTAGCCGATGAATTCATGAAACAAGGACGAGTTGTTGAAATTGCCGTGTTGAATGATATCGAAGCGGCAATGGCAATTCAGTCCGGCAACGCTGATTACTATTTTGGGGCTTGTAATACCGGTGGCGGCGGCGCTTTAGCCATGGCGATTGCTATTCTAGGGGCCGGGCGTTGTGCCACATTGGGTATGCCCGGCAAAATCTTATCAGATAGTGAAATTGCAGAAGCGGTACATTCAGGCAAAGTCGCATTTGGTTTTACGGCACAGGATATTGGCGGTATTGTGCCCCTTGTGGTCAGCTTGTTAGTTGCAAAAAACGGGGCATGATAATGAACGAAAGAGACAAATATTGACATTCAGGTTTGTGGTCATGTCCTGATAATCAATTCTGTCTTTCAGACCGGAGTTGAAGGAGTAACCTATGGAAATTTTAACTAAATTAATGGAAATTCCATTACAGCATTTGATATTGATGGCGGTTATCGGGGCAATTTCCGCTATGATGGCAAATCGCAGTATTGCGGTTTTTCACGACGGATTACGTCCGTTAGTACCTGAATACGTCGAAGGGCGAATGAGCAGAAAAGCCCTTGCAGCGACCAGTTTTGCACTCAGTTTTGGTTTGGTGATTGGCTTTGGCATTCCCTTTTCGCTTACTGCACCGATCATTCTGGTTCATAGCTTGTTATTGGGTACAGATGTTATCGGAACATGGACACCGGACAATCGCAAAGGATTTATCCTTTCCGGGGTTTTAGGCGCAATATATGCACTTGGATTAATGGTCGGTTTAAAATCGGTAGTGGAATTGTTTGCGATGATGCCGGTGAATTTTATTAGCTCCCTGAGTAAAGTCGGTGATCCGATTATTGCCTGTTTTGCTATTTTCCCGGCATTGGTTGTGTCTTATCAATATGGTTATAAAAAGGGCATTTGGGTTTTAATTGCTACTATTATCGGTTATGCCTTAACCAAATCATTTGGTGAAATTCAGTTTAGCGATGAAACCTTGAAGCCGGTGAAAATCGATCCGAACGGGGTGGCGTTGCTCTTTTCAATGATTGCGATGTTTTATTTTGCAATGCGTGAAAAAGCAAAACCTTTGGCGGACGGCGAAAAAGGCAGTAATGAAATGTTACTGGGTTTATTCTCTGAACGTGTAAAACGTATTCAAAAAAATTGGTTGCTTCTTTCATTAAGCGGTGGTTTAACCGCAGTGGCGGCAACCATGTCATTCAGCTTATTAGCCGAAGGTCCGGTGTCGCTACAATTAATGGCGCAAGATCAGCAAACCAGCGCAACCTTAGTTTCATTGGCAAGGGCGATCGGCTTTATTCCGCTTGTCGGCACAACGGCAATCGCAACCGGCGTTTATTCTCCTGACGGTATGAAATTTGTTTTTGTGGCAGGGTTGGCGTTAGATAATCCGATTTTAGCCTTTATTGCCGGTGTGGTGATTATGTTGGCAGAAGTGCGGTTTTTAGCGCAACTTGCGTTGTGGTTAGATAAATATCCCGGCGTAAAAGCCTGTGGCGATCATATCCGTACCGCCATTACCAAAATGCTCGAAGTATCTTTGTTGGTCGGCGGTATGATCGCGTCCAATGCGATTTTGCCGGGCATGGGCTTTATGATTGTTGCCGGAATTTACTTGCTTAACCGCACGTCAAAACGTCCTTTGGTCGAGATGGCAATTGGACCGGTCGCCACGATTATTGTTGGAATTGTTGCCAATGTCTTAAGCCTCGTTGGATTGTAATAAGGGGGAGATAATGGGCTACACCTTAATGCACGAACACATTTATTTGGATTTATCGAAAGTCAAAAATAATGATGATTGTCTGTTAGACCGTTTTGAGTTAATGATTGAAGAGTTTAACTATCTGAAAACACTCGGAGTTGAGCGTATTGTTGATGTTACCAATATCGGCATGGGGCGAAATATTCCGTATGTGGAACAGATTCAGCAGCAAAGCGGTCTTGAGATTGTTTCTGCAACCGGTTGTTATAAAGCCCCGTTTTTGCCTGATTGGTTTTATCGGCAAACCACCGAGCAAATTGCTCAACGCTTTATCGATGAAATTGAGCAAGGCATTGAAAATAGCGGGCGTAAAGCCGGTATTATCGGTGAAGTGGGAAGTGGATTTGAGCGGATTAGTCCCGATGAATACCGTTTATTACAAGCGGCCGCACTTGCGGCGCTGGCTACCGGTAAATGCGTGACAACGCACACATCATTAGGGCGCTTCGGCGAGGAACAATTAGATTTATTCGTGCAAATGGGGCTGAGTTCAGAACGTGTTATCATCGGGCATACCGATTTAGCCGGTGATCGGGATTATTTATTCCGTTTGTTAGACCGGGGGGCTTATGTTGAATTCGATACGATTGGAAAGTTAAATTATCAGTCGGACGAACTTAGGGCTGATTTATTCAGTCAGGCTGTCAAGTGCGGTTATCGGCAACAATTATTACTTTCAATGGATATCACGCGCAAGTCGCATTTGAGAGCAAATGGGGGCATTGGTTATGCTTATTTGTTCGAACGGTTTATCCCGTTATTATTTGAACGCGGGGTGGCGGAAGCGGATATTGAAATTATTTTACAGCACAATCCAAACCGTATTTTGCAATAGAACAGCAATAAATTGAGGGAGGATAGTAAATGAAAACATTTCCGCTTCAAAGCCTGACGTTATCCCAAGCGATGCAAAAGCAGTTTGATTTGGTTGCGGCAATTACACGGCATTTTACCGACGGTGAATTTTTACTTGGGGCCGATCTCGGATTAAAGTGCGGTTTTAATCAACCGAGAACCACCTTTCTTGTTGAAAAAGCGATAGCCGACTTTTTTCAAGCCGAAGCGGCGGTTTTAGTACAGGGTGCCGGTAGCGGCGCAATCCGAGAAGGCTTAGCCGCATTATTAAAAGCCAACCAACGGATTTTAATCCACACGGCGCCGATTTATCCAACGACGAAAACCACGTTTGAACGGATGGGATTAGAGGTTGTTGAGGCTGATTTTAATCAGCTTGATCAGTTTCAAACGGCATTGGAATATTTCAAACCGCATGCCGTGTTGGTTCAGCATACACGGCAACAACCACAGGACCGTTTTGATTTGGCGCAGATCCTGACATTTTGTCAGGAAAAAAAGATTCCGACCTTGGTTGATGATAATTATGCAGTGATGAAAGTGATGAATATTGGCTGTGAATTAGGAGCAACCCTGTCCACATTTTCCAGTTTTAAATTATTCGGACCGGAAGGTGTCGGCGTTGTTGTCGGCGATTCAGCCGCAATCACAAAAATTCGGCAATCGCACTATTCAGGCGGTTGTCAAATTCAGGGGCATTTGGCTATGGAAGTATTGCGAGGCTTGGTTTTTGCGCCGGTGATGCAAGCGGTTCAGGCACAGGTCAATGACGAATTGGTTGCACGGCTTAATAACGGGGTTATTCCACAAGTAAAATCGGCATTTTTAGTCAATGCGCAATCAAAAGTATTGATTGTCGAATTTTTTGATGAAATTGCTGAACAGGTATTACAAATTGCGACTCGGTTCGGCGCCCTGCCTTATCCTGTCGGTGCGGAATCAAAATATGAAGTTCCGCCATTGTTTTATCGGGTTTCCGGCACTTTCCGCCAATCCGATCCTTCGTTAGAAAAACGAATGATCCGAATTAACCCGAATCGTGCCGGAGCAGAAACCGTATTAACGATTTTAAAACAGAGCTTATCGGCGTTGTCGGTATAAAATAGACTTCAATTAAATTGAAAATCTGTTATCTTTATCGCTAAAATTTAGGCTGAAACCGCACTTTTATAGTAAAAGTGCGGTTTGTTCTATTTTGTTGCAAGGAATGACTATGACCAAAGAAACCATTGTTGCCCAAGCCACTGCGCCCGGGCGGGGCGGAATCGGGATTCTGCGTGTTTCGGGGCCGAGAGCGGTTGAGGTGGCGCAGGCGGTGTTGGGCAAATGCCCGAAGCCGAGAGTGGCGGATTATCTGCCGTTTAAAGACAGCGACGGTACGATTTTAGATCAGGGCATTGCGCTGTATTTTCAATCGCCCAATTCATTCACCGGCGAAGATGTGTTGGAGCTGCAAGGGCATGGCGGGCAGGTGGTGTTGGATCTGCTGCTGAAACGCATTTTGCAGTTGGGCGGCATTCGCATTGCACGCCCGGGCGAGTTTTCCGAACAGGCGTTTTTAAATGATAAACTGGATTTGGCTCAGGCGGAAGCGATTGCCGATTTAATCGACGCCTGCTCGGAACAGGCGGCACGTTCGGCGTTGAAATCGTTGCAAGGGGAATTTTCCAATAAAGTCAATCAATTGGTTGATGCGGTGATTTACCTGCGTACCTACGTTGAAGCGGCGATTGATTTTCCCGATGAAGAAATTGATTTTCTCGCCGACGGCGTGGTCGAAGGACATCTGAATCAAATTATTCAGCAATTAAACGGGGTGCAAGCGGAAGCGAAGCAAGGCTCGCTGTTGCGAGAAGGCATGAAAGTGGTGATCGCAGGGCGCCCGAATGCCGGCAAATCCAGTTTGCTGAATGCCCTTGCCGGACGCGAGGCGGCGATTGTAACCGATATTGCGGGCACAACCCGTGATGTGTTGCGTGAACATATCCATATTGACGGTATGCCGCTGCACATTATCGATACCGCCGGGCTGCGCGAAGCAACCGATGAAGTGGAACGGATTGGGATTGATCGCGCTTGGACGGAAATTGAACAGGCGGATCATGTGTTGCTGATGATAGACAGTACCACCACGCAGGAACTGAATCCGCATAAAATTTGGGCGGAATTTATCGAACGTTTGCCAAGCACAATGCCGATCACCGTGATTCGCAATAAAGCCGATTTGAGCGGCGAAGCGGAAGGGGTTGAACAACACGACGGTTACACCATTATCCGCTTGTCGGCAAAAACCAAGTGCGGTATTGACTTGTTGCGCGATCACCTGAAACAGTCAATGGGCTATCAAACCGTGACCGAAGGCGGCTTCTTGGCTCGCCGTCGCCATTTGGAAGCCTTGTCTGCGGCAAGTGAACACTTACAACGCGGGCATATCCAACTGACCCAATTTCACGCCGGGGAGTTGTTGGCGGAGGAGCTGCGCATGGTGCAAGACGCTTTAAGCGAAATCACCGGACAATTCACCTCCGATGATTTGCTGAGCAATATTTTCAGTTCGTTTTGTATCGGTAAATAACGCGCTTGCAAACTAACTTGGAGGAGGAACCATGCTGACATTCAGACAGGCGGCCATGGCGGATATTGATCGCTGCTTTGCCATTGAAGCGAGCGCTTATGCGGCAGATGAAGCTGCGACGCGTGAAAAGATTGCACTCCGGATCGCACAATATCCTGATGGTTTTCTATTGATGGAAACGGAGAATGGGATTATCGGTTTTATTAATAGCGGGTGTGCCGAAGAGGTGGTGATGTCCGATGAGCAGTTTAAACAGTTGATCGGGCATGATCCGGCGGCGCCGAACGTGGTGATTATGTCGGTGGCGGTGGATCCGTGCTATCAGGGTCGCGGTTATGCGGCGCGCTTAATGCGGCAGTTTATCGAGCTTATGCGCAGCCGGCGAAAACGGGCGATTTATCTGATGTGTAAAGCGCAATATATCACGTTCTATGAAAAATTCGGTTACCGCTACCTCAAACCGTCAGCCTTCAAGCACGGTGGTGTACTATGGCATGAAATGCTGTTAGCGCTTTAGCCGAGGGCAAAAGCATTGGCGGAAAAATTCCTCTTAGTGAGAATTGAAATCATCTGAAAGTTTTGTTATGGTCAATTTCTTTCCATTTCAAGAGATTTTTCCATGCAAGTCTTACGCAAATTAAATCATTTTATCAGCAAAACCTTCGCCGTTTGGGTGTTGTTATTCGCTTTTTTGGCTTTCCAATTTCCCGCATATTTTGTCCCTTTTGTCGCCTATATTCCGTATTTATTGGGAATCGTGATGTTTGGCATGGGAATTACGCTGACTTTTAACGATTTCGGCGAAGTGGTGCGCCATCCGAAATCGGTTGTCATCGGCGTGCTCGGTCAGTTTGTGATTATGCCGGCGATCGCTTTCGGTTTGGCAAAAGGCTTTGCCTTGCCGACCGATTTGGCGATTGGCGTGATTTTGGTCGGTTCCTGTCCGGGCGGTACTTCGTCCAATGTGATGACCTATCTGGCGCGCGGCAATACCGCACTTTCGGTCGCTTGCACCACGGTTTCAACCCTGCTTGCCCCGATTTTAACGCCAGCGGTGTTTTATGTTTTGGCAAGCCAGTGGCTGGATATTGATGCCGGCGCGATGTTTGTGTCAGTGTTGAAAATGGTACTGTTCCCGATTTTCTTGGGCTTGGTGGTGCGTGCATTGTTCAAAAAGCAAATGGCGCAACTGAGTCAAAGTATGCCGTTGTTGTCCGTGATTGCGATTGTGTTGATTTTGTCGGCGGTGGTGGCGGTCAGCAAAGATAAAATTATCGAATCGGGGTTGATTATTTTTGGGATCGTGGTGCTGCACAACGGGTTAGGCTACTTGATTGGCTTCTTCGCCGCCAAATTGTTCAAGCTCAGCACTTATGACAGCAAAGCGGTTTCGATTGAAGTCGGTATGCAAAATTCCGGTTTGGGGGCGGCGTTAGCCAATGCGCATTTTAATCCGCTGGCGGCGGTACCAAGTGCGGTCTTCAGCTTTTGGCATAATGTTTCCGGTCCGATTTTGGCGACATTTTTCGCCGCGTTAAAAGAGAAAAAAGCCAACGTAGACGCAAAATGAAACTATTGATTTCCAACCAACACGGCGCAATCGTGATGGCGCTGTTGCCGTTTTTATACGGCATGCTGTCATCACCGACGGTCATTTGGCAGCACGCTTTTTTGTTATTGGCGTGGGCGTGTTTGTACCTGTTCACTTATCCGTTTTTTAATCTGTTTAAAGGGCGGAATTTGGCACAAAACCGCACTTGGGCGATCGGTTACGGGCTGACCGCACTTTTATTTTCTGTTCCCGCATTATGGCATAATTGGCAATTGCTCTATTTTTTATTGGCAATGCTGCCGTTTGCTTTGTTGACGGTTTATTACGTCAAACAAAAAAACGAGCGCGCGTTGGGCAATGATTTGGCGGCGATCGTCATTTTCGGTATTGCCGGCATGGCGGCGTATTATTTTGCCGACCGCACTTTTGATCCGCAACTCGCACGGGTTTTCCTTTATCCGAGTTTGTTTTTTGTCGGCACGACGCTGTATGTCAAAAGCATTCTGCGCGAGCGCAAAGATCCGCGTTATCTACAAGCCTCGATCATTTTTCATGTATTGTGTGTGTTGTTAATCGCGTATTTTGATTGGCAAACCGCACTTTGCTTTGTCCCCGCCTTGCTGCGCGCCGTCATCGTCCCGTTATGGGTAATGCCGCGTAAACGGCTGAATCCGAAGCAAGTCGGGCTGATTGAAATGGGGATTTCTTTTTTGTTTTTATTTGGATTGTTGTTAGTCGGGTGATTGGGTAAAGTGCGGTGTAAACGGCACTTCAGGCTGATGACAAAGTCTCTTTTCTCATAATTTCCCTCCCTCCGTATACGGAGGGATGTGTCCGAAGGATGGAGGGAGGCATAAATCAGTTTAAAAATGAATATGTTGCATGTTCATATTACCCCTCCCTCCCCATTTTTCTTACGAAAAATGGTACTCCCTCCGCATGCGGAGGAAGAGAAGTCAGTTTGTCAGCAATCTAAAGTGCGGTTTACACCGCACTTGATGTCATCAATAACCGCTTAAATCACCGGCTCGACTTGCATATTGCCTTTAATTTGGCAACTGCACGCCAGCACATAACCTTGTGCGATTTCTTGCGCCGTTAACGGACCGGTGGTGCTGGTTTCATATTCGCCTTGTAGCACTTTGGTTTTGCATGAACCGCAAATACCGGTGCGGCAGGCGGCGATTACCGGAATGTTATTCTCTTCCAATGCGCTTAATAATGAAATGCCAAACGGTACGGAAACGGTTTGCTCGCCGATAATGCCGTACACGGTTAAACCGACTTGCTTGCTGTTGTCGCTCATGCAAACTTCGGTCGAAGAGTGGAACTGTTCGAGGAAGAAGCGCTCTTGCGGCACGCCGAGTTGCTCGCTGATGTCGCGAATGTGCTGCATATAGCTTTCCGGGCCGCAGGTTAATACGGTGCAATCGGCGATATTCGGCACGAGTTCTTGCAGCATTTGTTGTGAAATCCGTCCGGCGTAGAAGCCTTCGCTTGCCCCTTGCGACGAGTTCATATACAGCTTTAAGTGCGGATATTGCGCTTTCAACTGTTCCCACTCGCGTTTAAAAATCACGTCTTTCGGCGAATGGACGCTGTAGAACACGGTTAAATTGGCGTGCGGACGATTGACGCATAACCAACGCACCATTGACATAATCGGCGTGATACCGCAACCACCGGCAACCAGCAGATAATTGTCGCTGACAATTTTCGAGCAGGTGAAATCGCCTTTCGGATCAGACAGCCACAGGGTATCGCCGACGTTGACATCACGCGTCAGCCACGTCGAGCCGACCCCGTTTTCAATCCGGCGCACGGTTAAGGTGACATAGCGGCTTAAACCGGGCGTGGAGGAGAGGGTATAGGCGCGGGCGATGTCCGGCGTGTTTTTAATGCTGACCAAGGCATATTGCCCCGGTTCGTAGGGGTAAAAATCTTGTGCAATCAGTTCGAGGGTATAAACATCGTCGGTTTCCTGTACGATGTTGTTCACCATCATCTCATTGATACAAAAAGCATTTGGGTTTGACATAGTGAAATCCTGAAACAGAAAAGTGCGGTCAAGTCGACGCTGACCGCACTTGGGATTAAATCATGATGAAATTAGCGGGCTAAGGCTTGTTGCATATCTTGTTGCGGGTTGGTTAAACCGCGCAGACCGAATTTTTCATTCAGAATCGCCAGCAAATTATCGTTCAAGAATGCCGGGGCGGTCGGGCCGGTGTAAATGTCTTTCACGCCCAAGGCAAGCAGGGTTAATAAAATCACAATCGCTTTTTGTTCGAACCAAGACAGAACCAAGGTCAGCGGCAAATCGTTGACGCCGCAGCCCAATTTTTCCGCCAAGTTCACCGCCAGCATAATTGCCGAATAGGCGTCGTTACATTGACCGACATCGAGCAAGCGCGGTAAGCCGCCTTCCAAGGTGCCGAATTCCATTTTGTTGAAGCGGTATTTACCACAGCCTAAGGTTAAGACCACGCAATCTTCCGGCACATTGCGCGCAAATTCGGTGTAGTAGCTGCGTTCGCCCACGCTGCCGTCGCAGCCGCCGACCAAGAACACATGGCGTAATTTTTTCTCGGCAACCAAGTTAATCACTGCGTCAGACGCGTCCAACAGGGTTTGGCGACCGAAACCGACGGTGATGTTGTGTTCGATTTCACTGTAAGGGAAGCCCGTCATGGCTTGCGCTTTGGCGATCACTTCGCTGAAATCGCGATCGTCCAAGTGGCGCACGCCCGGCCAGCCGACGATACTGCGGGTGTAGATCCGATCCGCATAGTTACCGACATTCGGGTCGATAATGCAGTTGGAGGTCATGATCACCGGCCCCGGGAATTTGGCGAATTCACGTTGTTGATTCTGCCAACCGCCGCCGTAGTTGCCGACCAAATGGCGGTATTTTTTCAGTTCGGGATAACCGTGCGCCGGCAACATTTCGCCGTGGGTGTAAACGTTAATCCCGGTGCCTTCGGTTTGTTCCAACAAGGCTTTTAAGTCTTTCAAATCGTGACCGGAAATCAGAATACATTTACCGGCAATCGGTTTGACGTTGACGCTGGACGGCGTCGGGTTGCCGAAGGCGGCGGTTTCGCCTTTGTCCAATAGCCCCATCACGCTGAAATTCATGGTGCCGATACCGAGTGCATTTTTCAGCAGGGTGTCGATGTCGGTCGGTTGCGTGCCCAACCATGACATATATTGGTGGAATTCCAGATAGACTTGGTTGTCAAATTGCCCTAAGACATGGGCGTGTTCCATATAAGCGGCGGCGCCTTTTAAGCCGTATAAACACAGCATTCTTAAGCCGTGCACTTCTTCGCTGATGTCGTCAATGTCTTTATTTAAGGCGAAGTCTTCCGCTTGTTTCGTCAAGGCGGCAATATCGCTGCCGTTTAGGGTTAAATGCGCCAGCGGGTGATCGCTGTCGGTGCTCGGGTTCACCGCACGGCAACATTGGATCAGTTGATCACGATAGGCTTGCGCTTGTTGTGCATATTCAACAATCCGTTGCGAATCAAAGTTGACGTTGGTTAGAGTGGAGAAAAACGCTTGCGCGGTGAACGCATCAATTTCATTGTCGATAATCGCCAGTTCGCGCGCCTTAATTGCCCAAGTGGACAGGCTGTGCAGAACCGCGATTAATAAATCTTGCAGATCGGAGGTTTCCGCGGTCTTTCCGCACATACCTTGCGAGTAGCTGCAACCGTTGCCGACAGGGGTTTTCATGGTTTGTTCGCATTGAATGCAATACATCGTTCAAATTCCTTTTAAAGTTGTTTTCGTGATCGAGTAGAGTGAGTAGAGTAACTTCGCTGTTAATTGATTTAACAGGCGTATCATAAAAGGAATGGTTTAATAAAAGAAGTATTTATTATACCCATTTAAGGTTTTTTTGATTTAGATCGTATTTTGCTTTTAATGAGAATAAATACAATGGGGGAGAGATCAAAATATGCAGTGGAAAACCAACCAAGGCAGGCAGATAAAAAAACATACTGATACTTTGCAATATCAGTATGTTTTATGTGTTCGAAGTGCGGTTTATTGTGCGCTTGGTGCGAGTACGTTCGGAACTGTCAATTCCAAATCACCGCTCGGCACCGGAATTTCAGGGAAGGTTTTGCCTTCGCCTTGTTTGATTAAATCGGCAATTTTAGCCGCCGGCTCGGTCAGCCCCATCGCTTGATAGGATTTTTCCAACAACGGCAAGGCTTCATGGGTCGCTTGGCTGTCCGGATATTTATCTAACAGCCCTAATACCCGGTTAACCGTGGCGACATAAGCCTTGCGTTTGAAATAGAATTCGGCGACACGTTGTTCGTGGCGCGCCAAAGCGCTGCGCAGATAGGTGGCGCGCACCGCGGCGTCGGCAGCATATTGGCTGTTCGGGAAATGTTGTTGCAAGGTTTCGAAGTTATGCAGGGCGTTGGTCAGTGTCAACGGATCGCGCAAAGCGCGGTCGGTGCCGAAGGTTCTTTGCATAAAATGATCACCCAACTCGGTATTGATCAAGCCCGCGAGGTATAAGACGAAATCCAAATGCTGGCTGTTGCTGTGCAAGCGCAGGAAACGTTCGGCATTCGCCAATGCCAAGGTATATTCGGAATCCTTATAATAGGCATAAATCAAACCTAATTGTGCCTGTTCGGCATAAGCACCGAAAGGATAACGGCTGTCAACGGCATCCAGATAGCGGATTGCTTCAGTGTAATTTTCATCTAATAAATAGCTATTGGCTTTGCTGTATAACTCTTCTACCGGTAGATTTTCCACTCCCTTGTCGCCTGAAGAGCAGGCGGTAACAGCAAGTGCGGTCAATAACAGCAAGGCAAGTGATTTTAGTTTATGCATAATATAACAGTCCTAATATAGTGAAAGCTGAGAAATACAGAGACTATGACAACGGTTTTCAGACTAAGTTTGGTTACTTCACTGTAAACTTCAGTTACAATGACAGGCATAATCTTGTTGTGCTTATGTTGCGTTAAGTATTTTAACCATACTGGGCAAATAAGCAAATCAGAATTAAACGGATTCCATTCTTTATGACAAAACAACTACAATTAAGCACGCAAATTCAATTACATCAATTGGGACAACGCTTGGATCAGGCGTTGGCAGAGCGTTTTCCCGACTATTCCCGTTCACGGATTAAAACGTGGATCGAACAAAACAAAGTGCGGGTTAACGGGGAAATCGTCAATAAACCGCGGGAAAAAGTCTTCGGGGATGAGCGGATTGAAATTGATGTGGAAATCGAAGAAGAAAACCGCTTTGTGGCGCAGGATATTGCCTTGAATATCGTATATGAAGACGATGATATTCTGGTGATTAATAAGCCGAAAGATCTGGTGGTGCACCCCGGGGCGGGCAATCCCGACGGCACAGTGCTGAACGCGCTGTTGCACCATTATCCGCAAATTGCCGAAGTGCCGCGCGCCGGGATTGTGCACCGTTTGGATAAAGACACCACCGGTCTTATGGTGGTGGCGAAAACCATTCCGGCGCAAACCCGTTTGGTTTTCGCCTTGCAAAAACGCCGGATTACCCGTGAATATGAAGCGGTGGCGTTCGGGATTATGACTAAAGGCGGTACGGTTGATCAGCCGATGGCGCGCCACGGCACCAAACGCACACAAATGGCGGTGCACCCGATGGGCAAACCGGCGGTAACCCATTATCGGATTATGGAGCGTTTCCGTAACTACACGCGGCTGCGGCTGCGTTTGGAAACCGGGCGCACCCACCAAATTCGGGTGCACATGGCGCATATTGCCCACCCGCTATTAGGCGATCAAGTGTATGGCGGTCGCCCGCGCCCGCCGAAGGGGGCGAGCGAGGCGTTGCTAAGCGTGCTGCGTAATTTCCAACGTCAAGCCTTGCATGCGGTGATGTTGCGTTTGGAACATCCGATCACC
The DNA here is from genome assembly GCF_053570765.1 of Testudinibacter sp. P17/SS/0325. The sequence goes on along the minus strand of NZ_CM131635.1, from coordinate 2,679,969 downwards.
GGCGAAGTGATGGAGTGGCACGCGCCGCTGCCGGAGGATTTTGTCGAGCTGGTGAATGCACTGAAGCAAGATTACGAACTGCATAAAGATGAATTGGATTATTAATGGAATTTCTTAAACCCGATTGGAATTTGGCGGATAATATCAAAGCGCTTTCTACGCTGCGCAGTGGCGGGGTGAGCGAACAGCCTTACGCCAGTTTTAACTTGGGCGCTCATGTCGGTGATCTTCCAAGTGCGGTCAGCGCCAACCGCTTACATTTGATCAAAACCGCCGCATTGCCGCAAGCGCCGCTGTACTTGAATCAAATTCACAGCATAGACGTGGTTCGTTTGCCTAGTGACGACCCGGCGCCGAACGCGGATGCGGCTTATACCGATCAAGCCGGGCAAGTGTGTTTGGTGATGACCGCCGATTGTTTACCGGTGCTGTTTGCCTCGGCGCAAGGCAATGAGGTCGCGGCGGCACATGCCGGTTGGCGCGGCTTGTGTGATGGCATTTTAGAAAATACGCTGGCACAGTTTAAGACCGAACCTTCGCAGATTGTGGCGTGGCTTGCCCCGGCAATCGGCGCAAACGCTTTTCAAGTGGGGCCGGAAGTGCGCTCGGCGTTTATGCAACAGGATCCGCAAGCGGCATCGGCATTTAAAACCGATTTGACCTCGCCGCAAAAATATTTCGCCGATTTGTATTTATTGGCGCGGCAACGGCTGCAAAAGTGCGGTCTGCAACAGATTTACGGCGGGGAATATTGCACTGTCAGCGATAAAACGCGCTTTTTTTCCTATCGGCGCGACGGCGTGACCGGACGCATGGCGAGCTTGATTTGGTTTGAATGAAACAACCGAATTTAGATTTGACTTTTTGGGCGGTAGCCCTTATGTTTAACGATGTGTTTTAACAATTGATTTACGATGATTTTCAAAGGAGAAAAACAATGCAACAACGTCTTGTGACTGATGTACGCCGTTCCGAACAATCGGTTTTAGCGACCAACAAAGTATTACGCAATACTTATTTTTTATTAGCGCTGACCGTCACCTTTTCCGCAGTGGTGGCTTATATCTCAATGGCGATGAATCTGCCGTATCCGGGTTTAATCGTGCTGCTAGTCGGCTTCTACGGCTTACTGTTTTTAACCAATAAATTAGCCGACAGCCCATTGGGGATTTTGTCTGCGTTTGCGTTCACCGGTTTTCTCGGCTACACCATCGGGCCGATTTTAAATCTGTATGTGCGCGAAGGTTTAGGCGATGTCGTGGTGTTGGCATTAGGCGGCACGGCGGCGGTATTCTTCGCTTGTTCGGCTTATGTTTTAACCACGAAAAAAGATATGTCGTTTCTAAGCGGAATGATGTTTGCGCTGTTTATTGTGTTGGTTGTCGGCGTGATTGCCAATATTTTCCTGCAAATCCCGGGATTACATTTGGCCATCAGCGCATTGTTTGTGGTGTTTTCAACCGGTGCGATTCTGTATGAAACCAGCAATATCGTTCACGGCGGCGAAACTAACTATATCCGCGCCACCATCGGCATTTATGTCTCGCTGTACAACCTGTTTATCAGCTTATTGAGCCTGATCGGCGCTTCACGCGATTAGTAAATTGTGCCGATAATCACAGTAATCGGTCTAACCATTTTCGTATGCCCCTAAATAGGGGCATAATTGTATCGGTCAAAACGTGAGAAGAAATGAAGATTAACGGCGAAACGATTGAATTGGATAAAGACGGCTATTTGCGGCACAGCGCACAATGGAACGAAGCGGTGGCGCAGGCATTGGCGGAAAAAGAGCGATTGGAACTCAGCGCCGCCCACTGGGAAGTGATCCATTTTGTGCGCGATTTTTATCAGGAATATAAAACTTCACCGGCGATTCGCATGTTGGTGAAAGCGATGGCGGATAAGTTGGGGGCGGACAAAGGTAACAGCCGTTATTTGCAGCGCTTGTTTCCCGAAGGTCCGGCGAAACAGGCGACCAAGTTGGCAGGGCTGCCGAAACCGGCTAAGTGCTTATAAAAACCAGATAGAAATTGTGTAAATATCTTTAATTGATAATTATTCGTATTTGAATTGGATGGATTTATTGATATAGTGTTAAACGGAGCAACAAGCGTTGCTTTGCACGTTTAACCTATCAATCAATAAGGAGCAACAAATGAATAAGCAGATAAAAAACCTTGTCAGCAGTCTGGTGTTAAGTTGCGTATTCGCATTTTCTGCGAATGCAGCCGCCAAGCCGTTCAAAGTGATGACAACCTTCACTGTAATCCAAGATATTGCGCAGAATGTTGCCGGTGACGCGGCGGTTGTCGAATCGATCACTAAGCCTGGCGCGGAAATTCACGATTATCAAGTCACCCCGAAGGATGTGATCAAAGCGCAGCAGGCGGATCTGATTTTATGGAACGGTTTGAATTTGGAACGCTGGTTTGAACGCTTTTTTGAAAATATGCCGAATAAACCGGTGGCGGTGGTGACCGAAGGAATCGAGCCGTTGCCGATTTCGGAAGGGGCTTATCAAGGCGCCCCCAATCCGCATGCGTGGATGTCGCCGAGCAATGCGTTGATTTATGTGGAAAATATCCGTCAGGCGTTGGTCAAACACGATCCGCAAAATGCCGACGTTTATAACCGTAACGCAGCGACCTATAGCGAAAAAATCAAAGCGATTGATACGCCGTTACGCGAAAAAATCAAGGCGATTCCAAGTGAAAAACGCTGGTTGGTGACGTCCGAAGGCGCATTCAGCTATTTAGCCAAAGATTACGGCTTTAAAGAGTTATATTTATGGCCGATCAATGCCGAACAGCAAGGTTCGCCGCAACAAGTGCGGTCTGTCATCGATCAGGTGAAAGCCAATAACATTCCGGTGGTGTTCAGCGAAAGTACGGTTTCCGATCGTCCGAGTAAGCAAGTCGCCAAAGAAACCGGCGCAAAATACGGCGGCGTGTTGTATGTCGATTCCCTGTCGCAAGCGGACGGCGCCGTGCCGACCTATTTGGATTTGTTGCAAGTGACGGTTTCGACCATAGTGAAAGGATTTGAATGATGATAAACGGCAAGGGTGCAGGCGGCGGCGATCCGCTGTTGGACGTTCATGATATCAGCGTGCGCTACAATAACGGGCATACCGCACTTCATGATGTTTCGTTTTCTCTTAACGGCGGAACGACTTGCGCTCTGGTCGGTGTTAACGGCAGTGGCAAATCCACGCTGTTTAAAAGTTTAATGGGCTTGGTAAAACCGCTGCAAGGTTCGATTCGCTTGCACGGTTTGCCGGTGCACAAAGCGTTGAAGCAAAATCGCGTTTCCTATGTGCCGCAAGCCGAAGAAGTGGATTGGCAGTTTCCGGTGTCGGTGTATGACGTGGTGATGACCGGACGTTATGGCTACATGAATTTTTTGCGGATTCCGTCGGCATTGGATAAGCAAAAAGTCGAGCAGGCAATGCAACGGGTTGATATCAGCCACTTGCGTGATCGACAGATTGGCGAATTGTCCGGCGGGCAAAAAAAACGGGTGTTTTTGGCGCGTGCGTTGGCGCAAGAAAGTCAAATTATTCTGCTGGATGAGCCGTTTACCGGGGTGGATGTTAAAACCGAAAATGCGATTGTCGAACTGTTGGGGCAACTACGCGGCGAAGGGCATTTGATTTTGGTTTCGACCCATAATCTCGGCAGCGTACCGCACTTTTGCGATCAAGTGGTAATGATTAACCGCACCGTAATTGCCGCCGGCTGCACCGAAACCACCTTTACCCAAAAAAATCTGCAACGGGCGTTTGGCGGTGTACTGCGCTACCTCACTCTCGGCGGCGAAGTGCTGCATGATGACGAAGATAACCGCACCTTAACCGTGCTGACCGACGACGAGCACCCGGTGGTATTTTATGGTGAAAAAGGGGCGGAACTGCCGCCGACGACACCTTGCAATAAGGCAGAACCGTAAATGTGGCAACTTTTACTTGAGCCTTTCCAATATGAATACATGACCAAAGCGGTGGTGGTGAGCGCCTTGGTCGGGGGCGTATGTGCCTTTTTGTCGGCATATTTAATGCTGAAAGGTTGGTCGCTGATTGGCGATGCCTTGTCGCACGCGGTCGTACCCGGTGTGGCGATTGCCTATGCCTTGGCGTTGCCTTATGCGGTCGGTGCGTTTTTGTCCGGGCTGTTGGCGGCGTTGGCGATTTTGTGGATTAAATCGATCACCAAACTGCGCGAAGACGCGATTATCGGCTTTATTTTCACCACCTTTTTTGCGCTCGGTTTATTTATCATCTCGCTGAATCCGACCTCGGTTGACGTGCAGTCGATTATTCTCGGTAATATTTTAGGCATTGCCGATGAAGATGTGTTGCAAGTCGGGATTATTATTGCGGTCTGTGTGGTGTTTTTGCTGATTTTTTGGAAAGATCTGCTGTTAGTCTTTTTTGATGAAAGCCATGCGGTTTCGGTCGGGATTTCGCCGTTGCGCTTAAAAGTGTTGTTTTTCACCTTGTTGAGCGCCTGTGTGGTTGCCGCGTTGCAAACCGTCGGCGCGATTTTGGTGATTGCGATGGTGATCACCCCCGGGGCAACCGCCTATTTATTAACCGATCGCTTCGGGCGTTTAGTGTGGATTGCGGTTGGTTTAGGTTTTGGTACCAGTGCGGTCGGGGCGTATCTCAGTTATTTTCTCGACGGCGCAACCGGCGGTCTGATCGTGTTTTTGCAAACGCTGTTATTTCTGCTCGCCTTTTTCTTCTCGCCTAAATATGGCATGTTGAAACGTAATAAAATCAAGGAGAAAGCTGATGATGGCCGAGCTGTTTAATTGGTTTTACGAGCCTTTTTCCTTTGAGTTTATGCGCCAAGCGTTGCTGACCGCACTTTTGGTGGCGGTGGTGTGCGCCTTGCTGTCGTGTTATTTGGTGTTGAAAGGCTGGTCGTTGATGGGCGACGCGATTGCGCATGCGGTATTGCCGGGCGTGGTGATTGCGTTTCTCTTGGGGCTGCCGTTGACGGTCGGCGCTTTCTTTTCCGGCGTTTGTTGTGCCTTGGCGACCGGCTATTTGAAAGAAAATAGCCGCCTAAAAGAAGATACGGTGATGGGCATTGTGTTTTCCGGGATGTTTGCTTTCGGGCTGATTTTATTCGTCAACGTCGATAGCGATCAACATTTAAGCCATATTCTGTTTGGTAATTTGCTCGGCGTAACCCAAGCGGCGTTTCAACTGACGCTGTGGATTTCGCTGTTCACCTTCGTGATTGTGTTTTTAAAACGCAAAGATTTTCTGTTGTACTGTTTTGATCCGGTTCAAGCGGCGGTGGTCGGCTTGCCGGTGCGTTTGTTGCACTATTTATTGTTGATGCTACTTGCCTTAACCATCATCAGCGCCATGCAGGTGGTCGGGGTGATTTTGGTGGTAGCGTTATTGATCGCCCCGGGCATTACCGCCTTTTGCCTCACCAAATCGTTTAACCGCATGCTGCTGATTGCGATCAGCGTGTCGCTGCTGTCGAGCGTGCTCGGCACGATTTTCAGTTATCATTGGGATTCCGCGACCGGACCAACGATTGTGTTGGTGCAATCTTGTTGTTTTATCTTTGCCTTGCTCTACCGCACTTGGCGCACCCAGCGGGATAAAGTGCGGTTTCAACAACAGACTAGCCCACATAAAAGTGCGGTCTAATAAGCGATGGCGAATTCGCGAAAGCGCACTTCGTCTTGATAAGGCCGCTCTAACACCTGATCGACTGTGGCGGAGCGCGGGCCGCCTTGTTGCAGCCAGTGGCGCAGGGCGTCGATTTGTTGTTCGCTGCCTTGCGCAATCACTAATACACTGCCGTCGGACAGATTGCGGACATTGCCTTTCAATCCCAATTCAGACGCCTTGCGCCATGTAAAATAACGAAAGCCCACGCCTTGTACGATCCCGTAAACATTAAATTGAACTTGCATAACGCCTCCATAAGCCTAAGGCAACTCTCAAATTTGGATAAAAATGCTAAATGACTATTTTATTTTATAATGTTTTGGCATAGGATAGACACAACCAATTTGGTTTTTGTAAAAAATCTGACCCTGATCGGGTTTTTTACCGATTTTTCTTATCATTGAGGAAATAACATGAAATTAGCTCATTTAGCGATTAGTGCCGTAGCATTGTTAACGGGTTTCAGTGCCGTAGCTGCAGAAATCAGTACATCATCCAATCTGGAAATATTGGCTGTCGATGGTCAAAAAGCCGGTGGCGGTTTATTGAAAAAAAATAAAACGGTAACGGTCGCCGACAACGAGACACACCAAGTTGTGGTACGAGTGGCGGAAATTATCCGCTCAGGTTCCGATCGCCGCTTATTCGAATCTGCGCCTGTGATCGTCAGATTCAAAGCCGGCAGTGAAAATATTCAAATTAAAGCGGACGGCGTGCTTGATGAAAGCGACGCCGCTCGTTTTGACAAAAATCCGAAAGTGAGTGTCGTAACGGCAAGCGGTCAGGCTGTGGCGAGCGAGCAAGATATTTTATCGCAAGACGGTTTGTTCCCGGGAAGAAACATCGCTGAAGATTTATCAAGCTACAATAGCAGCGGCGGTAAAGCAGCGGTAGCCGGATTTGCCAGTGCCAGTATGCCGGTTGCGATGGGAATGGCAAATGTGGGCAAAGCTTCAAAAGGTCAAGTGACCGTACAAGGGGAAAACGTTGCGGAACAGCAATTGCAATATTGGTTCCAACAAGCCGATAAAGCAACGCAACAACGTTTCTTGAATTGGGCGAAAAAACAATAAGCAGTAAAATTAAAATAATAAAAAAGTGAGCTTGGCTCGCTTTTTTATTTTAACCGGCAATAAGACAGAAGGACTGGCGATGAAAACAACAACCCGTCAAATTGGTGTAAAAAAACAGATTGCGTTAGTGGCGCATGATCATTGCAAGCAAAGTTTGGTCGATTGGTGCTTAAAAAACCGCACTTCGTTGGCACAACACGATTTATACGGCACCGGCACCACCGGAAATCTGATTGAGCAAAAGAGCGGTTTGGCAATTAAGGCGCTATTGAGCGGCCCGATGGGCGGTGATCAGCAACTTGGCGCGATGATTGCCGAAGGCAAAATCGATTTGCTGGTATTCTTTTGGGATCCGATGAATGCGGTGCCGCACGATCCCGATGTGAAAGCCTTAATGCGGATTTCGACGGTATGGAATATCCCGGTGGCAATGAATCCGGCGACCGCCGACTTTCTGATCAGCTCACCTTGTTTTAATAATCCGGTCGAGATTGAAATTCCCGATTATGCCGGCTATCTGGCGGAACGTTTAAAATAGGTAGAATATGAATTTAGCGCTGAATATTTTCAACTTTGTTTTTTTCGGATTCAGTACCGTGTTGGGGTGGTTTTTCGCTACGATCCTAAGTGCGGTTTTAATTGTCACTTTGCCTTATACCCGCAGTTGTTGGGAAATCACCAAAATGGCATTGGTGCCGTTTGGTCACGAAATTGTGCATGTCAAATATCTGCAACCGACCAATTCTCTGAGTAATAATGTGGGCAGTATACTGAATATTATTTGGTTTGTGGTGTGTGGTTGGTGGCTGTGTTTGCTGCATATTATGGTGGGTATTTCACAGTGCGTTACCATTATTGGTATTCCAAGCGGAATCGGACATTTCAAACTGGCGCAAATTGCCTTGTTCCCGGTTGGGCAGCGTGTGGTGTCAAGCGAAATGGCGCAGACGGTTACAGGGCGGCAATTTACCCAACCGTTTGATCACCGTTAACAACGGAGCGCTAAGGCAACATTGTGAAAACATTCTCTTGGCTGAACAGTAAAGTGATTGCGGTGATTCCGGTGTTTATCGCCGTCAACATCGCTGCCGGATTGGTATGGTATTGGTCGATTTCGGCAGTCGCAATGCCGTTTGTGTTGGGAATTATTGCCGCCGGTTTGGTCGATTTGGATCACAGTCTGAGCGGAAAGATCAAAAATATCCTGATTACGCTCGCCGCATTTACCACCTCCGCTTTCGGCGCGCAAATTTCACTGAATAATCCGCTTTATTTTGCCTTGATGATGACGCTGTTCACCTTCGTGTTCACCATGATGGGTGCACTGGGACAGCGTTACAGCACCATTGCCTTCGGCACCTTGATTGTCGCGCTTTACACCTCATTGACCTATTTGCCGCAAACGGAATGGTATATCAATCCGTTAATGATTGTTTGCGGCACGTTGCTGTATAGCATTTGCTCGGTGCTGACCTATCTGTTTTTTCCACGTTACAAAGTGGATGAAAATCTGGCAAACGCCTATTTGGCACTTGCCGATTATCTGGATTGCAAATCCAAATTTTTTGATCCCGATGAAAGTGAAAACAGCGAGCCATTGCACTTGGAATTGTCACAACTCAACAGCAACGTGATCAATGCTTTTAGCTTATGCCGCCAATCGCTGTTTTATCGTTTGGGCAGGCAGCAACACCGTTCGTCTAAAACCAGCCGGTTGATCCGCTATTATTATGCGGCGCAGGATATTCACGAGCGCGCCAGTTCATCGCATTTCAATTATCGCAAGCTGGTACAAAAACTGCAAAACAGCGATTTGATTTTCCGTATTCAGCGTTTGTTGGAATTACAAGCGGACGATTGCCGCGATATTGCCAATGCGATTTTGAAACGTGAAACCTACCAACCGAAAGATCGCCTGCAAAGAGCGGTCGGCGGGCTTGATCATTCTTTTCGGCATTTTATCAACCAGTATCCGGACAGCTCACAAGCGGAAAATTTGCGTACCCTAATCGCCAATTTAAAACATATTCTATGGCAGCTGCTGTTTCTTGGTAAAGAAAGCAATGAAATCCAACAATCTTTCAGCCAAATTATCAGCACTGACAGCGTGCGCGGACTGCGTGAAATTATTGCGGCGGTGAAGAATCATCTGACATTCGAATCGCAACTGTTCCGCCATGCGGTGCGGTTGTCGTTAGTGGTGTTGGTCTGTTGTATCATTGCCGTCGGTTTGAATTTAGAGCGAGGATACTGGGTGCTGCTGACGGCGATTTTTGTCTGTCAACCGAATTATTCGGCGACCAAAAAACGTTTGCGTGATCGGGTGATCGGCACTTTACTCGGGGTGGTTATCGGCTCGCTGTTGCCCTATTTTACAGCGACCTTAGCCGCCAAACTGGGCGTTTTAGTCGCCACCAGCACCCTGTTTTTCTTCTTTAGAAGCAATAATTACCGTTTTTCCACGTTGTTTATCACCATACAAGTGCTGGTCAGTTTTGACATCAGCGGCTTTGATCTGCATGCCGCGATGTTGCCGCGCGTGATTGACACCTTAATCGGCGCCAGCGTGGCATGGCTGGCGGTGTCTTATCTGTGGCCGGATTGGAAATACATGAAGATCATGCGCCTTATCCGGCGCAGCATTCAGAATAACGCCCGTTATTTGCTGTATATTATGGCGCAACTGCAATTTGGCGAACGCAATCATGTCAATTACCGCAGCGTCCGTTTGGCGGCGCATGAAAGTGCGGCGGAATTAAACACGCTGATTGGTAATATGAACAGTGAAGCGGAAAAATACCGCACTTTTCTACCAAACGCTTTCCAACTGTTGAAACAAAATTATCGTTTGCTTGGCTATATCTCGGCATTGGGGGCATTTCGGCATACCATGGGAGAGCATGGGGACAATAACTATTTCTTAATTGACCTTTATCCGGCGGCACGGGAATTAATCGAGGTGTTGCAAACCCTGGAACAACTGCCGGAAGCGCAATTCCAACAGAAAATCGAGCATATTCGGCAACGTTTGCAACTTGAAGCGAATATGCAATTTGCTAGCGCAACCCAGCTGCAACAAGACAGAGTGCTGCGCCAACAGCTGAATATGATGACCCAACTGCTGCCGGAATTGTACCAAAGCGTACAGCAGCAGTTGAAATTGGAGGCGGAGAAGTAACCGTTAAACCGTCAATGGTGCAGCCAAGTTCAGTGGTTTAATTTGCAACGGTTGAGGAGCGGTTTTCAGCTGCCAAATATCATAAGCCGCCTGTAATTTCAGCCATAAATCGGCACTACTGACACCGGCTAATTCTAGACGATAAGCCAAATTTGCAGAGACAGGGGCTCTCTCATGTAGAATTCGCGAAATGGTTTCACGTGAAAATCCCAAATGCGCGGCAAAATCGGTGATGGTCATTTGCAATTCGGGCAACACATCTTCACGTAAAATTGCACCGGGGTGAGTCGGTTTCCTGATTTTCATGATTTTTCCGCCTTAATGGTAATCTTCATAATCTAAAATATAAGCATGACCTTGTTTAAACTCAAAAGTAATGCGCCAATTTCCCGACACCGTCATCGACCAAACGTCGGCACGATTGCCTTTTAATTCATGTGATTTATAAAAAAGCGGAAATCACCAATACTGGCGGCTTTGTCGATAACATCGAGCATACGCAGTAATTTAGCCGCGTGTGCAGGATTAACCCCGTTGCTATAGCCTTATTTCAAATAACTGCTTTAGCCCTTTATGTTTAAAACTTTTAATCATATGCCGTTTATTTGTGATGTATCGTATCACAAAATGGATACAAAGGTGAATCAAGAAGGCTATTTTAATCAGATAAAAATTCGGCGCAGTCCTTCGGGTTAATTTTTGCGATGAAGATCGTAAAAATAAGAATTAGCTTATTCTTCTTTTTCACCCTCTTCTTCCAACTCGTCCGCCATGGCCGATAACGCCTCGCGGCAGAGTTGCGCTAGGGCGCGGTAGAAACCCTGATCATGCGCTTCGACTTTGCCGAGAAATTTGCTCATGACGGGCAGTAAAAATTGTTCAAATAAGGTTTGTTGTGCCAGTGTCGAATCGACATTGTCTTCCAACCATGACGCGGTCAGCAATAAATGGGCGACATGATCCGCTTGTGGCAGTGCGTCCATACCCCGTTGGTTTCTGAATTCAATAAAATCGGCTAAATTGTCGCGATAAGCTGAAATCTTCGGGCTTACTGTGCCGTTTTCGGCGAAAAGTTGTTGGTATTCTGCGTTTAATTGTTCAATGGCAACCGCACTTTGCAACTGTTGTAACGTCTTTTCGCTTTGGCTGTCGGTGCTCAATGCCCAAAGTGCGGTCAGGTTGCCTTGTTGCAGCCAAGTGAAAATCGGCGCAAGCACCTCATCTTGCGGCGTGCGGTAAAACAGATTGCCGAACAAGCGGCAAAGCATGGAAAAATCATTAATCGTAGTCGTTGTTGTCATCGGAATTGCCCTCATTATCGTATCAATAGGTTTCGGCGGGTTAAAATTTCGGTACAATGCTAACATAAAATCAGCCATAAATTAGGATTAGAAACAGATGAAATATATCGGTGCGCACGTCAGTGCCGGCGGCGGCGTGGAAAATGCCGTGACCAATGCGGTGGCAATCGGCGCGAATGCCTTTGCGTTGTTTACCAAAAACCAACGCCAGTGGGTGGCAAAACCGCTGACGGAAAGCAGTATCAAACAATTTAAACAGGCGCTTTATCAGGCGAAAATCGATCCGAAACACGTTTTGCCGCACGACAGCTATCTGATTAATTTAGGACACCCTGAAGCAGAAGCGTTGGCGAAATCGCGCGCTGCGTTTATCGATGAAATGCAGCGTTGCCGGCAGTTGGGCTTATCGTTGCTGAATTTTCACCCCGGCAGCCATTTGCGCCGAATTTCCGAACAGGATTGTATTGCGATTATCGCCGAATCGATCAATCTGGCACATCAACAAGTGCCGAATGTGGTGGCGGTGATTGAAAATACCGCAGGGCAGGGTTCGAATATCGGTTATCGTTTCGAACATCTGGCGGGAATTATCGAACAAGTTGAGGATAAAAGCCGGGTCGGCGTGTGTTTGGATACCTGCCATACCTTTTCCGCCGGTTACGACATCTCAAGTGCGGTCGGTTGTGAGCGGGTGTTTCATGAATTTGCACGGATTGTCGGTTTTGAGTTCCTGAAAGGCATGCACCTCAACGGCTCGAAAACCGCACTTGGCAGCCGGGTGGATCGGCATGATGTCTTACGTGGCGGCACAATCGGCACGGCGGTATTTGAATACATTATGCAACATGACGAATTTAATGATATGCCGCTGATTTTGGAAACCGTCAAGCCGGAAATTTGGGCGGAAGAAATTAATTGGTTGCGCAATTTGGCGTCTGAGGTTTAGAGAATTTCTTAACGTTATCGATTTTTATTAACGATTTTTTGAAGTTGCTCAAAAAAATAGATTTATCTGGCAAAAAAAACGGCTTTTTGCTGGAAAGGCAGCGTTACTTTCCGTAGAATCAAAGCACTTTCGAAGATTAATAACCTCTAATTCATATTATGTTGCGTAAACTGCTTTTTATTTTCGGCATTGCCGCTTTAACCGCCTGTAGTCATAACGGGCAACATACCGTTTATCAGTCCCAAGATACGCGTATCCGCACCAATTTGCCGAAAAATATCGGTAATGGCGTGAGCTTAGCGCAATTTACTAAACTGCATGAGTTTTACCACAACTGGCAGGGCGTGCGCTACCGTTTGGGCGGCACAACCCAAAACGGGATTGATTGCTCCGCCTTTGTATTAAACGCGTTTGATCGTGCGTTTGGGCTGCAAATGCCGCGCAGCACCGCCGAACAACGCCATGTCGGTAAAAAAATCAATAAAAGCGAGTTGGAATTTGGCGATTTGGTGTTCTTCCGTAAAAATAAACATGTGGGCATTTATATCGGCAACGGAGAGTTTATCCACGCCAGCACCAGTAAAGGCGTCACCACCAATTCGTTATCCGAAAACTATTGGTCGCGAAACTACACCCAATCGCGCCGTGTGATTAATTAACTGACATAAATCATAAAGGAAAGTGCGGTTATGCCGGCAAACCCGATTCTTGGTTTTCATCATGTCGCACTGATTGTCTCCGATTACGCACGTTCAAAGCAGTTCTATTGTGAAATCTTGGGCGCAAGCGTTATCGCCGAAACCTACCGTGCCGAACGGCAAAGCTATAAATTGGATTTAGCCTTTGCCGACGGCAGCCAAATCGAACTATTTTCTTTCCCTAATCCGCCCGAACGCTTAACCCAACCCGAAGCCTGCGGTTTGCGCCATCTTGCGTTTCAAGTCGCCGATCTGCAAAGTGCGGTCGATTATTTGCAACAACGGGGCGTAGCTTGCGAACCGATCCGTATTGATCCGCTCACCGGCAAACCATTTACCTTTTTTCAAGATCCTGACGGTTTACCACTGGAATTTTATCAAGGGGAGTTTTATCGGGTTTGAGCTATTCGTTGGCAACAAAGTGCGGTTCAACCGCACTTTCGTGTTTAAGCCTGCTTTTTAAATTCGGCGATGCGTTGTAAATGTTGTGAGATTTTCTTGAATTTATGGCTTTCGTTTTCGTCCCAAACAATGTCATAGAACGGCGAAAGCGTGTCGGCGCTGCGTTGCGAATCTAAAATGCCGTCCTCTTTTGATAAGAACACCAAACAGCGTTGGCGGTTTTTTTCACGGAAATGCTCCACGCATTTGGTGGCGATGTCTTGGTATTCTTCCGGACGGTCGATTTTGCCCTGCATATTTTCATAGGGAAACAGATTCGGATTGAAAATCGCTTGTTTAATGCGGCATAAGAAACCGATTCGCTCCGCCCAGTAGCCGCCTAAGCCGACACCGCAAATCAGCGGCGCGGGATCTTTGCTCTCATTCACCAATTTATGCACTTCGTTCAGCAAATGCTGCATATCGTGGCGCGGGTGCAAGGTGCTGTAGGTGACGAAACGCACGTCGGGATCGATAAATTTCAATTGTAGGATTTTTTCGTGATTCCCCGGACTATTGCAATCAAAACCGTGTAGATAAATAATCATTTTTGATTTCCCATAAAATACTTGTCAGGTGATAACCATAAACAATTTATGTTTATTGATCAACCGTTGCCGACAAAATCTGTTTTTCCAAATAGGCGATCATTTGCAGTGCGATGTCGATTTTACTGGTTTTTTCAATCAGTTCTAAGCCCGGACTGGCATTGACTTCCAAAATCATCGGGCCTTGATTGGAGCGGATAATATCCACCCCGGCAATATCAAGCCCTAAGGTTTGCACCGATTGCAGCGCCAAGGTTTTTTCCCGTTCGCTTAATTGGACTGGCTGCGCCTGCCCGCCGCGATGTGCATTGGCGCGAAATTCCCCGTTCTGCCCGCTGCGTTGCATACTGGCGATGATGTTGTTGCCGATCACGAAACAGCGGATATCCGAACCGTTGGCTTCGTGGATAAAATCTTGCAGCAGCGAGGCGATATTGGCTTGCTTCAGGGTTTCTAAAATACTGACCGCACTTTGCCGTTTTTCCGCCAACATCACGCCGATCCCTTGCGAACCGGACAGGGTTTTTAAAATCGTCGGCGAGGCAATTTGACCGACCGCATACTTGGCATCGAATTCATTGCCGCATAATGCGCTCGGCGGCACGGCGATGTCCTGTTGTTGCAACAACATCAAGCTGTGCCATTTGTCACGCGCATTCAAAAAGGCTTGCGAGCCGTTTAAACAGGGCACATCCATCGCTTCAAAATGGCGCAACAGCGCACAGCCCATCGCCGTGCTGCCCGAACCGAAACGCGGGATCACCGCGTCATAATCGGGCAATAAATACGGCGTTTGATCAAACCGCACTTGGTAATAAATTTTGAATTGGCGCGATTGCTCCTGATCCAGTTTTAACAAACAACGATTCGGATCGATAATATCCAACGTATGTCCGCAACTTTCCGCCGCCTCCAGCAAGCGTTGGCAGCTATATAAGCGCGGTTCGCGACACAGCATTAACAGTTTCATCGCCGATCTCCGCTATTTTTTGGCAAAACCCTGCCGTTGCAGATAGCCCAAAACGTGTGGACGCACCGGTTTGCCGAGGGTTTTCATCACATTGCGCGACCAATCCATGTCGGTTTGGCTGCGCTGCCAATAATAGTCGGCGACTTGGCGGTCATAATCTTGCAATAACGACGGATCGAGCGCTTGGTAACGGTTTTCACTGAGCAAAACCGCACCGGGTAAACGCGGTTTCAACGGCGGATCTTGATCGGGATAGCCCAGGCATAAACCGACTAACGGGATCACATGCTGCGGTAACTGCAACAGCTCTCCAACCTCTTGTATTTTATTACGAATCGAGCCGATATACACTCCGCCTAAACCGAGTGATTCGGCGCTTAACAGCACATTTTGCGCCATAATGCCGACATCGACACTGCCGATCAGCAACACTTCGCTGTAATCGGTCTGCGCCTCCGGCAGAATTTGGTGGTGGCGCTGGAAATCAATGCAAAACACCCAAAATTCCGCTGCGTCCGCAACATATTGTTGATCGGAAGCGTAGTATTTCATTTGCTCACGCACGGCGTTATCGGTAATTCGAATAATCGAAACGCATTGCAGATGATTCGAGGTTGAAGCGGCGCGGGCGCATTCGATTAAGGTTTGTACGGTTTCGGCGGCAATCGCTTGTTGGGTGAATTTACGGATAGAGCGGTGGGCAAGTGCGGTTGCAACGGTGCTTGATGTAGTCGGCTGTCGGCTCATACGGGAATCTCCAATCAATAACACGGAATAAATGAATGTGATGGCTTGATATATTACACCAATCACATTAATGCAGAAAAATCTTTTCTTATTTGCCGGCGGATCGGCTAGAATGGATCGGCTTAAAACAGTTATTTACCATGAAACAGGAGCTCCTATGTTTACCGTTATTTTTGGCCGTCCGGGCTGTCCTTATTGCGTACGTGCAAAAGCGTTAGCCGAAAAACTGCAAAACACCCGCGATGATTTCGAATATCGCTATGTTGATATTATCGCCGAAGGTATCAGCAAAGCGGATTTGTCTAAATCCGTCGGCAAAGAAGTGCAAACCGTGCCGCAAATCTTCATTGACGAGCAGCCAATCGGCGGTTGCACCGATTTTGAAGCGATCATCAAAGAGAAATTTGGTGTCGTAGCTTAAACCGCACTTTTTATCAATCGAAAAGCAAACGCGTTGTGCTTCGGCACGGCGCGTTTTTTATGCTATACTGCGCGCGAATTTTTTAAGCGGAAACCATGAAGAGGAAAAAAGAGTGGAACAAATGCCAAATTGCCCGAAATGTAACGGCGAATATGTTTATCACGACACCATTCAATTTGTCTGCCCGGATTGCGGCAACGAATGGAACGGCGAAGAAACTGACGACGGCAGCGAGGAGTTTATCGTCAAAGACAGCAACGGAAACCAACTGCAAGACGGCGATTCCGTGATTTTAATCAAAGATTTAAAAGTGAAAGGCTCATCTCTCGTGTTGAAAAAAGGCAGCAAAGCGAAAAATATCCGCTTGGTTGATTCCGATCACAATGTCGATTGCAAAATCGACGGCGTGAGCTTGGCGCTAAAATCCGAGTTTTTGAAGAAAGCCTAACCGCACTTTAGTATTTATAGTTGAAAGCCGTTTTTTAAACAACCTATTGTTTAAAAACGGCTTTTTTGTTGCTTGCTTTACAAATACAACGCCATCACCAGCGCATTTTCGCGTTTGCCGTCGGCGGCGGGGTAGTAGTTTTTGCGTTGGGTGACCAGATTAAAGCCCAAGCGGTCATACAGTTTTTGTGCAGCAAGGTTGGATTGGCGCACCTCCAGCCAGAGAGTCAATACCGCACTTTGCCTTAATTCGGTGATTAAATGTTGCAGTAACTTTTCTCCCAAGCCTTGTTGCTGATAGGCGGGATCGATTGCGATATTAAACAAGGTGGCTTCGTCCAACACCGTTTGGCAAATGGCGAAACCGACTAATTTTCCGTCTTGCAGCAATTTTAAATTCAGATAACGCTCGCCTTGATTATTCAGCAACGTGCCTTTTGACCACGGCGTGATATGCGCTTGCCGTTCGATTTGGTAGGCGCGCTCAAAATCCGTGCTTTGCAGCGCTAAAATCTCAATCATGAGCCGTCATCCTGTAGTTGGAATTGTTGCAACTGCTGCCACAGACGGCGTTTGGCTTGTGGATTTTGCAGCAGGGTTTGCCAGTCGTCAGTTTGAATGTGCGGCAGGGCTTGAAGTGCGGTTTGCGTTTGCCCGGATAATTCGGGCGTTTCCCCGACCAGCCACAGCGCGGGCGAATGCGTGATTTTCAGGCGGTTAAGTTGTTCGCTGTTGATGATTAAGCATTGCGCCGCCCGAATGCCGAGTGCGCGATACAAATCCGCCAGCAAGCTGTCGGCGGGCGATTGCTCGCTGACTAACAGCAATTTGATATTTTCCGCCACGGCAATCGCCGCCGCGCCTTTTAACGCTTGCGGACGGCGCAATGTCCATTGGTCGATGCCCATTTGTTGCAACAAGCGCGCGCGGCGTGCAGGCATAATAATCCTCGTGAAATGCGAAATCTGTATTATAATGAGCGACGATTTTAACCAATAACCCTCAGGATTTATAGTGATTTCAGTCGAAAGCCAAGTTTTGCAACGCCACCTTCCTTTTTTTGACGATAAATCGGTGCTGTTTGCCGGCAATCTGCACGATCTTTTCCCTAGCCAACTGAAAAACAGCCGTTCGTTGCAAGTGGTCAGCAGCTATTATGATTATGTGCGCAAGGCGCAAAGTGCGGTTGCGGCGGATTTTGCGCTTGAAAACCGTCATCAGGCGGATCTGATGGTCTATTATTGGGGTAAAAACAAGCAGGAAATGCAATTTCAGCTCATGCAAATGCTGGCGCAAGCCCCACTGGGACAATCGCTGTTGATTATCGGCGAAAACCGTTGCGGGGTGCGTTCGGCGGAGAAAATGCTGCAACCGTTCGGCAAGATTCACAAAATTGATTCGGCGCGCCGTTGCGGGCTGTATCATTTTGAATTACAACATAAACCGCACTTTGAACTGGAAAGCTACTGGAAACAATATCGGCATCCGCAATTAGCCGATTTGCGCGTACATAGCTTGCCGGGCGTATTTAGTGCCGGCGAATTGGATCAGGGAACGGCACTGTTGTTGTCGAGCTTGCAACAAAAACTGCGGGGACGAGTGCTGGATTTGGGCTGTGGCGCAGGCGTGATCGGCGGTTATTTAAAACGGCAAAATCCGGCGATTGAGCTGGTGATGAGCGATATTCATGCGATGGCGATTGCGTCGGCGAACCGCACTTTGCAACAAAATCAGTTACAAGGCAAGGTGGTCGCCAGCGATGTGTTTTCCGATTTGAGCGGCAAATTCGATTTGATCATCTCCAATCCGCCATTCCACGACGGCATTGACACCGCCTATCGCGCGGTGGAAACCTTGATTTCACAAGCAAAATGGTTTTTAAATCAAGGCGGGGAGTTGCGTATCGTAGCGAATGCGTTTTTGCCTTATCCGGAATTGTTGGATCGCCATTTTGGCGCACATCGCGTGCTGGCGAAAAGCACGAAATTTAAAGTCTATGCGGTTTACGCCTGATTTGCACAGGTGCGTAAGCAGCGAAATCTTGTTATACTTGCCCAAATTCATTGCAAGGATTGATTATGCCAGATTCAACAACTCAGAACAGTGCAAATAATACCATTATTATTGCGATTGCCGGCGCGTCTGCCTCCGGCAAAAGCCTGATCGCCTCCACCATTCATAAAGAATTATGCGAAGAAGTGGGCGGCGGCGACATCGGGATTATTTC
Organism: Testudinibacter sp. P17/SS/0325; assembly: GCF_053570765.1. The sequence goes on along the minus strand of NZ_CM131635.1, from coordinate 2,661,274 downwards.
CGAGGATTCCTATTATAAAGACCAAAGCCATCTGTCGTTTGAACAGCGGATCGAAACCAATTACGACCACCCGAATTCGATGGATCACGATCTGTTGGTGGCGCATTTGCAACAGTTAAAACGCGGCGAAACCATTCAAGTGCCGGAATACAGCTATGTTGAACACACCCGCACCGCCAACAGCCGCGAATTTGCGCCGCGCCGGGTGATTATTCTGGAAGGGATTTTATTGCTGACCGACGAACGTTTGCGCAATGAATTGAGTGCGTCGATTTTCGTCGATGCGCCGCTGGACATTTGCTTTATCCGCCGTTTGCAGCGTGATATGCAGGAACGTGGCAGAAGTTTGGAATCGGTGGTGTCGCAATACCGCAAAACCGTGCGCCCGATGTTCTTGCAGTTTATTCAGCCGTCAAAACAGTTTGCTGATATCATCGTGCCGCGCGGTGGAAAAAACCGCATTGCGATCAATATCTTAAAAGCACAAATTCTACAAATGTTAAAACAAAAATAGGGGAAACGGCATGAGATTATGTGATCGTGATATTGAAACCTATTTGGATCAAGGCATTATTGCGCTTGAACCGCGTCCGAGCAATGACAAAATCAACGGCGCAACCGTTGATGTGCGTTTGGGCAATTCTTTCCGCGTGTTTCGTGAATACAACGCGCCTTATATTGATTTGAGCGGCGAACGCTCGGAAATCTCCGCCCAGTTGGAGCGCGTGATGAGCGAAGAGATCGTATTGAATGACGATGAAGCTTTTTTCCTGCACCCGGGCGTCTTGGCATTGGCGACCACCTACGAATCGGTCAAACTGCCGGCAAATGTGATCGGCTGGCTGGACGGGCGTTCTTCCTTGGCGCGTTTGGGGCTGATGGTGCACGTGACTGCCCACCGGATCGATCCGGGCTGGGAAGGCAAAATCGTGTTGGAATTCTTCAACTCCGGTAAATTGCCGTTGGCATTGCGCCCGAAAATGACGATTGGTGCGTTGAGTTTTGAAATTTTAAGCGGCGAAGCGGCACGCCCGTACAACAGCCGTAGCAACGCCAAGTACAAAAATCAGCAAGGTGCGGTCGCCAGCCGTATCAACGAGGACTAAAGCGCGATGGGGCAGCCATGGTGGAAGCGGCGGGTGCTGTATCCGGTTCTGCTTGGAACTGCCTCACTGTCGTTTTTAACCTATTATCAGCTTGGCACATTTGAACGAAAAATCACCGCTGAATTGCGCCGATTGCCTGATTTTCAATTTCAACAAGCGCAATTGAATTATTTTCCCTCGCCGACACTGCAGTTAAAACAAGCGCAATATCACTATCAGGATTGGCAATTTTCGGCGCAACAAGTCGAATTGCAATTCGGTTGGCGGTCATTACTCACCTTTTCCCCGAAAGTAAAACAAGTACAGCTCAGCGGTGGCAATGTGTATTCGGCACAGCAGTTGCAATTCGCCGATTTAACGCTTGTCTTGAGCGAGATTGCTCCGAATTACCAAGCGGCGAAAGTGGATTTAACCGCGCAAAACCGGCGGCAAGATGAATGGCGGTTAAGTGCGGTGGCGCAGCGTTTCCCGAATGGAATCGAGTTATACCAAACCGAGCTGAACGCCGAGATGGCAGAGGACTATTTTTTGAACAACCGCAGGTTGCGGTTTATGGCGGAAAAAGTTTCGTTGTCTGAACAACAAAATTCGTGGCAACTGACGTTACAACAGGCAAGATTAAATCAGTTAAATATTCAAAGTGCGGTCTTGCATTATGCTTTGCCCGCGCAAGTGACGCAGAAACCGCACTTGCAGTTGGTATTGCGCCAAGCACAGGGTAGTTTGCACGTTCAGGCTGTACGGCAAAATAACGCAAACCGATTGCAATTAAAAGCGAGAGGCTTGGCGTTGCAACCTTGGCTGGCATTTTTACAACTGCCGGAATTGTTAGACGGCACGGCGGATTTTGACGGCAACGCACTGTTTGAGCAAGGCGTGTTGTATCAGGGTGACTTACGTTTGCGTGCCAGAGATACCGCACTTAACGGCTTGAACCTACTGGAAATGATTAGCCAATATTACCCGATTCGCCAAGGGGCGAAGCAATATGCCGATCGCATTGCCACCCCGTTTAAGCAGATAGATTTGGATCTGAATTGGGCGGATAATCGCTTGCGAATGAAACAGATCCAAGCGCAGGGCGAGGATTTGAATTTAAGCGGCAAAGGCGAGATGAACCTGACCGATTTCACTTGCCGTTTGGAGTTGCGGCTGTCGCCGACTCTGGCGGGCTATTCCCAATACCAATTGCCGGTCAGCTTGTTTGGCCCATGCCGTTCGCCGCAATACCGGATTAGCATTGATAAAAAATTGGGCAATCAACTGAAACGGTTGTTGAAAGAAAAATTGCAGGAAAAAGAGTAAGCGGGCTGGAAAAGAAAATCTAAATTGAACCGCGCTTTGCTGTGATGATTATCATCAAGCAAAGTGCGGTTTTTTTGCCTTATATCATGCTTACATTGCACCGATCCAATTCGGCAACGAAAGTGAAATCGCCGGAATATAGGTGATGGCGATGAGGAAGCCCAACATCAGTAATAACCATGGCGTTGCGGTTTTAATCACTTGCGGCAGGCTTAAACCGGTGATGGCGGAGGCGACAAACAGGTTTAACCCGACCGGCGGCGTGATCATGCCGATTTCCATATTCACCACCATGATAATCCCCAAGTGAATCGGATCAATGCCTAACTGCATTGCAATCGGGAACAGAATCGGCACCAAAATCAGGATAATCGCCGAGGGTTCCATAAATGCCCCGGCAATTAACAAGACGATATTCACCACGATCAGAAACTGCCACGGTTGCAGATCCATTTCCACCACAAGTGCGGTCAGTTGCTGCGGAATCTGCTCAGTCGTCAGCACGTGGGCGAACAACATCGCATTGGCGATGATGAACATCAGCATAATACTGAGTTTGCCGGCTTCCAACAGCACTTTCGGGCATTCTTTCAGTTTGATGTCTTTATACACAAACACCGCAACAAAGAAAGAATAGACCGCGGCGACGGCGGCGGCTTCGGTCGGCGTGAAAGCGCCGCTGTAAATACCGCCTAAAATAATCACCATTAAAATCAAGCCCCATAAGGCTTTGCGGGCGGAACTAAACCATTCTTTCACCGAGGCACGTGGTAATGCCGGCAGGTTTTTAACCCGTGCGACAATGTAGATCGCCACCATTAGTGCGCCGCCCAGTAACAACCCCGGAACAACCCCCGCCATAAACAAGCGACCGACCGAGCTTTCGGTTGCCGCGGCATAAACCACCATGACGATCGAGGGCGGGATTAAGATCCCTAATGTGCCGGCATTACAAATAATTCCGGTGCCAAACTCCATGGGATAACCGGAGCGTACCATGCCGGCAATCGCAATCGACCCGACCGCGGCAACGGTGGCGGGACTGGATCCGGAAAGCGCGGCAAACAGCATACACGCCAATACCGAAGCAATCGCCAAGCCGCCGCGGATATGTCCGACGGTGGCATTGGCAAAATCGATTAAACGGCGCGCCACGCCACCGGTGGTCATAAAAGCGCCCGCCAATAGGAAGAACGGAATCGCAAGCAGGGTGTAGTGTTCCGAGGTTTCGAACAGTTTGATTGCGACCGAGCTGATCGAATCCTGACTGAAAAAAATAATAATCAAGGAACCGGACAAGCCCAACGCCACTGCGACCGGAACGCCGATCAACATCAGGGCGAACAGGCAAATAAACAAAAAGATGACAGTCATAACGGCTCCTTAATGATTTTCTTCTTGTAATCTTATGGCGTCTTTGGCTTCATCCGCCAAGCCTAAATCACTCTGCTGACCTTTCAGCAAACGCACGAAAATTTCCGCGAAACGCATAAATACCATGCCGTAGCCGATAGGGATAATCAAGCCGATCTGCCAGAGCTGAATACCGAAATGCTGCAAATCTTCCGCCCCGATTTTTGCCTGAAACATTGCCGTGACCCATTCGATACTGGCATAGGCAATCATTGCGGCATAAATCAGACAGGCAAGACAAGCCAGCATGCTGATTTGACGCTGGATCGGCGCAGAGAATTTTTTCACCACCGCGTCAATGCCGATATGCCCGGCGGTGCGCACGCCATAGGAGGCGCCGAAAAAGATTAACATGGCAAAGAACAGCTTGGTTAAAGCAACGCTCCAAGTCATCTCTTGGGCGATATTAATGGAAAAATCCGCGATAGGCAGAAACAGCGATTCGAGCGACGGATAGGTATCTGCCAAATCATAGAACGGAGCATAGAGATTATTAAATAGTACATAGATAAAGGTCACAATCGTCATTAACGCCAGTGATAAGGCGATCATGATCTCTTCCATTTTTCCCCATAAGAATGCGAGCGACTTCATGGTAATTCCTTAAAACTTAACTCGAACAAGGTGCGGCTGGGAACCGCACTTTGTTCGGAATATTATTGTTTGTTGGAGGCTTCGGCAGCTTGGATTAGCTCGGCACCGATTGCGCCTTCAAATTTTTTCCAGACCGGACGCATTGCTTCACGCCATTGCGCTCTCTCTTCCGGCGTCAAGATGATAATCTCAGTGGTTTTGGCATCCAGGATTTTTTGTTTATCGGCTAAGTTGAATTCATGGGATTTTTTATTCACTTCATCACTGACTTGCTGCATGATTTCACTTAATCCGGCACGCAATTCAGGGTTTAAACCGTCCCAGAATTTGGTGTTGACGATCACCATATACGACAGCAAACCGTGGTTGGATTCGGTGATGTATTTTTGTACCTCATGGATTTTTTGCGAATAGATGTTGGAGTACGGATTCTCCGCGCCGTTCACCACGCCGGTTTGCAAACCTTGGTACATTTCGCTGAATGCCATTTTACGCGGTACGGCATTTAACTGTTTGAATTGGGCGTCCAACACTTCGGAGTTTTGCACCCGGAATTTCTGTCCGCGCGCATCACGCGGCACACGCAAGGCTTTATTTGCCGATAACTGTTTCAAGTCATTATTCCAATAACCTAAGCCGGTGATACCTTTATCGATCATGCTGTTCAACAGGCTTTTACCGGCTTCGCTTTTTTCAAAGCGTTCTACTGCGGTAATGTCGTCAAATAAGAATGGCAAATCAAAGACTTGAATTTGCGGCGCATATTTATCAAATTTTGCCAACGAAGGCGCAAGCATTTGTACATTGTTTAACAATAACGCTTCCATCTCTTTGCCGTCACCGTACAGCGAGGAGTTGGAATACACTTCGACTTTCACTTGACCCGGATATTTTTCTTCCGCTAATTTTTTAAAGAGCAGCGCACCTTGTCCTTTCGGGGTTTCATCGGCGACAACGTGTGAAAATTTGATGACCACCGGCTCGGCAGCAAAGGCATTGACTGAAGCAAGCAGTGCTAATGCACTGGCAGAAGACAGAATTTTGAACCAGGTATTCTTCAGTTTCATAGGGAGATCCTTTTGTTAGGGTGAAAAAGAGAGGGAGACTACAGCTGCTAAGATAGGGAATAACGATTTTTTAGTAAATCAGATTTTTATCAAATATTGATCTGGTTCACGAAAAATTAACATTTTTTTTACAGAAAATAAGATTTTTCCGCAAAGTAAATTGAAAATTTAGTGCTTTTATAGTCACTTTGGTTATTATAAAATATTTAAATTATTTAGCGTGTAAAGGAGTTGCTATGCGAAATTTCACAGAAATAGAAGAATCGATCAAACAATGTGCGCAATCCGAGCCGGATCTGCCGTTAGAAAAAGTGTTATTGTTGCGTTTGTTATTACACTCTACCAGCAGTTATTTGGAACACCGCAACCGTTTATTAAAACAATTTGATTTGAACGATACCTTGTTTATGGCATTGGTGGTGCTGTATACCCAACCGAATCATGCCATTCAACCGTCGAAGCTGAGTGATATTTTGGGATCCTCGCGCACCAATGCGACGCGAATCTCCGATGAATTGGTCGGAAGAAAGTGGATTGAGCGGGTGGTGAGCAGCAGTGATCGCCGTTGTTTTGAATTGAAGTTAACCGACTATGGCAAAGACTTTATCAAAGCGCGCTTGCCGCAGCAGTGGCAGAATATCCATGAAGTATTTCGCGGGATCTCGGTGGAGGAAATGCAGCAATTGTCTGCCATTTTGTATAAAATCGTGGCAAATGTGAACGGGAAGAAGTAATAAATTGGGCGTTTCGCCCAATTTAATTAAACGTTTAAGAATTGTTGCGTGGTTTCGGCGGCTTGCTGCAACAGCGCTTGCCGCTCGGTATCACTTATCAGATGAATATCGCCGAAAAGGCTATGCCGAATCTCGTTAATGCCGCAATAGTTAAACAAGCCGTCCACCAGCGTGTCTTGCAGCGATTGCGCAAAACCGCACTTTTGGTAATCCTGCACATTGCTGCCGATTAAAATAAATTGCTGTAACCTTTTGCCGGACAGTAATCCCTGCGAGACGCCGTTTTCCGTTTTATAGGCAAAGCCGTGGGTTAAGACCCGATCCAAATAACCTTTTAAAATCGCCGGAAACCCCATCCACCATAGCGGATAAATCAAGCTGATCAAACCGGCTTGTTGCCACAGTTGTTGTTCGTGGCGGATTTCTTCCGGAATAATGCCTTGGTAAGCGGCTTGCAGCTCGGCATAAGACAGGATCGGATTGAAATTCAGACGGTACAGATCGCGAATTTGCGGATCGTAACCGCACTTTTTGCCGGCATTCGCCACCGTATCGACCACGGCTTTGCTGAAACTGTGAAAATTGGGATGGGCATAAATAATCAGATGTTGCATATTGGCTTACTCCGACATTTTTTCGACGTTCAGGGTGATCCCGTTCACGGACTTGACTTTTACGACATCGCCCGTTTGAAGTTGTTCGCCTTTGATCCGCCAAGTGGTATCGCCAAAATGCGCGCGTCCGATATTATTTTGCTGGATTTCGGTAACAACTCCCCGCTGTCCCAACATCGCAATGCCGCGCTGGTTAAGTGCGGTATGCGGATCTTCTTGCTGATCCTTGCTATGCTGATAGCGCCACCAGATCACACTGGCAGCCACAGCCAATACTGCGAAAATAATCCAATCCCAAGCGAGGGGAATGGCGATAACCGCATTCAGAATTCCGACAACGAAAGCGGCAAGTCCCCACCATAACAGGAAAATTCCCGGAATAACGGCTTCGCCAATTAGCAACACAAAACCGAAAACCAGCCAATACCAGAACGCCCAAGTGTTAAACCATTCCATTTGCCACCTCGTTTGTTTGCATTACTTGGTTGTTTTTAATAATTCGCTAATGCCGGCAATCGAACCAATCAGATTGCCCGCTTCCAACGGCATAAGAACCACTTTGCTGTTGTCGGCTTGTCCGATTTGCTGTAAGGCTTCGGTGTATTTTTGCGCGATAAAATAGTTGATCGCTTTGGTGTCGCCATGGGCAATCGCCTCGGAAACCATTTGCGTGGCTTTGGCTTCCGCTTCCGCCGCCCGTTCGCGAGCTTCCGCTTGCAAGAAGGCTTCTTGCCGTTCCCCTTCCGCTTGCAGAATGCGCGATTGTTTTTCCCCTTCGGCACGCAAAATAGCCGCTTGGCGAATTCCTTCCGCTTCCAAAATATCGGCACGTTTATTCCGTTCGGCTTTCATCTGCGCGTTCATCGAATCGATCAACTCTTTCGGCGGGCGCACGTCACGGATTTCGATCCGCGTGACTTTTACGCCCCATGGATTGGTGGCTTCATCGACAATCGTCAAGAGGCGGCTGTTAATCGAATCGCGCTGAGACAGCATTTCGTCCAACTCCATCGAACCGAGCACGGTACGGATATTGGTCAGGGTTAAGTTGATAATCGCTTGTTCCAAATGGTTGACTTCATACGCCGCATTGCGTGCGTCGACCACCTGCACGAAGCAGACCGCATCAATCGATACGTTGGCGTTATCTTTGGATATCACTTCTTGTGACGGAATATCCAACACCTGTTCCATCATGTTGATTTTACGCCCGACGCGATCGATAAACGGCACGATAAAATTTAAGCCGGGGGTTAATGTGCGGGTGTAGCGCCCGAAACGTTCGATTGTCCAGTGATAGCCCTGCGGCACGGTTTTGAGTGCGGAGAGCAGGGTGAAAATAACAAACAGAACAAAAAACAGGGCGACAACCGGCAGACCGTCTAAAAATTCCATAATTTCAGCTCCTTGATTGAGTTAAACATTAAACATCCGTTTGATAATAAGCGTAACCGCTTGCGTTTGCAATAAATTCAAAAGTGCGGTTGATACATTGCGGTTGATCTTCAAGGTGGTGCGACACAAACAGTAACTGGGTTTGGCTGTTGTCGATCAATTGTTCGATAAAGGTCAGCACCAGGTGGCGATTGATTCCGTCCAGCCCCATTAACGGTTCGTCCAAAATTAAAATCGGCGGGTGTTTCACCAGCGCGCGTGCAATCAGCAACAGGCGCTGTTGCCCCCAAGACAGCGAGCGGAACGGCGCATTGGCAAACGGCTGCATTTTAATCCGTTCCAGCCATTGTAACGCATTCAGGCGCAGACTGTCAGGAATCTTTTGATAAATGCCGATAGAGTCGAAATAACCGGAGACGATCACGTCCAGCGCACTGCAATTGACCTGATGATCCAAGTGCAATTGGTTGCTGAGAAAGCCGATTTTCTGTTTAATGTCCCATACGGTTTCGCCGCTACCGCGCTGTTTGCCGAAAATTTTCACCGCATTGCAAAAGGCTTGCGGGTGATCGCCGCTGATTAAAGACAACAAGGTTGATTTGCCGCAACCGTTCGGGCCTTTAATCCACCAATTTTCGCCCGTTTTGACTTGCCAGTTCAAACCGTTAAGTATGGTTTTTTCGCCGTAACGGACAGTGACGTTTTGCAGATCAAACACATATTCCAAGTGAGCGGGGAGGGTTTGCGGCGCTTGGGCGGCGGCGGGAACCGGTTGGCAGACCGCACTTTCGGCATTGCGCAGCTGTTGAAACACCGGGCTGGCGAGCATTTTAACCGCACTTGCCTGCTGTAGCAGTTTGCATTGGTTCAACATCGCAATACTGTCTGCTTGCGGCGGAATATCATTCAGGCGGTTGATAATTAAAATCACCGTCATTTGTTGGCACAGATCGGCTAATAATTGCTGCCAGAAAGTTTGCGAAGCGTGATCCAAGCCTTCAAACGGTTCGTCTAAAATCAGCAAGTGCGGTTGGCTGATTAAGGCGCTTGCCAGCAACACTTTGCGTCCTTCGCCGGTGGAGAGCAATTTGAACGGGCGATCCAATAGGGCGGTGATGTGCAATTTTTCCGCCAATTCGATTAATCCATGCTTGTCTGGTTGCCCGGCTAAAATCACTTCTGCCGCCGTTCTGCCGTGGTAATCCGGATCGACGCAGTCGTTATTCAGATCGCGGTAGATTTGCTCAATTAATTGTTGCTGTTGCTCGAACGATAACAGGCTGACCCGTTCAAAGTGATTGTGGTATGTCCCCGAATAAGGCGAATTTTTCTGCGCCAAAAATTTTGCCAGAGTGCTTTTGCCGCTGCCGTTATGCCCGACGATCACCGCAAATTCATGGCATTTAAGCTGAAAATCATCAATTTTCAGGCGTAGTTTACTGGTGATTTTTATTTCGGCTTGCTGTAATTGAATGGCTGACATCGATTTTCTCTACGAAATTAAGCTAAATAAAAAAGCGAATCCGCGCTGAACGATGGATTCGCTTTTTCAGGATTAGATAAAACTAACCGTTTTTGCGTTGTTCCGCAAGATCGGCCGCAGCGGTAAACACCACGTCAGTGGAGGAGTTCAAGGCGGTTTCGACCGAATCTTGAATCACACCGATAATAAAGCCAACGCCGATCACCTGCACCGCAATGTCATTCGGAATCCCGAACAGGCTACACGCCAACGGAATCAGCAATAATGAACCGCCGGCAACCCCGGAAGCACCGCAGGCACACACGCTGGCAACCACGCTGAGTAACAGTGCGGTAGCAAAGCTCACTTGAATGCCAAGGGTGGCGACGGCGGCTAAGGTTAATACCGTCACCGTTACCGCAGCACCGGCCATATTGATGGTGGCGCCCAACGGAATTGAAACGGAATAGACTTCTTCGCTCAAATTTAAGCGTTTTGCCAAGTTCATATTCACCGGAATATTGGCGGCGGAGCTACGGGTGAAGAAGGCGGTCAAGCCGCTTTCACGCACAGCGGTCCAAATCAATGGATACGGATTGCGGCGGATTTTCCAGAAGACCAGAATCGGGTTGATAACAAAGGCAACAAACAGCATTGAACCGACCAGCACATAAATCAGGCGGGCATAGGCACCTAATTCTTCCAGTCCTTTATCTGCCATTGCCGCGGCAACTAAACCGAAAACCCCGAACGGTGCGAAAGCGATCACGACTTTCACAATCATGGTGACCGCTTCCGCCAATTCATGAATAATCCGTTTGGTGCTGTCGGAAGCATGGCGTAATGCGATACCTAAACCGATTGCCCATGCCAGAATGCCGATATAATTCGCATTAAACAAGGCTTGAATCGGGTTGTCGACAATGTTCATCAGTACGGTGATAATCACATCACTGACATTTTGCGGCGGGCTTAATTGGGCGTCACCGGTCACCAACGTCAATTGGGTCGGGAACAGAAAGCTGGCGATCACCGCGGTCAATGCTGCCAAGAAGGTGCCGGCGATATACAAAATAATGATTGATTTCATTGTGCTGCTATTGTGTTCCGCCTCGCTTGGTTTACGGTTGGCGATTGCGGACAGCACCAGAATAAACACCAGAATCGGCGCAATGGCACGCAAGCCACGCACAAACAAGGTTCCTAAGATGCTGACGCTTTCGGCAAGATTGAAGCCGAGGCTCGGCGCGAGGGGATGAGTGATTAAACCGACGATGATCCCGAGTACGAGACCAATCGCGATTTTGGTAATCAAACTGCCTTGAAACAAAAGTTTGGTTAAAAAGTGATTTGAGTTACTCATAGTTTTCTTCTTTTTATGGTGGATGGAATTGTCTTTTTACATCGTCTCTGATACGAGATCGAACCTAAGATTAGCGCAAAATTTTTAAGAATAAAACATAAAATTAAATAAAGTCGGGTTTTATTGGGATTATGTCGGTTTTTGTCCGCTTTTTTTAACGATTTGCTAAAGTATTGCGGCTGATAAGGCGGTGTTTTTGATCTTGTTTGGATTTTTTCAGTATCATCCTAAAAAAACACTTGATTACTGTTTTTATATACAGTATAAATCACTGTATATAAAAACAGTGCGCTTGCGGGCAGTACCAACTTAATCACCAATCAGTTAAATGCAGAGGTTCGGAAATGTATAACGCAATGAATAATCAAGCAAACTTGAGTAATGGAAGTTATTCCTACCAACCAATGCCGTTATACGATGATCATCGGCAAAATCAGTTCCACTTTGATCAGCAAAGTGCGGTTAAATACAAAATGGATTTGAATTTATACTGTATTAAAAAACCCAAACAAACTTTTTTTATGCGCGTGACGAACCCGAATTTGACCTCATGGGGAATCGGGCAAGGCGATATGTTGGTGATTGAGGAGCAATCGCCGATCGAGCCGGGTGATTTAGTGGTGATAGAACAAGACAACGGTTTTCAATTATATGAATTTTTTTCCGCGCAAGCAGAAGCGTTGATCTTTTTTTCCTTGGATTCGAAACATGCCAATTTATATGTCGCTTCGTTGCAGGAATTGGCAATACGCGGGGTGGTAACCAATACCATTCACCAATTTCGCGGACGTAAAGCGGCATAAGATAATTTTTTGATTCCGGCTCAAGTTGCCTTGCTATCTATGCTATAGTAAGCAAAAAGTAAATCCCGCAATATTGAGTTTGGAGTAGTATTCATGTCTTGGTTGACGCAAATCTGGTCATTTAATCCGCCGTTGTTTTTGGTATTACTGTTTTTATTGCTTGCCATCTGGCTGTTTATGACCAATAAATTGCGTATGGATGCCGTCGCCTTACTGTTGATGATTGCATTTAGCCTGAGCGGGATTTTAACCGTGCCGGAAATCTTGAGCGGTTTCAGCGACCCGAATGTGATTTTGATTGCCTTACTGTTTGTGGTCGGCGAGGGGTTGCTGCGTACCGGGGTGGCATATCAAGTCAGCGAAGGGTTGATCAAGGCGGCAAAAAACAACGAAGTCAAAATTTTAGTGTTATTAATGTTGGCGGTTGCCGGACTTGGCGCATTTATGAGTTCAACCGGTATTGTCGCAATTTTTATTCCGGTGGTGCTGGCAATCTGCTCGCAGATGAATATTTCGCCGAAACGCCTGATGATGCCGTTGAGTATTGCGGGTTTGATCAGCGGGATGATGACTTTAATCGCCACCCCGCCCAATTTGATTGCCAATGCCGAATTAGTGCGTGCCGGGCAAGCGCCACTGAGTTTTTTTTCTTTTACGCCGATCGGCTTAATGGTGTTGGTATTGGGGATTGGCTATATGTTGGTGGCGCGTCGTTTGTTGGATCGCGGTGATAGTGGCGATCATACCAAAGCCAACTATAACCGCACTTCGATGAATGATTTGATTATCAGTTATCAATTGCAAGGGCGTTCTAAACAGGCATTGATTATGCCGGGTTCCCCCTTGATCGGCAAAACCCTGGATGAGCTGCACCTGCATTCCAAATACAATATTTTAGTGGTGGCGGTCGAACGCTGGCGGCGGATTCGGCATATTGTGGTTACCGCTTCCGCGTTAACCGAGCTGAATGAAAAAGATATCCTGTTGCTTGATTTGGCAGACAACGGTTTGGATTGGCTGTCTTTTTGTGAGCAATACAAACTTAAACCGATGGCGGTGCGCGGTAACTATTTTAGTGAGAAGTCGAAATCGGTGGGAATGGCAGAAATTTCTCCGATTCCGGAGAGTGTCAACTTAGGCAAAACGATCCGGCAAATTGAATTTCAAAATAAATACGGGCTGATTGTTGCCGGCGTCAAGCGCGGCAATAAATTGATTACCAGTGATCTCGGTGATGTGGAGATTAGCACCGGGGATCAATATCTGGTGATTGGTGAATGGAAACAGATCAATGAATTGCGCGGCAGTAATCAGGATTTTTTTATGCTGAATTATCCGAGCGAGATTGATCGGGTTGCACCGGCACTAAGCCAAGCGCCCCATGCGATTTTATCAGTGCTTACCATGGTTATTTTGATGGTGACGGGCTTAGTTCCGAATGTGATTGCGGCGTTGATTGCGTGTTTGATGATGGCAAAATTTCGCTGTATTGACGCACAAAGTGCCTATAATTCAGTACATTGGCCAAGTCTGATTCTGATTGTCGGCATGATGCCGTTTGCAATTGCATTGGATAAAACCGGTGGAATTGGTTTGGCAGTCAACGGCTTGTTGAATTTGGTCGGCGAGTGGGGGATTCATGCGATTTTGGTCAGTTTGTTTATTTTATGCGCCTCAGTCGGTTTGTTTATTTCCAATACTGCGACGGCAATTTTAATGACGCCGATCGCCGTGGCATTGGCAAACGAATTGCAGACGTCACCGCTGCCGTTTGTGATTACAGTTGCCGTTGCGGCTTCGGCTGCCTTTATGACTCCGGTTTCATCGCCGGTCAATACCATGGTGTTAGGGCCGGGCGGTTATAAATTCTCAGACTTCCTCAAAATCGGTGTGCCGTTTACCATTATTGTGATGGTTGCGACGGTGTTGGTCGTACCGATTTTATTTGGTTAAAATTGTCCGTAATATTTTCATTTTGGCAAACAAAAACCCGATAACGCAATGTGTTATCGGGTTTGTTAGGCTTTTAATCAGTGAAAGTGCGGTTACATCATGCCGCCCATTCCACCCATGCCGCCCATGCCTGCGCCCATATCCGGGGTTTCAGGTTTTGGTAACTCGGTGATCATACACTCGGTGGTGATCATCAAGCCGGCGATAGATGCTGCGAATTGTAACGCAGAACGGGTCACTTTGGTCGGATCTAAAATTCCCATTTCAACCATGTCGCCATACACTTCGGTCGCGGCGTTGTAACCGTAGTTGCCTTCACCGTCTTTCACGTTGCGTGCCACCACTGAGGCTTCTTCGCCGGCGTTGGTCACGATTTGACGTAATGGCGCTTCCATCGCGCGCAATGCCAGTTTGATCCCGACATTTTGCTCTTCGTTATCACCGGTCAAGTTGGCTAATTTTGCCGCTACGCGCACCAATGCCACGCCGCCGCCGGCAACCACGCCTTCCTCGACTGCAGCACGGGTTGCGTGCAACGCATCTTCAACACGCGCTTTTTTCTCTTTCATTTCCACTTCCGTTGCCGCACCGACTTTGATTACCGCAACGCCGCCTGCCAGTTTGGCAACGCGCTCTTGCAGTTTTTCACGGTCGTAATCGGAAGAAGATTCTTCGATTTGCTGACGAATTTGTGCCACACGTCCGCTGATTTGCGCTTGATCACCGATTCCGTCGATAATGGTGGTGTTGTCTTTGGTGATCACTACACGTTTGGCTTGACCCAATTCTTCGATCGTGGCTTTTTCCAGTTCCATCCCGATCTCTTCGGAAATCACGGTACCGGCGGTTAACACGGCAATATCTTGCAACATCGCTTTACGACGGTCACCAAAGCCCGGCGCTTTCACCGCAGCCACTTTCACGATCCCGCGCATGGTGTTGACCACCAAGGTTGCCAACGCTTCGCCTTCCACGTCTTCGGCGACGATAAACAGCGGTTTGCCTGCTTTGGCAACGGCTTCTAATACCGGCAATAATTCGCGGATATTAGAGATTTTTTTATCAACCAATAAAATGTACGGATTTTCCAATTCGACACTGCCGGTTTCCGGTTTGTTGATGAAATACGGCGATAAGTAACCGCGATCGAATTGCATACCTTCAACTACGTTTAACTCGTCTTCCAAGCCGCTGCCGTCTTCAACGGTAATCACGCCTTCTTTACCGACTTTGTCCATTGCTTCGGCGATTAATTTACCCACGATAGTGTCGGAGTTGGCAGAGATTGTACCCACTTGTTCAATCGCTTTCGAATCGGCACAAGGGACAGACAGTTTTTTCAACTCATCAACCGCAGCGACCACGGCTTTGTCGATCCCGCGTTTCAGATCCATCGGGTTCATTCCGGCGGCAACCGCTTTCAGCCCTTCATTGACAATCGCTTGCGCCAATACGGTTGCGGTGGTGGTGCCGTCACCGGCGGCATCGTTGGCTTTAGAGGCAACTTCTTTCACCATTTGCGCACCCATATTTTCGAATTTATCTTCCAATTCGATTTCACGAGCGACCGATACGCCGTCTTTGGTGATGGTTGGTGCGCCGAAGGCTTTATCCAACACCACGTTACGGCCTTTCGGGCCTAACGTTACTTTTACTGCATCTGCCAATACGTTCACGCCCGCCAACATTTTTACGCGAGCGTCGTTACCAAATTTAACGTCTTTTGCTGCCATGTTATATTCCTTTTATTTAAATAGTAATATTAAAATCAATGTTTTATTCTACGATAGCTAAAATATCGTTTTCAGAGATAATCAACACTTCTTCACCGTCGATTTTTTCGCTTTTCACGCCGTAGCCTTCGTTAAAGATCACGGTGTCGCCGACTTTAACGTCTAACGGCTGTACAGTGCCGTTCTCCAAAATGCGACCTTTGCCCACCGCCAATACTTTAGCACGGGTGGATTTAGTGGCGGCGGAACCGGTCAGGACGATACCACCGGCCGAACGGGTTTCCACTTCTTCACGTTTGATAATCACACGGTCATGTAACGGACGAATATTCATCTTAATTTTCTCCTGGTTAGTTATAATGATAGATAAGTAAACGCACCGATAAAAACTAAAAATCAGTGCGGTAGTTGTGAAACCTTAATATGGGCGCGGTTTGAGAGTTTCAAGGGACAAAATAAAAAAATTACGGCAAGCGTTTGTCATCGTCGGCTTTTTTGTCATATTCCGCTTCAAAAATCGTCTCTTCAGCATGATGGCGTTGAGGTTGGCTTTGTCCGAAACCGCTGACAAACGTAAAGGAACGGATTTTTTTCGCTATGAGTTTTTCAAACAGCGTGGCGCTGAACGGCAGCAGTAGCAGAATTGCCACTAGGTCGCTCAGCAGTCCGGGAATAATAAACAGAATCCCGGCCAGCAGCCAAAGTGCGGTTTGCACCAAACTGTGAGTCGGCATTTCCCCTTGGCGCAATTGCTGCGACACACGGCTGAGCGTGTACCAACCGCGCAGACGGATTAATGCCAAACCGATCATTGACGAGACAATCAGCAACAGAATTAGCGGGAAAACCCCGATTGCACTGCCAATCGTGATCAACAGCGACAATTCCAGATAAACATAAATCCCGAAAATCGCTAGCAGAATTAACAATGGCATATTTTACCTCACTCAGCATTGAGCCTCAGTCATCGATCATATTGATTAGTATTGAGGCAAAAACCGCACTTTTCAAGCTTATCAAGAACTAAATTCGGATTAGAAAAACTAATCAATACAATCAATTTATATCCGATGATCAAAGTTTTTAAAGGAATAGAATAGTCCCCAGATAGTATTAAAACAGGATTCAAACTTAATTGAGCAACCCTATAAGCAGAGGAGAAAACAATATGACAGCGGTAAGAATGGAAAAAGATTTATTGGGTGAAAGAGCGGTGCCGGCAGAGGTTTATTGGGGCATTCACACCCTCAGAGCGGTGGAGAATTTTAAGATTTCCAATGCGGTGATTTCCGATATTCCGGAATTCGTACGCGGTATGGTGATGGTGAAAAAAGCGGCGGCAATGGCGAATGTCGAGCTGAAAGTGATCCCGAAAAAAATTGCCAATGCGATTATCGCCGCTTGTGATGAAGTGTTGGAGAAAGGGCGTTGTCTGGATCAATTCCCGTCCGATGTATTTCAGGGCGGCGCCGGCACGTCGGTGAATATGAACACCAATGAAGTGATTGCCAATTTGGCTTTAGAGTTGATGGGGCACCAAAAGGGCGAATATCAATATCTCGATCCAATGGATCACGTCAATGCCAGCCAATCGACCAATGATGCTTACCCGAGCGGCTTCCGCATTGCGGTTTATAACAGTTTGATGAAATTGGTTGAAAAGTTGCGTTACTTGAGAAAAGGATTCGAACAAAAAGCCGAAGAATTTTCCGGTGTTTTGAAAATGGGGCGCACCCAATTGCAAGACGCCGTGCCGATGAGTGTCGGTCAGGAATTCCAAGCCTTTGCGGTGTTGGTTGAAGAGGAAATCTTGAACGTCGCCCACGCCGCCAAATTGTTACTGGAAGTCAATTTGGGCGCGACTGCAATCGGTACCGGCGTCAATACGCCAAGCGGCTATTCGGCATTGGCAACCCGTTACCTGGCGGAAGTCAGCGGTTTGAATTGCACTTCCTCGAAAAACTTGATTGAGGCGACTTCCGACTGTGGCGCATATGTGATGGTGCACGGCGCACTGAAACGCACCGCCGTGAAATTATCCAAAGTATGCAATGACTTACGTTTGCTTTCATCCGGGCCGCGCGCCGGTTTGAATGAAATCAACCTGCCGGAATTGCAAGCCGGTTCATCGATTATGCCGGCAAAAGTCAACCCGGTGATTCCGGAAGTGGTCAACCAAGTTTGTTTCAAAGTGTTTGGTAATGATATGACCGTCACTTTCGCCGCGGAGGCCGGGCAGTTGCAACTTAACGTGATGGAGCCGGTCATCGGGCAAGCGATGTTCGAAACCATCTCCTTACTGACCAATGCCTGCGTCAATTTACGCGATAAATGTATTGACGGGATCACGGTCAATAAAGAAATTTGCGAAAGCTATGTATTTAATTCAATTGGGATTATTACTTATCTCAACCCGTTTATCGGTCACCATAACGGCGATCTGATCGGTAAGATTTGCGCCACCACCGGCAGAAGCGTGAAAGACGTGGTGCTGGAAAAAGGTTTGCTGACCGAAGCCGAATTGGACGATATTTTATCACCGGAAAACCTGATGAACCCGAAATACAAAGCGAAAGCGATTGAGGAATAGATTTTAAACGGTAGCAGAGAATCCCCTGACAGCAATATCAGGGGATTTTAGCTAAAGCGCTACCGATTTTGGTGTGAAAACCACGTTTAAACCTAAAGCTGCAGCAATTTTATTGATAGTTTCAAAACGCGGTTTGCTCTCGCCGGAAAGGGTCTTATACAGGCTTTCGCGTGCTAACCCGGTGTCTTTTGCCAGTTGGGTTATCCCTCTGGCGCGCGCAACATTTTTAAGCGCTAAAATAAATTCCTCTTCCGAACCGTTTGTCAGCGCATCGGTGAGATAAATCGCAATGGTTTCTTCATCAGTGAAATATTCAGCGGCATCAAATTCAGTAAATTGCATGCTTTTTCTCCTGTCTATAATCTGCCCAAAGTTGTTTAGCGCGTGCAATATCTTGCTGTTGCGTGCTTTTATCGCCACCGATAATCAGCAAGTAAGTGATTTTACCTTCTTGTGTATAGTAATTCGGTAGCCTTTGCCGGTGTCAATCCGCATTTCAAAAATGCCGCTGCCTAAGGATTTATAATCGCCGAAATTGCCAAGTTTGGCTCGGTCTAAATGGCGGCTAATCAGCGCCACAGCTGTTTTATCCTTGAGTTGTGCGAACCATTTTTTAAACAATTCGCTTTGTAAAATCATATTCATCGATTTTCAATTCCTATTGATTGTAATCTGTAGATTACATTATGACAAGAGTTAAATAATAGTAATAACCGATTGCCAAAATGAGAAATTTCGAGCTTACGGTTTTTTTTCTTGCCGTCTTTTGCCACTGATTTTTCTTTCGATCCCGATCGCAAAATTGAAATTTCTTTTTTAAACCGCACTTGACGAATTAATGGCATAATAGCGGCTTGATTTATTATTTAGGATCACTTATGCGTTTTTACCGCCAGCTACAGCCGTTCAAGATCATCAGTTTTGATTTGGATGATACCTTATATGATAACCATGCCGTGATTATGGAAGCGGAAACGCAGTTTTTAGCGGTGTTGCAACGTTTGGCATTACCGCACTTGCCGGCTGAGCTGTTGAAAGAGCGTTGGCGTGAGGTGAAAAGTGCGGTTGCGCTGGCTGATCCGTTGTTGAGCGAAGATGTGGTGCGGTGGCGGATCACCGCACTTGAATGGTTGTTACGGCAAAGTGCGGTTTCCGCCGATAAGATTGAGCCGATTATCACGCAGGTGATGGCGCATTTCGTGCATTGGCGACATCAAATTAGCGTGCCGTCACAGAGTTTGGAAATCCTAAATTATTTGGCACAGCGTTATCCGCTGGCGGCGATCACCAACGGCAATGTTGATCCGCAAAAAATCGGCTTGGATCACTTCAGCTTATGTTTACGCGGTGGCGAACACGGCAGGGCAAAACCGCACTTCGATCTGTTTGAGCAGACGGCACGCTACTTTAACGTGCGGTCAGAGCAGATTTTACATATCGGCGATAATCTGCAAACCGATGTACAAGGTGCGATTCAGGCCGGTTGTCAGGCGGTTTGGCTCAATCTCACGGACGATCATCTGCATTCAAACCCACAGAGCCGTAACTTGCCGACGCTGGAATTAACCGATTTGAGCCAGTTGCTACGCTTGGCGTGAGCAAGCCTTACGGTTGCACAACAGTAAACCGGCGATAATCAATAAGCTGCTGATTAAATGGTAAACCCGAATCGGTTCGCGCAACACCAAAATACTCAACACCGCCGCAAACAGCGGCACGGCGTTGGTGAAACTTGCGCCTTTTGCCGAGCCGACCACACTAATGCCGTAGTTCCAAAACACATAGGATAAAATCGACGGAAACAGAATCAGATAGGCGATAATGCCCCATTGCGCGGCATTTAATTCGGCATAAACCGCACTTTGCCCTTGTGCAACGGCAAACAAATAGACCGGCGTGAACAGCAGCATGCCCAAAGTAACCAGCGCAGTAACAAACGCAGCGTTGCCCAGTTGCGGCGGTTTCAGGCGCACAATCGCGCAGTACAGTGCCCAACTCAATGCCGAGCCAATCGCCCACAGATCACCGATATTGATATTCAACCGCAGAATATTACTCGGTTCGCCTTGCACCAAAAGATACAACACACCGGCAAAACTTAACAAGGCACCGAGTAACATGCGGGTTTCGATCGGATCGCGAAACAGCAAACGGTTGAGCAATAAGGTTGCCATCGGCACGGCGGCAAGGTAAATGCTGGCGTTGAGCGCGGTGGTGGTGAGCAAGCCTTGATAGAGAAAAACCGGAAAGAAAATAATGCCTAACACGCCAAGTGCGGTCAGCAGCAACCAGTAACGGCGCAGTAACGGCAGGCTGGCTTGCACTTGACGGCGAAACAGGAGCAACAAAATCAGCGCCGCCGGAAACCAACGGCTGAAATTCAGTACAATCGGCGAAATCTCGCTGCTAATGATTTTGCCGAACATAAAATTGCCGCCCCAAAACAGCGCGGCAAATAACAAGCCTAAATAGCCGTACAACACCTTAACGCTGTCCCCGTTCGACGATAATTCCAACTGCCGCCGCTTGCGCCACCGCACTTGGCTTGCTGAGTTTCAACTTCAGCCACGGAATGGCAAAGCGCTGTTGTAACTGTTCGGCAACCTGATACGCGACGGTTTCAATCAGCAAAAACGGCTTGCTACTGACATAATCCGAAATAAATTGGCTGACGTCGGCATAATTTAAACAATATTGCACATTGTCAGTCGCCGCCGCTCGGCTGCTGTCCCATGCCATTTCCAGATCAAACACCAGTTTCTGTTTAATCTGCTGCTCCCAATCGTAAACGCCGATGGTGGCGAACACAGTTAATTTTTCAATAAAAATGGTATCGTACATTTTTTTGCTCATTTTGCTCATTTTGCTCATTTTGCTCATTTTGCTCGAAATAGAAAATTTAACGCAGATTATGCCACCAATTTTGGGTACAATGAATGGCATTCTGCATTTTATTGTCGATTTTACGAGGTCGCTATGAGCCTGTTTGCGGTTTTTTATATGATTTTTGCCTATTTAATCGGATCGATTTCCAGTGCAATTCTGATTTCACGCCTTGCCGGATTGCCCGATCCGCGCACCGCCGGTTCGGGCAATCCCGGGGCGACCAATGTGTTGCGCAACGGCGGAAAATGGGCGGCGGCAGCGGTGTTGTTATTCGACCTGTTGAAAGGGATGTTGCCGGTTTGGGCGGGGTATTATTTAAATCTGACCCAATTTGAACTGGGCATGGTGGCGCTTGCCGCCTGTTTGGGGCACTGTTTTCCGATCTTTTTCGGCTTCAAAGGCGGCAAAGGCGTTGCCACCGCGTTCGGGGCAATTGCGCCAATCGCATGGGGAGTCGCCGGCAGCATGTTCGGCACTTGGTTGTTGGTGTTTTTAATCAGCGGCTACTCCTCCCTCAGCGCCATCATCACCGCACTTTTAGTGCCGTTATATGTTTATCTGTTCAAACCGGAATTCACTTTTCCGGTTGCCTTGGTTTGCTGTTTGTTAATCTACCGCCACCACGAAAATATCCAACGCCTGTGGCGCGGGCAAGAAGGGAAGATGTGGGATAAGTTTAAGCGGAAGTGATTTTGGCGATTTTTCTTATCACTATCGCTTTTTTGTCTTGCGGCGGTTGCATTTTATCAATTGGCAACTCTCAATTCAGCAAATGATAAATCGGTAAACAAGCGGCGGCGAGTGAAATGCTTTCGATGTTATTGTCGGGGCAATATAAAATCGGTTTAGGTTTGTTCGGCGGATCTTGGTAGAGCGGCGATTGTTTGATTTTGGCGATGATTTTGTCGCTCAATGCCGGCGGTAGCAGTCCGGTGATAACGATCACTTCCGGATCGAGCCAGTAAAGAACCGATTGAATGACCAATTGCAGCTGCTCACAGACACGCTGTAGCCACTGTTCGATAATCGGGTGTTGTGTGGCGATTAATTCATCCAATTGTTCGAGCGGCAAATCGGCGGCGCGCAAGGTTTTTTTCAAATCTTTCCAGGTCGGGCGCTGATCGCCGCTCGGGAAAAACGCGCCGATTTCACCGGCATTGCCGAAGCCGCCTTTGGTCAGTTTGCCTTGCGTGATGATACCGGCGCCCAAACCGTAATCAATGCTGATTACGGTCATATCTTTGATTTTATTCCAGTTGCCGGAATAAAATTCGCCGATTGCACTGACGTTAGTATTGTTTTCCACCCATGTCGGCAGTCCCAGTTGTTGTTCGAAGATCGCAGATAAATCCGGTTTGTGTTGCAGCACCGGCAGCCAAGGGGAAGAGCGTGATCCGTCTGCCAGCAGATAGCCGGGCACGGCATAGCCTATGCCCAGAATACGTGCGGTGGTCAGAAATTTCTTTTCCAATAAGGTGAAAACCGCACTTTTGATCTGCCGCACGATTTGTTCGAAGTGATCAGCGTTTTGGTATTTTTCGCTGTAGGTCGCCAGTTTTTTGCCGCAGAGATCGACAATCGATACATCGAAATACTCTTCGGAAAAAGATACGCCGACAGAACAACAGCCGGTCGGATTCAGTTCTAAATGGTACGACGGCAAACCGCGTTTACCGACAATTTTATCTCCCTCTTTGATTAACCCTGAAAACATCAGTTCACGGCAATATTGGGTGACGGCGCCGGGCGTTAAACCGGAAAGCTGGCTTAATTCGGCACGGGACGGCGAATATTGACGGATTAAATTGAGTAATAATTTTTGGCTGGGACGTAAATCAAAGCTGAAATAAGCGGTTTTAGACATGGTGATCCGATCATTGGTTAAAAGGGGATAACGCATTATCCCCTATTCTGCGGCAGGATTCTAGTGAGAAACCACTTCTTTGGTGAAGCCGAGCACTTGTGCTTTCGCCCAATCGGCGGAGAACCCGACGATGTCTTTTTTGCCTGATTCGCTGCTTAACGGGCGCACGCCGAAATGTCCGCTCAATTTTTGTTGGGTTTCAGGCGATGTTACCCATTGGGTGAACAGCAATGACGCAGCCGGATGCGGCGCATTTTTGGCTACGATAACGGCATTGCCGCCGCCCAACATGCCGAACTCCGGCACATAAAATTGCAGCCGTTTGGTGATTGCGCCTTGCTGTTGCAGGCTGAACAGGTGATCTTGCCATGCGGCAACCAGGTTTAATTCGCCGTCGTTCAAACGGGTCAGGCTGTCGGCGTTTGACGACGTGCGGGTCATGTTGGCGCTATTGTCTCTAAACCACTGCCAGGCCGCCTGCCATTTTTTGACTTGTTCGTTATCCACATTCGGCTGTTGGTAATCATAGTCGCCGGAGGTGTAAACAATCGCGCGTTGGATAAAGGCATTGCCCGAACCGCCGCCGTTTGGATCGGAATAACCGAATTTTTTCGGATTATTTTGGATATAGGCTTCCATTTGCTGCCAAGTTTGCGGCAACTCTTCCGCTTTCACCCGTAATGGATCATACGCCAGACCGGTTTGGTTGCCCCAAAAGCCGATGGCGTTGTTGCCCAGATCCACGCCTTGCAAATAGTGGTTAAGCTTGTCAAAGTGCGGTAAGCCGCTGAGATCGGTGGCAACATCAAAATTATTGACGATATTGACCCGATCGGCAGAGATGGCGATGATGTCCATTTTGCCCGGGGTCAGATTTTTCTCGGCAATCAGCTTATTGACGTTACCGTCCAGCGTACCTTCGGGAATCCGCACTTTGATGCCGTATTGCCGTTCAAAGTCTTTGACGACGCTACGCCAAGCCGGTTGCAGATACCAAACGCTGAACGTCACTTCGCCTTCTTGTTTGGCAAGGGTTTCGATTTCCGCCCACGATTTTCCGGCGAGCGAATCAGCATGGGATACGCTGGCCAGTGCTAAGGTTGAAACGGCTAAACCCAGTTGAGTCATTTTTTTTAAATAACGCATATATAGCTCCTTTTTATGGATAAAAACGGTGAATGACCATCAGCCTTTACCGCCGGATTGTGAAAGGTAGTTGCCTTTCAGCAATTTTTCGATAATCAACAATAAAATAATATTCGGAATCAACAGGATTAACGACACTACCGCTGCGTTCGGGCGCACAAACGAATAACCCAAGAACGAATACAGAATCGTCGGTACCGTGATGAAATCAGGCGATCCGATGACGAATGAAATGGAAAACTCTTCGATACTTTTTACCAGACAGAAAATAATCGAGGCGAGAAAACTCGGTTTTAACATCGGTAAATACACGTCTTTAAACGTGGTGATACGTGACGCACCCAAGTCACGGCTGGCGTCGATCAAATCCTGCGGCACGGAGGAAAAACCGGCGGACAAAATACGGATCGCATAGGGCAAGGTCATCACGGTGTGCCCGATGACAATACCGACAAACGGGCTGCGAATCTCTAAATCGATCAACACCGCACTGAAAAATAGCGCGATAATCATGCCGGGGATCACCAAAGGGATCAGGGTCAGCATTTCGGCGATTTTTTTACCACGGAAATCCATACGTCCGAAAGCGTAAGCCGTCGGCAAAGCCAGCGCAATTGCCAACGCGGAAACGGCGGGTGCGATGGTGTAACTGTTCAGCATGGCTTCCGGCAGGGCGGTATTTTCCCAAACCTCGAACCAGCGGGCGAACGAAAGCGATTGCGGCAATATATCCGGATAGCTCCATGGGTGCTCCGGATCGACCAGCGACCATAACCCCGCCATCAGCAACGGAATCACCAGCCAAACCACGTTGACGAGAATAAAAAAGGTCAAAGAAATGTTGGCAATCAGTCTGCCGTTTTTGGTTTTAACTTGGCTCATTTGATGTCTCCCCGTTTGGTTGCCAGCGGACGGATAAGGACGGAAATCAAGATAGTGAAGAAGGCGGAAGTCAGCATAATCATCATGGCGATCACCGCACTTTGATTCCATTCTTCAAATTGGTAAGCGGTCATTTGCATGAGCCGTGCCAACGAATAGGTGCTGCGCGGTCCGGCAATGGTATAGAAAGCGAAGTCGCCCAATGCGCCGATAAAAATTAATACGAACGCCACTTGCACCGCGCCCAACGTCATCGGAAAAATGACATAACGGAAACGCTGCCACGCATTCGAACCGAGATTGGCGGCAGCATCGAGCAGATCGTTTTTTAGCCCGTTGACCGCACCGCCGATCAGAATCAGCGCAAACGGAATGTTTTTCCACATCTGTAAAATCACCACGCCCCAGCCGAATTCATCATTTTGCAGCGATTTGGGTTCGTCCCAGATACCCAGCCACACCAGCGATTCGTTCAGAATGCCGTGATAGGAAATCACGTTGATAAACAGAAATGCCGCAACCAAACCCGGCACCAGCATTGGCGCCCGCAAAATAGTGATAATAACGACTTTGCCCGCAATCGGTCTGCGCAGCCACATGGCGATGGGGTAGGACACGATAATCGAGAAAATCGCCCCGAGCAGCGAAACCTTAACCGAATACGTCAGCGATTTTTGAAAGGTAGAATCCGCCAGTACGATACGCCAGAATTCGAGGGTAAAGTGCGGTTCGGCATTGTTGATGTTGTGTAGCCCGAAACTTTGCGCCACCACAATATAGAAGGTCGATCCCATCAACAATAAAATCGTGCCTAAACCGCTGCCGAGCAGCAACCACGCTTTGAGATCGTTACGGATATTTTTCATGAGACCGCCTCCAAAAAGTGAATTGCCGTGCGCGGCAGGCGAAAATCCAGCTTGGTTTTGCCTTGGATTTGCAAGAAGTTTTTTACTTGCAACCGCACTTTTTGACTCTCTGTGCCGCGTTCGATTTGCGCTTGGATTTCGGTTAAATTGCCCATGAATGCGGTTTGCAGAATGTCGGCGCTAAAGCGGTTTTCCGCCGTCGAATCCGTGCAAAGTTCCGCATCTTCGGGACGGAAACAGATATAAATCCACTCGGCTTGCGGCGTGATCTCCGATTCGACGATAAAATCACCGAATACCGAACTGACCTGATACAATTGTTCGCCGCAAGACCGCACTTTGGCGCGGGTGATGTTGGCAACGCCGATAAAATCGGCGACAAACCGGTTTTTCGGGCGGTAATAAATCTCTTCCGGTGTGCCGATTTGTTCGATATTGCCTTTGTTCAACACAATGATTTTGTCTGACATCGCCAGCGCCTCCGCTTGGTCGTGGGTGACGTAAATACTGGTCAAATTATATTGGCGGGAAAGTTGTTTGATTTCAAAACGCACACTTTCACGCAGCTTGGCATCGAGGTTTGATAGCGGTTCATCGAATAGAATGACGTCGGGGCGGGTGACCATCGCGCGGGCTAAAGCGACCCGTTGCTGTTGTCCGCCGGAAAGCTGACCGGGCAATTTCAGGCGGTGCAGTTCCAAATCCATCTGTTTCAGCGCCAGATCCAAACGGTTTTTTTGTTCCGCAGCGGCGATTTTGCGCTGTTGCAAGCCATAGCAAATATTGTGCGCCACATTCAAATGGGGAAACAGGGCATAGGATTGAAAGCACATCGCCGTGTTGCGTTTTTCCGGCGGCACATTGTTGACGTTTTTGCCGTCGATCAGGATTTCACCGGCGTCCGGCACATGAAAACCGGCAATCAGTTTCAGCAACGAGGTTTTGCCGCAGCCGCTCGGACCGAGCAGGGTAACGAATTCCCCCTCGTTAGCGGTAAACGAAATATTGTTTGCCGCATAATAATCCCCAAATTTTTTGGTGATTTTGTTAATCGTCAAAGTTGCCATACATTCCTCCATTAAGAAATCAGTAAGCCGGACGGCTTGGTTGCTGCGATAATACAGGACAAATATGACAGTTTCATTACGATTTAAAAAATAAACTCAAATTTTTATTTAATTTGTGATTTCGATCGCATTTATCTGGTATATTGCTACTAATTTGTTTTCAATTATTTGATAATTAAATTCAAATATGAGTGATAGACTAAGTGAGGAAAAAATGGGTTTTAATTTTATTGTTGCCGATCAAGGCATTATTTTAGCCAACAGCCACCGCGGATACAGTTCGCGTTATCCGGAAAATACCATGCCGGCGTTCGAAGCGGCACTGGCGGCGGGAACGCACACGGTGGAGTTGGATGTGCACATGACCAAAGACGAAAAGTTGGTGGTCCATCATGATTTCACCATTGATCGGGTTTCGACCGGCAGCGGTTATATTGAGCAGATGACGTTGGCGGAGTTGCAACAGTATGACTATGGGGTTAAATTCGGCACTGAATTTGCCGGTACTAAATTGCCCGAGCTGCGCGAAGTGCTGTTATGGGCGGTGGCAAACAATGTCGGACTGGTATTGGAAGTGAAGCAAAAACAGCACCATCAACGTTGCGCCGAAGTGCTGGCGGCATTGTTGTTGGAAACCGAAGCGCTGGATAATGTTTTGTTGTTGGCGTTCGATCACGTTCTGATCAACCGTGTTAAAACGATTGTGCCGCAGGTGAAATTGCAAGTGGTGACACTGGCACGTTATAACAAGCAATTGGAGGCGGTTTTAGCCTCAAATGCCGATAGCGTGTGTGTCGAATACCATTATATTCACCGTGACGATTTGATCGCCTATAAAAAAGCCGGTTTATCGGTGCGTTTATATCTGCACGAATCGCCGCCTGAGATGGAAATCACTCAAGTCTATAATCAAAAATACGGTTTTGATGTGGAAAGCGAAATTATCGGCTGGCTGCGCGAAGGGCTGATTGATATGCTCAGCCATGATGATATTCCGTATTTATGCAAGCTGATTGAAAAAGCGGGTAAAAACTATTATTAGCTTTCAAAAAAGCGGTTGCGAAACGGGGGAATATATCCCCCTTTCTACGCTTTATTCCTGTTCCATTTTCTTGATAATCACCGCATAGGTAAGCAGTGAAATGCCGTTGGAGATCAGTTCGATCGCCAGCAGCAAACCGAGCAGCATTGCGGCGGCGTTCGGCAGATTGGCGAAGATAACGATGGAAATCAGGATCGAAAGCAAGCCGGAAAACATCACGAAGCCGAAGAACGGAGTGGCACGCAGGCGCCATGACGCCAACAATTTGGCGCCGCCGATTAACAGCAATAAAATCGAAATCGTGGCGGTGAGCGAAAACAAGGTCTCAAGCGGATTAGTCAACATTACCAAACCGACCAGCAAGCCGATTACGCCGGACAACATCACCCAAGAGAGACGCTGGGTTTTCCATGCCGAGTAGATTTGAATCAAGCCGATCACGATAAAAATCCACGAAATCAATTGTTCTACCGCAATACTGGCGGCGAACGGATTGATAATCGCAAATAGCCCGAACAGGATTGAAATACAACCGATTATTAACCAAGTGTGCCAATTTTTCATCATCATTTCCTTTTTCGTTTAATCAAATCATTAAATTAGCTGGAAGTTAACGGCGGAAGCTCCGTCATATTCCAACGCGGGCGCACGTCAATGCGCAAATCCGATTGCTGACCGCTCTTTAAGCGTAAAAATCCGGCGTAAGCAATCATTGCGCCGTTGTCGGTGCAAAATTGCGGTTGCGGATAAAATACTTCCCCGCCGATTTGCCGCATTAATTCGGCTAATCCGTGGCGAAGTGCGGTATTGGCGCTGACGCCGCCGGCGATCACCAAGCGTTTTAAGCCGCTTTGTTGCAAGGCGCGGCGGCATTTGATCATTAGGGTATCGACCACAGCTTCTTGAAAGGCGAAAGCAATATCGGCACGGGTTTGTTCGTCATTCGGATTGTTTGCAATGGTGTTGGCGGCAAAGGTTTTTAAGCCCGAGAAACTGAAATCCAAGCCCGGACGATCGGTCATCGGGCGCGGAAATTTAAACCGCACGTTGCCTTTTTGCGCCAATTTTGCCAATGCCGCGCCGCCAGGATAATCCAAACCAAGCAACTTAGCCGTTTTGTCGAAGGCTTCACCGGCGGCATCGTCGATGGATTCGCCCAATAACTGATATTGCCCAACGCCATCGACTTGCACCAACTGGGTATGTCCGCCGGAGACCAATAATGCGATAAACGGAAAGCCAGGCGGATTGCTTTCCAACATCGGCGCGAGCAAGTGCCCTTCCATGTGATGTACGCCCAACGCCGGCACATTCCAGGCATACGCCAACGAACGGGCGATGGTTGCACCGACCAACAACGCCCCGACCAAACCCGGTCCGGCGGTGTACGCCACGCCGTCAATCTCGGCGGCGGTCAGGTTGGCTTCTTTTAATGCGGCTTGAATCAGCGGCGCGGTTTTGCGGATATGATCGCGCGAGGCAAGTTCCGGCACGACCCCGCCGTAATCGGCGTGCAGCGCAATTTGCGTGTATAATTGGTTGGCGATCAAGCCGTGCCGTTCATCGTAAATCGCAACGCCGGTTTCATCGCAGGAGGTTTCAATGCCTAAAATCCGCATTTTTTTGTTCCTGTGGTCTAATGTATTGGAATAAGCGATTATTCTACTATGCCGCGATTTCTATGCAACCTTTCTCTCTTTCCGCGAGGCTAAGCAGCGGGCAAATTTTTAGCAAAAAAGCAAACTTTGCTTTGACTTTTACCCGTCTTTTGCATTAGAATTGCAAACCTTTATATAGTCCTGTCGCTTTAATTGCGGCAATTACGTTAAAATAACAAAGTTCCTTTGAGGTGAATGGCACATGCCTGTAATTAAAGTACGTGAAAACGAATCCTTTGACGTTGCATTACGTCGTTTCAAACGTTCATGCGAAAAAGCCGGTATCTTAGCCGAAGTTCGCAGCCGTGAATTCTATGAAAAGCCAACAACAATCCGTAAACGTGAAAAAGCGTCCGCGCAAAAACGTCATGCGAAAAAATTGGCTCGTGAAAACGCACGTCACACTCGTTTATACTAATTTTCAGCTTGCGACCGCACTTGGCGGTTGAATGCTAAAATTCGATAGAACCGTGATCCCTCAGGCTTCACGGTTTTATTCTATATGCTTTCTTCCTTTTTATCGATTTCTGTTTCGTTGCTGAATAAGCCCTTATCACGGAGCAATTGCATTATATGAAAGGACTAATCCCCAGAACCTTTATTGACGATTTGCTGGCGCGCACCGATATTGTCGAGTTGGTCAATACACGGGTCAAGCTGAAAAAAGCCGGACGGGATTACCAAGCCTGCTGTCCTTTTCATCATGAGAAGACGCCTTCTTTTACTGTCAGTCAAAATAAACAATTTTATCACTGCTTCGGTTGCGGTGCCCACGGCAATGCCATCAGCTTTTTGATGGAATATGACAAGTTGGAATTTGTCGAGGCGGTAGAAGAACTGGCGGCAATCTACGGTTTGGACGTGCCGCGTGAGCAGGGCAAAGCCGAGCAGGGCGGTACGCACTTAACTTATCAAAGTAAGCGCGATCTCCACCAATTAATGCAAGCAATCGCCGATTTTTATCAGCACAATCTGCAAGCGGATATTCCGGCGCAAGCCTATGTGGAAAAGCGCGGACTGTCGCCAGAGGTGGTGCGGCGTTACCAAATCGGTTTTGTGCCGAACAGCATGGATTCGGTGTTGCGCAAATTCGCCAAAAGCAAAGATACCGAGCAGCAGTTGCTCGACAGCGGAATGTTGTCGAAAAATGATCGCGGCAATATTTATGATCGTTTTCGCAACCGTTTAATGTTTCCGATTCGCGATAAGCGCGGGCGGGTGATCGCCTTCGGCGGGCGCGTGTTGGGTGATGAAAAGCCGAAATACCTTAACTCACCGGAAACCGCTATTTACCATAAAGGCAACGAGCTGTACGGGTTATACGAAGCCTTGCAAGACAATGCCGAACCGGAATTTCTGCTGGTGGTGGAAGGCTACATGGACGTGGTGGCGTTGGCGCAATTCGGTGTAAATAATGCGGTTGCCGCATTAGGCACGGCGACCACCGGGGAGCAGATTTATCAGTTGTTCCGCAGTTGCGAACAGATTGTCTGCTGTTACGACGGCGACCGTGCCGGGCGCGAGGCGGCGTGGCGCGCGTTGGAAAATGCGTTACCGCACTTGCAAGACGGGCGGCAGCTCAAATTCGTATTTTTGCCCGACGGCGAAGATCCCGATTCCTATATCCGCCAAGTCGGCAAAGACGCGTTTTTACAGTTTGTCGCGCAAGCCAAAAGCTTGAATGAATTTCTGTTTGAACATTTATTGGCGCAGGTGGATCTCACCAGTAAAGAAGGCAAGGCGAAACTGGCGGCGTTGAGCGAGCCGTTGATTCAAAAAATTCCGGGCAAATTGCTGCGCACCTATTTGGTGGAAATGTTGGGTAGCAAATTGGGGATTTTAGATCCGAACCAGCTACAGAAATTATTGGCGGCGCCGGAACATCAGGCAAAACCGCACTTTAGGCAGCCCAAAATCAAACAAACGCCAATGCGCTTGTTGATTGCGCTGTTATTACAAAATCCGAAATTGGTGGAGCTGATCCCTGATATTGAATCGCTACAGGCATTGCAAGATCCCGGTTTTCAACTGTTTTACGAACTGGCGAATTTGTGCAGGGAGCGGGTGGGGCTGACCACCGGGCAGATTTTGGAACATTGGCGCGGAAAAGAAAACAGCCGACACCTTGAAATGTTGGCATTGTGGGATCATTTAATCAATGACGAAAACGTCGAAAAAACCTTTACCGATAATCTCAGTTATCTGTATAACCAATTAATTGAAAAACGTATGGAACTGCTAATTGCCAAAGATCGCAACCACAGTTTGAGTCTCGACGAGAAAAAAGAGTTGGCGCAATTGCTGTTGGCAAGCAAATAAATCCATTGGGTAAGCTTCGGCGGTTATGTTATAATAGCACGCTGTAATTTGCCTTTTAACCTTAATAATCAATAAGTGCGGGTGTCTAACTTATGGAGCAAACCTCTAAATCTCAACTAAAATTACTAATTGCTCAGGGAAAAGAACAGGGTTATCTGACCTTTGCCGAGGTGAACGATCACCTGCCTGAAGAATTGGTCGATGCCGAGCAGATTGAAGATATTATTCAAATGATCAACGACATGGGGATTCAGGTGTTGGAAACCGCCCCTGACGCCGATGATTTGATGTTGAATGAAACCATCGCCGATGAAGACGCCGTGGAAGAAGCGACCCAAGTGCTGTCCAGCGTGGAAGCCGAATTGGGGCGCACCACCGACCCGGTGCGGATGTATATGCGCGAAATGGGCAGCGTGGAATTGCTGACCCGCGAAGGCGAAATCGATATTGCCAAACGCATTGAAGAAGGCATTAACGAAGTGCAAAGTGCGGTTGCGGAATATCCGGAAGCGATCACCTCGTTATTGGAACAGTACGACCAAGTAGAAGCCGGTACCATCCGCTTGACTGATTTGATCACCGGTTTTGTGGATTTAAACGATATTGTGGCAGAAGAAGCGGCTGAAATAGATGAATTTGCCGAGGTGGACGAGGACGGCGCTGCCGACGTTGCCGATTTGGATGACGACGAGGAAGAAGCCGAAAGTGACGATAGCGGCGATAGCGATGACTCTGATAACAGCATTGACCCGGAATTTGCCCGTCAAAAATTCACCGAATTAAAAGAACATTACAGCGTGACGCTGGAAGTAATCCGCAAACATGGGCGAACCAGTAAAAAAGCCAAAGAGCATATTGCGGTGTTGTCGGAAGTATTCCAACAATTCCGCTTGGTGCCGAAACAATTCGACAGTTTGGTTTTGTTAATGCGCGGCATGTTAAAACGAATCCGTACCGAAGAGCGCCAATTGCGCCGTTTGGTCAGCGACTACAGCAAAGTGCCGAGCACGCACTTCCCGAAAGGCTTCATCGGACACGAAACCAGCGACGCATGGTTAGTGAAAGCGTTAAGCGCAGGCAAACCGTGGTCGGAAAAATTACAGAACTACGAGCCGGAAATCCGTGAGATTATCGGGCGTTTCGAAGTAATCGAAAAAGACAGCAGCTTGTCAGTGGCGCAAATCCGTGAAATCGGCGAACGTATTTCACAGGGCGAATTGAAAGCCCGCCGTGCCAAAAAAGAGATGGTGGAAGCCAACTTACGTTTGGTGATTTCGATTGCGAAAAAATACACCAACCGCGGTCTGCAATTCTTGGATTTGATTCAAGAGGGCAATATCGGTTTGATGAAAGCGGTGGATAAATTCGAATACCGTCGCGGTTACAAATTCTCGACCTATGCCACGTGGTGGATTCGTCAGGCGATCACCCGTTCGATCGCCGATCAGGCGCGTACTATCCGTATCCCGGTGCATATGATTGAAACCATTAACAAACTCAACCGTATTTCGCGCCAAATGCTGCAAGAAATGGGGCGTGATGCCACGCCGGAAGAGTTGGCGGAACGCATGAACATGCCGGAAGATAAAATCCGCAAAGTGCTGAAAATCGCCAAAGAGCCGATTTCAATGGAAACCCCGATCGGCGACGATGACGATTCGCATTTAGGCGACTTTATCGAAGACAGCACCCTTGAGCTGCCGTTGGATTCCGCCACAGCGGAAAGCCTGAAAATGGCAACCCAAGAAGTGTTGGACGGTTTGACCCCGCGTGAAGCGAAAGTATTGAGAATGCGTTTCGGTATTGACATGAACACCGATCACACCTTGGAAGAAGTGGGCAAACAATTTGACGTCACCCGTGAACGGATTCGTCAAATCGAAGCCAAAGCCCTGCGCAAACTGCGCCACCCGAGCCGTTCGGAAAACCTGAAAAGTTTCTTGGATGAATAAAAAGCATTGATTTAAAAAGAAAAAGTGCGGTAATTCGAGAGAAATACCGCACTTTTTGTTATAGCAGACAAAGGCTGCCTATAAAAACCATACGCTATGCGTATGGAATCAAAGAGCTGGCATAGTAGAAAAAATCCTCCGATATAATGAACAAGGCTGACAACCAAAATTCAAGATATAGGAGGATATGCCAATAGCAAGTAAATCCAATGACGGTTCAAGTCTATCACATACAAGATGGAACTGTAAGTATCACATAGTCTTTACCCCTAACTATTGAATAAATAGCGGATTTGGCGAGCGGGATAGTTAAACCTCACTTTGGGAATCGATCTGAGATTGATCAAACCTCAAAGTGCGGTTTTATTTTATCCGTTCGATACTAACCACGGTTGCTGTTTTTCATAATCCGCTCTTTGGCGCGTTGCCATTCGCGGTCTTGGATGGTATCACGTTTATCGTGTTGTTTTTTACCTTTCGCCAAACCAATTTTGATTTTCGCCCAGGCATTTTTCCAATATAACGATAAGGCGACGATGGTGTAACCGTCGCGGTTGGCTTTACCGAACAGGCTTGCCAACTCGCGTTTGCTTAACAACAGTTTGCGTGTGCGGGTCGGATCGGCGACAACATGGGTTGAGGCAACATTTAACGGGGTAATCATTGCGCCGAACAGATAGGCTTCGCCGTTTTTAAAAATCACATAGCTGTCGCTGATATTGGCTTTACCGGCACGCATGGATTTCACTTCCCAACCTTGCAGGGATAGTCCGGCTTCGATTTCGTCCTCGATAAAATAATCGTGGCGCGCCCGTTTATTCAGGGCAATGGTATTCGAGCCGACTTTTGCTTTTTTCTTAGTCATAATAATTCGTTTTTTAATGCTTCGAAGTCATAAATTTTTCAAATAGGACGAAATTGTATCAATAAGCTGCCCAACTAGAAAGCGAAAGCGGGAAAATTACAGCGGAAATAAAAAATTTTCGTTTATTTTGATACGGATTTGTTATGCTATGCGATATTTAACCAGCAATAGTTAAAGGTGCAGTTATGCCTATCCAACAAAGATTGGTGAATGCGCGCGGTGAGCGGATTGCCGTGGTGGCGGGGTTGCGCACGCCGTTTGTACGCCGTAATTCGGGATTTAAAGCGTGTTATGCCACCGACTTGGGCATTATGGTGACGAACGAGCTGTTAAACCGTTTGCCGCTTGATCGTAGCGTGGTCGATAAATTTATTTTCGGACAGGTGATTCAGCAGCCGGATGTGCCGAATTTGGCGCGCGAAATCGCCTTGGCTCTGTCAATGCCGCACACGCAAGCGTATACCTTGAGCAGCTCTTGTATCACCGGGTTGCAAGCGGTGGCGAATGTGTGTAACGGGATTATCAGCGGTTCGATTTCTTGCGGGCTTGCCGGGGGGGCGGATTCGATTTCCAATGCGCCGTTCAGTTTGAAACCGAAAGTGATTCGCACCTTGCGCGATATTTGGCGCACCTCCAGCTACAGTCGCAAATGGAATCTGTTTAAACGCCTGTCACGCCAAGATTTGAAACTGCAACAAGTCAATTTACGCGACGCAATGACCAACTATTCGTTGGGCGATATTTCCGAACAGATGGCGCAGAATTTTGCCTTGAGCCGCGGACAATTGGATCAATACAGCGCCCGTTCCCACCAACTTGCGGAACTGGCGTGGCAACAGGGACTGATGAGCGAACAGGTGATGTTGTCCCATCCGGCGCCTTACCGTCATTATGTGGCAAGGGATAATATGATCAGCGCACGGATTGACGCGGACTATTACAACCACTTCAAACCATTGCAGGCGGGATCGCATAATGCGGTGACGGCTTGGAGCGTATCCGAGCCGGCGGACGGTGCGGCTGCGGTGTTATTAATGCGAGAAGAATTAGTCGAGCAGTACCAGTTGAAACCGCTTGGTTATATCCGTAGTTTTGCGCTGACCGGCAACGATGTTTGGCATAATATGTTATTGGGCGCAACCCATGCCTCCGCCAAAGCATTGGCGTGGGCGAATATGGAGTTGAGCGATATTGATCTGATCGATATGCACGAATCTTCGGCGGCGCAAATTTTGGCGAATCTACACCTGTTCGAGTCAAAACGGTTTGCACAAAAACAGTTACAGCGTGATACCGCACTTGGCAGTGTGGATATGGATAAATTTAACGTGTTGGGCGGCTCGTTGGCATATGGCTCCCCGCGGGCGATTACCAGTTTGCGCGTCTTGATTCAAACCTTGCACCAGTTACAGCGGCAAGGCGGTGAAACCGCTTTGATCGCCTCAAGCGGGTTGGGCGGGCTAGGTGCGGCAATGGTGTTGGAACGGGAATAGTTGAGGTATGGAAATGCAAGCAGATAATCAAAATGACGCAAGATTTGACTATCAGGGCGAACAGCATACCGAGCTGTTCAAACTCAGTTTTTATCAGCGCGATATTGCGGTCATCACCCTGAATGTGACGGCAAAAAAACAAAATTGGCTGAATCAGGAAGCGGTTTATTACCTTAATGCGTTGTTGGCACAATTATCGAATTGGCCGTTGCGCGGATTGGTGTTTATTTCCGGCAAGGAAAACAGTTTTGTACAGGGATTCGGTCTGACCGGTTTGGAACAAAAAAGCCGTGACGAATTATACGATTTTGCACAACAGAGCCAAGAATTACTGCAGAAAATAAAAAAACTCTCTTTCCCGGCGGTGTGCGCAGTGCAGGGCACTTGTTTCGGCTTAGGGCTGGAGCTGGCATTAGCCTGCGACTACCGCTTAGCCGCCGATGATTTGGAAACCCGTTTTTCGATGCCGCAGGTGAAATCCGGGCTGTTGCCGTTTGCCGGCGGTTGCCATCTGTTAGCGCAACAAATCGGGTTGAAAGCCGGCTTATTAATGTTGCTATCCGGCAATAAGATCAGCGCCCGTGACGCGCTGGCAAAAAATTTGCTGGATGAAATTGTCCCGCGTGCCATGTTATTTCAAATCGCTTGCCGTTATATCCGCGGCGAGGCGATGTCCGCCAGCCAAAAGGTGAAAAGCGGTTATCATCACTTAACCGGTTATTTCACGGGTAAAAGCGAAAGCATTCCGTGGCTGCGCCGCCATATCATCGAACAGGTCGAACAACAAATCTGGCTGAAATCGTTTGATCATTATCCGGCAACCAAAGCGATTTTGGATTTATTCAAACGGCAGCAACAAGATGTGCCAAGTGCGGTCAGAGAAAGCTTTGTCACCCTGTTCCATGATAAAACCTCAGCAATGTTACGGAAAATGGAACGCACCAACCGCGAAATGCGCCATCAATACCATGATTTGCAAAGCGACGGCAAAATTAAAAAAGTGGCGGTGTTGGGCAGCGGTTTCATGGGCGCGGGTATCGCTTATATTACAGCCGCCCGCGCCGGTTTGCCGGTGCGGATTAAAGACATTAATCCGGACGGCGTACAGAAAGCCTTGCGTTTAAGCTATCTGTTGTTGCAAAAAGAAGTGGAGCAGGGGCATTTGCCTTACGGAAAATTACGCCAGAAAATCTATCTGATCAGCGGCGGCGAACGTTTTATCGGTAAACAAACCGCCGATATCGTGATTGAAGCGGTGTACGAAGATTTGCAGCTGAAACAGAATTTGATCGAAGAAAGCGAAAACTATTATGATCAGAATACGATTTTTGCCAGCAATACCTTAACGTTGCCGATTGCGGCAATTGCTTCGAAAGCCCGGCGGCCGCAAAACGTCATCGGCGTACATTATTTCACGCCGGTCAGCCAGCGGCGGATGGTGGAGATCGTGCCGCATCCGACCACCTCGCCGCAAACCATTGCCAAAGCCATCAGTTTAGTGATTGAGCAAGGGCAAGTCCCGTTATTGGTGAAAGATTCGCCCGGCTTTTTTATCAATAGGATTATGATTCCCTATCTGTTGGAAGCCTTTTATTGTGTGCTGGACGGCGAAGCGGTCGGTACGATTGATCGCGCCTTACAGGAATTCGGCTTTAAGTGCGGTCCGTTGGCAATGATTGATGAAATGGGCTTGGATATTTTGGTAAAAGCGTTGCCGAGTTTGCAACGGGCGTTTGGCGAACGTTTCGCCCCGCCGCCGAAAGTGGATTATTTGCTGAGAAATGAACGCAAAGGGCGCAAAAACCGGCGTGGTTTTTATCTCTATCATTCACGCAGCGGCGATCGCACCCAAGTGGATAAAAGCGTTTACCAAGTATTGGAAGTCATTGCCGAAAATAATCTTGAACCGGAGCAGATCGTACGCCGTTGTCTTTTGATGTTATTAAACGAAGCGGCATATTGTGCGCAAGAAGGGGTGATCACCAATCTGGATGAAGGCAATGTGGCTTCGGTTTTAGGCATGTTTTTCCCGGAATTTCGCGGCGGTATTTATGCCTACATCGACGACATCGGCGCAGAGACTATCGTAGCCGAATTGGAATTGCTGCAACGGCAGCACGGCGAACGTTTCCGCCCTTGTGAGTGGTTGCGGCAGCGAGCCGAACAGGCTAACTCCGCACAAGAAACCGCTTAAACCGCACTTGGTAAGGAGTGAAACTATGGTGAGTGACAAACGTTGGGATTTTTACGCCGGATTTTATAATCCGTTACTACGTTTGGCGGCGGCACCACGACGCCAAGTTTTTGCCCGTCTTGCGTTGAATGAGCCGCAGCGGATCTATTTGGCTGGCTGTGGCAGCGGTTTGGATTTGGCGTATTTGCCTAAAGGTAGTCAGGTGCACGCGGTTGATTTTTCCGAAGCAATGTTGGCAAAGTGCGAGCAACAGGCGAAACAATTGGAAAAGCAAGGGCATAAATTGGAACTCACGCTGCAACAACGGCAGGCGGAACTTTCCGGCTTACCCGACAACAGTATGGATTTGGTGATTCTGCATTTGATTCTGGCAGTCACCGACGATCCGCAAGGGCTGCTGGCGGAAGCGGTGCGGGTGCTGAAACCAAACGGCATAATATCGGTTTGGGATAAATTTGTCCCGCCGGAAAAAGATGTCGGTGTACTGCGTAAAGTGGCGGATTATGTCAGCCGCAAACTCGGCACAACCCTGTTGTTACAGATTGATCCCTTGCTACAACCGCATTCATTGGCGATAATGCAGCGGTACGGTTTATTGCATGGGCAAATGCAACATTTGATATTACGAAAGATAGGACAAGAGTGAGATGAATTCGGTGGCAATTGTCGGCTTAGGCTGGCTGGGTTTTCCGTTGGCGAAACATTTACAACGGGTCGGTTGGGAAGTCAAGGGCAGCAAACGCAGCCATGACGGCGCGGAAAGTATGCGTTTGAATGGCTTTGAGGCATATTTCCTGCAACTGACCCCAGAGCTTGACATCGATCCGGATGATTTGCACGCCCTGTTGGATGTCGATACTTTGATTATCAATATTCCGCCGAGCCAGTATTTTTTCGATACCCGCAGTTATGTCGAGGGGGTGAAAAATTTAGTGAATGAGGCGTTACTGCACGGGGTTCAACATTTGTTGTTTATCAGTTCCACTTCGGTTTTTCCGCAGCGGCACGGCGAATTTGATGAAGAAAGTGCGGTTGAGCCACAATCAGATGTGGGACGGGCGTTGTATGAAATTGAAAATTGGCTGTTACAATTAAATGATGTCGATTGTGATATTTTGCGCTTGTCGGGCTTAATCGGTATCGATCGCCATCCGGTAAGCCGATTGGCGGGCAGAAGTGCGGTCAAAGGCGGTAATCAACCGGTGAATTTGGTTCATCAAACCGATTGTATTTTGGCAATTCAGTTATTGCTGGAAACGCGCGGACATAAACGTCTGTACCATTTGAGTGCGCCGCAGCACCCTAACCGTGCCGATTATTACCGCAAAATGGCGCAAGTGCTGGATTTAGAACCGCCGCAATTTGAGCAGGACGAAGCCGATTTGCAACGGCTTGTACACGGCAATAAAATTGTACAAGAACTCGGTTTTGAATACCGTTATCCTGATCCGTACCAAATGCTGCCGCAAGCCGAGCAGTATTTTCATCAGGAATAGGATCTCGATTTGATCATGATTTTCCTCCGTCGATATACAACAATATTATGATAATTTAAGATCTGAACATGAGCCGTTATTTAATCACGTTTAATATGGATACCAATTGCCTAAAAGATAATTATCACGGCAATAACTATAATAATGCCTATTACGACATTAAAAACATGCTGTTAAAACACGGTTTTGAAAATATACAAGGCAGTGTTTATTTAGGCAATGAGGGGGTTAGTGAAGCGCACGGAACAATTGCAATTCAAGAACTCACGGCTAAATTTGATTGGTTTTATCATTGCACATCAAATATTAAATTTTACCGTTTAGAAAGTGATTTAAATGCGGATTTTATTGCGCAGCAAGTTTATGACGCTAAACAACGTTTTAATAAACGCTTAGCCTCTATCGAACAAGGCTTGATTGAAGCCGGATTAGATGAAACTAAAATTAAAGACATTCTGAGCAAGGAAGTTTTTGCACTGGAAGATATAAAATAATATGAAAATCACACACCAAAACTGCACTTTGGATTTATCTACGCCCCAAATTATGGGGATTTTGAATATTACGCCCGATTCATTTTCCGACAGCGGCAAATTTTATCAATTAGACAACGCGTTATTTCACGCCGAACAAATGTTGGCGGACGGCGCAACCATTATCGACATCGGCGGCGAATCGACCCGCCCGATGGCGGCGGAAGTCTCGTTAGAGGAAGAATTAAACCGTGTCGTACCGTTGGTGGACGCGGTACGGCAACGCTTTGATTGCTGGAT
Source organism: Testudinibacter sp. P17/SS/0325 (assembly GCF_053570765.1). The sequence goes on along the minus strand of NZ_CM131635.1, from coordinate 2,620,639 downwards.
CTCGGTTGATACCTCAAAAGCGCAGGTCATGCGTGAGGCGGCAAAGGTCGGCATGAATTTGATTAATGATATTCGTGCACTGACGGAAGAAAATGCGCTGCAAACCGCAGTGGAACTGGATATGCCGGTGTGTATCATGCATATGCAGGGACAGCCGCGCACCATGCAACATAATCCGCACTATCAGGACGTGGTGCAGGAAGTCTTAGATTACCTGTTGCAACGGGCGCAGGCGTGTATCAGCGCAGGGATTAAACCGGTGCACCTGATCCTTGATCCGGGTTTCGGTTTCGGCAAAAACGTGCGGCATAATTATCAGTTGTTGCAACAACTGAACCTTTTCTGTCAGTACGGTTATCCGGTGCTCGTCGGGCTGTCGCGCAAAAGCATGATCGGGCAGGTGTTGGATAAAGCGGTGGAACAGCGCATGGTTGGCAGCGTTGCCGCAACCTTACTGGCGGCGATTAACGGCGCAACGATTTTAAGAGTACATGATGTGGCGGCGATGTCCGACGCATTGAAGATTTGGCAGGCAATGCAAAACGCCTAAAATCAATAGAGGAAAAAACAATGGCAGAACGTAAATATTTCGGCACCGACGGCGTGCGCGGCAAAGTGGGCACATACCCGATCACCCCCGATTTCGCGCTGAAATTAGGCTGGGCGGCAGGCAAAGTCTTGGCAACCCAAGGCAGCCGTAAAGTGCTGATCGGCAAAGACACGCGCATTTCCGGCTATATGCTGGAATCGGCACTCGAAGCCGGTCTGACCGCCGCCGGTTTGTCGGCGGCATTTATCGGCCCTATGCCGACCCCGGCGGTGGCATATTTAACCCGCACTTTCCGTGCCGAGGCCGGGATCGTGATTTCCGCCTCGCATAATCCGTATTGGGACAACGGCATTAAATTCTTTTCCAGCAAAGGTACCAAATTGCCGGACGAAGTGGAAGCGGCGATTGAAGCCATGCTCGATCAACCGATGGATTGCGTCGAATCGGCGGAATTAGGGCGCGCCAGTCGTATCACCGATGCCGCCGGACGTTATATCGAATTTTGCAAAAGCACCTTTCCGGCACACCTTAGCTTGGAAAATTACAAAATCGTGGTCGATTGCGCCAACGGCGCGACTTACCATATCGCGCCAAATGTGTTGCGTGAACTGGGCGCGGAAGTGATTGAAATCGGTACCAAACCAAACGGCTTAAATATCAATGAAAAGTGCGGTGCGACCGATATTCATGCCTTGCGTGAAATCGTGTTGCAAGCCAAAGCCGATGTCGGCTTGGCTTACGACGGCGACGGCGACCGCCTGATGATGGTCGATCACAAAGGTAACGTCGTTGATGGCGATCAAATCCTGTTTATCATCGCACGCGAAGCGTTGCGCGCCGGAAAATTGTCCGGCGGCGTAGTCGGCACATTAATGAGCAATATGGCGTTGGAAGTGGCGTTGAAACAGCTTTCAATCCCGTTTGTGCGCGCCAATGTCGGCGACCGTTATGTGTTGGAACAAATGGAAGCGCACAATTGGAAATTTGGCGGCGAAAATTCGGGACATATCATCATTTTAGATAAAAACAGCACCGGCGACGGCATTATCGCCTCTTTGGAAGTGCTGGCGGCGATGGTACAACAAAAAATGTCGCTGAATGAATTGGCAAGTGCGGTCAAACTGTTCCCGCAAGTGTTGATTAACGTACGCTTTAGCGGCGGTGCAAACCCCTTGGAACACGACAGCGTGAAAGCGGTGGCGGCGGAAGTGGAAAAAGAATTAGACGGAAACGGTAGAATTTTATTAAGAAAGTCGGGCACAGAACCGTTAATCCGTGTTATGGTAGAATGCGCTGACGGAGAGCTTGCTCAACGCTCGGCAGAACGAATTGCGGAAACGGTGAAAAACGTATAACCGCTTGTTTACTTTTTAGTTTAATTTTACTTTAATTAGTGGGAAATATGATGAAAATGACTCAATCTTGGAAAAGTGTGGTATTTGGTGCCGTGTTAGCCGTCGCCGCCTTAAGTAGCAACGTTGCTTCAGCGGCACTGAAAGATGAAATGCGTACCATTGCCGGCAGTGCAACGGCGGCAATGAAAACCGATAACGCACAGGAATTTGTACAATCGTTACAAAAACTAAGCCAAGCGGCGGAAGCGGCAAAGCAATTTTTGCCTTATAAGCTGCACGATCAAGCCAAAGACAGCCCGGCAGTGCTGGATTATCAATCCGGCTTGCAACAGCTGGCTGATGTTTCCGCCGAAAGCGTAAAACTTGCTGAACAAGGCGACTTGGCACAAGCCAAAAAACACGCTGAAAAATTGCTCGAGTTACGTGATGAGTTTCATAAGAAATACAAGTAGCCTCGTGTTTACTAGGTTATTTTACGGATAAATTCCTTTTCTCCCTCCCCGTGCGGAGGGAGATCATCGCTGACGTTCATGTCAGGGTTTAAATCTTCCAATCCGCCCCCATCTATTAGCCTATCTCTATTTTTCATCTCAAAATTTGCTAGAATAGCCGAAACCATCGTATAAGGGGCTGATAATGCTTGATAACAAAAATTATATTCTTGATCTGACGGAACAAAATTTCAACGACGTGCTGCAACTGAGCCAACAATTCCCGTTGGTGTTCAGTTTTTATATGCCGGGACACCCACAGTCGGAAGAATTTACCGCACTTTTACAACGCATTGCCGATCAGCAACAGGGCGCATTTGTGTTGGTGAAAGTGAATTGCGAACAGCAACAGGCGATTGCGCGCCAATTCCAAATTCAAGCCGTGCCGACCACCTATCTGTTTAAAGACGGCGCGCCGATTGACGCCTTTCCGGGCGTGTTGAGCGAAGATGAGCTAAAGGTGCGCTTGAGCGTGATCCTGCCGAAAGAGGAAGAGATTAAATTCAACCAAGCGTTGGATTTCCTGCAAGCGGAAGCTTACGATCAAGCCTTGCCCTTACTGAAAGAGGCGTGGAATTTGTCCGATCATAAAAACAGCGATATTGCACTGTTGTACGCCGAAACCTATATTGCGATGAAAAATACCGAAGCGGCGAGCGAGATTTTGCAGCAGATCCCGATTCAGGATCGCGACAGCCGTTGGCAGGGCTTGCAGGCGCAGATTGAATTGTTGATCCAAGCGGCGGACACCCCCGAAATTCAACAATTGCAACAGGATTTCAGCCGTAACCCGAGTCCTGAAATTGCCTTGCAACTGGCGTTACAACTGCACCAAGCCGCACGCAACGAAGAAGCGTTGTCGCTGTTGCTCGGCTTTTTAAAACAAGATTTAAATGCCGCCAATGGCGAAGTGAAACAGCAATATTTGTCGATTTTATCGGCAATCGGCAGCAGCGATCCGCTTGCCAATCAATATCGCCGTCAGCTTTATTCGTTATTGTATTAATTTCGCTTATAATCACCGAACACATTATGTTAGGAGACATGGAATGACCGTTAAACATTGCAACTTATTGATTTTAGGTTCGGGGCCTGCCGGCTACACTGCGGCGGTGTATGCCGCGCGTGCCAATTTGAATCCGGTGCTGGTGACCGGCATGCAGCAGGGCGGGCAGCTCACTACCACTACCGAAATTGAAAACTGGCCGGGCGACTACGGCGACACCACCGGACCGGAATTAATGCAACGGATGTTGCAGCACGCGGAAAAATTCAATACCGAAATCGTGTTTGATCACATCAACAACGTCGATCTCACCAGCCGTCCGTTTAAACTGAACGGTGATGTGCAGCAATTTACTTGTGATGCCTTGATTATCGCCACCGGCGCGTCGGCAAAATATCTCGGTTTAGACAGTGAAGAAAGCTACAAAGGACGCGGAGTTTCCGCTTGCGCCACTTGCGACGGCTTTTTCTACCGCAACAAACCGGTTGCGGTGATCGGCGGCGGCAATACCGCGGTCGAAGAAGCGTTATATTTAGCCAACGTGGCTTCCGAAGTGCATTTAGTCCACCGCCGTGAGCAGTTCCGCAGCGAAAAAATCCTGTTGGATCGCCTGATGAAACGGGTGGAAGAGGGCAAAATCATATTGCACACCAACCGCACTTTGCAGGAGGTGTTGGGCGATGAGATGGGTGTTACCGGCGTGCGCTTGCAAGATACCCAATCGGCGCAAACCGAAGAGCTGAAACTGGACGGCGTGTTCGTCGCCATCGGACACTCGCCGAATACCGCACTTTTCGAGGGGCAACTGGCTTTGAACAACGGCTATATCGTGGTCAAATCCGGTTTGGAGGGCAATGCCACCGCCACATCGGTCGAAGGCGTATTTGCTGCCGGTGATGTGATGGATCACAACTACCGCCAAGCGATCACCTCCGCCGGAACAGGCTGTATGGCGGCGTTAGATGCGGAACGGTTTTTGGACGCACAGCAAAATTAACCGTATTTGATTCTCATCTTCCCTCTCTCCGCTTGCGGAGGGAGGTGTCCGTAGGACGGAGGGAGGCAAATTTATCAATATTTATTCTTCTATTTTCCCCTCCCTCCCCATTTTTCTCGCGAAAAATGGTACTCCCTCCGCATGCGGAGGAAGCGAAGATGACATTATCAAGCCATTGATTAAAAACTAGGATCACCCATGAATAAAACCCGTCAAAAAACGGTTGCCAAATGGTTGCGCCAGCAACAAAACATCATCAAACGTCCGCTTTACCTCAATGTGCTGCTCGGTTGTCTGAGTGCGGTGTTATTGGTCGGGCAGACTTGGCTGCTGGCGTTGATTTTAGACGGTTTTATTATGCAACAACTGGCGCGCGAGCAGTTTATACCCCACTTTGCGACGCTGTCGGCGATTTTTGCCGTGCGTGCGCTAATGTTATATCTGCGCGAAAAACTGGGTTTTTACAGCGGACAGCGGTTGCGTCAAGCGGTGCGCAAGCAGGTGCTGGATAAGCTGGCGGCTATCGGACCGGTGGCGATGAAAATCCACCCCGCAGGCACGTGGGCGACGATCGTGTTGGAACAAGTGGAAAATCTGCATAATTTCTACGCCCGTTATCTCAGCCAACAATTTTTGTCGCTGCTGGTACCGTTGATTATCTTAATCGCGGTCTTTCCGATCAACTGGGTTGCCGGATTAATCCTGCTGTTGACCGCACCGTTGATTCCGATTTTTATGGCATTGGTCGGGTTGAAAGCGGCGGAAACCAGCCAGCGCAATATCACGGTGTTAGGGCGGCTGAGCGGACAATTTTTGGATCGCTTGCGCGGTTTGGATACCCTGCGTTTATTCGGGCGCAGCGCACAGCAACAACAGAGTATGGGCGAGGCGGCAGACGAATTCCGCGAAAGCACGATGGACGTGTTGAAAATTGCGTTTTTGTCCTCTTCGGTGTTGGAGTTTTTCACCTCTATTTCGATTGCGCTGATGGCGGTTTATTTCGGTTTCAGCTATCTGGGGCAGCTCAGTTTCGGTTACGACGGCGTAACTCTCGCCTTATTCGTCGGTTTTTTCAGCTTGATTCTTGCGCCTGAATTTTACCAGCCGTTGCGCGATCTCGGCACATATTACCACGATCGTGCCGCCGCCATTGCCGCCGCCGATGCGATTGAAGCTTTCTTACGACAAGATTTTTTGTACAGTCAAAGCGAAAGTGCGGTGCAGACGGTTGAAAATCCGCTTTCATTGCAGGCGCGGGATTTGGAAATTCTCAGTCCGCAAGGGCAGCCGTTAAGCCAAAAACTCAATTTCAACTTAGCGGCAGGGCAAAATGTGGCGTTGGTCGGGCAGAGCGGCGCAGGCAAAAGTTCACTGCTCAATGTGCTGCTCGGCTTTTTGCCGTATCGCGGCAGTTTACAGGTCAACGGCGTTGAAATTCGTGATTTGGATCTTCACCAATGGCGACAAAAAATCGCGTGGGTCGGGCAAAATCCGCTATTATTAGCGACATCAATTCGTGAAAACGTGTTGCTCGGCAACCCGAATGCAACGGAAACCGAATTACAACAGGCGTTACAAGCGGCGTATGCCAGCGAATTTACCGATAAACTGGGCTTGGATTATCAAATTCAAGAGGGCAGTGCCGGTATTTCCGGCGGGCAGGCGCAGCGTTTGGCAATTGCCAGGGCGTTGTTGCGTAGTGCCGGTTTGTTGCTGTTGGACGAACCGACCGCCAGCCTTGACGCCCATTCGGAAAGTGCGGTCTTGGCAACCTTGCAAACCTTGAGCCGACGCCAAACCACGTTAATGGTGACTCACCGCATTGAAGATCTGCAACAGTGCGATCAAATTTGGGTAATGCGACAGGGTGAGATTTTACAACAGGGCGGTTTTAACGAACTGCGCCGACAGCCGGGTTATTTTGCTGATTTATTGGCGGAACGCCGGCACACGATTGAGTGACGGAGAGATTATGCGTGCGATTTTGCCTTTTTTAGCCATGTTTAAACATAATGCGTTGCGCTTAGTGTTCGGCGTAGTGCTGATGATGTGCGGCTTGGCGGCAAGTGTGGGCTTGCTCACCTTATCCGGTTGGTTCTTGGCGGCGGCATCCCTTGCCGGAGCGAATATATTATTTAACTTTTTCTACCCGTCGGCAGGGGTGCGCGGCTTGGCGATCGGGCGCACGGCGTTGCGTTATTTTGAGCGGATTGTCACCCATGACGCCACTTTCCGCGTGGTTGCGCGCTTGCGCATGACGGTGTTCCAAAAGTTGATTCCGCTTTCTCCGGCGGTGTTGGCGCGTTACCGCAACAGCGATTTATTGAACCGCTTGGTTGCCGATGTCGATACTCTCGACAGCCTGTATTTGCGCCTGCTTGCGCCGTTTATCAGCGCCGGCATGGTGATTTTATTTTTGTTCTTAGGTTTAAGCCTGATTGACCGCACTTTGGCTTTGATTTTGGCTTTAACCCTGTTCGGCTTGATGATCTTAATTCCGGCGGTGTTTTACCGTTTAGGCAAAAAATTCGGCGAACCGCTGACGGCGGAACGTGCCGCGTATCGGGTGCGTTTTATCGACTGGTTGCAAAATCAAGCGGAATTGCTGCTGTTTAACGTGGCGCAACCGCAACGGCAAAAACTGCAACACAGCGAGCAACAATGGCAGCGATTGCAAGCCAAAGAAGCCAATCTTAGCGGTTTGTCGGCGGCGGTGTTGCTGTTCGGCAACGGCTCGATTTTATTATTGATGTTATGGCTTGCCGGCGCGACGGATTTTGGCGACAGCCATTATCTGCGCCTTGCCAATATTGCGCTGTTCACCTTTTCCGCCTTGGCGGCTTTTGAAATTTTAATGCCGTTGGGTGCGGCGTTTTTGCGTTTGGGGCAGGTGATCAGCTCTGCCGAACGGGTCAATGAGATTATCGAACAGCAACCCTTGGTGGCATTTCACGGCGAGCGCGCGCATTCGGATTTAAGCCGGTCGTTACTAAGCAACCCATTGTTAAGTCTGCAAAATATCCGTTTTACTTATCCAAGTGCTTCATTGGAAACGCAAAGTGCGGTCTTGCGTGATCTGAACTGGCAAGTGGCGCAAGGGGAAAAAGTCGCCTTGCTTGGCAAAACCGGCAGCGGCAAATCCAGTTTGTTACAACTGATTCTGCGAAATTATGATCCGCAACAAGGTGCAGTGTGCTTAGGCGGTTATAATCTGACGGATTACAGCGAAGCCTTTTTGCGCCGACAAATCGCTTTTCTCAGCCAACGAGTGTATGTGTTTAGCGCCACCCTGCGTGATAACCTATTGTTGGCAAACGAACAGGCAAGCGATCAGCAAATGATCACGGTGCTGCAACAAGTCGGTTTAAGTCAATTGACCGAACAGGCGGAAAGTTTGGATCTTTGGTTGGGCGACGGCGGCCGTCCGTTATCCGGCGGTGAGCAGCGGCGGTTAGGCATTGCACGGATTTTATTGAGCGAAAGTGCGGTTATCTTACTCGATGAACCGACCGAAGGCTTGGATCGCGAAACCGAGCGGCAAGTGTTGCAACTGCTGTTACGGCATTGCCGGGACAAAACCCTGATTATGGTCACCCACCGTTTGACCGCACTTGAGCAGTTTGACCGCATTTGTGTAATGGACAACGGCGAATTGCAACAACAAGGCAGCTATGCCGAATTGGCGGCTGATCCACAGGGGCTGTTTTACCGTTTTGTGAATCGTTTGGCAGAATAATGAACAGAAGAAAGAGATCATCATAATGACGACAAAGCACGACAATTTTATTGAAACCGATCCGCAAGCGGAGATCGTAGCGCAAAGTGCGGAAATGCGCCGTTTGTTGCAGCAACTGAAACAGTTTGCCCAATCCGATGCGCCGCTGCTGATTCAAGGCGAGACCGGTACAGGCAAGGATCTGTTGGCTAAACTCTGTCATCAATGGGGCAACCGCCGCACAGAAAAATTTATTGCAGTGAACTGTGCCGGTTTGCCGCCGGAAGCGGCAGAACAAGAGATGTTCGGCGACAGCACCCACGGCAACCACAGCACCGGTTTTTTTGAGTATGCCAATCACGGCACGGTGTTATTGGATTCGATCAATGAATTGTCATTGGGCTTGCAAGCCAAATTATTGCGTTTTCTCAGCGATGGCAGCTATCGTCGTGTGGGCGAAGAACAGGAGCATTACGCCGATGTACGCGTGATTTGCACCTCGCAAAAACCGCTGGCGGAGTATGTCAAAAACGGCGAACTGCGTGAGGATTTGTATCACCGTTTAAATGTGCTCAGTCTCGATATTCCGCCGTTGCGCCAACATAAACAAGACATACCGCACTTGGTCGATTTTTTCTTGGTAAAGATTAGCCAACAGTTGAATATCAGCGTGCCGCAATACGATCAGGATTATCTGAATGCGCTGCAAAATCACGACTGGCGCGGCAATGTACGTGAGTTGTATAACTTACTGTATCGCAGTTGCGCTTCGTTAGGCGAGAAGCAAACATTATCCAAACCGCACTTTACTTCGGCCCCGCCAGCGCAGCGCACTGATCTTGAATTAAGCCAATTCGATGGCATGGACTGGGAGCAGATTATCGGGCAGTTTGAAAGTGAGCTGCTGCAAAAATTCTATCAACACTACCCGAGCACGCGCAAATTGGCACAACGCCTTGGCGTGTCGCACACCACTGTTGCCAATAAATTAAAACAATACGGTATCGGCAAATAAATTTTTGCATTATTCAGTTCTGCGTTGTCCGATATAGTACTATCATAAAATAGCTGTTATTGACATAAAATAAAAAACGGTTATATTGAAAAGCCAATGAAACAAATAGTGTAGAAAACGGTATTGAATATTAAGTTATGCGATAATTTAATTATTTAAAAAAATAAATAGGATATAACGACAACATATTAACCTGATATGAATGCTGACAGCGTACCCCCCTCACCTTCTTACTTTTTTAATCCTAGCGTGACACTAGCGATTGTATTTTTTATTTACCGCATTTTTTTACTTCAAAGGGAGAAATCATGGAAGTCTTGATTTTATTAGGACTTATTTTATTGAATGCTATTTTTGCCATGTCTGAAATTGCGTTGGTGACTGCCCGCAAAACACGTTTAAGCAAACTTGCCGAACAAGGCAATAATGCCGCAGCGACCGCACTTAAATTGGGTGAAGATCCGACGAGCTTTCTGTCCACTATTCAAATCGGAATTACCTCAATCGGTATTTTAAACGGTATCGTCGGTGAAGCCGTCTTTGCCGGTTCGCTATCGGCTTGGCTGCAATCTTTCGGTTTGGCGCTAAAAACAGCTAATATCACGGCAACCGCCGTTGTTGTTATTGTGATTACCTATCTCTCGATCGTGATCGGCGAGCTCGTGCCGAAACGTTTGGGGCAGATTAACCCCGAATCGATCGCTTGTCTGGTTGCGAAACCGATGCAGACACTGGCAGCTTTCACCCGACCTTTTGTTAAGTTGTTGTCGATCTCGACCCACGCATTATTAAAATTAATCGGCGTGAAGGAAAACCAAGTATCCAGCGTGACCGAAGAAGAGATTCACGCGATGTTAGAGGAGGGATCGGAAGCCGGCATTATCGAACAAAACCAGCATGAAATGGTGCGCAATGTTTTTCGGCTTGATGATCGTAAATTAGGCTCATTAATCATTCCGCGCTCGGAAGTGGTGTTTATTGATATTAAAAATGCGGCGGCAGATAATTTACAACTTTTAATTACTTCGGAATATTCCCGTTTTCCGGTCTGCGACGGCGGTTTGGATAAAATTTTAGGCGTTATTCACGCCAAGCAGGCGCTTATTTACATTGCCAGCGGGCAACCAATTGATTATTCGGCTAATTTGTCCCCTTGTATTTATGTGCCGGAAACCTTGACCGGCATGGAGCTGTTGGAGCAATTCAGACTGCAGAATATGCAGATGGCGTTCGTTATCGATGAATACGGGGAAGTGGAGGGCATTATTACCCTGCAAGATATTCTAGAAGCGGTGACCGGCGAATTTACCCCGAATAATGAAGCCGACGCTTGGGCGATTCAGCGTGAAGACGGCTCGTGGCTTTTAGACGGTACGATCCCGATTCCGGAAATGAAAGACCGCTTGGCGCTGAAAATATTACCGGAAGAGGATAAAGAATTATATTACACCCTCAGCGGCATGATTATGTTGCTGTTGGGGCGGATACCGAATACCGGCGATTATGTTGATTGGCAAGGCTGGCGCTTTGAAATTATTGATATGGATGAGAAACGGATCGATAAAATATTGGTCAGTCCGTTATCCTTAACCCAGGTATTGGCTTTTGATCCGCAAGATACGCCGTTGCCGAAAGAATAAAAAAACCGCACTTGGTTAGAGGAGTCCCAAGTGCGGTCAGCTTGCTAGTGCTGCTTTTTACGCCTTATTTTTTCTTCGCGTATTTCAGCGAGTCAATCGCTACCGCTAAGATAATAATGCTGCCTTTAATGATGTACTGCCAATATGGGTTGACACCGATGTAGGTTAAGCCGTAGTTGATGACGGTGAAGATTAATACCCCGGTTACCACCCCGATAACCGTGCCCACACCACCGGCGAAGGAAACCCCGCCGACCACACAGGCGGCAATCGCATCCAATTCGTACATAAAGCCGAGGTTGTTGGTGGCACTGCCGATACGACCGGCTTCCAACATCCCGCCGAAGGCGTAGAACATACCGGCGATCATGTAGATAACGACTAAGTTACGGGTCACGTTTACACCGGATACGCGCGCGGCTTCAGGGTTGCCGCCGATAGCGAAGATGTTTTTACCGAAGCGGGTTTTGTTCCACATAATCCAGACTAAGATAGTCGCAATGGTGGCGTAGATCGTAATGTATGACAGCCTAAACTTGCCGAATCGGAAATAGCCTTGTGCGAATTCGGAGAATGAAGCGGTGAAGCCGGCAATCGGCGAAGAACCGACCGCGTCATAATACAGCGAGTTGATACCATACACGATGATCATCGTACCCAAGGTGGCGATAAACGGCGTTACGTTTAATACTGCGATAATGAAACCGTTCATCAGGCCGATCACCGCACCGATGGCGCAGACGACTAAAATCACTAACGGAATTGGAATTTCAGCCATGTCCGGGAACACGCGGTTGACGTTATCCATCGCTTGCAGCAAGGTAGCGGAAACCACCGCAGCCAAACCGACCTGACGCCCGGCGGATAAGTCGGTGCCTTGTGTCACCAATAAACCGGCAACCCCAAGGGCGATAATCAATCGAACAGACGATTGGGTTAAGATGTTACTGAAGTTAATCAAACTCAAGAAGCTGGAGTCCTGAATGATGATGATCGACAATAAAATCAGTAATACGAAATAAATTGCATTTTGTTTGAGGAAATCAAGAGATTTGTTTTTTCCTAAGTCAGCCATGGTTTTATCCCTTCTCTTATTTTTTATAAATATTTAGCGGCAAGCTGTAAAATTTCTTGCTGCGATGTTTCTTTGGTGTTGACGATACCGGCGAGTTTGCCGTTGCTCATCACCATAATCCGATCGGTAATCCCTAACAGTTCCGGCATTTCGGAAGAAATAATGATAATGCCTTTGTCTTTTTGCGCCAGCTCCATAATCAATTGATAAATTTCATATTTAGCGCCGACATCAATCCCGCGTGTCGGTTCGTCCAACATCAGGATTTCCGGTTGGGTCAACAACCAACGTCCGATAATGACTTTTTGCTGATTTCCGCCGGAAAGCGAGCCGATATTGGTTTTATGCGATGGTGTTTTCACATTCATCGAATCGATAACCCATTGGGTGTCGCTTTTCATTTTAGTCGAACTCAGCAGTCCGAATTTGGACATATAGGATTTTATATTTGAAATCAGTGAATTAAATTCAATGCTTAAATTGGAATAAATCCCTGTGGAACGGCGTTCCTCGGTTACTAAAGCAAAACCGTTGTTGATTGCTTCAAGTGCGGTTTTATTGCGCATGACTTTGTCGTGTAGTTTGACCACACCGCTCTTTTTTTCGCGGATCCCGAAAATCGTTTCCACGATGTCGGTACGTTTTGCGCCCACCAGACCGGCAATGCCTAAAATTTCACCTTTATGTAGTTCAAAACTGATGTCTTGGATTGACGGCTGATTCAGTGCGGTCAGATTTTCAACGGTCAGAATCACTTCTTTCGGTTGGTTGATTTTCGGCGGGAAGCGTTGGGTCAGCTCACGTCCGACCATCATCGCGACGATACCGTCCATGGTTGCGCCTTTGACCGGAATGGTGTTAATCCATTTACCGTCGCGCAATACCGTGACTTCATCGCAAATTTTGAAAATCTCGTCCATTTTGTGCGAGATATAAATAATGCCGCAGCCACGTTCTTTCAGTTTTTCGATAATCGAAAACAGGTGGCTGACTTCTTTTTCGGAAAGCGAGGACGTCGGTTCGTCCATGATCACGATTTTGGCATTATAAGAGAAGGCTTTGGCGATTTCGATCATTTGCATTTGGGAAACGGAGAGTTTGCCCACTTTCATTTTCGGATCGATATCAATATCCAGTTCTTTAAAAATAGCTTGGGTGTCGTTATACATTTTTGTGTGATCGACCAACCCGGCTTTGGTCGGATAACGCCCCAACCAGAGATTGTCCATTACGCTGCTTTGTTTAACCAAGTTCAGCTCTTGGTGTACCATTGAAATTCCGTTTTCCAGCGCTTCTTTTGAGGTTTTAAAATTAACCGGCTTTCCAAGAAAAAGAATTTCGCCCTCGTCTTTGGCGTAAATACCAAATAGACATTTCAGTAATGTGGATTTTCCGGCTCCGTTCTCCCCCATCAGGGCGTGAACCGAATGTGATCGCACTGTCAAATTGGCATTGTCCAGCGCCTTTACGCCGGGAAAGGTTTTACTTACCCCTTTCATCTCCAACAGAACTTTACTTTCTGTTTGCACGGATTGCTCTACACTCATATCCAACCTCAAGCGAAAAAGGGGAGAGAGAATCTCTCCCCAAGATTACAACATATTATTTTAAGAAATTATCCAAATTGTCTTTGTCAACACCGACGTATGGAATACGGACGACACGGTTTTCCAATTTCCATTCGGTACCTTCGGCAGCATCTTTACCATTTGCCAAGTTGTCAGCCAATTGCACCACTGCTTTTGCCTGGTTTACGCCGTCGTTTAATACGGTACCGGCAATCGCACCGGATTTAACCAGTTGCAATACTTCCGCCAAGGCGTCAACCCCGAAAATCGGCAGTTTTTTACCGTGGGATTTGGTTGCTTCTAGGGCGCCCATTGCCATACCATCGTTGTTGGCGATGATCATTTCAATGGTGTTGGCATGCGGGCCGGATAACCATGCGTCAGATTTGTCTTTCGCCATTGCCGCGTCCCACATACCGGTGTCGATGTACAGTTGTTCGGTTTGAATGCCTTGATTGTTCAGTTCTTTGATAACAAACTCGGTACGCGCTTCGGCATCCGGATGTCCCGGTTCGCCTTTCAGCAACACATATTGGATTTTACCGTCTTTGTTTAAATCCCAAGCCGGATTGGCTTTCCACTGTTTGGCGATCAAGTCACCTTGGATCACGCCGGATTCTTTCGGCTCAGTGCCCACATAGTAGGCTTTATCGTAGCTGTTGATCGCCGCTTGGCCCGGATCTTTATTGAAGAATACCACCGGGATATCTTCTTCAGAGGCTTTTTTGATAATGGTCGGTGCCGCCGCCGGGTCAACCAAGTTGATAGCCAAGGCTTTTACGCCTTTGGAAATCAATACGTCCACCTGATCGTTTTGAATGGATTGGGCATTTTGTGAATCGTTCATCAATAACTCGATGTCTTTCAATGCTTCGGCTTCTTTTTCAATTTCCTGACGCATGGTGGACATAAAGTTATCGTCGTATTTGTAGATAGTTACACCGATACGATTGGCGGCTTGCGCAGACGTTGCTGCAATACCTAATCCGACAGCCAATGCAACAGAAGTCAATACGGTTTTTTTCATGGTAATTCTCTCCATCTTTGCTATATAAAGATAAATGCCATCGGTTTTGCTGCAACCGATACTTAGAGTATTATCTGCTTTGAGCGATAATGTCAGGGTATAGGATACTCAAGCTGTCTTTAAAAGTATGTGATCCTATTCACATTATGAAAACGATTACATAATTTAATTAAAAAATATGTGGCGTGGATCACAATTTCATTCCAAATTAAATGGACTTGACCGAGAAACGTTTCACCAGGGTCGGGTTGAAAGTGATATTTTCCGGTGACGCCACTTCTTTATTGACTAAACTGAGTGCCAGTTCCGCCGCATAACTTGCCATTAAATCAATTGGATACCTAATAGTGGTCAGTTTCGGCACTAAGTAACTGGCGATCGGCATATCGTCAAATCCGATAATCGAAAATTGGTGGGGCACTTTGATGTTGTTTTCATTCAAGATCGATATTGCGCCCGCCGCCATGGAATCATTGTAACAAACCAACGCCGTCAGATTGGAGTTGTAACTCAATAGTTTGATCATCGCTTCTTCGCCGCCTTGATAATCGGGAGAGGAATTGGCGATGGCATGATAACAGAGCGGGAGTTGGTTATCGGATAACGCTTTTAAATAACCGCACTTACGCTCGCTTTCGTCATTAATATGATGGTTGGAGCCGATATAACCGATGTGACGGTGTCCATGTTGAATCAAGGTGGTGGTCGCCAAGTAAGTGCCTTTTTCATTGTCCAAGGCAATGCAACGGTGTTCAAAACCGGGAATCGTACGGTTAATAATCACCATGCCCGGATGGTGGCTTAAGTAGTCTTGCAACATCTCGTCGCTCAGGGCTTTGGCGTGGACGACCAAAGAATTACAGCGTTTTTTTAACAATAGATCAATCGCTTGCTTCTCTTTTTCCAAATCATGATAACCGATACCGATCAAAATATTGCGCTTATGTTTAGCGGCGACTTGATCAACCGATTTCACCAAAATGGCAAAAAACGAATCGGTTACATCGGTCACTACCACACCGATGGTATCATTGCTTTGCGAGGCGAGAGCCTGCGCATTGGCATTGGGATAATAACCGAGTTGTTGCACCGCGCTTAATACCGCTTCACGGGTTCTTTCCGTGATGGAAGGGTGATCATTCAACACGCGCGAAACTGTCGCCACTGAAACATTGGCGTGTTTTGCCACATCACGAATCGTCACCATTTTTACTATCCTCACATCAGATTAATTGAAACCGTTTCCTATCATACGCCATTTTTTTATTTTCCGAGAGTAAACGGCAAAGTATTTAGGCGTTTTGTGATCTAATTAACGGTTTGTTTGCTGGATTATGCTATATTTAACGCCGATAATGTAACCGATTACATTTTATTTGAATATAAATAAATAGGTGAATTGAGATGAATAGTGTAAATTTTGATCCGACGGAACACCCGCATCGCCGCTATAACCCATTGAAAGATGAATGGATTTTGGTTTCCCCTCACCGCGCCAAACGTCCTTGGAGTGGGCAGAGTGAAAAATTGGAAACTCATCAGTTACCGCAATATGATGAAAACTGTTTCTTGTGCCCGACTAACAAGCGGATTTCCGGCGCAGTCAATCCGGACTACAAGCATACCTATGTTTTCCCGAATGATTTTGCCGCTTTAATGACCGATAGTCCCGACGCGCCGCCGAGTGACAACCCGCTGTTTCAAGTGATGGGCGTGCGCGGTTTGAGCCGTGTCATCTGTTTTTCACCGGATCACAGCAAAACCTTGCCGGAATTGAGTGTGCCGGAATTACGCCAAATTGTGGAAACCTGGAACGAGCAAATCGAAGAATTAGGCAAAGATTATCTTTGGGTGCAAGCCTTTGAAAATAAAGGTGAAGCGATGGGCTGCTCACAGCCGCACCCACACGGGCAAATTTGGGCGAACAGTTTTTTACCGAACGAAATCGCCACCAAAGAACGCAATTTATTGAAATATTACCAACAATACGGCAGCAATCTGCTGTTGGATTATGTCAATGCCGAGCAAAAAGACGGCAGCCGTACTGTGGTTGAAACGGAGTTTTGGCTTGCCGTCGTGCCGTATTGGGCGGCATGGCCGTTTGAAACCATGCTGTTGCCGAAAATGCCGGTAAAACGCATGAATGAACTTACGGACGCACAACGTGATGATCTTGCCTTGATAATTCAACAATTGACTATTCGCTACGATAATCTGTTTGAATGCCCGTTCCCGTATTCAATGGGCTGGCATTATGCACCGTTTTTCCAAGACGGACGCAATTTGGATCACTGGCAGTTGCACGCCGTGTTCTATCCGCCGTTATTACGCTCTGCCACCGTGCGAAAATTTATGGTCGGTTATGAAATGCTGGCGGAATCACAACGGGATTTGACGGCTGAGCAAGCCGCCGCACGGTTGGCGGCACTAAGCGATATTCATTACAAAGCAAAATAAGAAAGGAGATGAAGACATGCTTTTACCACAGCAACAAGCACAAAAAGAATTTATCGAGCAATTTGAGTATCAACCCGAACTGTTGGTTTATGCGCCGGGGCGGGTGAACATTATCGGCGAACACACCGATTATAACGACGGTTTCGTGATGCCTTGTGCGATTGATTACGGCACGGCAATCAGCGGTGCGAAACGCGAAGACAATATTTTCCGAGTGTATGCGGCGGATTTGCGACAATGGGACGAATTTGATTTAAGCCGACCGATTGAACCGCACTTGCAGGCGGACGGCGAGTATAAATGGACCGGTTATGTACGCGGAGTGGTGAAATATATACAAGAAAAATGTCCCGAGTTTAAGACCGGGGCGGATTTGGCGATCAGCGGCAATGTACCGCTTTCCTCCGGTTTAAGCTCCTCAGCCGCGTTGGAAGTGGCGACCGGAAAATTCTGTCAAGTATTGGGCGGATTGGCGTTAAGCCATGTTGATATTGCGCTGATCGGACAAAAAGCGGAAAACCGTTTCGTCGGTTGCCAGTGCGGCAATATGGATCAGTTGATTTCGGCGTTAGGACAAAAAGATCATCTGTTAAAAATCGACTGCCGCAGTTTGGAAACCGAAGCGGTGCCGGTGCCGCAAGGTGTGGCGGTGATGATCGTCAATTCCAATGTGAAACATGATCTGGTGGCGGGCGAATACAACAGCCGCCGCCAGCAATGCGAACAAGCGGCGGCATTCTTCGGCGTGAAAGCGTTGCGCGATGTTTCGATTGCGCAGTTTAAGGCGTTGGAAGAGGAATTGACCGCACTTGACCCGATTGTCGCCAAGCGTGCGCGGCATATTGTTACCGAAAACCAACGGGTGTTGGATGCGGCGGCAGCGTTGAAAAACGGCGATTTACAGCAACTGGGCGTATTGATGGGACAATCGCATGATTCAATGCGCGATGATTTCGAAATCACCGTGCCGGAAGTGGATTACTTGGTGGAATTGGCGCAGCAAGTGATTGGTAACAGCGGCGGCGCACGTATGACCGGTGGCGGCTTCGGCGGCTGTATCGTCGCGTTGGCGCCGGAAGATAAAATCGACGCGGTGCGCCGCCAGATTGCCGGGCATTATCATAAACGCACCGGCTTGAAAGAAACCTTCTATGTTTGCCATGCCTCGGCCGGAGTCAGTGTTTTATGATCAATATTTACAATGCAGAATTAGCCCCGGACGGCAAACCGTTTCAGGTGGTGGCGTTGGCGAATAGGCGGGGAATGCGGGTTCGCTTTACCGACTGGGGGGCAACGTGGCTCTCCTGTCAAATTCCGATTGGCGGAAGCTTGCGTGATGTCGTCTTGGGGTGTGAAAACTTACAACAGCACAGTGCACAAGGGGCTTATTTGGGCGCAACGGTCGGGCGTTTCGCCAACCGTATTGCCAATGCCGCTTTTCACTTAAACGGTAAAGATTATCCGCTGGCTGCTAACCAGCAAGGCAAGCACCAATTGCACGGCGGTTCACAGGCATTCGATAAACGCCGTTGGCAGATTTTAAGTCATGATGATAACCAAATTGAGTTCGGGCTACATTCGGCTGATGGCGATCAGGGTTTTCCCGGCACAGTGCAGGTCAAAGTGCGCTATCAATTGCGTGACGATAATGCGTTGTTGGTTATTTTTAACGC
Organism: Testudinibacter sp. P17/SS/0325; assembly: GCF_053570765.1. The sequence goes on along the minus strand of NZ_CM131635.1, from coordinate 2,602,070 downwards.
CGAAACGGATCAAGACACGCCGCTAAATCTCACCAACCACGCTTATTTCAACCTCGACGGCGAAAGTGCGGATCAAACCGCACTGCAACATCAGTTAAGAATCAACGCCGATTATTATCTACCGGTGGATAGCGAAGGTATCCCGAAAGCACCGCTAAAATCGGTGGCAAACAGCGGTTTTGATTTCCGTAGCGCCAAAACAGTTGTGCAAGATTTCTTAAACGACAGCGATCAACAGCTGGTTGCCGGCTATGATCACGCGTTTTTACTCAAACAACCGGGGTTAAATGCCGAGGCGCAAGTGGAACTGCGTTCAAGCAACGGTGATTTATGCTTGAAAGTCTTCACTGATCAGCCGGCGATCCAAGTGTACAGTGGCAACTTCCTCGCCAATACGCCAAACCGCCTCGGCTCAACTTACGCCAACCACGCCGGCATTGCCCTTGAAACCCAAGCCCTGCCCGACACCCCGAATCACCCCGAATGGTTTAAATACGGCGGAATCAGTAAAGCCAACGAGCCTTATCACAAAACCACCGTGTTTTTATTTGAGACGAACTAACGTTTATTCGAGGCGAATTAACCACAACCGCACTTTGCAATTAACATGTAAAGTGCGGTTTTTTATATACATTAGGCTGTATTTTAAAGTAGTACAGGTAAAAATATGAGCTGGTTCAAATTATTGAAATTACAAATCTGTAAAAAGATAATTTATATCGTATTTTAAGTATGATGTGCTCATTATCTTATTAGAAAAGGAGTTGAAATGGATACGAATTTATTAAATGCCTCTGCCCGGGTAGCATTGGTTGCACTTCTGCACGATTTAGGTAAATTTGCACAACGGGCAAAGATTGAGATACCAAAAGATTATCTCGCTGCTCATTTTAATTTCAATAAGGAAGGGCAGTATCATTCTCATCAGCACGCAGCTTATACTGGGTGGGCGATAGATTTACTTGAGCGTCGTCTTCCTGATTTAATTCAAGACGATGTATTTCCTTTTGCAAATCGCAGTGATAAGAATAATGATATTACAGACTCAATGATTAATGCCGCAGCGGCACACCATAAACCAGATACCTTTTTGCAATGGGTGGTGGCGACGGCAGATCGCGTGGCTTCGGGTTTTGAAAGAGAAACGTTTGAACAATATAATCAGGCAAAAGAAAATGGTGAAAGTCGTCGTGAACAAAAAAATCATTATCAAGCGCGTTTATTCAGTTTGTTAGAGCAAATATCATTCACTTCGGAGAAAAAGGATAAAAACGACTATTGCTATCCGTTAAAACCACTTTCTGCCAAGACGATTTTTCCAGTAATGCGGCAAGGATATGAGCCCTCTGAAAATAGTGTAGCGCAAAAAGAGTACCATGCTTTATGGAATGCCTTTTTACAAGGATTAGAACAGATTCCGCATTCACACCGTCAGTCTTGGTCTTTGTGGCTCGATCATTTTGATAGTCTTTGGCAAAGTTATACTAGCGCGATTCCGTCAGCGACCGCATTTGGTGTTAAACCCGAAGTGTCATTATACGACCATTCTAAAACTACAGCGGCAATGGCGACCGCACTTTGGCGTTGGCACCATGAAAACGGACAAATCGATGGGGAAGCCGCAAAATCACTGAAAAATCGAGAAATTAGCTGGGGGCAAGATAAGTTCTTATTAATCCAAGGTGATTTTTTTGGTATTCAGGATTTTATTTTTGCTTCGGGTAGTGAAACTAATAAACAAGCGGCAAAGTTACTGCGTGGACGCTCATTTCAAGTTTCGCTATTTTCTGAGTTAGCTGCTCTTAAAGTACTACAGGCTTGCGAATTGCCAAGTACAAGTCAAATCACCAATGCGGCAGGTAAGTTTTTAATTGTTGCACCGAATACGGAAAAAATACGAAGTGCGGTGAAACATCAACCCCAATGCGAATTCAACGCAACGGACATCCATTATCTGCGGATGAACTGCATATTGAACGCTTAATAATTGGCTTGGCAAAGCGGTTGGTATTGCTCACCGAATTTCATACTACAGAGACATTGCAACTGGATTTTAATGGGTTGAAACAGCACATTGACAACATATCGGATCATAAACGGCTGCGTTGGCGAGATTGGACAAGATTTTCGTCAAGACAACAGCAAACCATGCAATTAGGTGGTTTAGTGGGGGAATGGCAATTGAATCGGGTTTCATCGCGGGTTGCTCAATTACTTTATTTAGGACAATGGCTACACGTGGGAAAAAATGCGTCTTTTGGTTTAGGAAAATACCAAATTACAAATTTGTAATTTTGCCGACTAAGCAAAAATTACCTTATGCTAGGCTTTCTATTAATAACATAAGGTAATTAACATTTAAAATATGGCAACATGGTTTATTTCCCGTCATCAAGGGACAGTGGAGTGGATGAAACAACAGCCGATTATGGTGGATCATTGGGTTAGCCATTTAGAGGTTGGGCAGATCCAAGCAGGGGATATTGTGATGGGCACATTACCGCTCCATTTAGCTGCACAAGTGTGTCAAAAAGGGGCTAAAGTTTATTTTTTGTCGCTAAACGTGCAAGAACATCAGCGTGGGAAAGAATTAACGAGAGAACAACTTAATCAGCAATCTTGCCGATTAATGCCTTTTTATGTGAAAGCATTAGAACAGTAAAAATTAATTCAGGAGAAAATGATGGCCGCAAAATATGATATTCACTTTTGTTTAATTTCAGTACAAGCAGCCGCCAATTTACTACCGATCTTAGATCCGCAATTTAAACCGAAAAAAGCGGTTTTTTTGGTTTCCAACAAGATGAAAGAACAAGCCAAATTTCTTAAAAACACCGTTGAAAAATTAGGTGTGAATGTTGTTTTAGAAAATCTTGCCGATATATTTGAATTTGCAGAGCTTGAAGATCGTATTGCAGATATTGTTTCGCAATATGAAAGTGAGGATATTGCGCTGAATGTAACGGGTGGCACAAAACTGATGGCAATAGCTGCTCAAAATGTATTTTCAATGGCAGATAAACCGATTTTTTATATGGACACCGATAAAAATCGCATTGTTTTTGTATCCCAATCAGCAGAGAAAAAACGAATGGCTGATATTCATCTCTCAACTAAAATCACCATGGAAAACTATTTGATGGCATATGGGCATTCGGTGGTGTCTGAGCAAAAATTAGCAGTGAATGAATCTGAATTAGATTTGGTTAAGGAATTTATTCACTATTATGATCGCTATCGAAATCTCATTCCTCAATTAAATGGTATTGCAAGCCGTTCTGAAAATTCAGGCTACAAAACCGCACTTGAGCATAAAGAACTTAAACAAAATGGCTTAACCGACTTCTTATTTGAACTGCATGATGAAGAGATAATTGCATTTGATGGGGAGCGTGTCAATTTCAAAAATAAAGCAACCAAGGAAAAACTCAATGGCGGTTGGTTAGAAGAAGTGGTATTTAGTGAGCTTAAAAATATCAATAAAGTACAAGATATTTCACTGAATTTGGAAGTGGGAAATACCAATTACAACCCGAATAAATCAACGTGGGATGAAAAAAATAAAGGCAATAAAAATGAGTTTGATGTGGTGTTCATTGCCAATAATAAATTACATATTGTAGAGTGCAAAACCGCTATAATGCAGAGTAAAAAATCAGCGGATAAACCTGAAAGCATTCTCTATAAACTGGAAGCACTCAAAGATTATGGCGGTTTGATGACGAAAAAATGTTTAGTCAGTTATTTCGAACTGAATGAAGCCGATCGAAATCGTGCAAAAGAACTTAAAATCGAAGTGATTCATGGAAAAGAATTGCAACAGTTGAAAAGTAAAATTCAAAATTGGATAGGAAAATAATGAGCCAGATTAAGAAAAATATACTGCTTTCAGTCACTGGAATGTCCCCGGCGGTGATCACGGAAACACTTTATGCGTTAGTTACGGAGAAAAAATTTATCCCAACAGAATTGCATGTGATTACTACCTTGCCGGGCAAAGAGGAGATTATGGATGCGTTGCTTGGGATTGAAGGCGGGCGTAAAAAGGCGGAAGGTGCATTGGCTGAGTTTTGTGCAGATTACCATTTGCCAGCCATCCATTTTGATGAAAGCTGTATTCATGTTATTCAAAATAGTGAAAATATGGATTTAACTGATATTCGCACGCCTGAAGAAAATAAATTAGCTGCGGATCAAATTGTTGGTTTGGTGAGTGAATTTTGTCAGCGACAAGATACCGCACTTCATGCTTCGATCGCAGGCGGGCGCAAAACGATGGGCTTTTTCTTAGGCTATGCGTTGTCATTGTATGGGCGTGAACAGGATTCGCTTTCCCATGTTTTGGTGGAAGAGCGTTATGAAAATTTGCCAACATTTTTCTATCCAAAACCGAATACACATATGATCAATGATCTCGAGGGGATAGAAATTGATGTGTCACAGGCAAAAGTGATGTTAGCCGAAATTCCTTGGGTGCGGCTTGGTTTAGGCGTGCCTGACGGCTTATTGCGAAGCCATTTATCTTATAGTCAATCGGTTGAGAAAGCACAAAATGCCTTGCAAACGCCAACAATCACCTTTTTAACGCCAATTGATGATCGAAAAGTGCGCTTTGGTTGTGAAATATTACGTCTATCACCGCGTGGCTATGCTTTATTACTTTCATTATGTTTATTTAAAAAACGGGGTTTATCCTATCAATATGAAAGCCCTGATGAAAATAAGATACAGAAAGTTATTGATCTTTATATGGTTATTCTAAAATCTGTGGGCAATGAAAGTACTCGTCTAGGCGAGGATTTTAAAAGTTTACTTTCTGAATCAAAAACGGATATCACTAAAAAATATAAAGCGGCAATTGGGCTAAATAATAATTCTAAAAATGTACCTTATATACCATCGTCTAAATCCCGGTGTTATACACTGGGGGTTGAAGCAGAACATATTGATTTAACTGCGATTGAAGCAGAGATTAAAGCCTGCCGGTTCCCTATCCCCGTGGCTCAAGATTAGCCTATCTTATAGATTGGATGTTTTAAGGAAGATAGGTAATATTTTCCTTTTTTATTTTTCCATTCTTGGATTTTTATTATCATCTATTACAGATTTGTAATACCCTCAATTTAGGCTCACACTCACTATAATTTCTATTACTGAATATCAAGAATTGGTAAGGAGAATATAATGAGAAGTGAGTTTTATACCAATAAAAATACGGAAAATTCAACACTGCCTTATATTTTCAAACCTTATACGGATAGTGAAATTAAAGCTATTGCTTTGGGCTATACTGAAATTCAGGATGAGAGAGCTTTTAATGGTCGCTATTTTATAAAAGATGGGAAAAAATGGATTCATAATATTGAAGCATTACGGAGAAAATTAAATAAAGACTATGTTCGTTATATTGATGACGATGAATTATCTGTATCAGCACCGGAAGGATTTGGTTATGGCGTAGAAGCCTATTATTTGTATAACAGCCATTCAGATAATTGGTTGAGCAAGAATAAACAGTGGAATAAATTGTTAAATACTTGCAATGTTAGCAGGCGATTCAATTAGAAGTATTACTGCAAGCATTTTAAATTAGTATTAATTTCATCATATTTCCAAGCAAGAGCTTAATTTAGATGAATGTTTTTTAAAATTAGTAGGAATGAAACCTTGTGGTTGCATTTCTTGTTAAACGAACGAAGGAATATTGATGGATAGCACGCGTTCTTTTTATTTAATCGCTTATGATATTACAGAAAGCAAACGGCTGCGTTGTGTGCATAAGAAAATTGAAAGCTATGCGGTAAGTGGGCAAAAATCATTTTATGACTGCTGGTTGACAAAACATGAATTATTGAAGCTCAAGTCAGATCTACTAGATTCTATTGATACAGAACAGGATCGACTTTATATTTTTCAACTATATGACAATTGTGAAAGACAATTTTTTGGCAAAGCAAAACAGCAATCAACAGAGCCTTTTTTATGGGTTTAAGGAGCTATGATGTCTAGTCTTTATATTGATCGCAAAGGAACGGAATTAAAACTACAAAATGAAGCTTTGATTTGTTATGAAAATGATGAACGTATTGGTACGATTCCACTAGCCCCAATTGAACGTATTTATATTAAAGGCGATGTGAAATTACAGGCGTCATTGCTTGCAAAATTAGGCGAAAAAAATATTGGCATTATCTGTCTTTCAGGTAGAAAAAATAGCCCAACGTTATTTATGTCTCGACCACATAACGATGCAGCTCGACGTTTAGCTCAATATGCCCTTGCAAGTGATGAATCTTTCTGCTTAACGTTTGCCAAAAAACTTGTTTTGTTGAAATTAGTTACACAAAAAAATTGGATGTGGCAAGCTAGTCATAAACGAATGGATAAAAAATGTTTGCTTTCGGCTCGTGCTGAAGAATTAGATAATTTAATTCAGCGTGTATTTCAGCAATCGACAGTCGCTTCCTTACGGGGAATTGAAGGGCGGGCGGCTGCTGTTTATTTCACCGCATTAAGTATTTATTTACCGTCACATTTAAAATTTGCCGGTAGAAATCGTCGCCCGCCACGTGATCCATTTAATGCCGTTTTATCATTAGCTTATACGCTCTTACATGGCGAAGCTGTGTTGGCTGCTTATGGAGCTGGGCTCGATCCCTATATTGGATTTTTTCACGGATTAGATTTTGGACGCGAGTCATTAGCTTGTGACTTAATCGAGCCATTGCGCCCTTTAGTTGATAATTGGCTGCTTGGTTGTTTTCGTGACCGCATTTTACGTGAAGAATATTTTAGTACCACAAATGAAGGGTGTCTGTTGGGTAAAACAGGACGGGTTCAATTTTATTCTGCCTATGAAAAAGCGGTTATGCTTTGGCGGAAAATGTTGACTGAAAACTGCCGGGCTTTAGCATTGGTGTTAAAGCAAAGTAGTTTAAACATGCTCTTGCCTCAACGACGTAGTAGTGAAACATCCCAACAATTATTGCAACAAAATTGGGAGACCGCACTTGCACCTTACTTTTTTAATCAACGCACTATGTTAGAAAATGTTGAATTTTGTTTTTAATAGGGAGGAGTTGATATGTATTTATTAGGTTATGATGTGAGTGATCCAAAGCGTTTGCAACGAGCATATAAGAAATTATGCCACTATGCGACACCGATTCAGTACAGTATTTTCTTGTTTGAAGGTAACAAGAAACAGCTACAAACTTGTATTGATGAAGTATTAGCACTTATAAATAAAAAAGAAGATGATTTTCGAGTGTACCAGCTTCCAACACAAGGAATTCAATGGCGCTTGGGGAAATCCTTTATGCCAGAGGGAATTTATTGGACAGGATTACCCGCTGGACTCACTTGAGTGATACCGTTATAATATCAACCTGTTGGATCACCAATGAGCGTTGACGGATTATAAATTGACTATTATTTCATCAAAACTTGAACCAGCTCTTTATGGTTCTTTAAAAATTGGGAAATATCAATATAACATATTGATTAAAAAGTTTTTTATTAATGTCTGCTATTCAAATATAAGCCCTGACTAAAAAGGGATTAAGACGCTTCTGACTCGGTGAACCAATGCGACCCTAATTCAAATATAAGCCCTGACTAAAAAGGGATTAAGACCAAAATCCTCCGTATCTTTATAACGGCGACTGTAATATTCAAATATAAGCCCTGACTAAAAAGGGATTAAGACCAAGTCAAAGATTGTCACCAACGCCCTGTAAAAAATTCAAATATAAGCCCTGACTAAAAAGGGATTAAGACGCACTGATGAATTGTTCCCGTGTCGGGTTCATGTATTCAAATATAAGCCCTGACTAAAAAGGGATTAAGACACGACTTCTCCGCCCGCTTGCAGTACCCGTCGGAATTCAAATATAAGCCCTGACTAAAAAGGGATTAAGACAAGTTAAAGGTGTTAGATGTAGGCGAGGAGAATTGGATTCAAATATAAGCCCTGACTAAAAAGGGATTAAGACACACCTTGCTCCCACCAAGGCACAGTGTTATCTGTATTCAAATATAAGCCCTGACTAAAAAGGGATTAAGACAGAACGAGTTGATAATATCTGTGAACTCGGTCAATTCAAATATAAGCCCTGACTAAAAAGGGATTAAGACCCATTGTAATCTACACAGATGCTAAGCATGCTTGAATTCAAATATAAGCCCTGACTAAAAAGGGATTAAGACCTCACAAAGAGGGCAAACTAAACAAAAAGGAGTTGATTCAAATATAAGCCCTGACTAAAAAGGGATTAAGACAGTTCGGATTGAATGGTTTCATGGTTAAATTCTCTATTCAAATATAAGCCCTGACTAAAAAGGGATTAAGTTCTTTGAACGAAGATGTTTCTAACGGAACCAACAATTCAAATAAATTAAGCTTTGATTAGATGGTGCTGACTTAAAGATAATTATAAATAAATAGAATATTAAATAAGCATTATATATATTTATTAAGTTGTATTGACAAACCATCCGTTTCCCCTAAAATAGCGGCTTGAACAGCTGTTTAATTTATCAACACTGTTTTATTGCTAAAAGGAAATATGAGTATGAAGAAGAAAAAACAAGCGCAACCGCATGAAAGTGCGGTGAATAACTTTGTGGCGAAGAATATGGCGAAGTTCACCCGTCATCAGATTCACGAAAAAAGCTACAAAGCGATGAGAAAGCTGAATAAACAAAACCTGAAAAGAGAAAACCTCGATTCAGGTTTTGGCTTTTTAGGCGTGGCGTAATTCCGTTTTTCCTCGTTTTTCTGTTTGAACGCACTTTTTTACCGCACTTTTCTTTTTCCGACTAAAAACACATCGCGGCTCCGGCGGGTTTTTGCTACCATACTGACGAAAAGCCAAACGCAAAATTTTTCGGTTTTTCCAATTTATTATTGTCTCTTTTTTGATTCTTTTTTGATTCTTTTTTATTGATAACTGGAACTTACTATGCAAAATCAATGCTTACTGCAACGTTTTTTTAAACTGCAACAGCACGGCACAACGGTGAAAACCGAAATTATCGCCGGGATCACCACGTTTTTGACGATGGTGTATATCGTGTTTGTCAATCCGTCGATTCTGGGTGTCGCCGGAATGGACAGCCAAAGCGTGTTTATCACCACCGCACTGATTGCGGCGTTCGGCAGTATTTTTATGGGCTTATTCGCCAATTTACCGGTCGCCCTTGCGCCGGCAATGGGCTTGAACGCGTTTTTTGCTTATACCGTGGTGTCGAAACTCGGTCTGTCTTGGCAGGTGGGCATGGGCACGATTTTTTGGGGCGCAGTCGGGCTGTTTTTGCTCACATTGTTCCAAGTGCGGTATTGGTTGATTGCCAGCATTCCGACCGGTTTGCGTGTCGGCATTACCGCCGGGATCGGGCTGTTTATCGCCTTAATGGGTTTCCAAAATTCCGGTATCGTGGTGGCAAGCCCGGCAACCTTAGTGACCTTGGGCAATCTGTATTCTTCACAAGTGTTATTGGCGATTTTGGGCTTCTTTATTATCGTGATTTTGGCGTCGCGTAATATCCATGCCGCGGTGCTGGTGTCGATTGCGGTGGTGACCGCACTTTCGTTGTTATTGGGCAATGTAGAATACCAAGGCATTTTCTCAATGCCGCCGAGCGTGTCGAATGTGGTCGGGCAGGTTGATTTAGCCGGTGCCTTGGATATCGGTTTATTGGGAATCGTGTTTTCATTTATGCTAGTCAACCTGTTCGATTCATCGGGTACGTTATTGGGCGTGACCGAAAAAGCCGGTTTAGCCGACGACAAAGGGCGTTTCCCGAAAATGAAACAAGCGTTGTTTGTCGATAGTATCAGCTCGGTAACCGGGGCGTATATCGGCACATCATCGGTGACGGCGTATATCGAAAGCAGCTCCGGCGTGTCTGTCGGCGGGCGCACCGGCTTAACCGCAATCGTGACCGGGATTTTATTCCTGTTAGTGATCTTCCTGTCGCCATTAGCGGCGTTAGTGCCGTTGTATGCCACCGCCGGGGCGTTGATTTATGTGGGGATTTTGATGTCTTCCAGCCTGATTAAAGTGCGTTGGGACGATTTGACCGAAGCCACGCCGGCGTTTATTACCGCGGCGTTAATGCCGTTTACTTATTCCATCACCGAAGGGATTGCGTTTGGCTTTATCAGCTATTGCGTGATGAAATTATTCACCGGCAAAGCCTCACAAATCTCGATTCCGGTGTGGGTGGTGTCGATTCTGTTCTTGGTGAAAATCATCTTTATTGATAAAGGGATTATGCACTGATTTAATAACACCAGAATGGATATGCACAACCATTTTTGATGATTAAAGTAGGGGCGGATGATATCGCCCACTGACGGGATACGCTATTTTGCCAGCTAGAAGCAGAATAAAGTGCGGTCGGGCGGATATATCATCCGCCCCTACAATAGCGCTAACCTTTGGTTAATTATTCAACGCTGGCGGTGGAATATCCATTGATATTTAAAGGGAACACCGCGCCCATGCAAAAACTCAATCCGATTACTCACCCTCTCAACAGCGTTTCCCTGATTGAAGCCTCTGCTGGCACAGGCAAAACCTACACCATGGTCGCTTTGTATTTGCGCTTATTGCTCAATGCCGGTGAAAACGGCTTAAGCCGTGCCTTAACGGTGGAGCAGATTTTGGTGATGACCTTCACCGAAGCGGCAACGCAAGAGCTGAAAGATCGGATTCGCACTCGGATCGTGGAAGTCAAAGGCTTGTTTAACCAAGTCTTGCAGCAGCAATTAGCCGAACCGCCAAGCCAAGATCCGTTTATTTTAGACCTGTTCCACGCGGTCAAAGCCGATTTGCCAAGTGCGGTGTTGCGCTTGGAACTGGCGCAGCAGGATATGGATACCGCCGCGATTTTCACCATTCACGGTTTCTGTTACCGTATGCTAATGCGCTATGCCTTTGATTCCGGCGTGCATTTTAATTTGGAATTGCAAACGCAAGATGATGATTTGCTGTTGCGCTTTTGCCGAGAGTATTGGCGTGAACAGTTTTATTCGCAAAATTTGGCGATCAGCCGTTTTATCGCGACGCATTTAAAGTCGCCGGAGGAGGTATTAAAACGGATTAAAGCCGATCTCAGCGGCGAAATGCCACAAGTGCGGTCGGATTTTACGCAGGGCGATTTAAACGCTTTTTTGCAACACCATTTGATGGCACATCTTGCTCAAATTGCGCGCTTTAAAGCAGATTGGTTGGCGCAACACGCGGATATTCAAGCCTTAATTTTACAAGCCATGCAACAAAAGCAACTGGACGGACGCAGTTATCAAACGCGCTATATTGAGCCGGCGTTTGAGGCGATCGCACAATGGGCGAACGGTTCAGACAGCAGTTTGCATGAAAAACTCATTCACTATTTTTCACAACAAAAACTGGATCAAAAAAGCAAAGGCGCAGCAGAAATCTCGCACGACCTGTTTCAGCAAGTGGATCAACTGGCGGCAACAGACGAGGCGTTTTTCGCAAAAATGCTGCTTTGGCACTATATCCACGGCGTGCGCGCTAAGATCGCCGCTCACAAGGCGAGCCATAAAGAAATGGGCTTCGGCGATCTGTTGCAACGGCTGAAAACCGCACTTTATGCCGAAAACGGACAGAGTTTGGCGCAGTTGATCCGCCAACAGTTTCCGTTCGCGATGATTGATGAATTTCAAGATACCGATTTAGAGCAGTATCAGATTTTCAAACGGCTGTATCTCGATCAGGCGGACAGTCGTGACAGCGGCATGATTATGATCGGCGATCCGAAACAGTCGATTTATGCTTTCCGTAATGCCGATATTTTCACCTATCTCACCGCTGCCGAACAGGCGCAGCAACGCTTCACCCTTGATACCAATTGGCGTTCCACTCCGCAATTAATTGCCGCCGTGAACAAACTGTTCGCTCATGCCGCAACGCCGTTTATCTATCCTCAAATCCAATTCCAAGCGGTCAATGCCGGTAAAAGTGCGGTGCAATTACATTTGAACGGCGTTCAGCAAAAACCGCTGAATGTTATGTTGAGTGAAGACGATAAGTCCGATATGGCAACGGCGTGCGCCGCCTCGATTCAACAATGGCTGAAAGGCATTGAACAGGGTGAAGTGCGGTTTAGCGATCCGAATTTGACATTAGCGGCAAAGGATTTGGCGGTGCTGGTGCGCAATGTTAATGAGGCGAAACAGGTTAAACAAGCGTTGGCAAATCTCGGCATTCAAAGCGTTTACCTGTCGGATCGTAGCTCGGTGTTAGAAAGCGATTGGGCGCAGGCGATCAGCTATCTGCTGGCGGCGTGTCTGAATCCGCAGCAGGAAAGCACGCTGATGAAAGTGTTGGCGAGCCGCTTGTTCCAATTTAATGCACAGCAGTTAAGCCAATTGCGCCAAGACGAACGGGCGTGGGAGCGTTGGATTCGCGATTTTAGTTATTATCAACGTTTGTGGCAGACGCAGGGCGTGTTGCCGATGATTCATCGCCTGTTGCAACAACAAAAGCTGGTGGCGAAACTGTTGGCAATGCCCGACGGCGAGCGAGCCATCACCGATATTCTGCATTTGGCGGAATTTTTACAACAAGGCGCGAGCCTGAACGAGAACGAACACGCCTTGTTGAGTTGGTTTGAAACGATGATCAACAACCACGATCCCGAAGCGGACGAAGTGCGGTTGCGTTTGGAAAGCGAGCGCAATTTAGTCAAGATCGTCACCATTCATAAATCCAAAGGCTTGGAATATGGCGTGGTGTGGCTGCCGTTTCTCGGCAGTGGTTTTGCCAAGAAAAAAGGCGAATCTCAGCGGCTGCAACGCTATCACGACGGGCAAAATCAACTTTGTTACGATTTGGACGACAGCCACCAACAAGAAAATCTGCAAGAGCGGTTGGCGGAAGAGCTGCGCCTATTATACGTCGCCTTAACCCGCGCCCGTTATCAGTTAAATATCGGTTTCCCTACGAAATTAAATACAAAATCCAATTGGAATGCGCTGGCGTATTTGTTGTCGGATAACGCAATGTTGTTACAAGCGAAAAATAATCTTGAATGGAACACCGCTGCGCAACTCAGCCGTTATTTAGCGGACGACGATTACAGCCTGACCGCACTTTCCGATCTGCAAGCCGATGATTGGCGTGCTGCGGTTGCGCAAGCCGAAACCTTAGAGGCAGCGAATTTTGACGGGCAGATTGAACAAAACTGGACGGTCGGCAGTTTTACCGCCCTTGCCGCCATGCAGCAGCGTAATCAGCAACGCAGGCAAAACCGTCAGCAGCCAAGCGAAAACAGCTTAAAAAGCGAACATTATCACGATAGCGGCGCGGATTATGACAGTGAACATCTGGATTTCAGTTTATGGCTTAATCAGCCGTCGGCGCAGATTGAGCTGAAACAGTGGCAAGGGCAAATACATAATCCGTTTACTTTGCCGCAAGGGGCGAAGGTCGGGAATGTGCTGCACCATTGGCTGCAATATGCCGATTTTAGCCAAGCTCCGTCGGCGGAGGCGCTCCCCGATTTGTGCCGACAGTTGAATTTAGCGGCGGACGAATGGCTTGCGCCGTTACAATACTGGTTACAACAACTGTACCAAACCCCGTTTTTGACAACAGCGCCTTTTGGGAAAACAAAAGTGCGGTTGGCGGATTTGCCTGCTCAGGATTGCCTCAAGGAAATGGCATTTATGATCAGCATGGACGCGCCGCTGAATGTGCCGCAGTTAAACCGTTTATTGCGACAATATCACCCGTTGGCGGCACAACAAGCGCCGTTGCAACTGGATCAAATTCAAGGCATGTTGCGCGGTTTTATTGATTTGGTCTGCCGTGTGAGCGGCAAATATTATCTGATCGACTATAAATCCAATTATTTGGGCGAGGGCTATCAAGCCTATCAGTCGGCGCAACTTGCCAATGTGATCGCCTATCAACGTTATGATTTGCAATATTTGATTTATACCTTGGCACTGCACCGCTATTTGCAACAGCGCGATCCGCACTATGATTATCAGCGTGATTTCGGCGGCGTGTATTATCTGTTTTTACGCGGCATGGACGGCGTAAGCAGCGATAGCGGCGTGTATTTTGATAAACCGGATTGGTCGTTAATCGACGGACTGGATAAACTTTTGGTGGGGGCAGTATGATCACGATTTTGGCGCAACTTAAACAAAACGGCTTGATTAGCCCGCTCGATTACCAGTTCGCCCGTTTAATCGACAATAAACAACAAACCTATGCCTATCCGCAACCGATTGCCAATTTAGCGGTGTTATTGGCGGCGTTATCCAGCTATGCCGCGCAAAACGGCAGCACTTGCCTTGATCCGCAAGATTTCGCTCACGGCGATTTTTTTGATCTCGCCATGCAGCCGGAACAGCGGGCGCACTTATTGCAACTTCGCGGCTTGCTCGGCGATCTTGCGCCGTCAGACTGGCAGCACGTATTACAAGGACATATTGCGTTTTGCGATTCAAACAACGCACAATCTGCGCCGTTACGTTGGGAGAACGGTTTGTTGTATTTGCAACGTAATTGGCGGGACGAACAGCAGATTGTACAGCGTTTATCGCAGCGCGTGGCAATGCATGCCCAATCCCTTGCGCCGCAACAATTAGCCGCGTTTTTAAATTTGTTGTTTACATCTGAAAATGATGAAATCGACTGGCAAAAAATCGCGGTGGCGACCGCACTTCGCCAGCCGTTCAGCCTGATTTCCGGCGGACCGGGCACCGGCAAAACCCGCACCGTGTGCAGTTTATTAGTCGCTTTGCAATGGCAGCGGCAACAATTAGGATTACCGCCGTTGAACATTGCCCTGAGCGCGCCGACCGGCAAAGCGGCGGCACGCTTGAGCGAATCGATTAACCATGCGTTGCAGGCTATGCCAAGTGCGGTTTCCGCCGAATTAAAACGGCAAGTTCCAACGCAAGCGCAAACTCTGCACCGCTTGCTCGGCATGACGCCACGCGCCCCGAACGGACGTTATCAGCCGGACAAACCGTTAGCGCTGGATCTGCTGTTGGTCGATGAAGCCTCGATGGTCGATCTCAATTTGTTTGCGATCTTATTAAATGCGCTGTCGCCGCATACCCGTCTGGTGTTATTGGGCGATAAGGATCAGCTCAGCTCGGTGGAAGCGGGGGCAGTGATGGCGGAATTGTGCCGCTTTTTGCAACAAGGCTACAGCGCAGCACATTGTGATTATCTGTGGTTGGCGACCGGGCAGCGGCTAGAGCCGCAAGTGAACGGCAATCCGATTCGCGATGGGCTGAGCTTTTTGCGCAAAAGCTACCGTTTCCGCGCCGATTCGGGGATTAAAGCCTTAGCCGAAGGCGTAAATCAAGGGCGTGCGCAGAGTTGGGCGGATTTTGCCAATTATACTGATCTGACCTGCTTTGATTATAATCTCGTGCTGCCAAGCTCGGATCATTTACAAGACAATATCTCTCTAGCAAGAAACCGCACTTTAACTGCCGTCAATCTGATTTTGCAGCAAGCAGCAGCGTGGTACGACGACTATTTGCGGCAAGTGCAGACACTGGACGAATTCACCCCCGAAAAAATCGAGGCGGTTTTCAGCGCATTTAATCAAGTGCGCTTGCTCAGTGGCTTGCGCCAAGGGGATTTAGGCGTGGAACAACTCAATCTGGCAATCAGCGAACGGCTGCGGCAACAGGGCAAATTACAGTTCCGCCACGCCCATGAATGGTATCACGGCAAGCCGATTATGGTATCTCACAATGATACCGCCGTGGAGTTATATAACGGCGACATCGGTCTGTTTTTAACCGATAAACACGGCAACAGCCGGGTGTGGTTTGAAAATGGTGAGGGGCAATATCGCGATATTTCCCCAAGCCGCGTACCGCCCCATGAAACCGCCTTTGTGATGACGGTGCACAAATCGCAAGGCTCGGAATTCGCCCATACCGCACTTGTGCTGCCGTTGACGATGAACCCGATTTTAAGCCGCGAACTGATCTACACCGCCGTCACCCGCGCCAAATCGCACTTCACCCTGTTCGGCACGCAACGCATTTGGCAAAGTGCGGTACAGCAACCGATACGGCGCAGGAGCGGGTTGTATTTGGGATTGGAGCAAAAGAGAGAGTTGTAGGAAATAAACCGAGGACTTTACCGCACTTTTGTTTTCCGACAGCGACCTGCGGTCGCAATCGGTTAAGCAGCCTGCGGCTGAGTCAGCCCCTCTGGGGCTGTCAGAGAAACTGCTCATCTGCGCCTAACCGATTGCGGTGAAATGGCTGTCGGGGATTGGTATTTCTCACATACAAAAATCTTCATTTTTTGTGCATATTAAAATAACGTGCACAAGAAATCGGGTTTTGTTGTGCACGTTGTGATAATTTACATAAAAAAATGATGGCGAAAGTCTGTGACTGGTAGATACATAAAGTACTG
The DNA here is from genome assembly GCF_053570765.1 of Testudinibacter sp. P17/SS/0325. The sequence goes on along the minus strand of NZ_CM131635.1, from coordinate 2,585,631 downwards.
CTTGAATAAAAATCAAATCAACTCATTTGATATTTTTTCAGCAACATCTGACAATACTCCGGCACAATTTCACTTGCCAAGCCGTAGCGGCTTTGTTGGAAAGCGGTTTTGCCTTTGCTGGGTTCGAGGTTGAGTTCGACGGTGGTGGCGTTAGCGAAGTTGGCTTCCTCGACAAAACCGGCGGCGGGGTAAACATTGCCGCTGGTGCCGATCGAGAGAAAATAGTCGCATTGGTGCAGCGCGCTGTAGATCCGTTCCATTTCAAACGGCATTTCACCGAACCAGACGATATGCGGGCGCAAGCCGCCACCGCACGTTGCGCAATGATCACTTGCGGTTATGTCATTATGCCATTCATAGACCGCCGCACAATGCACACAGCGTACTTTTAACAATTCGCCGTGCAGATGAATCAGGTTTTTGCTACCGGCGCGTTCGTGTAAATTGTCCACATTTTGCGTGATAATTAATACATTTTTACCGAATTTCCGTTCTAATTCGGCAAGGGCGTAATGCGCCGGATTGGGCTGAATGTCGGGCTGTTGTAGTTGTCGGCGGCGTTGGTTATAAAAACGTTGCACCAACTCGGGATTACGGCGAAAACCTTCCGGCGTGGCGACATCTTCAATTCGGTGATCTTCCCACAGTCCATCGCTGGCGCGGAAGGTGCGAATGCCCGATTCGGCGGAAATGCCCGCCCCGGTCAGCACCACAATTTTGGGCGAGTTGTTCGCAGAGAAAGTGCGGTCGGTCATGCTGTTGTCCTTGTCTATTTTTGCTCACGCAACTGGCGCAAAATCCCTTTCATGCCGCTGTCCAATTCTGCGCTCAGGCGTAGGGTTTCGCCGCTTTTCGGGTGTTCAAAGCGAATGGCGTAGGCGTGCAGAAACAGGCGGTTTAAGCCGAGAGCCTGCATTTTTTGATCGAAATCCTGATCGCCGTATTTGCTGTCGAGGGCAATCGGGTGCCCGGCATATTGGGTATGCACCCGAATTTGGTGGGTGCGTCCGGTGATAGGCATGGCTTTAATCAAGGTGGCTTGTTCGCCGTAGCGTTCTTCCACGCTGAAACGGGTTTCCGACGGTTTGCCTTGCTCGCTGACGCGCACAATCCGCTCGCCGCTTGCCAATTCGTTTTTATTCAACGGCGCATTAATCGCCTTGCAATGGGATTGCCACTGTCCGCGCACCAACGCCAGATACTCTTTTTGAATGGTTTTATTGCGCAGTTGTTCGTGCAGATTGCGCAATGCCGAGCGTTTTTTGGCGACCAATAAAATGCCGGAGGTATCGCGATCCAAACGATGAACCAATTCCAAAAAACGGGCTTCCGGGCGCAGGCTGCGCAAGGCTTCGATCACGCCGAAACTCAAACCGCTGCCGCCGTGCACCGCCAAACCGGACGGTTTGTTCAATACCAACAACACCTCGTCTTCAAACAGGATTTGTTGTTCCAGTTGCGCCACTTGCTGCAATTTATTGGAAATCGGCGCTTGTTCTTTGCTCGAGGTTTTCACCGGCGGAATGCGCACAATATCATTGGCTTGCAGTTTATATTCCGCTTTGACCCGCCCTTTGTTCACCCGCACTTCGCCCTTGCGGATAATGCGGTAAATCAGGCTTTTCGGCACGCCTTTCAGTTGGCTTAACAAATAGTTGTCAATCCGCTGTCCGGCTTGATCGGCGTTAATGTTTTGGAGGCGAACGCTGTGGTGAATTTCGTCTTGTGCTTTCATTGTCTTATGGCTGGTTGAGGAGATTTACCGCATATTATAAAGAAAAGTCGCAAGAAAAGCGATTTCGGCGCAAATTTCTCTTATCTTGCCTTGCCAAGTGTGGGGGTAAAATGAAATAATGACTCGTTTTATTATGTCTAACAAAATAGATTTAAAAAGAATTTGCCGCTTGGCGGCATTTAACCGAGCGTTGCCCCGAGCTACTGCCGAAGGCGACAAGTTGAGCGCAACAATTAGTGTAAGACGTTCTCGGGTCTCGGTTTAATTAGGGATAATTTTTGTCCGCTTGCAAGATTGGATGAATAAGCAAATCTTGTTTCTACCGGCGCAGTTATGTTCAATCATTATGCGTTCGGTAATGCCATCAATGCACCTCTGGCAAGAGAGAGTCGTGAGATTGACTGTAGCTGATAGACACGAGGTCGATGGCAAAGCCCAGTACAAATTATCGCTGTAATAATAAGCAAAATAATAGAGTATCACTAACAATGAAAAGAATGTTAATCAATGCAACTCAAAAAGAAGAGTTGCGCGTCGCGCTGGTTGATGGACAGCGTTTGTTCGACTTGGATATCGAAAGCCCGGGGCACGAACAGAAAAAAGCCAACATTTACAAAGGGAAAATCACGCGCGTTGAGCCAAGTCTGGAAGCCGCATTTGTGGATTACGGCACGGATCGCCACGGTTTCCTGCCGCTGAAAGAGATCGCGCGCGAGTACTTTCCCGAAGGTTACACCTTCCAAGGTCGCCCGAATATCCGTGATGTGCTGCAAGAAGGACAAGAAGTGATTGTCCAAGTCAGCAAAGAGGAGCGCGGTAATAAAGGCGCAGCCTTAACCACCTTTATTTCCCTTGCCGGCAGCTATTTGGTGATTATGCCGAATAATCCGCGCGCCGGCGGTATTTCGCGCCGTATTGAGGGCGACGAACGCCAAGAGCTGAAAGATGCCTTGAGTTCGTTAGACGTGCCGGACGGTGTCGGTTTAATCGTACGCACGGCAGGGGTCGGCAAATCGCCGGAAGAGTTGCAATGGGATTTAAAAGTGCTGTTGCACCATTGGGAAGCGATTAAACAAGCCTCCGAATCCCGTGCCGCGCCGTTTTTGATTCATCAGGAAAGTGATGTGATCGTGCGCGCGATCCGCGATTACTTGCGCCGTGATATCGGCGAGATTCTGATCGACAACGCCAAAGTGTACGAAAAAGCCAAAGCGCATATCAAACTGGTGCGCCCTGACTTTATCAACCGGATTAAACTGTATCAAGGCGAAGTGCCGCTGTTCAGCCATTATCAAATCGAATCGCAAATCGAATCCGCGTTCCAACGCGAAGTGCGCTTGCCGTCCGGCGGCTCGATTGTGATCGACGTGACCGAAGCCTTGACCGCAATCGACATTAACTCGGCACGTGCCACACGCGGCGGCGACATCGAAGAAACCGCACTTAACACCAACTTGGAAGCGGCGGACGAGATCGCACGCCAGTTACGTTTGCGCGATTTGGGCGGTTTGATCGTGATCGACTTTATCGATATGACCCCGATCCGTCACCAACGCGAAGTGGAAAACCGTATGCGTGACGCGGTGCGCCAAGATCGTGCGCGCATTCAAATCAGCCGCATTTCCCGTTTCGGTTTATTGGAAATGTCGCGCCAGCGGTTAAGCCCGTCGCTGGGCGAATCGTCGCACCACATCTGCCCGCGCTGTCAAGGCACCGGCAAGGTGCGTGATAACGAATCGCTGTCGTTGTCGATTTTGCGCTTGTTGGAAGAAGAAGCGTTAAAAGACAATACCTCGCGCGTACACACGATTGTGCCGGTGGAAATCGCCTCTTACTTGCTGAATGAAAAACGCAAAGCGATTTACAGCATTGAAAAACGCCACGATGTTGAAATCGTGGTTGTGCCGAACGAGCAAATGGAAACCCCGCATTTCTCGGTGTTCCGTCTGCGCGACGGCGAAGCGAGCAACACCTTGAGCTACAACTTGGGCAAATATTACTCGCAAGAGGAAGAAAATCTATCCTTGGCTGCGGAAGAGAGCCTGCTGACCCGTCAGCCGGATACCGCTGCCGTGACCGTGGAATCGGTGCTGGAAAAAGCCGCCGCCGGTGAATTGAACATGCCGGCTTCTGCGCCAACACCAAGTGCGGTTGCGCCGCAGGTGGTTGAAACTACAGCGAAAGTCTCGCTGTTCAGCCGTATTATCAGCAAGCTGAAAGGCTTATTCAGCGCCGACAGCAGCGAAGCGGAACAGCAACCGAGCCAAGAGCGCAATAACCAACGCCGTCGTAATAATGATCGCCGTGGTAATCAAAACCGTAATCGTCGTCGCAATGATCGTAACAGTGATCGTAACGAGCGTGGTAATGAGCGCAGCGAACAACGCAACGCCAAAGCCGACAACAAGCGAAGTGCGGTTGAGGACGTAAGAACGGAAAGCGAGAGCGAAAACCGCACTAACCGTAATGATAGCCGCAACGAACGCAATAACAACAAACGTAACCGCAAACGCAATGAGGTCGCGGTAAACGAAGTCGAATTGCAAGAAAACAGCACGGTTCAAACGGTTGAAAGCCAAGATACGCCACCGGTTGCGGTGCGCCGTGAACGTCGTAATCTGCGTAAAAAAGTGCGTTTAAACCAAAACGAAAGTGCGGTTGCGCAATTCGCGGAAGACTCACCGGCTGAAAGCGAAGCGGTGACCGAGTTTGCCGCGCCGGTTGGGCAAAGTGCGGTTCAAGCCATTCAAGCGGTTGAAGCGATTGAAACAAAGGAAACGGATAACCAAAGCGAAAGCAAAGAAGACAGCCGTCAGCGCAATTCGCGCCGTCGCCGTCTGCCGCGCCATTTGCGCACCGGCAATCAGCGCCGACGCCGTCAAAATCAAGATGAAACTGCGTCGCCAATGCCGTTGTTTGCCGCCGTTGCCTCGCCTGAATTGGCGAGCGGTAAAGTCTGGATCGATCCGCAAACCTTGGTTAAAACAACCGAAGCCGAAGAAAGCAATACTCCGTTTGTGCCGGTGGAACAATTGTTAGAACAGCAACAAGCGGAAGGACGGCCGGCTAAAGCGGATAATACGGCTGAAGTTGAAATTGAAAAGACCGATAGTCTGAGCACGCCGGCGGTGTCGTTGGTGATGGACAGTGAGAAAAGCGTACAGCCGTTAGGTTTTATCACGCAACAAGCCAACGAGTCGGTAGAGAAGAAAATTCAGGCGTCGCTAGCGGTATTGGAGCGTGAACAGCAGCTGAATCAGGCAGAAGCGGAATCCGAGCCCGTGCCAAGTGCGGTACACCCTGAATTTACAACGCGGGTAGAAGAACCGCAGCAGAACCTGAAAACGGAAGAGCTGCAAGTTGCTAGCGTGGCGCCAGAGGCGGTTGTCGCCGCACAAACGCCACAAGCGGCTGAAAATCGCTTCGGCACCTATTCCAAAGCAACACATACCCGCGCGGCAATGACTCAAGCGCCGTCCGCGGCGGCACAGCCGCCATTTGCGATTGTGCAATGGCAGGAATCGCGTTACCACTTCCACGGGAAAGGCGCGGCAGGACACAGCAGCGCCAGCAGCCACGTGTTCGCAGAACCGACGCATACTCACAGTAGCTGATGAGCAAAGTAGGGCGGATTATCTATCCGCCCCTATATTTTTCATAAAGCTCGAGTATTTTAAGCCGTGTAGATAACTTCAAACCGCACTTGATCACTTGATAAGTGCGGTTTTTTATTGCGTAATAAAACAAACTTTTACGCCGGCAGTAAAAAAGCGCACAATCATTTGCTATAATGCCGACTTATATTCGCCGATGATAAGGATAAAAGGATCAACAATGGCAAACGCAAGTGCGGCATTTCCCGAAAAAGACAAACCGAGAGCAAAGCAAAGCGAACAGGGCATGACGTCGCCCCATTCGATTGAGGCGGAACAAGCGGTGCTTGGCGGAGTGTTGCTGAGTAATGAGCATTGGGATCCGGTTACCGAACACGTGATTGCCGCCGATTTTTATACTTACGGACATCGCCTGATTTTCAGTGAAATGGAAAATTTGGCGCGCAACAACCAACCGATTGATATTATCACCCTCGATCAAGCCTTGAAAAGCAAAGGCATTCTAGACGATGTCGGCGGGTTTGCCTATCTTGCCGAGCTGTCGAAAAACACTCCGAGCGCCGCCAATATTTTAGCTTATGCCGATATTGTGCGTGAAAAAGCGGTGCTGCGCGAGCTGATTTCCACGGCACATAAAATTGCCGAAAGCGGCTATAACCCGAACGGGCAGCAAATCAAAGAGATTTTGGACGAAGCGGAACGGAGCGTGTTTGAAATTGCGGAAAAACGTACCGGCAGCAACGAGGGTCCGAAAGACGTGTTGACGATTTTGGAAACCACGCTGGATAAAATCGAGCTGTTGTCCAAATCGAAAAACAACAACGGCGTGACCGGCGTTTCCACCGGCTTTTCCGCCTTAGATCGCAAAACCGCGGGTTTGCAGCCGTCGGATCTGATTATCGTTGCCGCCCGTCCGTCGATGGGGAAAACCACCTTTGCCATGAACTTGTGCGAAAATGCGATGATGAGCGAAGACAAGCCGGTGTTGGTGTTCAGTCTTGAGATGCCCGCCGATCAAATTATGATGCGTATTCTTGCCTCGATGTCACGTGTCGATCAAACCAAAATCCGTACCGGCAAAATTGACGATGAAAACGAATGGGCGAAAATTAACAGTACGGTGCAGATGTTCAGCAATAAACCGAATCTGTTTATTGACGACTCCTCCGGCTTGACCCCGACCGAATTGCGCGCCCGCGCACGCCGGGTGTATCGCGATCACGGCGGTATCAGCCTGATTATGGTCGACTACCTGCAACTGATGCGTGCGCCGGGTTACAGTGAAAACCGCACGTTGGAGATTGCCGAAATTTCCCGTTCCCTGAAAGCGTTAGCGAAAGAGTTGCAAGTGCCGGTGGTGGCGTTGTCGCAACTTAACCGTAGCTTGGAACAGCGTGCGGACAAACGTCCGGTCAATTCGGATTTGCGGGAGTCGGGATCTATCGAGCAGGATGCGGATTTAATCATGTTTATCTATCGTGATGAGGTCTATCACGACAATAGCGAATTGAAGAATATCGCCGAAATTATTATCGGTAAACAACGGAACGGGCCGATCGGCAAAGTGCGGTTGATGTTCCAAGGGCGCTTCTCACGCTTTGATAATTACACCGGGCCGGAATATAACGAAGAAGATTAAGATGAACAATAGGATTAAAACCGCCACCGCCACCGTTTGCTTAGCCGCGTTGCGTCACAATTTGCAGCGGGTAAAACAGCTTGCGCAAAACAGTAAGATTATGGCAATCGTCAAAGCCAATGCCTACGGGCACGGTATGGAGAGGGTGGCAAGTGCGGTCGTAAATCAAGTCGACGGTTACGGTGTGGCACGTTTGAGCGAAGCGTTGGCATTGCGTGCGCAAGGGATCAGTAAACCGATTTTATTATTGGAAGGCTTTTTCAATCCTGCAGATATTGCGTTGTTGGCCGAATATGATTTGCAAACGGTGATCCACGGCGAATATCAATTGGAAGCGCTGGAAAGTGCGATGTTGCCCGAGGCGTTATCAGACAAAAAGATAAAAGTTTGGATCAAAATCGACAGTGGCATGCACCGTTTAGGCGTAGCCTTAACGCAGGTTGACTCGATACACCAACGCTTGCAAGCCTGTCATCATGTGCAGCCGGATATTGGTTTTGTCAGCCATTTCAGCCGTGCCGAAGAGTTGGCGTGCGGTTACAGCGAAATTCAGTTGCACCGCTTTCGACAAGCATGCGCTGGCAAAGGCGGAGAGCGCAGTTTGGCGGCTTCGAACGGGATTTTATATTGGCAAGAGTCGCATTTTGACTGGGTGCGTCCGGGGATTATTTTATACGGTATTTCGCCGAACGATACGATTTTAGCCGGCGAATATGGCTTGCAACCGGCGATGACCTTGAGTTCCTCTCTGATTGCGGTGCGCGAACACGCCGCCGGTGAGCCGGTCGGTTACGGCGGAAAGTGGATCAGCCGAAAAGCGACCAAAATCGGGGTGATTGCGTTAGGTTATGGCGACGGCTATCCGCGCGACGTGCCGCCGAATACGCCGGTGTTGCTTAACGGCAAACGTGTGCCGATTGTCGGCAAGGTCTCAATGGATATGATCACCGTCGATTTGGGGGCGGATAGTTGTGCGCAAGTGGGGGATGAAGTGATTTTTTGGGGAAAAGATTCACAAGGTAATGTGCTGCCGATTGAAGAGGTGGCACGGCATATCGGCGTAATCAGTTATGAACTGGTCACCAAGATAACGCCAAGAGTCATAATGGAATATCGATAGCAACAGAATATTAATTAACTAACGAGGTATCAAATGCAAAATATCAATCCGACAACAACCGCCGCTTGGCAAGCATTGGAAGCGCATAAACAACAGCAACAAGATGTAACGATTGCGCAACTGTTCGCGCAAGAAAAGAACCGTTTCGCCGACTATTCTCTGCTTTTTAACGATGAGATGTTGGTCGATTTTTCTAAAAATCCAATCAATCAAGACACGCTGAAGCTGTTGCGTCAACTAGCCGACGAATGCGCCTTGCCGCAAGCGATCGAAGCGATGTTCGGCGGTGAGAAAATCAACCGCACCGAAAACCGCGCCGTGCTGCATACCGCACTTCGCAATCGCAGCAACACGCCGGTTATCGTCGACGGCAGCGATGTGATGCCGGAAGTGAATGCGGTGTTGGCGAAAATGCAAGATTTTTGCAATCGCGTGATTAGTGGCGAATGGAAAGGTTATACCGGCAAAGCGATTACCGATGTGATTAATATCGGTATCGGCGGCTCGGATTTAGGGCCGTATATGGTGACCGAAGCCTTGCGTCCGTATAAAAACCACTTGAATATGCACTTTGTTTCCAATGTAGACGGCACGCATATCGCCGAAACCCTGAAAAAAGTCAATCCGGAAACCACCTTGGTGCTGGTCGCCTCCAAAACCTTCACCACCCAAGAAACCATGACCAACGCCTTGTCGGCACGCGATTGGTTCTTGGCAACGGCGCAAGATGAAAAACACGTTGCCAAACACTTTGCCGCGTTGTCCACCAACGGCAAGGCGGTGGCGGAATTTGGTATCGACACTGCCAATATGTTTGAGTTTTGGGATTGGGTCGGCGGTCGCTATTCGCTGTGGTCGGCGATCGGCTTGTCGATTGCGCTGTCTATCGGCTTTGATAATTTTGAACAACTGTTAAGCGGCGCGCACGCGATGGATAACCATTTCCGCCATACCGCACTTGAACACAATATTCCGGCAACCTTGGCGTTGGTCGGCATTTGGAACAGCAATTTCTTAGGTGCGGAATCGGAAGCGATCCTGCCGTACGATCAATATCTGCACCGTTTCGCCGCCTATTTCCAACAAGGCAATATGGAATCGAACGGCAAATTTGTGGCGCGCAACGGCGAGAAAGTCAGCTATCAAACCGGCCCGATTATCTGGGGCGAACCGGGCACCAACGGACAACATGCGTTTTACCAACTGATTCACCAAGGCACGCAACGCATTCCGTGCGACTTCATCGCCCCGGCGCAGAGCCACAATCCGCTGGCGGATCACCATGCCAAGCTGTTATCCAACTTCTTCGCGCAAACCGAAGCGTTGGCGTTCGGCAAAAGCCAAGCCGTGGTGGAACAAGAGTTTTTGGACGCCGGCAAAACACTGGACGATGTGGCGCATATCGTGCCGTTCAAAGTGTTTGAAGGCAACCGCCCGACCAACTCGATTTTATTACAAAAAATCACCCCGTTCAGCTTGGGCGCACTGATTGCAATGTATGAACACAAAATTTTCGTACAGGGCGTGATCTTCAATATTTTCAGCTTCGACCAATGGGGCGTGGAACTGGGCAAACAACTTGCCAACCGCATTTTGCCGGAACTGGAAAACGACGCGACCATCAGTTCCCACGACAGCTCGACCAACGGTTTAATCAACCGATTTAAAGCGTGGCGCTAAACCGCACTTTGGTTTGATTGATGGAAAACGGCTACTTCGTTAGCCGTTTTTTTTGTCTACTACGCCGCCGAATATTCGGTAAAAAATACCGCACTTGCTTTTATTTTTCAGCAAAGTGCGGTATCGCTTGAATCAAAATGAAGAAATCAAAACCAATTTATTTCTTTTCGCCAATCGGCAATACGCTTCTGCCGTAGGATTCGTTAATCACTTCCGCGGCCGCCAAGTAGAAGGCGCAAAGTGCGGTGATCAAACCTAAGTAACCGCCGAGATTGACAATGGCGTGGCTGCCGCTGGCGTCGCCGATGGCTAAGGCGTAGAAGGTTAAGGTCAGGAAGAAGAAAATCGCTTGCAACGCGCGCGGTTTCGGCAGGGTGGCGATAAACATCATCAGAGTGAATGTGCCCCATGCGGCTAAATACCAAGCGACGAACGTTGCCGGCGTTTCGCCTTTGAAGAACGCAACGAACAAGCCCCAAGACCACCAAAATGCGCCATAGCTGATGAACGCGGTGAAGCCGAAGGTGTTGCCTTTTTTGAATTCCATAATGCCGGCGATTGCTTGTGCCGTACCGCCGAAAGCAAATGCCATCGCGATCACTAAGCCGAGTGAACTCGTGTCAAAAAAGCCGCCGTTGATTAAGCACAGCAGCCAAGTGGTTAAAGCAAAGCCGCATAAGCCGAGCGGCCCCGGATTGGCATAGTTATTGGTCGTATTAGACATAAAAGTTCCTTAAATAGAGATAAATAATGTCGTTTGAAAACGGGGCTAGTATGAATGATTTTGTCGTTAAAATAAATACTCCGCGCCCCGAGATATTGGCAATTTTTAATCTTTTGCCGTAAATCCGTTGATAAAAATCCCGACAATGACGATAAGCAGTCCAAGGAATGCCAGCCCGCTCGGCATTGGGTCGTTTAACAGCAGTACGCCGCCGAGCAGGGTGAACAAAATTTCTCCGGCTTGGGTGGCTTCGATCACGGCAAGTTGTTTTACATTATGTTTGACTAAATCGGTGGCTTTGAAAAACAGTAAGGTGGCGATCACGCCGGAAAACAGGGCGACTAAAAACGATTGTCCCAATTGCCCATTTGATGGCAACCCGCTCTTTGCCAAGGCGATCAGCATGCTCAACGCCCAAAACGGCATGGAACAGAGAACCATGCCGTACACTCGCTGCTGGGTGCTGAGTTTATCGCCGACCAACGCCATCATTTTGCGGTTGCCGAGCGGGTAGGCAAAAGCCGCAATCAGGATTAGACATAAAGGATAAAGGCTGTCGCTGATGGAAAAGGTACGCAAATTGTCGAGTTGCAATAGCAGGATACCCAATACAATCACACAGGAAAAAAACAGGTTTTTATGCGGAATGGCTTGCCCGAATAACGGCGTCAGCAAAATGCCGGCGATAATCGTGATTTGCCATGAACTGGCGACCAACCACGAGGAAGCATAGTCTGCCGACAGCGTAAGCGGCAGGTAAAACAGCCCGAAGCCGACACTTGACCATAGCAGCCACGGTTTTGGTGCACGCTGAATTTCGCGGTAAACCGCACTTTTGTTGTTGCGCGCGCCTAACAGCAGATACAACATCGGCAGCATAAAGACGAAACGTAAGGCGGCTGACCACCAGGCGTCGCCACCCGACAACGCCATACTGCGGTTTAAGACAAAGGTGGCGGCAAAAAAGAGGGACGAGAGCAACCCGAGTAGAATGGCTTTATTCATTTAAGATATCGAATAGTTACTAAAGATCAGTCAATTGCGTTAGTGTAACGCAAAATTTAAACGGAATCGCTATATAAAATATAATATAGCGATACTTCAACTATTTAGGTTAAAAAATCTCAACTTATTTCGATTTAGTTGCGTGACTATTCTCATTTGATATTAATCAATATGAGGTAGGTAAATTTCGCTATGATTTCCCCCGATTTATTTCTTTTATTTAAATTTTATGTTTACTTTTAACTAGTGGGAGAGATCTTATGGAGAAAATGTCCAAACATGATCCGAGTTTTTCAACCAGCCGCCGTGATTTGCTGAAAGGCAGTGCGGCGTTAGGCGGGGTGGCGTTGGCGGCAAGTGCGGTACAGTTGCCTGTCTCCGCCAATACTGCGCCTAAAAATGCACAAAGTGCGGTTGCGGCGCAAGCCAACGAAGAAAAACTGGTGTGGAGCGCGTGTACGGTAAACTGCCACAGCCGTTGTCCGTTGCGTATGCACGTTCAGGACGGAGTGATTAAATATGTGGAAACCGACAACTTGGGCGATGATGTCTATGGCGAGTTCCATCAAGTGCGTGCCTGCGCGCGCGGGCGTTCAATGCGCCGTCGGGTGTATAATCCTGACCGCTTGAAATACCCGATGAAGCGCGTTGGCAAACGTGGCGAAGGCAAATTTAAGCGCATTACTTGGGACGAGGCATTTACTGAAATCGCCGACAACCTGAAACGGATTATCGCCGAGCACGGCAATGAAAGCCTGTATATGCCGTTTGCCACCGGCACCTTGGGCGCCACCGTTGCCGCCTCTTATCCGCCGCCACGCAGCATTTCCAGCCGTTTTATGAACAGTATCGGCGGCTGCTTGGGACACCACGGCACTTACAGCTATTCGCAAATCTTTGAATCCATTCCGTTTATGTACGGCAGCAACGCCGGCAACAGCCCGACGGATATTGAAAACTCCAAATTGGTGGTCTATTTCGGTAACAATCCGGCGGAAACCCGTATGAGCGGCGGCGGCGTCACCTATTTAGCGCAACAAGCGATGGAACGTTCCAAAGCGCGCATGATTATGGTTGATCCGCGTTACAACGACACCGCCTCAGGGCGCGAAGGCGAATGGGTGCCGATTCGTCCGGGCACCGACGCCGCGTTTGTTGAAGGGATGGCGTATGTGATGATCACCGAAAATTTGGTCGATCAAGACTTCCTTGATACCTATTGTGTCGGTTACGACGAAAAAACCTTGCCGGCTTCGGCGAAAGCGAACGCACATTATAAAGCCTATATTTTGGGCGAGGGCGACGATCAAACCGCCAAAACGCCGGAATGGGCATCGAAAATCACCGCGATTCCGAAAGACACCATTATCCGTTTGGCACGCGAAATCGCCACCACCAAACCCGCCTATATTTGCCAAGGTTGGGGGCCGCAACGCCACGCCAACGGTGAACAGGCCGCGCGTGCGATTGCAATGTTGGCGTGTTTAACCGGTAACGTTGGCATTAACGGCGGTAACAGCGGATCACGCGAAGGTTTCTACACCATTCCGTTTGTGCGTTTGCCGGTCGGCGAAAACCCGATTAAAGCCAAAATTCCAATCTTTATGTGGACCGACGCCGTGGTGCGCGGCGAAGAAATGACCGCCTTAAAAGACGGTTTGAAAGGTGCGGAAAAACTGAATAAACCGATTAAGTTTATTTTGAATTACGCCGGAAACTGTATTATCAACCAACACTCCGACATCAACCGCACTTTAGAAATTTTGAGCGACGAAAGCAAATGCGAAATGTTGGTGGTGATCGACAACCACATGACCTCAACCGCCAAATGTGCGGATATTCTGTTGCCGGATTGCACCACCTCCGAGCAAGCGGATTTTTGCATGGACGGTTCGGCGGGCAACATGGGCTATGTGATTTTTGCCGATCAAGCGATTGAACCGCAATTCGAATGCAAGCCGGTATATGAAATTTTGTCAGGTATCGCAGAAAAAATGGGGACGAAAGAGGCATTCACCGAAGGGCGTACCCAAGAAGAGTGGTTGCGTCATCTGTATAAACTGACCCAAGAGAAAAACCCGTTCTTCCAAGACATCAGCTTCGAAGAATTCAGACAGCGCGGCATTATCAAACAGAAAGATCCGTCCGGGCATATGGTGGCATTCAAAAAATTCCGCCAAGATCCGGTCGCCAATCCACTGACGACGCCATCGGGCAAAATCGAAGTGTATTCCGAACGGTTGGCAAAAATTGCGGAAACCTGGGAATTGCCGGAAGGCGATATTATCAGCCCGTTGCCGATTTATGCGCGTGCGGTGGAGGGGTTCGATGATCCGCTGGCGGAAAAATATCCGTTGCAGTTGGTCGGCTTCCACTTTAAATCACGGGTGCACTCCACCTATGCCAACGTGGATGTGCTGGATCAAGCTTCGTTGCAATCCTTGTGGATCAACCCGATTGACGCGGAAAAACGCGGTATCAAACATAACGATATGGTGCGGATTTTCAATGACCGCGGTGAAACCCGAATTATGGCGAATGTTACGCCGCGGATTTTACCGGGCGTAATCGCAATGGGCGAGGGGGCGTGGTACACGCCGGACGGACAACGGGTGGATCAAAACGGCAGCTTTAACGTACTGACCACACAACGTCCGTCGCCGCTATCGAAAGGCAATCCGCAACATACCAATTTGGTTGAAGTCGCGCGCGTGGGAGGTGAATGATGACTGCGAAACAATATGGATTTTATATCGACTCACAACGCTGCACCGGCTGTAAAACCTGTGAATTGGCGTGTAAAGACTACAAAGATTTGACCCCGGACGTCAGTTTCCGCCGCATTTATGAATATTGCGGCGGCGGCTGGAAACAAGAAGGCGAGGCGTGGACGCAAGATGTGTTCTCTTACTACCTCTCGATTTCATGTAACCACTGTACCGATCCGGCGTGTGCCAAAGTGTGCCCGAGCGGCGCAATGCACAAGCGTGAAGACGGCTTTGTGGTGGTCGATCAAGACGTGTGTATCGGCTGTAAATATTGCAGCATGGCGTGTCCGTACGGCGCGCCGCAATACAACGAAGAAAAAGGGCGCATGACCAAATGCGACGGCTGCTTTGAGCGGGTGGAAGTGGGCAAAAAACCGATGTGCGTCGAATCTTGTCCGTTGCGTGCGTTAGATCTGTTGCCGATGGACGAACTGAAAGCCAAATACGGTGATCTGAAAGATGTCGCGCCGTTGCCACCGTCGCACTATACGCAACCGAATATCGCCTTGCGTTTAAATCACAATGCGAAACCGACTGATGATCGCAGCGGTTTCTTAGCCAACCCGAAGGAGGTGTAAAATGGGAATGGGATTACACGAATGGCCTTTGGTGTTCTTCACCGTGTTGGCACAAACCGCTGTCGGCGCATTTTGGGCGTTCAGCCTGCTGTTGCTGACGGACAAAAGTAAGCCGGTTGAAAGCCGTACTCATTATGTGATGACCGTGTTGTGGGTGTTTATGGCAATCGGTTTTGTCTTTTCCACCTTGCACTTAGGCTCGCCGCAGCGCGCGTTCAATGCCTTAAACCGTATTGGCGCCTCGGGCTTGAGTAATGAAATCGCCGCCGGTTCAGCGTTCTTCGCCCTTGGCGCAGGTTATTGGGCGTTGGCAACATCACGCTTATTGCCGGAAGCGTGGCAAAAACTGCCGTTGATTGGGTTTGTGGTGCGTTTGTTGGCGAACATTTCCGCCAAGTTGCCGTCAGGTTGGAAAACCTTAGGCGTGCTGGTCGTCAGCCTTGTCGGCGCAGGCTTTATCTATGCCATGTCGAAACTGTATATGATTGACACCGTGCCGACCTGGAACTCGGTTTACACCCCGGCTTCCTTTGTGCTGACCGCACTTTTGAGCGGTTCGGTGCTGGCGCTTGCCTTGCTGAACAGCGTGAAGATCGGCAAACAGTTGAACGGCTTGTTGCTCGGCGTGGCGTGGCTGGCATTTATCGTCGCCTTGGTGATGACTTATCAACAACACGGCTACCTCAGCGGCGTCAGCAGCGCGGTTCACCACGCGTTAGACCTGGTACCGTCTTTCGTACCGGTGATGATCACCCGCTTTGTACTGATCGCAATCGGCTTGTTGCTACTGACCATCGGCGTGAAAAAAGCCAATACCGCACTGCCGTTTATCGGCTTTATCCTAGTCGTCGCCGCGGAACTGCTGGCACGCGTGATTTTCTACGGTTTGCATATGACAGTGGGGATGGCGGCTCTGGGTTATTAAGTTAGTTTTTAGCTGTTATATACCGCACTTTGAGCGATCAAAGTGCGGTTTTTTGTGAAATAAAGATGAGTGGTATTAGAATTATTCGCTTTAAATTGACTAATTTGTTAGAATCAAAATAAAATTTAGACAGCTATTTTTTACTAGAATAAATATTGGAGTTATACTATGGATAAATTAACCATTCCACCAATTTTAATTATTAGTTTGTTGAATTCAAAACGTAGAGAAATAATTTCTCATAGGCTTTCTGGTTTAGGGTTTGAATTTCAATTTATTGATGCGATATATGGAAAAAATCTATCAGCGGAAGAATTAAGTAAAGTCGATTATGAATTTTATAAACAATATAATGCAAAGCCACTCACGTTAGGGGAAATAGGTTGTGCTGCCAGTCATATTAAGACTTATGAGTATATGATTGAACATCATATTCAGCAAGCAATTATCTTAGAAGATGATGTGATTGTTTCGCAAAATTTTGAATTTATTATTTATGATATTTTACAGAAAATCTCATCTAAGAATGATATTGTATTTTTAGATCATGGAAAAGTGAAAAAATATCCTTTCCCTAAAAAACTATTTCAAGGTTATAAATTGGCTCGTTATCGCTCTCCGTCTAAAAATTCTAAACGTTGTATTATTTGTGCGGCAGCATATATGCTCACTTTATCAGGTGCGCAGAAACTTTTAGATTATGCTTATCCGATAAGAATGCCAGCGGATTATTTAACAGGGCTAATTCAAAAGACGGGATTAGCTGCTTATGGCGTTGAGCCTCCGTGTGTTTTTCAAGGTCTTGGATCAGATTCGGAAATAAATAAAATAGAGGATCGTTATGTATAGTCATAATATTTTTTAATAAGAGAATAAAACAGGAATGGTTATGGCATGAAAATACTAATTTTACATAAAAAGCTTATTGTAGGCGGTGTTGAACGTGTTTTGTTTAGTTATTTGAAAGTATTTCATCAGCTAAATTATGATATTGAATTACTGGTTACTTATGATTTGGCATCTAATAATGTCTTTTTTGATAATATGCCGGATAATGTTCAGGTTAGTTTTATTTTTCAACACTATCATGTAAAAAGAATTAATGATACAGCTAAAAGAAAATCATCATGTTTCTATTATTTTTTAAATAAATATCTAAAAATAAAAGAAAAAATATCATTTGATAAGGTGATAAAAAGAAAACTAGCATCTGATTATAATTTAATTATTGATTTTAATGATAATTTAAACTCTTTTATAAAAAAAGGGCATTTGAACATTAAACAAGCTCATGTGCCTCTAATTCGCTGGGAGCATGGACATCTTAATGTTATTGCTAATCAAACGAACAAAAAAATACATTACTTTCGCCATGTATACTCTCAATTTGATAAAATTATTGCTATATCGCCAGAAATGAAATTGGATTTATTACGTAAGCTAAATATTAATCAGGATAATATTGATGTTATTTATAATCCGATTGATTTAGACAGTATTAAACATAAAGCAAATGAAAAAGTTAATATTGATTATCCTTATTTTATACAGGTTTCCCGATTGGTTGAAGGGAAAGGGCATGAAGAGCTTATTGAAATTTATGCAGAACTAAAAAATCAGGGACTAGAACAAAAGTTAATTTTTGTGGGAGATGGGGATAATAGAAAAGTATTAGAACAAAAAATAGCCGCATTGAATTTAGCCGATGATGTGTATTTAATTGGTAATAGAGATAATCCTTATCCTTATATGAAGAATGCTACTTTATTTTTGCATGCTTCAGAATATGAGGGATTAGGAATGGTGTTATTAGAAAGCCTTGCGTTAGGTGTTCCCGTTGTTGCGATGGATTGCCCTACCGGTCCGAAAGATATATTAGGAAATAGTGAATATGGGGTGTTGGTTGAATTGCATAATAAACAAAAGTTTATTGATTCTGTTTTATCATTAGTAAATAATCCTAATAAATATGCTTATTATTCAAAACAAGGACTAGAAAGAGCTAGTAAATTTAGTTTAGAAAATATCGCAGAAGATGTAAGTAAATTATTCAGACAAATAGTAAAAAATAAATTTAGCCATTAAGTAGATTAAATACTAGAATAGTTGAGCGTGCTTCAATTGCACTTTAGATTGGCAACCCAAAGTGCGGTTTTTTACAGTTATCTTTCAATCTGAATTAAACTAGTCTTTAATCAATGTTTAATTAAGGATATTTTATGCATAATTCGCTTAACCAACTCACCACCGAAAGCCGTAATCCCAATTCAACTGAGATTGATAATCTTACGACGCGTGAGATTTTGCAAGTGATTAATCAGGAAGATCAGAAAGTGGCGCAGGTGGTGGCGACACAAATTGCGCAGATTGCGCAGGCGGTGGATCAAATTGTGGCGGCGTTTCGGCAGGGGGGACGCTTGTTGTATCTCGGCGCAGGCACATCGGGGCGGTTGGGGATTTTGGACGCCAGCGAATGTCCGCCGACTTACGGCACTGATCCGAACCAAGTGATCGGCGTGATCGCCGGCGGGCAACGTGCGGTGTTTAGTGCGGTGGAAAAGGCGGAAGATGATCCGGTTGCGGCAAAAACCGATTTGGCACGCTTGAATTTAACTCGACGTGATGTGGTGGTCGGCATTGCCGCCAGCGGGCGTACGCCTTACGTATTGGGTGGAATTGACTATGCCAAGCAGCTCGGTTGCGTCACGATCGGGATTGCTTGCAATCAACATGCGCCGTTGTTGCAACAGGCGCAAATCCCGATTTGTATTGCGGTCGGCGCGGAAGTGGTGACCGGATCATCGAGGATGAAAGCCGGTACGGCACAAAAGTTGGTGCTGAATATGCTCACCACCGCTTCGATGATTCGAAGCGGTAAGGTCTATGGCAACTTGATGGTCGATGTACAGGCAACCAATGAAAAACTGCTGGCGCGGCAGAAAAATATTGTCATGCAGGCAACCGGTTGTGAACGCTATGAAGCGGAACAGGCGCTTGCCGCCAGTGGCAACCATTGCAAAACCGCAATTTTAATGATTTTGGCCCGGTTATCTTATTCCGAAGCAAAACAGTTATTGGCGCAGCACGGCGGGTTTATCCGTCAGGCATTAGCGGCGTCTTTTCAACATCAGCAAGGAGGTTAGTATGGCAGAGATCAATAAGCAATTTATCACACAGGTGATCGCGTTACTCGGGGGCGCAGAAAATATCGCTTCCGTCGGGAATTGCATGACCCGGCTACGGCTGAGAATTAACCAAACGGATCGGATTGAAGATGAACGATTAAAGCAGCTTGCCGGGGTGTTGGGCGTGGTCAAGAGTCAAGATCAGGTGCAATTGATTCTGGGGCCGGGCAAAGCCGGCAAAGCGGCGGAATTGTGCCGTACGTTGTTGCAAGAAAGCGGTGTGGCTAACGATTTACAAGTGATCGCCAAAGCCAATAAACAACAAATCAAGCAGCAGCAAAGCAGTAAGGTACATCAATTTTTAACCAAATTCGCCACCATTTTTACGCCGTTGATTCCGGGTTTTATCGGCGCGGGGCTACTGTTAGGGATCGGGACATTATTGGATCAGTCTTTTGTTGCCGGCGTTGAAAATCCGAATGCTACTTTGGTTGCATTAATCGGCTATCTCAAAGTGTTCAGCAAAGGCTTGTTCAGTTTTCTCAGTATTATGATTGGTTACAATGCGGCCAAAGCGTTTGGTGGCACGGGCGTGAACGGTGCCATCATTGCCTCGTTTTTTATCTTGGGGTATAACCCGGAGGCGACTAAAGGCATTTATTCGGGCATGAGTTCCTTCTTTGGGCTAGAAATTGATCCGCGCGGTAATATTATCGGGGTGCTGATTGCCGCCATTGTCGGGGCGAAAGTGGAGCAGTGGGTGCGCAAATTCGTGCCGGACAATTTGGATATGC
This sequence comes from Testudinibacter sp. P17/SS/0325, assembly GCF_053570765.1. The sequence continues at coordinate 2,565,924 of NZ_CM131635.1, read as the reverse complement.
TGCTGACTTCAACCGTCACGCTGTTGATTATGGGCGCGTTTACTTTCTTACTGATTATGCCGGTCGGCGTGCTGTTGTTTAACGGCATGTCGTGGCTATTTAGCCATTTGAACGGCAATCCGTTCGGAAGTGCGGTATTAGCCGGACTATTTTTACTCTCGGTGATGTTCGGTATTCACCAAGGCTTTGTACCCGTTTATTTCGCCTTAATGGAAACGCAAGGGTTTAATGCGCTGTTTCCGATTCTGGCAATGGCAGGCGCAGGGCAAGTCGGCGCGGCGATTGCGCTTTATACGCTGGCGAACAAAAATGCGGTTCTGCGTGCACAAATCAAGGGGGCGATTTTACCGGGATTCTTGGGGATCGGCGAGCCGTTAATTTATGGCGTAACCTTGCCACGGGTAAAACCGTTTATTACCGCGTGTATCGGCGGTGCGGCAGGCGGTTTCGTGATTGGCCTATTTGCTTATTTCGGTTTCCCGATGGGCTTAAACAGTGTGTTCGGTCCGTCCGGTTTACTGGCAATTCCGCTCTTAATTTCACCAAACGGCGTATTTGGCGCGATTGCAATTTATCTCATTGGCACGATAACCGCTTATAGCGTCGGTTTTTTAACGACCTACTTTTTCGCCAAGGATGTGGATTTGAGCTAAGGAAAACCATGCAAAAGTGCGGTTTAACGAGAAACCGCACTTCCCTTATCCGCCATATGACCAACCGTTATTCCTCAATTTTTTGAACTCGATATTTGCTTGGCGATGTGCCGTATTTCAGTTTGAAGGCTTTGCTGAAATGGGCTTCGGACTGGTAACCGACCTCGAGCGCAACGGCGAGAATCGATTTATTGGTGTTACGCAGTAATAACTCGGCTTTTTGCATCCGCAAGCTAGTGAGGAATTTGCCGGGCAACGTACCGGTTTTACTTTTAAACAGGCGGATGAAATTGGCACGGGACATGGCGCTCAGATCCGCCAAGCTTTCCATATTCCAGTTATGCTCCGGCTGTTGCAACATTGAGTTGACGGCGTGGTATAAACGCTTGTCTTGCAGTGCGCCGAGCACGCCATTGTTCACTTCATTGCTTTGTTGGATATAATCGCGCGCCAGATAGGTGAACAAGACATTGCATAATGCATTCACGACCGAGGCGGTGCCGATTTCCAAAATTGCTTCCCGTTGTAACAAGGATAACAGCGAGGTGACCGAACTGTTATTGCCGGACAAATACCAGTATTCAGGCAGAATGGCAGGCAGCGTAGAATGCCCGGAATAGCGGAAATAACCGCAGAACATTTCAAAATCATGCGAGGCTTGATTGTTGGTGCGCAGGGTGAATGGCCCGTGCTGCAATTGTTGCAAGGCGGTGACCGGGGTGTCTTCGCTGACCGCACTTTTACTGCTTTGAACGCGGTGTTCGAGACCATGGGGGAGGAAGAAGACATCACCCGGCTTCAACTGGTAGCTACGTTGGTTATCCAACACTAGGCGGCATTCGCCTTTTGAGATAATGTGAAAGATTCCCAAGGTGTTGGGTTCTTGTTTGTGTTTAATCTGCCAGTCGCCTTGGAAACGGCAGAGAACGTTGATTTCGCCTTCGACTTGGGCGAGTTGAATCAGTCGATCTAAATAGTCCATAGTGGCTCTCCTTGAATGAAATGAAAAATTATCCTTTAAGATGAAAGAGATAAAGATTGATACTATAAAACAATATAATTTGTTAAATAATATCAATAATAGCACCCATCAACCAGCCTATTTACTTACTTTTAAACTTAGGAAAATATTATGTTTGCAGATTGGAAAAATGACGTTACTCATGTGAAAAAATCATTCGGCGAATTAGGGAAAAAATACCCGAAAATGCTTCAAGCCTATGGCGCATTGAATGCCGCAGCGGCGGAAGGCAATGTGCTAGACGCAAAAACACGTGAATTGATTGCATTGGCAGTGGCAGTAACCACCCGTTGCGAAAGCTGTATCGGCGTACATGCCGCCGACGCGATTAAAGCCGGCGCGACGGAAGAAGAAGTGGCGGCGGCATTGGCAACCGCAATCGCGTTAAATGCCGGTGCGGCTTACACTTATTCTTTACGTGCATTGGAAGCTTACAACGAACAAAAATAATGACTCAATAAAATAGCCGTAATATTCCCTGCATTTACCCCGATGCAGGGTTTTTTATTTTAAAGCCATGTAGAGCTTAGGGCGTAGGAGCAAAGCCGTGCGGCTCATCACATAACCGCGAGCCCGAACCGCACTTTTATTCCGTTTTATCGCGATGAATGGCACGGTGGTTTTTGTCATTGAGTAGCGTTGCGTCTTTTACTGCCGCCCGAGCGAGCATATGCGAAGCGATTGGCAAGGTGAAGATCAGGAATAGGTTCATGATCAGTAAGCGAATCGTCCACGCCCAATCCCAGACAATAAACATAGCCCCGACTGAAACCAGAAAGATTGAAAGCGTGCCTGCTTTGGTTGCGGCGTGTTGTTTGCTGAGGGTGTTCGGTAGGATATGGATTCCCAGCGCGGAGATCGCCAAACTGAAGCCGCCGAGCAATAAGAACATTATGCCTAACATATTAAGAATCATGGTGTTCATCCTTTTGTCGCTGCAACGCCTGATTGTCATTTTTCCGCCGAATTACCGCAGACCAACCGACGGTGCCGATAAAACCGACGAGCGACAAACCGATGGCGACGTCCAACAAGACCGTACGTTGAATCAACAGAGCGGCAACCACACATAAAATAAGCGCCGCAGCCAATAGAATATCCAGAGCGACAATCCGATCGCCATCATCCGTGCCGCGTTGAATTTGCGAAATCACGAACAGAATGGCAATAAGGGCGCATAGCACAACAAAGATCAGGCTTGGTTCTAGCATTTGGCAACTCTCCTTAGGTTGTTGCGGATTTGGCAAACAGGGTTGAAATATACGGCACGAATTTTGTTTGGATCTCTTGAATTGCCAAGTCAGTCTGTTCTGCATCCAAAATATGCAGCAGCATTCGGTTATCTTCGTTATTAATATCCAATACCGTTGTGCCCGGTGTCAGGCAAACCAAGCAAGATAAGACAACCAAGCCGGTTTCGCCGATTTGTGGAATCTGGATCGCAATATAGCTGTCGCGTAGCGATTGCTTGATACCCAACTGTAATTTAAGAATCAGGCAAAGGGTGGTAAAACCGGATTTCACCATTAAGTACAGAAATTGTAAACCGAGCAAGACGGCGACGTAACTTTTTTTCATGAACATTATTGAGCTCCCAATGCCAGTGCCGCTTGTCGGCTTAAGGCGTAAAGCGGATTCGGCGCGAAACTGATAAATAAAATCAATAGACCGAGTAAGCTGACGGCGGTGACGGCAGGTTTGATATTTTGTCGGATGAACGGTTGCCAAACCCTGTCGCAGTCACAAACGTGCGGGTGTGGTTTGCAAAATGCTTCGAACCAGATTTTCATCATCGAATACAATGTCAATACACTGACCAGCAGGGCGATTGCCGTCCAGAGCCACTGGTCTTGGTTAATGGTTTCTTTTAACAGCACGACTTTTGCCCAGAAACCGGAAAACGGAGGAATTCCGACCAATGATAATGCCGGAATTGCAAATAAAACGGCAAGCCACGGTTTGATATTGTATAAGCCGCCGATTTTGCGCAAATCATAGCTGCCGGCATAGAGATAAATAATTCCGGCAAGCAAAATCAGGCAGCCTTTGACTAAGCTGTGGTGCACGGTGTAATAAATGGCGGCGCTGTTGCCGTCAACCGTGCCGAGGGCAACGGCTAACAAAATATAGCCGATTTGGGATACGCTGTGAAAAACCAAAATACGGCGCATATCCCAATGGTAAGCCGCGCCAAGCACACCCACGACCATGGTGCAGACGGCGATCCAAGCAAGTGCGGTTTGCAAGATGTCGATACTTGGCAGGAACACTTGTGCTAGCGTGCGCAGCAAGGTATAGACCGCGACTTTGGTCAACAACGCGGAAAACAGTGCCATCAGCGGAATCGGCAGTGTGTGGTAAGACGCCGGCATCCAAGTGAACACCGGAAATGCCGCCACTTTAATCAATATGGCAGCGATAAACAGTGTGATAATCAAGAGCTTGCTATGTTCCGCCAAATCTTGCAGCGCCAGCTGCACCGCACTGAAATTCAGATGACCGGTAGCGCCGTAGAGCAGGGCGATGGAGGTCAGTAGTAACAGCGTACCGAACAGGTTGAGCACCATGTATTTAAAGGCGGCGTCCAATTGTGAGATTTTTCTGCCAATCGCCAATAAACCGATGGCACAGATTAAAATCACCTCAAACCAAACATACAGGTTAAAGAAGTCTTGCGTGATAAAGCTGCCGTTTACGCCGCTAATCAGACCGAAGAGCAGCGGCAAGGTCAACGAGTTGAGCGGGCGGGTGCTCAAGCCGGATAACATATATAACAGGCAGATTAATGTCATGACCACTGAAATACTCAGCATGATATAACTCAGCGGATCAATTTGAAAACCGATTCCGAACGGTAGCGCCCAGTTACCAAAATGGGAACTGAGATTGTGTTGCTGGAGCGGGGCGTAGAGCATGATGTGGTTGACTAACATGAATAGGCTGATCGCCAAGCTGAACCAATATTGGTAATCCTGGCGATAGCGCAATAACACAGCGACGGCGGCGGCAAACAGCGGTATTAAAACCGGGGAAATCACCCAAACATTCATCCACATTAACATAAATCCTTACGATAGCCTTTCAGCTCATCCTGATCATTGTAAATCGCCGGTTTTTCAGCGTCGTTATTCAACGGTTCCGCCTCACGCCAGGCATTGACATCATCGGTGTTCAAGCGGCGAATCAGTTTAATCATCAGTACCACGGAAAAACAGGTCAGGGCAAAACCAATGACGATAGCTGTCAGAATGAGCGCCTGCGGCAGCGGATTCGCCGAATTTGCAATCAATTGTTCGCCGGGCGGAACAACGGCAGGCACGGTAGAAGACACCCGCCCCGACAGTAAAATAATAAAATTGACCGCATTGCCGAGCAACATCAAGCCGATTACGATACGCAAGGCATGACGCGATAGCAGCAAATAAATCGCTGCGACCAAGGTAATCCATAAGGTAACTAAAATAACTAATGTCATAAGATTCGATTCGCCTTATTCCGTGGTTTCTAACAACATAATGGCGTAACCGCTCACCACGCCCCAAATGCAGAGGTAAACGCCTAAATCAAACAGCAGTACGGTAGAAATTTTATAATCAAACCAGAAGAGCGGTATGCTTGCCCAAAAATGGTATAAAAAGGCATTGGCGCTAAACAGTGCAGGCAGACCTGCGGCGGCGGCAATTAATAAGCCGCTTGCCGCTAGATTCAACGGCGAGGAGAGTGGTAATTTTTGCATCGCTTGTTTGGTGGAAAAGGCGATTGCCCATAATACCGACGCCGACGCTGCCAGTAATCCGGCGATAAAACCACCGCCCGGTTCATTATGCCCGCGCAGCAGAATCACCCATGAGGTCAGCAGTACGATCCAGTAAAGCGGACGCGCCGTTTTGCGCAGTAGTAGCACATCACTTTTCATCTTTGACCTCTTTTTCGGCTGCTTTACTGCGTTTTAATAAGCCGGTTTGGCGTTTTAATTCCCGCAATAACGGTCGCGCCGCCAACAGCGAGAACAACATGACCGCGACTTCACCGAACGTATCTAGCGCACGGAAATCGACCAAAATCACATTAATGATATTGCGCCCGTATGCCTGAGGCACACTGTTTTCAATATAAAAGTCAGACACGGCGCTGTTGAAATCCAAATCTAATACGACTAACAGCGTGATCACAATAATGGTGGCGACCAACATGGCGAGCAACAGCGTGAACAACAGGCGTTTCGGATGTTTGCGACGATCTTGCGGGCGGTTAAAATCCGCCGAATTGTTGCGAATTAAGATGATGAGAATCGACGCTAAAATAATCACCAAAATGGTTTCCACCACAAACTGGGTGAATGCCACATCCGGTGCCGACACAAACACAAACAGCAAGGCGGAACCGAAACCGACCAAACCGGAGTTGAGTAACAACATAAACGGCTTGCCCGAAAGCATGACAAAAATCGCGCCGAGACTAATCATGATAGCGGCGGTGATTAATCCCGCACTTGGCAGCGGTTCGAATAAGGCGGAGAAATTGAGATCGATCCTCACGCCTTGCCGAAGACTCCACAGCAGGCTCAAACTGAGGCTGAGTAAGGTAAAACCGAGCAACCATTGGATATAACCGGAAAGTAATCCATGTTGGAACCGCCCGGTTACCTTCGAGGTCAATGCCGGGATTTGATCAACGATCCGATGGTAGGTTGCCGCGCCGCCCCAGTGCGGAAACAAATTCAGGAAACGGTCAAAGGCAAAATGCAAGGTATCCCAAAAGTGGAAAACCAATAAACCGAATACAACCGTTGCCAGAATCGTTAGCCCGGTGGTTTGTAACGCTTCCAAATTAAAATAGAGATCGACATCGCCGATCGGCTGTGAAGTGATGGTTTGTGCCGCAATTTTGATAAACGGAATCGCCAATTGCGGAGTCAAGCCGATAAATAACCCGGTAACCGCAACTAAAGCGGGAGCGAGCAGCATTTTGATTTTTACCTCATGTACGGACGGGGTAATGTTATTGCCGGGATGTAGCCAAAAAACACGAATTGCCGCTACTGCCGCAACGGCAACCGCAATGATACTAAAAATAAGGTTACCATAAGCGCTAAACGGCAGGGTATCATCGGCTTCTTTGGCGATTGCCAGGGCTTCCTTGGCGATAAATCCGAACGAGGTCGGCATACCCGCCATGGAAAGTGCGGCTAAAATCGCAACCGTTGCCGTCCACGGCATATAGCGTTTTAAACCGCCGAGATGATCGATAATCCGCGTGCCGGTGGCGTGGTCGATATTGCCGGCGACAAAAAACAGCGGCGCTTTGTATAAGGCGTGCGCCAACACAAAAGTTATCACCGCAATTGAGGCCGAGCTGCTGTCCAAGCCGATCAACACCACCATTGTACCAAGCGAGGCAACGGTGGACCACGCCAGAATTTTCTTCAAATCCCGTTCTCTTAATGCCAACATCATGCCCCAAGCGGCGGTAATCGAACCGACGGTTTGTAGAATTTGCTGCCACAGCGCCCAATCCGTCAGGGCATAATCCAAACGCGCCAACAGGAAAATCCCCAGCTTGACCATGGTTGCCGAGTGCAGATAAGCGGAAACCGGCGTCGGTGCCGCCATGGCGTTCGGCAGCCAAAATTGGAACGGAAATTGTGCGCTTTTAGTAAATGCGCCTAGTAGAATCAGGATTAAAATCCACTTAAAGTGCGGTTCGGCAATGTAATCGGGCAGAATTCGGATCAACTCGGAAATTTGCGCCGTGCCGGTTAAATGCCAGAGCCATAAAAAACCGGCTAACAGGCATAAACCGCCGCTGCCGGTGATCAGCAAAGCTTGTTTGGCGGCGTTGCGGTTTTCTTCCGCTTGATAGTTAAACAGCACTAACAAAAATGAAGTGATACTGGTCAATTCCCAAAACAGGAAAAACAGCAGTAGATGATCGGCAATCACGCAGCCGATCATGGCAAGCATAAAAATGCTTAATAAAACATATAGACGGCGCAACTGCGGATGATCGGCGAAATAGCCCGCGGCATACAGATAAACCGCACAGCCGATACCGGTGATCAAGGATAACATCAGCAGGGAAAGCCCGTCGACATACAGCAAAATATTCAGATCAATCAGGCTGAACCAAGAATATTGGTATTGGTAGAACGGCTGATTATCGAACCATAAAAAAATAACGGCAATTAACCCGAAAAGCGGTAGTAAACTCCACAGGATTTTTTCGATTTTTGTCGGTGTCTTGCCCGCTAATGTCGGATCAATCTGCGCCATATCTGAATGATAGCCTTATAATTAAATGATATTAAAAAGGATTGTGATGAATAAAAGTAGCGTTTTTAAGGTGCTTAGTCAACCGTCAAGCCGGCTTGTCGTTTAAAAAGCGGACTTCAAGCGTGTGATTTTTATTTTTCCATGCCGTAAGTTAAGCCGTAATTTTTCCACATTGGGGCTCTCATTCGGGTAATCCGAGCGGAAATGCGCACCACGGCTTTCTCGACGGGCAAGCATTGCCTGCAATAGCATTTCGGCACAACGCAATGACCAATATAATTCGATACCGTATCGGCTGGCGCTATAGTGGCGGAGATGATATTCGATTAACCCCAACGCGTGTTGCAGCCCTTGTTGATTGCGGTAAACATTGGCATTTAACGATAATGTCTCCCGCACTTGGGTTAAAATTTCGCTGGCGCTGGCGCTGAGCGGTGCGGTGCTTGGTTGTTCCGGGATGGTTTGTATCAGTATCTGCGTGACATCGGCAGGAGCGAGGGTTGAAAGTGCGGTTTGGCAATAGTGTTTGGCACGCTGCACGGCACGGGTTGCGAAAACCAAGCTGCCGCCGACCGAGTTGCCGCCCAAGCGGTTTGCGCCCTCAATACAGGCGGAGATTTCGCCAATGGCAAACAGTCCGTTGACCGCACTTTCACTGTTGCCGTCAATTTCGATTCCGCCGTTGCAGCTGTGCGCAAAGGGTTCGATGACCGCACGATCTTGCAGCAGATCGACACCGATTTTTTGTTTCAGCCAATCCAAATAGACGCGATAAAATTCGCTTTGATCTTGATATAATGCCGATGAAAAGGCTAAACGAGCCCCGTTGCTGCCGCGCTGAATTGCCTGCATAACGGTCAAATCAAAACGTTTTGCCGCAAAATCGACGCTAAACGGCGCATAATCGCTGCGTTCGTCCATCATTGCCCGAAACGCCTGCTCCGACATATCGTTAAACAGCGGTTGATCATTGCTGTCATACACTGCCGTACAATATTTTAGGGTGTGTTCGCCAAACAGCACTTTGCGCTTAGGGGCTAGAAATGCCGGAATGAATTGAATAAATTCCATATTGATTGCGCTTGCGCCGGCATCTAACGCAATTGCGTGTGCCGAGCCGACAATATCATTGGGGTAAAGATTGTTTTTATACAATGAGGCGATACCGCCGGTTGCCAAAATCACGGCATGGCAACGGCAAAAAACGAGTTCTACGCCATCAGCCGTTTCCAGTTGGAATACCGCACCGGCGACTCGATTGTTCGGGGCGATAATTTTGACTAACGTGGCTTGTTCGTAATAGCGGTTCAGCTCATTATGATCTAAAATTTCACGCGCCTTTTTTGTCGCGCTTGTCCACTCGGAAATTAAATAGATCGGGCGTGGGTATTTGGCAAAACAGGCAGGGCGGTTATCTTGCCGCAACCACGGCTGAAAGCCGATCTCTTGCAATAATCCAATGCCTTGTTTGGATTCATTCAGATAATTTTCGACGACATCAGGATTGTTCATCCCTTTGCCGACACGGGTGATGTCCTCCCGAAACTGCACTTTGTCATCTTCATCGCCGGTGACTTGAATACCGAGGGTGGCTTTTAACGGAAAAAAACTCGCCCCGCCGGCAATCTTGTTTTTGGTGATTAAGACCGAACGTAAATTTTGCCCGGAGGCTTGTTTCACCGCACTGAGTCCGGCTATGCCTGAACCGACGACCAAGATGTCCGTTTCAATCACCGTTTGAATCTGAAATGTGTTTTTCATAAGATTTACCGCAATAAATGGAGAAAGTATGCTAAAAATTAACCGCACTTTCTCTGCCGTTAGGAGATATAGGCAGAAAAAGTGCGGTTTGACGGATAACCGTGACCGTCGGTTTACAATAATGACGGCGCAGCGCCGAGCAGACGGCGGGTGTAATCTTCTTTCGGGTTTTCGAAGATTTGTTCTGCCGAGCCGCTTTCCACGATTTTACCGGCAAACATCACTACGATCCGATCCGACACTTGGCGCACGGTTTGGATATCGTGCGAGATAAACACCATCGCCAAATTCAGCTCTTTTTTCAAATCCGCCAGCAAGTTTAACACCTGCGCGCGCACCGATACATCCAATGCGGAAGTCGGTTCGTCGGCAACGATCAACGACGGATTGAGTGCCAAGGCACGGGCAATGGCGACACGTTGTTTCTGTCCGCCGGATAAACGGGTCGGTTCAACCGCGGCGGCGGAACGCGGCAAGCCGACGCGCGACAGCAATTCATACACCCGTTTTTCCCGTTCATGCGGTTGCAGGATGTTATGAATATCCAACGGATCACGCAGAATATCGAACACTTTCATGCGCGGGTTAAGTGCGGTTGCCGGATCTTGGAAGATCACCGACACTTGGCGCCCGAACTGTTTACGAGCTTGTGCGCTGCCGTATTGCATTTTCAAGCCGTTGAATTTCACTTCGCCGCCGGTGGGTTGCTGCAAGCCGATCATCACGTTGGCGAGGGTGGATTTGCCACAACCGGATTCGCCTACGATACCGACGGTTTCCCCGGCATCCACATGGAAATTGACCCCGCCGACCGCCGTGACTTTGTTACGGCTGAACAGCGAACCGTCACGGGAAGGGAATTGCACCACGATATCTTTTAAATCAATGATATGTTGCGGTTTGATGACTTTGATACTACTACTCATACATTTTCCCCTTGTGCAGCTTTACGGCTGTCTGCTGAATTTGATGCGGCTAAATGGGAAGCCCAGAAGTGGTTTGGCACATCGCCTGCCGGAACGAGCGGCAATTTTTGATCCGGATTGGCGTCAGGCCGTAACGAACGCCCTGCGAAGCGGTCGCCGACCGCAAAGTCGTAAGGCGACGGCACGCTGCCCGGAATTTGATATAAGCGTTCGGCACGTTCTTCGGTGGATAATACTGACCCCAACAAACCGCGGGTATATTCATGCATTGGATTTGCCAATAACGGCGAAGTCGGCGCGCTTTCCACCACTTGACCGGCGTACATCACGGTGATGTGGTGCGCCATTTGGGCGACTAAGGCTAAGTCGTGGCTGACGAACACCATCGCAAAACCGAGTTTTTGGCGCAATTCGTTCAACAGTTTGATCACTTCCGCTTGTACCGTTACATCAAGTGCGGTTGTCGGTTCGTCGGCGATGACCAGTTTCGGCTCCCGCGCCAATGCCATCGCAATCAGCACCCGTTGGCGTTGCCCGCCTGACAGCTCATGCGGATAGCGATTCAAGGTTTTCGACGGATCGAGTTTCACCCACTCCAACAAGGTTTCCGCGGTGTGTTTGCTGCCACGGCTGATGATCTGCGCCATTTGCGCCTTAATTCGCATTGACGGGTTCAAGGCACTCAAAGCGTCTTGGTAAATCATCGCAATTTCGGTACCGCGCAGTTGGTTCATTTCGCTTGAGTTTAATAAATCATGTTCTTTACCGCTGCGGTCACAGAAGGTGATGTTGCCGGTGATTTTCGCTGTTTTCGGCAATAGCCCCATGATAGAAAACGCTGTAATCGATTTACCGCAGCCGGATTCGCCCACCAAGCCCATGGTTTCGCCTTCGTTGACGGTGAAACTGATGTTGTCCACTAACGGCGTTTCGCCGTAACGGTTCGGGAAGCGGATCGACAGGTTTTTCACTTGTAAAATCGGTTTGGCATTCGGGTCAAGCTGCATGCGGTCAGTGCGGGTGATCTCTTTGTTATGCAAGTTGAACAGATAGCGTTTCAACGCCAAGCCTTCCGCCATCGCTTCTTGCACATCCGACCCTAATAGCGTTGCCGGTTTTTCATTGCCGTCTTTAGGTTGGGTGGATTTTTTCAGTTTTGGATTCACCAACGCATCGGTTAAGCCTTCCGCCAAGATATTTAACGCTAATACGGTTAATAAGATCGTGAGACCGGCAAAAGTGGTCGCCCACCAACCGCCGTTTAACACCAGGTTACGACCGTAAGCGATAACGTTGCCCCAAGACGGCGCAGGCGCTTGCACCCCCGCACCCAAGAAGGAGAGCGAGGCTTCGAACACAATCGCATCCGCAACCATCACGGTGGCAAATACCAATACCGGCGCGGCAGTGTTGCGCACCACGTGTTTGATTAAGATATAAGGGCGGCTTGCGCCTAACACGCGTTCGGCGCGGATATAGTCCTCTTCCCATTGCGATACCACGTTGGCACGCACCACACGCGCCAGTTGTGGAGTGTAAACCACCGCAATCGCGAGGATAATCATCGGTAACGAGTTGCCGAAAGTCACCAACAATACCGCAGCCAAGGCAATCGCCGGGAAGGACATCATGATATCCATCAAACGCATAATGGTTTCGTTGCCCCATCTGCTTGCCGTTGCCGCGGTTGAGCCGAGAATGGCGCCGAACAGAATTGCCAAACCGACCGAACCTAAGCCGATAATCAACGAGGTTTGCGAACCGTATACCATACGTGAGAACACGTCACGGCCTAAACGATCGGTACCGAACCAGTTGTTTGCGCTTGGCGCTTGTGCCGGAATGCCGGTGGCAAGTGGATCATGGGTGGCAACCCACGGAGCGAAAATCGCCATCAACACAATCAGAAAAATAAAGGAGAGTGAGAGTTTTGCACTAAACGGTAACGCTTGGAAGCGAGCACCGCCGGCGGCTAAACGTTTACTTAAACCTTGACGTAGCATCATAGACTCCGAATTCTTGGATTAATCAATAAATACAATATATCAACGATGATGTTCACCAAAATAAAGGTAAACGCGATAGTCAATACAACCCCTTGTACCAAGTGCAAGTCGTGATTCACGATGCCGTTAAAAATCAGTTTGCCCATACCCGGCAAATCGAAGATTTGTTCGATAACCACCGCACCGCCGAGTAAGTACCCCACACGCAGACCCAGTACGGTCACAGGGGTGATCAGCGCATTACGCAGCACGTTGTAGCGAATTACAGTCGAGTATGGCACGCCGTTACCGATTGCGGTACGGACATAATCTTTATCCATTTCTTCCACCATCGTTGTGCGCACCACCCGAATCAGGGAAGCGCACACCGGCACGGCAAGTGCCAATGACGGTAGCGTCATTGATAAAATGTAATCTTTCGGGCTTTCGCTAAAAGGAACAAAACCGCCTGACGGGAAAATATCATTATCTAACGATAACCATTGGATTAATAAGATCCCCAACCAGAATGACGGAGTTGCAACCGCAGCAACGGAAAGCAAACGAATGACTTGATCCACCCAACGATCGCGGTACAACGCCGCCAACACGCCCAAGCTGAATGAGACGATAGCCGCAAAAAATACTCCGATAAAGGTGAGTTGTAACGTCAACGGAAACGCTTTAGCAATCAGCGAGCTGATTGGTTGCTCAGGCGGCATGGTGACACCGAAATCAAGCGAGAACAGATTGACGATATAGCGTCCGTATTGGACTAGGATGGGATCATTTAAGCCGTGAGTTTCGCGATATAAGGCTTTGGCGGCTTCACTGGCGCTATCACCGAGGGCGATAATCGCAGGGTCTCCGGGGCTGAGTTGCAAAATAACGAACACTAATGCAGTTACCCCAAACATCATAACCGGTAATGCAAGCAAGCGTCGTAACAACAAACGCAACACAATTTCCATGGTTTTCTCCAATCAAGCAGTAAAGTGAAAAAATGCAGGTATCGACTTTTGACGATCTTCGATACCTGCGGGTACAACTAAAGTATGTTATTTACGACCGGTACCGATGAACGATAAGCCGGTTGTTGGCAACGGTTGGAAGTCAGACAGTTTTTTGCTGTCCCAAGCGGTTGGTAATTTACGGTGGAATAACGGATATAGCGGCACTTCTTTAGCGATAATGTTAATCGCTTCGGACCAGGCTTTTTTCGCATCATCATTGGTTTTCGCTTTAACCGCTTCGTCCAACAACTCTTGAACTTTTGCGTATTCAGGCGTATTACTCCAACGATAACGGTTTTTCGCCCAGACATCACCGCGATACCACCAGCTCATCAGCAAGTCGACGTCGTTACCGAACACTGACGGATCGCCCGGGGCGATAACCACACCGAAATCGCCTGACGGAATGGCTTGACCGTATAGTGCACCGGATTGCAGATGTTCAAGGGTCACTTTCACGCCCGGAATTTTGTTCCAAGATTCTAAAATTAATGGCGCACAGTCTTTGACCCAAGAGTGGTCGGTCGCCAACAGTTTGAATGATAATTCAGGCACACCGGCTTCTTTCAATAGCGCTTCCGCTTTTTTCACATCATAGTCATATTGGGTGCTGGCTTTGACGTAATCAGGGTGAGTGGTTTGTAAGAATGACGTCGCCGGTTCGGCGTTGCCCATCAATGCGGTGTTGATCATTGCTTGGGTGTCTAAACCGTAGTGTAACGCTTGACGCACTTTCGGATTGTCAAACGGCGCTTTTTCACAGTTGAACATCAGGAACAGCAAGCCGAAAGATTGTACCGACTCAACGGTTTGACGGCGTTGTAAACGCGGAATATCCAAATATGGCACGCTTTCCATTGCTTGAGTACGGCCGGATTCTTGTGCGGTGACGCGCGCGGAATCGTCAGACAATAAGAACCATGTCATGTCTTTTACTTGAGCAGGGTAGATACCGTTGTAAGCATCGTGTGCGGCAAAGACGATACGGTCATCTTTCACGGCAGAAACAAATTTGAACGGACCGGAACCGACAGGCTCAGCGTCGAATTTGGCTTGACCGACAGCCTCGATAACGTGTTTCGGTACGATTTTGACGATAGTCAAACGGTCGGTGAATAACGCAAACGGATATTTCAGTTTAAATTCGACGGTTTTTGCGTCAAGTGCGGTCACTTTGTCGATATAAGGAATAAATTGGGCAAATAAGGATTTGTTATCCGGGTTCAAAACACGCTCAAATGAGTAAACCACGTCTTCGGTAGTCACCGGTTTGCCGTCATGGAACGTTGCACCGTCACGCAAGGTGATTTGCCAAGTGGTATCATCTTTTTGTACCGGTTCTGTGCCAGCCAATGCCAAATATGGTTTGCGAGTGGCTGGATGTAAATCAACCAAACCTTCGAAAATGTGCAGGTTAGCAGCGTAGGAAGAAGCACCACTCGAGGTTAATGGATCAAATCCGGTGGATAACGGATAAGCAATCCCTGCTTCGATACTGCCTGAAGTAGCGACTTTTGCAAAAGCCGGGTTAGTAAATGTTCCTAATGTACCAGAGAACGCTAAACCGGCACCGACACCGCCCATTAATTTCATAAAATGGCGACGTGATTCGTTATGTGAAGTAGTCATATGCAACGCTCCTTTATGTGTGTTTGACTTCAAGTTCTGATGAAACTTAAAGTTTTATCGAATTTTCTAGCTGTTTATCACAAAAACAAACAGTGAATTCATCTTCCGCCTTGATACGCCCTTACCACGTTAATGACTCGGCGGCAGATGCGGAATCAAGCCACTTCATCATATTCAAAATAAGAAAGTTTCATGATGAAGTGTTTTTATCCATGATTAAAATATCATGAAGTGTAGCTATCATAATTCTCCGTTTTGAGAGGGTCAATAAGAATTCGGCTAAATACGGAAGCTTTTGCAGAAAGTGAGAAGTAAGTCACAACTGGTGAAAAATAAGGAGTGATTTTTGTTGATTCAGCAACTATTTTTCAACAAAAAACACTATGCAGCGCATGGATTCATGGCGAATGATTGATGGGGTAGATGTAAGGACGGCAAATTGATAAATCGGCAAATCGTCTCTACAACTTCTCCACAGCAAAAATCTCGCGCTTCATCGGATCAATCTCGGCGCGAATGCCAAACGCAGCAGCTAAATTTTCAGCGGTCAGCACCGTTTGGGTTGCACCGCTAGCAATCACGTTGTTATTGCCGAGCAGAATCACTTCATCGCAAAAACGGTAGGCAAGTGAAAGGTGGTGAATGGCGATCACGCAAGTGCGGTTCGGTGTGAGCGTTTGCAATTGCTGCATGATGTCGATTTGATAATAGGGATCGAGCTCTGCAATCGGTTCGTCGGCAAGCAATAATGGTGAGTCTTTAATACAGCAGCGAACCAGTTGCACCCAAGCTTTTTGGGTGCAGATCAATCTCGGGGCTTGAGCCGCTCACCATTGATGAAAACAGCCTGTTTGTGAATGTGGGCGAACGCAATAACGTGACGGGTTCGGCAAAATTCAAACGTTTGATTAAAGAAGATAAATTTGGTGAAGCGATTGAAATTGCCATTGATCAAGTGGAAAACGGCGCACAAATTATCGATGTGAATATGGACGAAGCCTTGCTCGATTCACAAGCCTGTATGGCACGCTTTTTGAATATTATGGCGACCGAACCCGATGCGGCAAAAGTGCCGGTGATGATCGACTCTTCCAAATGGGAAGTGATAGAAGCTGGGTTGCAATCCATTCAAGGCAAGGGCATTGTCAATTCCATTTCCTTAAAAGAGGGCGAAGAAAAATTTATCGCCCAAGCCCAATTGGTGCGCCGTTATGGAGCTGCGGTGGTGGTGATGGCGTTTGACGAAGTGGGGCAAGCGGATACGGAACAACGCAAGGTAGAGATTTGTACCCGTGCTTACCGGATTTTAGTGGATCAACTGGATTTTCCGCCGGAAGATATTATTTTCGATCCCAATATTTTCGCTATCGGCACAGGCATTGAAGAACATAACAATTACGGTGTGGACTTTATCAACGCCACCGCACGGATTAAACAAACCTTACCGTTCGCCAAAATTTCAGGCGGCGTATCTAATGTCTCGTTTTCTTTGCGTGGTAACAATTTTATGCGTGAAGCCATCCATGCCGTGTTCCTCTATTATGCCATTAAAGCCAGTATGGATATGGGCATCGTCAATGCAGGGCAGTTGGCGATCTATGATGATTTGGATTCCGAACTGCGTGAGGTGGTGGAAGATGCGGTGCTCAATCGCCGTGCCGATTCCACCGATCGCCTGTTAGAAATCGGGGAAAAATACCGTAACCAAGGCGGCGAGCAAGAGGATGCCAACGTTGCCGAATGGCGGACATGGGACGTGACCGAGCGGTTAAAACATGCGCTCGTCAAAGGTATCACCAATTTTATTATTGAAGATACCGAAAGAAGCACGCCAGCAATTCAGTTCGCCGTTGGAAGTGATTGAAGGGCCGTTGATAGCAGGAATGGACGTGGTGGGCGATTTGTTCGGCGACGGTAAAATGTTTCTGCCGCAAGTGGTGAAATCGGCACGGGTAATGAAGCAATCTGTCGCCTATCTTGAGCCGTTTATCAACTCCACCAAGCAAAAAGGATCTTCCAGCGGCAAGGTGGTGATTGCCACCGTGAAAGGCGATGTACACGACATCGGCAAAAATATTGTAAGCGTGGTGCTGCAATGTAATAACTTTGAAGTGATTGACTTGGGTGTGATGGTGCCGGCGGATAAAACCATCGAAACCGCACTGCAAGAAAAAGCCGACATTATCGGCTTAAGCGGTTTGATCACCCCGTCACTGGACGAAATGGAATATTTTTTAGGCGAACTCACTCGCTTGAAATTGGATATCCCGGTGATTATCGGTGGGGCAACCACCTCGAAAGAGCATACGGCGATCAAACTCTATCCTAAATACGCCCATGAAGTGATCTACACCACCAATGCTTCCCGTACGGTGACGGTATGTGCCGCTTTGATGAACCCGGAAAGCAAGGCTGAATTGTGGCAACGCACGAAAAAAGAGTATGAAAAAATTCAATACACCTTTGCTAATCGCAAACCTGCTCGTAAACAGTTGAGCATTGAAGAAGCCAGAGCCAACGGGTTTAATGCCTTTAGTGGCGAATGGGCGGATTACAAGGTGCCACTACCCAAACAAACCGGCATTGTAGAATATAAAAACGTACCGATTGCCACACTGCGCCAATTTATCGACTGGTCTCCGTTTTTCCGCTTATGGGGCTTAATGGGCGGTTATCCCGATGCCTTTGATTACCCTGAAGGCGGTGAAGAAGCCCGCCGTGTGTGGAATGACGCGCAAGTGATGCTCGATGAATTCGAGCAAAACGGCAAATTAAATCCAAGCGGTATTATGGGGATATTCCCTGCCTATCGCACAGGTGATGATATTGAAGTTTATCAAAATTTCGACCGCACTTTAGTGGTAGGCAAAGCCTATCACCTACGCCAACAAGGGGAGCGGGGCAAAAACAGCAAAAGCCCGTATAACCTGTGTTTAAGCGACTATATCGCTGATCGAGCAAGCGGTCAGCAAGACTATTTAGGTATGTTCGCCGTCTGTGCCGGGGTGGAAGAACATGCTTTAGTGGACGGCTTTAAAGCCGCAGGCGATGATTACAATGCGATTTTGCTACAAGCCATCGGCGACCGCCTCGCCGAAGCCATGGCGGAATATCTGCATTTTGAACTCCGCACCAAAGTGTGGGGTTATTCCGATGAAACCTTTGATAATCAAGGCTTAATCGCCGAAAACTACCTCGGCACCCGCCCCGCCCCCGGCTACCCAAGCTGCCCGGAACACACCGAAAAACAACTGATTTGGGATTTACTCGAAGTAGAACAACGTATCGGCATGAAACTCACCGAAAGCTACGCCATGTGGCCC
This sequence comes from Testudinibacter sp. P17/SS/0325, assembly GCF_053570765.1. The sequence continues at coordinate 2,547,341 of NZ_CM131635.1, read as the reverse complement.
GCCGCAAGTGTCTGCGGCTGGTACTTCACCCACCCCGCCAGCGAATACTTCACCTTAGGACGAATTGATGAAGATCAGGCGAAGGATTATGCAGAGCGTAAGGGGTGGAGTGAACGGGAAATGGTGAAGTGGTTGGGTGTGGCGATGAAATAACAACTGAAATATAAATTATATAGTAAGGACGGATTGAATCCGCCCTTATAACCAAATTAATCGAATTTATTACGCTCTCTCGGAAAGCTATATAGATGATAATTAAACGCTGAAGAATTTTACTGAAACAATTGATAAATTCATCAATTATCTTATGGTAGTCAAATATTATTTATAATATTGATCTGTTTATAACAACAACATTTTTTGTATTTTTTTCCACTACCACAAGGACAAGGAGCGTTACGCCCAATCTTTCTTTTTCGTTTTTGTTGGTTAATAGGAACAATTACTTCGCTAGAGGAAAAAAGTTCTCTACAAATTATATCCATATCGTAGGATGGCTTCCAGGTGTAAATTTTATTGATTCCAAATCTTACTTCTGCATTATCAATATCTATTGCGATTCCAAACCAACGCTCTGATTTATGTTTATACTTTCTGCGTTCACAATGATTGCTTAATTTATTCAGTGCTTGAGAGTACGGTTCATCTGTACAATGGATAGTCAATCCACTAGTATCATTTTCATCAAAAGTTAGTGTTAAATCATGGAGTTTTCTATCTTGTAAACTTCTTTCTTGTACTTTTCTTATATTTTTATTCAAAATCGAAATTGTTTCTTCTCCTAAAGTTAATAATTCTAATCCTAATTCAATAACATTTTTATTTTCAAGTTTCTCAATGTTTTTTATTAGCTTATCAAAGAATGTATCTTGATATTTTGTCAAAATTCCATCTGGAAGTAATTTATTTGATAAATTAGCTCTTCGTGATTGCATAACTAAATCAAGATCAGCGTTTAAATCATCAGCTAAATGTATTGCTGTATAATCATTATCTAAATATAAATTACTTTTTAAGTGATATGCCAATATCGTTAATTCATGATTTGCAATTAATTTATCTTTATAAATAATTCTACGGTTTATATAACTTAAAAAATATAATGGTGACTGCAATAGTTCCGTTATCACATCTAATGTAAAAATATCAATAACAAATGCTGGTTTAATTACATTATGTTCTGTTTGTTTTAAAAAATGTCTTGCCTGTGTATGTAAGGCAGGATAATGTTCAGAAATAACTGAGAAAGGATATATTTCAGAAAAATCTCTATTGAGTAATATTTCTTCACCAGAGGTTGAGATTAGTCTGTTTTTATTATTTAATAGCAGTTTTCCACATGAAACCGATTGTTCATATGACGATTGAATTGCTTTTTCAAAATCATTTTTTATTACATCGTCATTTCCTTGTCTAGCTGGTATGGTTAGTTTCTTAGATTTTGCTTGTAAAATAATAGCTCTATCCGCAAAAACAACTAATACATCTATTTCACCAAGTTTATTATTATTTGTATCCTTAATATCAATATTTTTGAATACATTTTTATCACCAAAAACTAGTTTCAAACGTTTAAACGAGATGTTTTCTGTAAATTTCCCCCTGTGTTCCATTGCTGTGTTTTTATAACTACTATCTTGATTAAACCAAAAGAAAGGTGTTTCATATACAGCCTCAACTAAGCTATAATATTGAAATAGTAAATAACGATTATCCTTTAAAACCAAAAAAGGATAAGCATTAGTAGGATTAAAATCACCAAATTTTTTTAGTGAAGATATATTTTGATGCTTTTGTAATGAAAATGAATCCAAAAAGTTTTTTATAGTTATTTCATCTAAATTAGTCCTGGATATGATGTCTTCCACTGAAAATATATATCCCTCAAGGATACTCCATTCTTTAGGATCTTGATTTTTAAAGTTAATTAATGTCTCATATATTTTTGCTGTCTGAATTTCTTCTAATGCGACAATAATCTTGAATAATTGCTCGGTTGAGTATCCTTTGTTTTTTATAAACCATTCATTATCATAACTATATTTCAGTTTTGAAAAATTTCTATACTGAAATGAATAGGCTGATTCACCACCATAAAAAATTGGTTCTCTTAACATTTTTCCTGATGTTAGAATATTACTTAATTCTTCAATGGAGCTTATATTAATAGTGTTTTTTATTATTGATGAGTGTAATTCATCTAATAATATTTCAGTCTGGTTGATATGGCTTTGAAATTGATGATTTTGAGGTAATGTTAAGTTTATTTTATGTTTACACATTAAACCTATTAATAGTGATATTTCATTTCTAAGCAATCTATCTGAAGTATTGTATTGCCTTAATATATCTTCAGTGGTAATTATATCTGAATCAAAGAATAGACTATTATCTCGATAACAAAAAAATGCAATTACATGTGCATACCCTGGTTGGGAACATAACTCTTCTAGTTCTTTAAGAACAATACTTTCATCTCTAGTATTTTCGTTTGGAAACATAATATTATCCTTTATACTATTACTGATAATAGAACTTACTTTATCAAAACTTTTGATGGAATAGAATCTTTAGTGAAAGTGTTAAAAGCCTTCTAACTTTTAAGAGATAGAATGTATGTAAGCAATACAACTATTGAATATGTTAAATTTCTACCCCTCCCTACACTCCAACCACGCCACTTTTGCCCCGTTGATGTTTTTATAGTAAGTGGAGCGGTGTTCACGAGCGATTAGCTCGATAGAATATCCTTGAACGGGGTGGTATGAGCGGTAAATGACTTCAAAACGTGAGCCGCGGGTATTGAGTGGGACGTTGGCAATATGATCAAAAGGTTCTGCTTTTCCGCCGTCTAACTGAAAATAGATGCCGAAATTGTGTTTTAAACGGCTTTCTCGCCAAAGTGGAAAATAGGTCGATAAAAAGGATGTGCCGCTGGTTTCAAAGTTATTGCATGAATAAAAATAACGCTTGTAGTCGGCGATATTAGAAAGTTCGGCTTGGCTGATGGTATTTTTCAGATAACCGGTCTGCACTTTTTTTGCCGGCTGAGAGGTATAGGCAAACAAGGTTGTAATGGTTAAAGTGAAGAAAATCAGTTTGCGTTTTTTCATTATACAGCCCTAAAGTGCGGTCAAATTCACCGTACTTTTTTAAATTTAACTCGCCACCCGTTCGATCAACATATCCAGCCCAACCTGATCATAGGCTTCAATATCTTGATCGTTGCTTTCATTAATAATCAAATCATTGAGCGCAAGGCAGCCGTGGGCTTGCAGTTTGTTTTTGGTGAAATTGGAGCGGGCGGCGGAGCTTTTGTTGTTTAGGCTAATCACGCCGATGGTGGCACCATCATCGCAACGGTGTTTATTGATAAACACCAAGTTATAACCCGATTCGCGGATATAGCCGGTTTTGCTGATGGCGGCGTCGAACATCTCTTCGCGTACTAATTTGTTGGTGTTTTGCATAAACACATTATTGCGGCTGGTGCGGATATAGGTGTTGCGCGTGTTGGACAGCGTTTTCAGTTCAGGTTTGTTTAACGCATATTTCGCCAGTTTCACCAAGTCCATCACGCTCGAGACATTTTGGCTGGACAAGCCGGAACTGTCGCTAAAACGGGTGGCATTCATCTTTAATTTTTTTGCCTTTTCATTCATCTTTTGAATGAATTTGGCGCGGCTCATGCCGGCGGAGCGCGCGAGGGCATGGGCGGCGTAGTTGTCGGAATAGACCAACATTGCCTTTAATAATTCTGAACAGGCGATAGGCGTGTTTTTCGGCAACTTGGTGCTTGTGCCTTTAATATAGTCATGATCTTCTTGTGTAATGCTGGCACGGCATTTGGCATTGCGGTTATTTTCTAAAAAGACAATGGCGGTCATTAATTTGGTGACCGAAGCAATCGGACGAACGCGATTCGCTGAACTGCTTTCCAACACTTTGTTATGGGTAAAATCATACACCACATAAGACTGTGCCGACAGAAATGGCGATGCGGATAAAAATAACGCAAGCAGAAATAATGTGTGCCGGTTGCGCTTAATTTTATCTAAAAAAGATCTGATATTAGGCATAAAAATAACCTACCGAGCGATAGATGAAAATTCAACGTGATCAAAAATAGACTTAATTGCGTAATTTAAGCATATTTTTTATGATTTTGTTAGCTGATATTGCAATATTTTGTTGGTGTTATGTTTTCTGATAACCGTTATCGGCAAATCAGAAAGAAAAGAAGAGAAATTGCAGGCATAAAAAAAGCTACCGAAAGTAGCTATCTTTTGAAGTTTAACTTATTTTTAAATGGTGCCCGAGGCCAGACTTGAACTGGCACGACTCGAAAGTCGAGGGATTTTAAATCCCTTGTGTCTACCGATTTCACCACTCGGGCACTGATTGGATGGAGGCGTGTCCCGGAATCGAACCGAGCTACATGGATTTGCAATCCAGTGCATAACCTCTTTGCTAACACGCCGTTTATGCTTGGCATAATTTGGAGCGGGAAACGAGACTCGAACTCGCGACCCCAACCTTGGCAAGGTTGTGCTCTACCAACTGAGCTATTCCCGCGCACATCACAACAGACAGGCTGTTGTTAATCAGTGTGTGCGCATTTTACTGACTTCTATTTGGCTGTCAATGGCTGATTGCATTTTTTTGTTTAATTGCCGAAAAAATGAGTGGTTTTATCGAAATTTAGCCAAAAGTGCGGTTTTCATTTGTGCGTGTAGATTAGGTGTTTTATTTATGTCAGAATAATGCACTATTTACAATTAGACTGTGTTAAGGCGAGATTATGACAACTTATTCTATTGAAACCGAACTGGCGCAACTGGGCAATCGCACCGATGAAAAAACCGGCGCAGTGGCGACCCCGATTTACCTTTCCACCGCTTATGGTCATCGCGGCATTAACGAATCGACCGGCTATGATTACACCCGTACCAAAAACCCGACCCGCACCGTGTTGGAAGAAGGAATCGCGCGTTTAGAGGGCGGGGATCGCGGCTTTGCCTGTGCCTCAGGTATGGCGGCGATTCAATTATTAATGTCGCTGTTTAAAGCCCCTGACGAATGGATTATCTCCAGCGATGTCTATGGCGGCACTTACCGTCTGCTGGATTTCTGTTATAAAAATAATAACAGCGTGAAACCGGTGTATGTCGACACCGCCGATTTAGCCGCGATTGAAACGGCGATCACACCGAATACCAAAGCGATCTTTGTCGAAACCCCGTCCAATCCGTTAATGGAAGAGTGCGATGTGGCGGCAATCAGCAAGATTGCCAAAAAACACAATTTGTTATTAATCGTGGATAACACCTTTTTAACCCCGGTATTATTCCGTCCGATTGAACACGGTGCGGATTTGGTGATCCACAGCGCGACTAAATATTTATCCGGTCATAACGATGTGTTGGCGGGCTTAATCGTCTCCAAAGGGCAGGAACTGGGCGAGCGTTTGTTCTATCTGCAAAACGGCGCAGGTGCGGTTTTATCGCCGTTTGATTCGTTCTTAGCGGTGCGTGGTTTGAAAACCTTGGCATTGCGCATGGAACGCCATCAACAAAACGCACGGGAAATCGCCAAATTCTTAGCCGAGCAAGATCAAATTTTAGATGTGCTATATTCCGGCAAGAGCGGGATGTTGTCGTTCCGTCTGAAAGAGGAAAGCTGGGTCAATCCGTTCTTAAAAGCGATTAAATTGATTACCTTTGCCGAAAGTCTGGGCGGTACGGAAAGTTTTATCACCTATCCGGCAACCCAAACCCACATGGACATTCCGGAAGCGGAACGGATCGCGCGCGGTGTGTGCAACCGCTTATTGCGTTTCTCGGTCGGCTTGGAGAACGTGGCTGATATTAAAGCGGATTTGGCGCAAGCCTTGGCGCAGTTAAAGTAGCTGCTGAAGTAAATTTACGTTAACGCGTTTTTTAGTAAAGGGATACCCAAAGTGCGGTATCCTTTTTTTATCTATTGAATTTTGGTGCTAAAATGCTTGCCAATTTTTTAGCAAACATAAAAATACAATGAATTTAACTGAATTTGACCGCCAACATTTATGGCACCCGTATTCTTCCACCCTCGATCCGCTGCCGGTGTATCCGGTGGCAAAAGCCGACGGCGTGGAAATCATGCTGCAAGACGGGCGCAAACTGATTGACGGCATGTCGTCGTGGTGGGCGGCGTTGCACGGTTATAATCACCCGCGTTTAAACCAAGCGGCAATCGATCAGCTGCAACAAATGAGCCATATCATGTTCGGTGGGCTGACCCATGAACCGGCGGTGTGTTTAGGGCAACTTTTACTCGAATTATTGCCGTCCGAATTGCAAAAAATCTTCTATGCCGATTCCGGCTCGGTGGCGGTGGAAGTGGCGATGAAAATGGCGCTGCAATATCAGCACGCCTTGGGGCAAACGCAGCGCACCCAATTTGCCGCTATGCGCGGCGGCTATCACGGCGATACGTGGCATGCGATGTCGGTGTGCGACCCGATTACCGGCATGCACGGTTTGTTCAGCCAACGGTTGCCGATCCAATTTTTCCTGCCGCAGCCGCAAACGCGTTTTGATCAAGCATGGGATCAAGCGGATATTGCACCGTTAGCCGACTTGTTGGCACAACACGGCGAACAGATTGCCGCGTTGATTTTAGAACCGATTGTGCAAGGCGCAGGCGGAATGTATTTCTATTCGCCGCAGTATTTGCGTGAGGCGAAAAAACTGTGCGATCACTATGGCGTGTTGCTGATTTTTGATGAAATCGCCACCGGTTTCGGGCGCAGCGGCAAGTTGTTTGCCTTAGAGCACGCCGAGGTTGTGCCGGATATTCTCTGTTTAGGCAAAGCCTTGACCGGCGGTTATTTGACGCTGTCGGCAACGATCACCACCAATCGGGTTGCCGATACCATTAGCGCCGGCGTCGCGCACTGTTTTATGCACGGTCCGACTTTTATGGCAAACCCGTTGGCGTGCGCAGTTGCCGCCGAGTCGATCCGCTTATTGTTGGAAAGCGATTGGCAACAGAATGTCGCCCGTATCGAAACGCAGTTAAAACGGGAATTGGCAGCCGCGGCAGCGTGGGATTGCGTGGCGGAGGTGCGGGTGTTGGGCGCAATCGGTGTGATTGAAATGCAAAGTGCGGTCAATATGCGCAGCTTACAGCCACGTTTGGTCGAGCAGGGCGTGTGGGTGCGTCCGTTTGGTAAATTGGTCTATCTCATGCCGCCGTTTATTATCACTCCCGCACAATTGTCGCAGCTGATAAACGGCGTGCTGAAGGCGCTGCAACAAGAGTATGGCTTATGCTGAATTTTTATGCCGAGCAGTTGGCGCAGCTGCAACAACAGGGACAATACCGCACTTTGCCTGACATTCGCCACGGGGGAAAATGGATCTGGCGCGATGAACGCAAAATGCTGAATTTTTCCTCTAATGATTATTTGGGCTTGGCTGCCGATCACACATTAAAACAGCAATTTTTAGCGCAAACCGATTGGCAACAGGCGAGTTTCACCTCGTCTTCCTCGCGTTTGCTGACCGGCAATTTCCCGATTTATGCCGAATTGGAAAGCTTGATGGCGAGTCGGTTTCAGCGTGAAGCCTGTCTGTTGTTTAACAGCGGTTATCATGCCAATATCGGCATTTTGCCGGCGTTAGCGGATAAACATACTCTGATTTTAGCCGACAAACTCGTCCACGCCAGTTTGATTGACGGCATTCGCCTTGCCAGCGCCGATTATCAGCGTTACCGCCATAATGATTACGCCCATTTGCAACAATTATTGGCAAAAAACAGCGAAAAATACCAACGGATTATTATCGTCACCGAAAGTGTGTTCAGCATGGACGGCGATACGGCGGACTTATTGCAACTGGTGGCGTTGAAACAGCAGTATCGCAATGTGATGTTATACGTTGATGAAGCGCACGCACTTGGCGTGTTCGGGCAAAACGGTTTGGGTTTGGCGGAAAAGTGCGGTTGTATCGGGCAGATTGATTTTTTGGTCGGCACGTTTGGCAAGGCGCTGGCAGCGATGGGCGCATACCTGTTGTGCGAGCAAGTAGTTAAGGATTATTTGATTAATAAAATGCGTCCGTTGATCTTCTCGACCGCACTTTCGCCATTGGTGGTGCAATGGACGCATTTTCTAATGCAACGCTTGCCAACTATGCAAGCGCAACGGCAACATTTGCAGCAATTGAGTGCGCAATTGCGGCAGAGCGTGCAGCAATTGACACAACAAGCCATACTCAGTCATAGCCAAATCGTACCTTATATTTTAGGCGATAATGCGACAACGGTTGCCACGGCCGAACGCTTGCAAAAGTGCGGTTTTTACTGTTTGCCGATCCGTCCGCCGACCGTGCCGAACGGCACATCGCGCATTCGTTTTTCCTTAACCGCCGATATGACCGCCGATGAGGTGACGCAATTGGTTGATGTCTTGCAAGGAGGTGCATAATGCAAACGGAATGGCAGATCAGCGCAGAAAATAACCCGAATTTGATTGTCTATTTTGCCGGTTGGGGCACATCGCCTGAACTGGTGAAACATTGGCAGATTCCGTCTGACACCGATCTATTGTTGTGTTGGGATTACCGTGATTTAACATTCAATCTTGATCTCAGCCGCTACCGCACTTTGCATTTGGTGGCGTGGTCCATGGGGGTGTGGGCGGCGGAGCAGACCGTGGCAGAATTGCCGTTTGCCAGCAGCGTGGCAATTAACGGCACGCCCTGTTTAATTGACGATCAACACGGCATTCCGCACGCGATTTTTCAAGGCACATTAGACGGTTTTAATGAGCTTACCCGCGCTAAATTTGAACGGCGAATGTGTGGCAAACGTGAATTGTTACAGCAGTACCAAGCGATTCCAGCACGTCCGACCGAGGAAATCGCACAGGAGTTGGCAGCGGTGTACCGCACTTTTCCCCATGCCAAACCGGCTTCGATCCGCTGGCAAAAAGCGATTGTCGGCACGCAGGATCAGATCTTCCCGACAGCCAATCAACTCAAGTATTGGCAGCAAACCGCGTGTGAAATCCGCCAACTTGCCGTACCGCACTTTGCGTTACCGATATTTAGCGATTGGGCTGATTTATGCTAGCGGTGTTGGATAAAAAACGGATTGGCAACTGTTTTGCCAAAGCCTTAACCAGTTACGATCAACAAGCGTTGGCACAGCAACAGATCAACCGCCGTTTGGCGGATTTATTGCGCCGAAGCGGACAACGCCAATTCCAATCTGCGCTGGAAATCGGCTGCGGTAGCGGCGATTTAACCCGATTATTGGCGCAAGCTTACCAAGTGCGGTCATGGTGTTTAAATGATCTCAATTCAACCGCACTGGCACAGGCAAAACAGCGATTGGCGACGGCGGAGGTGCAAGTGTTGGCAACCGACGCGGAACGGCTCGACCACACTTTTGCTCTTACTCAGCAATTTGATCTGCTGGTTTCGGCTTCGACCGTGCAGTGGTTTCAGCAACCGCAACGGATTATTCGGCTCGCACAACAAGCGCTTAAGCCAAACGGTTGCTTGTTATTCAGCACCTTTTTACCACAAAATTTATCTGAGATTAAACACCTGACGGCAGTCGGTTTGCACTATCCAACGGCGGAACAATGGCAAGCGTGGCTTGAACCGCACTTTGAATTGATTGCACAACAACAAGATACAATCCCACTGTGGTTTGAACAGCCGAGTGCGGTGTTGCGCCACTTGCAAGCCACCGGCGTCACCGCCACCAACCGCACGTTTTGGACGAAAGGGCGGTTGCAGACGTTTTGCCACGCCTATCAACAGCAATTTAGCCGCGCCGACGGCAAGGTGAGTTTGACTTATGCACCGTTGCTGATTTTAGCCAAAAGAAGATAATATAATGAAAAACAAGCAAATATTTTTTGTTTCCGGCATTGATACTGATGTCGGCAAAACCATCGCCACTGGTTTTTATGCCAACCGCCTTACGGCACAAGGGCAAACGGTGATCACACAAAAACTGGTGCAAACCGGCTGTTCCGGCATTGCCGATGATATTCAAACCCACCGCAAACTGCAAAATTTGCCGCTGCAACAATGTGATCTTGACGGCACGACTTGCCGCTATGTATTTGCTTACCCCTGCTCACCGCACTTGGCGGCACGTTTGGCGCAAACCGAGATCGACTTGGCACAAATCACTGCCGATAGCCAAACCTTAGCGCAAGATTATGAGGTGGTGTTAATCGAAGGCGCCGGCGGCTTGGCAGTGCCGTTAAATCAGGAATTGACCGCGCTGGATTACTTGCAACAACAGGGCTACCCGCTGATCTTGGTCACTTCGGGCAAACTCGGCAGTATCAATCACACGTTGTTAAGCCTCGAAGTCTGCCAACAGCGCGGCATTGCCTTGCACGCCTTGATTTATAACCACTATCCGCAGATCGATCCGATTATCGAAAACGAAACCAAAGCCTACTTGCAACAGTATCTGACAACACATTTTCCGCTGGCGGAATTTGTTGAGTTGCGGAATATTTTGTAGTCAGTAACAGCGCCTATTGCTTTTGCTGTATAAAAACCATACACTAGTTAATTGTATTATTTTGGATATACATTGACAGTTGAAAGGAGATAGGTAATGAGATTAGAAGTGAAACAGTGGGGCAACAGCAAAGCGGTGCGATTGCCGAAAGACTTTATTGCGAGCTTACAGCTTGTCAATGGCGATTTTTTTGAAATAGAAAATATTCAACAAGACCGAGTTGTGCTACAAATTAAACGTACTGGCGCAGAGGCGAAACAAGCGCGCTTAACCTTGCAGCAACGCCTAGCAATGACAACAGGCGAGTTACCGAGTTTAAACGATTGGGATAGCATGCAAGCAGTTGGAGATGAAATCGAATTATGATGAAAATTGATCGTGGTGATATTATTAAAATTGATTTTGATCCCAGTATAGGTGGTGAAATTAAAGGCTCTCGTCCGGCATTGGTGCTGAGTTCAAAAGCATTTCATCAGACCGGTTTTATGATGCTTTGTCCTATTTCGCAGGGTGAAGCCGCTACCGCAAGAGAAAATGGCTTTTCGGTGTCCTTAATGGGTAGCGGTTGCCGAACTCATGGCGTGGTTATTGCTTATCAAGTACGTGTGGTGGATTTTAGAGTGAGAAAGATGAGAAAATTTGAAACCGCGCCAACGTTTATTGTTGATGAAGTGCAAGATATTATTGAGGCAATTTTAAGGGATTAGCTTTATTGACAATGTGAATTGATAAAATTGTGTAAGGGCGCATTAAATGCGCCCTAGATTTTTTGTTGCACTATATATTAGTGATTGAACCTAATCCGCCACCTTCACCCCATAAAATGCGGTATAACCAAACGGGCTTTGTTGGAAGTTTTGTACGCGCGGGCTGGTCGGGACATAATTGACCGAGTGCGCGAGCGGGATCAACGGGGCTTGTTCTTTGGCGATGACTAAGGCTTGTTGATATAACGCCGCGCGTTGAGCGTCGTCGGAAGTGGCAACCGCTTGTTGGATCAGGTTTTCAAATTCCGGGTTGCACCAACCGGCGTAGTTTGTGCCGCCGACATTTTCGCAGCCTAACAGCGGGGCTAAAAAGTTGTCGGGATCACCGTTGCGGCTGGTCCAGCCGTAAGTGCCGGTGTAAAATTCGCCTTCACGGGTGCGTTTGTTGAAATCCGCCCATTCGTGAGTCACCAATTTGGCTTTCACCCCGATTTTTGCCCAGTCTTCCTGCAAAATTTCCGCGGTGCGGCGTGGGTTCGGGTTGGACGGGCGCACTACCGGCTGCACCCAAATTTCAGTTTCAAAACCGGCGCCGTAGCCTGCCTCAACCAACAACTGCTTGGCTTTTTCCAAATCAAACGGGTAATCCTCGATTGCGTCATTGTAGCCCAATACGCTCGGTGGGAACGGATTTTTCGCCGCCACGCCGCTGCCGCCTTGATAGACCACGTTGATAATCGCCTGTTTATCGGTGGCATAATTCAACGCTTGGCGCACTTTGACATTATCTAACGGGGCTTTGCGGTGATTGATACCGATATAGGCTAAATTCAGCCCTTCTTTGGCGAACAACCGCACTTTCGGGTTAGTTTTCATCTCGTCAATGTCGGCGATATTCGGGAAGTCGATCACATCGCATGCGCCGGTTTGCAGCTTGGCATAGCGTGCGGTCGCGTCAGGGGTGATACTGAAAATCAGGCGATCCACATCGGCTTTACCGCGCCAATAATCGGCATTGGCGCTATAACGAATCGCCTGATCCAATTGATAAGCCTGAAACACAAACGGACCCGTGCCGATCGGGGTTTTATCAATCGTTTCCGGTTTGCCTGCCGCCAGCATGTTATCGGCATATTCTTTTGAATAAATCGACAAGAAATCCATTGCCACGATTTTCAAAAACGGCGAATAGGCTTTGTTCAGGTTAATTTTCACCGTGTAATCATCGACTTTTTCCACCGATTTCAGCAGTTTTGGCAACGCCATCCAGTTGAAATAGAAGTAAGTGCCATTAGACACGTTATGAAACGGGTGAGCTTTGTCCGCTTGGCGCAAATAGGAAAACAGCACGTCATCGGCGTTAAACTCACGGCTCGGGCTAAATTCTTTATTGGCATGGAATTTCACCCCTTTGCGCAGGTAAAAGGTGTAACTCAAGCCGTCCTCACTGATTTCCCAACGTTCCGCCAAGCCCGGCTCAATCTCGGTTGAACCGGGTTTGAATGCTAATAAGCTGTCGTAAACCTGCTGCGAACTGGCGTTGAAATCATTGGCGTCATTAATAATCGCCGGGCTGAACTGTGCCGGCGAATTGCTAATACAGTTAATCAATGTATGCGGTGCAGCTTCGGCAGCGGCGGAGAAAGATAACGCAAGTGCGGTTAAAGAGAAAAGTGCGGTTGGTTTCATTGAGACTCCTTGTTAAATAAACGAATAATTAACATACAATAAAACCGGCAAAGGGAAAATAATCAATTGGATTTTGTTAGAACGAAAAGGCATAAGGAGTTACTTGAAAATATAATGAATAGGTTATATTATCAGTAAGGAAATGGTTTGGAGGGAAAATGTGGCAAGTTATCACAACTGAGTTTTTTGATGAATGGTATTTAGCACAAGAGACAGAACTGAGAAGAACCGTGTTGGCTTCAATGGCGTTGCTAGAAATGTATGGTCCTCAGCTTGGTCGTCCTTATGCCGATACAGTTAAAGGCTCTGTTTTCAATAATATGAAAGAATTAAGAGTGCAATATAAAGGCAATCCAATAAGGGCATTTTTTGCATTTGATCCGGCTCAGCAAGCAATAGTGTTGTGTGCAGGTGACAAAACAGGGTTAAATGAGCAGAAGTTCTATAAAAACATGCTTAAAGTTGCAGATAGTGAATTTCAAAAGCATTTAGATAATTTAAAGAGGAAATAATATGTCAACATTTCAAGAACTCTTGGCAAAAGAAAGTCCTGAAGTTCAAGCATGGGTTAAAGCCAAAGTCGAAGAAGAAAGCCGTAAAATCACGCTGAATATGTTACGTGATAAACTCAATATGTCACAAAAAGAATTGGCAGACATAATGGGTGTGTCGCAGCCGGCAATCGTCAGAATGGAACAGCCGGATAATGATCCGCGCTTATCTACTTTAAAACGGTATATCAATGGGTTAGGCGGAAAGTTGAGTTTAGATGTAACCATGCCTGACGGGACTCGGATTGGATTTGATTTGTAACATCAAGTGCGGTTCAGATTAGATTCTGACCGCACTTTTGGTGATCAATTAATTTTTCAATGCCTGCACCGGCGCCGGAATGCGGCCGCCGCGGTTGATGAAAATTTCGCAATTGCCTTGTTTGATTGGCATAATCGGTGCATAGCCGAGTAAGCCGCCGAATTCCACGCTGTCGCCGACATCTTTATTTGGCACGGGGATAATCCGCACCGCAGTGGTTTTGCTGTTGATCATGCCGATTGCCGCTTCATCGGCGATAATGCCTGAAATGGTGGCGGCAGTGGTGTAGCCCGGTACGGCGATCATATCCAAACCGACGGAGCAAACGGCGGTCATTGCTTCCAATTTATCGAGGGTGAGCACCCCTTGTTCAGCCGCTTTAATCATGCCTTCATCTTCGGAAACCGGAATAAAGGCGCCGCTTAAACCGCCGACCGCACTTGACGCCATCATGCCGCCTTTTTTCACCGCGTCGTTTAGCAACGCCAGTGCGGCAGTGGTGCCGTGCGTGCCGCAGATACTCAAGCCCATTTGCTCCAAAATCCGTGCCACGCTGTCGCCGACGGCAGGGGTCGGCGCAAGGGAGAGATCCAAAATGCCGAACGGAATGCCTAAGCGTTTGCTGGCTTCCTGCCCGATTAATTCGCCGACGCGGGTGATTTTAAATGCGGTTTTCTTTACCACCTCTGCCACTTCGGTTAAGGTTTGCGCATTGGCGTTTTCCAATGCGGCTTTGACCACGCCCGGACCGGAAACGCCGACATTGATAATCGTATCACCTTCGCCTGAACCGTGAAATGCACCCGCCATAAACGGGTTGTCTTCCACGGCATTGCAGAAAATCACCAGTTTGGCACAGCCAAAACCTTCCGGTGTGGTTTCGGCGGTCTGTTTTACGATTTCGCCGACCAGTTTCACCGCGTCCATATTGATTCCGGCTTTGGTCGAGCCGATATTGACCGAACTACAGACAATATCGGTGGTTTTCATCGCTTCCGGAATCGAGCGGATTAATACTTCGTCCGACGGGCTCATGCCTTTTTGTACCAACGCGGAAAAACCGCCGATAAACGAGACCCCAATCGCTTTGGCGGCGCGATCCAAGGTTTGGGCAATCGAGACATAACTGTCCGCTTTGGTTGCCGCGGCGATTTGCGCAATCGGCGTCACCGAAATGCGCTGATTCACAATCGGTACGCCATATTTTGCCGACAGCTCTTTGGCGGTTTGCACCAAATCTTTGCCGACATGGGTGATTTTGTTGAAAATATTTTGGTTTAAGGTTGCCAAATCGGGGCTGATACAATCATGCAGATCAATGCCGATGGTGATGGTGCGCACATCAAAGTGTTGATCCGACACCATTTTCAGCGTTTCTAAAATTTCATAAGACTGAATACTGTTGCTCATTTTCAATCCTTTAAATCCGGTGCATGGCATTAAAAATATCGGTATTTTGCAAGCGCAATTCCAAGCCCAATTTTTTGCCTTCTTCAACAAAAAATGCGGACAAGGTTTGATAATCTTTGGCGCACGCGCTGGTATCCACCAACACAATCATGGTAAAAAATTCATTCATTAATTGTTGGCTGATATTGACGATATTAATCTGTTGTTCGGCTAACAATTTCGCCACATCATACACAATCCCGATCCGATCTTTACCGATCACGGTTAATACTGAGTTGTTCATGTTTATTATTTATTTCCCGTTAGTCAAAGGAAAGATTATATGTTGATTTTATGGTTGATTTATCAACATATTTTTCATCTGTAGTAATAATTTTTATTTCTTCACTTTTAGAAAAGTGTAGTTTTTTTAATTTATTTATTAAATGATCATAATCATCTGTATCAGCTAAAATAAAATCATTTATTCCCATATAACTGTTATTCTCATTTCGTCGGGCAAAAACTTCATTGTGTGATAATGTAACAACATAGCATTTAGCTTCCCTATGTACATATTTTGTCGCCATAGCTTCTAAATCTGCTTGTTTCCAGCGTTCTCGCAGTGTGGTTTTGGCACTAATAGTAATTGGTGTTTTTCGATTATATAAGACTATGTCAAGAATTACATTAGGGACAAATGCTAATTTTGCTTGTACGTAAATCGGTGAAATATTTTCACGTAGTAAGGATAGAACAAGTAGCTCTTCAAAAATAGTACCATTAATACTAGGATTATTGGGATAGTTGTCTTTATAAAAAGTCCAGTAATTTTTTATAAAATCACTTGGCTTCCAATTTTCATTAATCGGCAGCTTTTCTATGATCTCTTTTATAATGGTTATATGAATTAAATCTTTATTTTTTGGCATTTAATATCTCCTTTATTTTTGATATGAGTCGAAAAGCAGTTGCTTGGATCGCTGGTACAGCAACAGAATTTCCAAATTGTTTATATGCGGAAGCATCGGAAACAGGGATTATAAATTGTTCGGGAAATCCTTGTAATCTAGCCCATTCACGAGGAGTCATTTTTCTGATCCCTTCACGATTTACTTCTCCTTTTATGTTGGTTGTAGGGGTAAAATCGGTAATTCGATGATCAATAACTAAATTGCGCTCTCTCCCCATCCCTCCAACAACAATGGCATTTGAAATGCCGTTATCAGGTATAATTTCATAGCCAAAACCATTACCCTTACTTTCATGTCTTAGTTTATGAGCCTTTAAAGTGTTTATATATTGAGTTGATAAATAATATTTTGTCGGGACAGTATTTTTTTCTCGAATATCTCTAAATGTCGTTTTAATATCTAGTGGTTTTGGATAAGAAAACTCACTGACCTGTGTATCAGAATGAAATCCTACAATAAAAATACGTTCTCGATTTTGAGGTACTCCAAAATCTTTCGCATTAATTATTTCTGGTTTAGGGACAAAATATCCTAAATCATCTCGTAGTGTATTCAATATAGTTTTTAGTGTTCTTCCTCGATCATGACTGATTAGACCCTTAACATTTTCAAGGAAAAATGCTTTAGGTTGGTGTCTTTTAATTATCTCTGCAACATCAAAAAATAATGTACCTCTGGTATCTTCAAATCCTCCTCTTTTTCCTGCAATTGAAAAAGCTTGGCATGGAAATCCTGCACACAACACATCAAATTTTGGGGGAATATATTGTTTGGTTTCTTCAAGAGTAATATCACCGAATGGTACTTCGCCAAAATTAGCAGCATAGGTTTTTTGTGCTTTTTCGTCCCATTCACTGGAAAAAACGCACACTCCTCCTAAGTTTTGCATTGCGATTCTAAAACCTCCAATACCTGCAAACAGATCGATAAAAGTAAAATCGGGATTGATTGAAGGGGGGATGTTTGCCGTATGTTGAAATAGTGAATATTGAGCAGCTTTATCTTCTACAGGGAGTTGCTCACTTTCTATTTTCATGTATTTTTTTTTCATAAATTACTTTCTCTATCATTTTTGTATACAAAATTAGGTGTTTTTGTATATCTTTTCCCCAGAAACGTAGAACCGTCCAACCAGATTCTTTTAACTTTTTATTGACTTCGTTGTCTCTTGCCATGTTTCGTTCTATTTTTGTAATCCAAAATTCTTTATTACTTTTGATATCGTATTTGTGTATATTCCAATCTTTTCCGTGCCAGAATTCACCATCGACAAAAATTGCTATTTTATGTTTAAAAAATGTTAAATCAGGTTTTCCGAAAACACGTTTATCATTTTTTCGATAGCGCAATCCCATTTTCCATAATGTCTTAGCTAGCAGTAGTTCCGGTTTTGTACCTGAGCTTTTATTAGCCTTCATATTTTTACTTATTTGATCAGAGGTTAGCTTAGTCATCGAGTAATGTTCTTATAAATAAGTAGCTTATAAAAACGCTGCTCATTCGCAGCGTTTGATGTTTTGTTACACATTAAACCGGAAGTGCATGACATCGCCGTCTTTAACGATATAGTCTTTGCCTTCCAAACGCCATTTACCGGCTTCTTTTGCGCCGTTTTCACCTTTGAATTGAATGAAATCGTCGTAGGCGATCACTTCGGCGCGGATAAAGCCTTTTTCAAAATCGGTGTGGATCACGGCGGCGGCTTTCGGGGCGGTTGCGCCGACGGCAACCGTCCAGGCGCGCACTTCTTTCACCCCGGCGGTGAAGTAGGTTTGCAGATTGAGTAACGCATAACCGGCGCGGATCACGCGGTTTAAACCCGGTTCTTCAATGCCGAGATCTTGCAAAAATTCCACTTTTTCTTCGTCGTCTAACTCGGCAATTTCCGACTCGATCGCGGCACAGACCGGCACAACCACAGCGCCTTCGTTTGCGGCAATTTCACGTACGCGATCTAAATAAGGATTGTTTTCAAAGCCGTCTTCGTTAACGTTGGCGATGTACATTGTCGGTTTCAGGGTTAAGAAATTGTAGCCTTTAATCGCGTGTAACTCATCTTTGTCCAAACCAACCGAGCGGATCATACCGGCATTTTCTAACACTGGCAGGATTTTCTCCATAATCGATAATTCGAATTTCGCCTCTTTGTCGCCGCCTTTGGCACGTTTGGTCAGGCGTTGAATGGCTTTTTCGCAGCTGTCCAAATCGGCTAACGCCAGTTCGGTGTTGATGGTGTCGATGTCTTCCGCCGGATTGATCTGACCGGCAACGTGCACAATATCGTCGTTCTCAAAACAGCGTACCACGTGTCCGATCGCGTCGGTTTCGCGGATATTGGCTAAGAATTTGTTGCCCAACCCTTCGCCTTTGCTCGCTCCGGCAACCAGACCGGCGATATCGACAAATTCCATGGTGGTCGGCAGCACCCGTTGCGGCTTGACGATTTCCGCCAGCGCCTCTAAACGCGGATCCGGCATCGGCACAACGCCGGTGTTCGGCTCGATGGTGCAAAACGGATAGTTCGCCGCTTCAATGCCTGCTTTTGTCAATGCGTTAAATAGGGTCGACTTGCCCACATTCGGTAAACCGACGATACCGCACTTAAATCCCATAATATTTTCCTTTTTCAGATTAAATTTTAAAACTATTCAAACGATTGGTCGCTTTGGTCATGCCGTCTTTCAGCATAATCTCAATGCATAATGCCGCTTCATCCACCGCTTGTTCGATTAAATTCAGTTCATTTTGCGGCGGTTTGCCCAACACATAAGCCGAGACCCGATTTTTATCGCCGGGGTGTCCGATACCGATTCGCAGACGGTGGAAATTTTTATTATTGCCGAGACTGGCGATAATGTCTTTCAAACCGTTGTGTCCGCCGTGTCCGCCGCCGAGTTTCAATTTTGCCGCCCCGGGCGGCAGATCCAATTCGTCATGCGCCACCAAAATCTCTTCCGGCTGAATGCGGTAAAAATTCGCCAGTGCGCCGACCGCTTTGCCGCTGAGGTTCATAAACGTGCTCGGCACAAGCAACCGCACTTCTTGACCGGCAATCAACGCACGCGCAGTATGTCCGAAGAATTTGCTGTCGGCGGTTAAGTTGAGGTTATGTTGACGGCACAAACGCGCCATCAGCCATTCGCCGGCATTATGGCGCGTTTGTGCGTACTGACTGCCGGGATTGGCTAACCCGACGATTAATTTAATTTGCGACACGGTATTTTTCATCGTTTGAGCTAAAAATAGAGGCGTATTTTACGCTAAAACCGCACTTGCTACAATCGACAACTTGTTGCTACAACCCTCTCATTTCACTATCCAACAAACGTGCCAACAATGCCGTGCCGTTTAGCACACGGAATTCCCCGTATTGGGCTTGCCCAAAATGCGCGGCTTGTCCTTCGGCAAAGAAGAATTGCTGTCCGGGCATTTTCAGGTTCCATAATGTGCGGTAGTCACGGATACGCAGTTTGATGGCAATATCCGCCAGGCAATCGTGGTAATCCGTTGGCAATGTTGCAGCCAAACGGCAAAGCGTACTTGTGCCGTCAGGGTTTTGTTTTAACAGTGCGTACAGTTGTGTCGGGCGTTGATCAAGCCATTGTTTGAAGCGGGCGTAGGCTTCTTGGTCAACCTCGTTGATAGTATAGCTTTCGCCGCTGTCTTGCGATTGAATGGTGCGCAGTTGATCGACGTTAAACTCGATTCGCTTATCCTCTTGCTGTTTCTCGATTTCAGACCGCACTTGATTCAGCAAATTGTAGTTCAGTTCCATATAATCGCCCTGCATAATCGAACGCGGATCGATCGGCGCCAAGGCGAGGATCACCGTTTTGCCGTTGTTCAGCACATTTTCGTATTTTTGAATGCTGAAGTTGCCGACAGCCAGTGTCAGCAACAGCGTGAGTGCGGCGAGCGACGGCGTAAACCAACCGATCTTGCCTTGATAATGCGGGGCAGCCGTTTGTACCGCACTTGTACGCCGGCATTGGCGCTGTAAATACAGCGCGGCTAACAGGAACAAGAGCGCGTTGGCTAACAGTAAAAAGGATTTATACAGTAACGGCAAACCCAGCCAGTAATAGTATTTTGCCAAAAAGCCGATAATCGCGAGCAGGGCGCAACCGAACAGCAGTCGATTGTGATTCGGGTAAGCCATCAGCAGTAAAGCGAAGCCGAGCAAAATCCCGGGGGAGGCGATAAAAGCTAGTCCGAAAACCGCCAGCAGCAGGGCGATGGTCACCGCACTTTGTATTTTCAAGTGTTGCTGGCGGCTGATCCAGAGATGGATCAGCACCGGGGACAGGCAAATCAGCAGCAGGATCAACGTCGTCCAACGCCAGCCTTCCGCCGTGAACAGGGAATTGGTGATAATATGGAAAAATTCACGAATATGATTGTGAGCGGAGAGCGGATTTGCCTCTACGCTATTCAAAGAGATATAAATATCCGGCTTTGCGATAAAACCGATATAAACCAGCCAAAATGCCCATGCCGCACTTTGAATATGGGCGTGATAACGCCACGGGCGCAGGCTCAAACAGAACAGAATCAAGCTGCCGAGCGCCAACCAATAACCGGCATAATAATCAAACACTAAATACCAAAAATCATATTGCGGCTCTTGAGTTGGATCGAGCCCATACAGGTAATGGTTTTGAAAACCGAAAGTATATAATAAGATAAACAGCAGCAGGATAAGGCTGCCGGTTTTGACCCAATTAGTCGCAATAAACAGGTAACACAGCAGGCTGATGACAATAATGCCGAGCAAATCCCAATTTCGTGCCGAAAACGCCTCGTCCGGTCGGAAGCTGAAGAGATCATTAAACAGATAATGGAAAACATAAAGCCCCAAGCCAACCATAATCAAGAGACCACTGGCATATTCATTGGCTTTTTTGGCATAGAGTGCCGCGCCGATGGCGAGGAACGCCAGAGATGTCATCAGAAACAGATGGTCCGGTTCAAAAATGTCCGCTACAAACAGAAGGATGATCAGCAACAATGTGGCAAGGATTGCCAGTGAGGTAAACAGGATTTGCACCGGCCAAGGCGTGCCTTGCCCCTGCTGCTGATATTGTTTTTTCAAATGGATACCGAGGAAAGCCGCAGCGCCGAGAGTGATGATTGTCGCCAGTAAAACCCCGCCGATATTCCAGCCATTCACATTTAACAAAAAAATATCTATGCTGAATAACAGACAAGCCCAATAACCGCTTTGGTTAAACAGATCGTGGCGCTGCCGTTTGTAATAATAAAGCATGACGGCAGAGAGCAACCACACCAAGGGGGCGCTATTTAGCGTGCTGGCGCAGAGCAGGAGCAGATACCCGATCAGCACAGTATTGCTGACTTTGGAGCTGATGTGCCAATCTTGATCGTGTAAAGTTTTATTGAAAATTTCGCTTAAGATCACAAAACAGAGGTTGAGTAGGATCATCAGATATAACGAATACGTCTGCAACCAAAACAGCTCAAGATAGAGTGCCAGCCCCAGGTTACCGGTCGCGAGCAGTAATAACACCGCGGCGGTATTCGGCAGTGCCAGGAATAATGGGATTTGCAACAGTGACCATAGTGCGAATAATTGCCAAGGATCGGCGCCGGTTTGGTAAATCTGCCCGATTAACGCCAGTAATGCGCCAATCAGCACGGCAGCGATAAAGAAAAAACTGCTGCTGACAAATTTCAACCGCACTTGCCCGAGTTTACGGTATTCGCGGTAATAACACACCATTCCCGCCGCCATACTGACGAAGAATAAACCTTGTGTGGCATACAGTTTGCTGAATTTATCAAAATAATCCCAATTGGCGGCGATCCAAGTGACCACGCCGCTGCTGAGAAAACCCACGCCCGTTAGAGAGGCAAGCAGTAAGAGATATTTCTGCCAAGATTCGGCGAATAATGCGGAGCTTATCTTCATTTTTTCTTCCTCATCGCAGAAAGTTTACTTGATAGTAAAGGCTTTCTTGCTGAAAAACAACGCTTATCAAGCGTATCCGATGTGATACCGTGTCAATAGTGTTTGCGTGTTTTCTGTTTTAAATCAAGAAAAATGAATTTTGTTAAGAATAAACTTGATGGGAAAAAAGGGCCGTGTATATTTCAATTGAAGCGTTTTGGCGCTTCCATATTGGATTAATATCGTTTGGAGATACGTATGAAAAAAATCGTTACCACGGCCGTTTTTAGTGTACTGTTATCAGCCTGTAGCCAGCATTCGGCTACGGAACACCATCCGCATTGGGGGTATCATGGAGATACTTCTCCGGCACATTGGGGGACATTGGCACCGGAGTTTGCAACCTGCGCCACCGGTCATTTGCAATCACCGGTGAATCTGTCAAGCAAAGCCAAACGGACAAAAGCCGATTTGCAATATCATTATTCCGCCGTGAATTATGTCATGGAAAATAACGGGCATACGCTACAGTTGACGCCGCAGAGCAAAATCGGCAATTTAACGCTGAACGGCAAGCTTTATACCTTGCAACAATTCCATGTTCATACGCCGAGCGAGCACACATTGGATAACAAAGCCTTTCCGATGGAGCTGCATTTCGTACATACCAGCGAAGACGGGGAAATCAGCGTGGTTGCCGTGATGTTTGAACAGGGTAAGGAAAATCCGCACTTGGTACAAATTTTGGCGCAGACCGTAAAAGCCGGTGACAATGTGGCATTGAGCGAAGCCATAAATGTTCGCAACCTCTTTCCGAAAGATCTGGCACATCTACGCTTGAAAGGCTCATTAACCACTCCGCCGTGTACCGAAGGCGTCAACTGGATTGTGATGGAAAAACCGTTGCAAGCGAGTGCGGCACAACTGCGTGCTATGGAAAAAATGATTGGCATGCAAAATAATCGCCCGTTGCAAGCGTTAGGCGACAGAATCGTGCTTGGTGAAAAATAACCGATTTGAAACGGAAAATCATGCCGGTCAGGAACGACTGGCATTTTTGTTTCGGAAAGCATAGCATAGTATAAAAAATCGCGGAGTAAGGATAAATCATGCTGATTGAAGTCTGTGTCGATAATATCGAATCGCTGCATACCGCACAAAAGTGCGGTGCGAGCCGAATCGAGCTGTGCGGCGCATTGGCGTTGGGCGGCATTACGCCGAACTACGGGTTAATCGAAAGTGCGGTAGCGGCGGCGCAGATTCCGTTATATTTGATGATACGCCCGCGCGCAGGGGATTTTCTGTTCAGTGCCGAGGAGGTCAAGATCATGCAGGCGGATATTCGCTTGGCGCAACAGTGCGGGTTGCAAGGCGTAGTGATCGGCGCATTAACCGATAAGGCCGAGATTGATATAGCCACTTGCCGCCGTTTGCTCGACGCTGCTGACGGTTTGGGCGTGACCTTTCACCGAGCCTTTGATTTATGCCGTGATCCGCAAACCGCACTTGAGCAGATTATCGAGTTGGGCTGCGAGCGGCTTTTAACCTCAGGACAGCAACAAAGTGCGGTACAGGGCGCAGCGCTGATCCGCCAACTGGTGCGACAAGCCGATGATCGCATTAGTATTATGCCGGGGGCTGGCGTGAATGCAAGCAATGCGTGGCAAATCCTGCAAATTACCGGTGCACAAGAGCTACACCTTTCCGCCGGCGGTTATCGCCACAGCGCCATGTTGGCCAACGAATCGCCAAGTATGGGCAAAGACAGCCGACAAGATCAACAAATCAACATCACCGATGGCAAAAAATTACGGGCAGTGCTGGCTGAGATTAGGGATGAATCCGCTTTGCCGTACAGCGGGCGGAATTAAGGAACACAATCGGACGCGCATTTTCAGCTTTAGGGAAAAATCTCAATTTAAGCATTAGTTTGTCATAATGAATAACAACGTTATTGATCGCTAAGCAGAGGAGATTTACTCCTCTGCTTAGCGATACCATTTTAGAATTGTTGAATGGTATTCAATGCTTCTTCTGCGCCACGGCGATTGCCGCCATATGGAATAACAAGGGTAAAACTGGTTTTCTGCTCGGTTAAATATTGCAACTCTAAAAAAGCAGTTTCAGTAATATGGCTGGTGGAGGTTGATTTACTGCCGAAGTTATAACCAAATGATGAGCCAAATACGGCGACACTGCCTTTATGCTTCGTCGTGGTGTGAACGGTTGATTCACGTTCCACTTTTGCGGAAATTAACTTTTCTTTATCAAAGATAAGCGGTTCATAATCAGTCTGTTGGTTATTGATAAACAGTAATTTGTTGATGGTATCAATGGCAAAAAGGCTAGGAGGCACTTTTGATTGCTGCGATAAGGTGGTGGAAATGCCGGATTCTCTAAGTTGTTCATTCATTAATTTTAGACAACGAATATATTGTAGATTGGCGTAGGTTAAATTGATAATACCGAATACCAATTTAATTAAGAACAAGGCGATAAAAATAGAGATGATTAAGGTAATAATGCCATTGGTCAAATCTTTGATAAAATTCTCGACCACAATTAAACCAAAGAAAGCAATAATAACCCAAAATAGGATACGATAAACCCAATTAACTTGGTTGAGTATTTTTAGGATTTGTTGTGATTTATTTTGTTGCATAATGATCCCTTAAAGAAGAAAATAAACGGTTTTGTTATCCTACTTTAAGGGGGGGGGGGGGGGGGATGTCAAGCGCAACGATGCTTTTATTATTAGGATCTGTTGATGTTTGTTAATCTTAAAAAAGTGATTTTTGAACCGATTAAATTAGCGATAGTTATTCTTTAGATTGGTAGTGTCTCCAGTTTGATCTTGCCCCCTGCTTGGCGTATATTACGCAGATTATTATCATTATTGTGTTCTTTTGTGTTAGGAAAATCATGCCCTCCGTCAATCAAACGACATTGGTAGGCTATAGTGCCGAGCAAATGTATCAATTAGTCAATCACTATGAAAAATACCCCGAATTTTTGCCCGGCTGTGTTGCCGGCAAAACGCTGACGACTGCCGATAACGAATTGACGGCGGAGTTGGTGATTAGCAAAGCGGGGATCCGCCAACAATTCACCACGCGCAACACCATGCAGCCGAATAAACGGATCCAAATGCAACTGGTCGAAGGTCCGTTTCGTTTTTTGCAAGGTTATTGGCAGTTTGACGAAATTGATGAACATTGCTGCCGAATTCGGCTGAAATTAGACTTTGAATTTTCCAGCGCCTTAATCAGCGCGGTGTTCGGCAAAATTTTCGAACAGTTAACCGTGAAAATGATCGACGCATTCAAACAACGTGCCAAAGAGGTGTATGATGTCGGATAAAATCAGTATTCAAATTGCTTATGCGCTGCCGCACAGCTATTTTCTGCAAAGTTACCAAGTGGAAAGCGGCACGATTATCCAAAATGCGATTTTGCAATCGGGAATTTTGCAACAATATAAAGAGATTGATTTGCGCACCAATACCGTCGGCATTTTCAGCCGTTTGGCAAAGTTGAGCGATGTGTTGCAAGACGGCGATCGGATTGAGATTTACCGCCCGCTGCTGGCTGATCCGAAAGAGATTCGTCGCAAACGGGCAGAGCAGCAAAAACAAGAGGCAGCAGCACAAAAAGCACAAGAAAAACAGCAACGCGCCGAAGCCAAAGAACAAGCCAAAAAAGTGCGGTCAAGTGCCGAATCCACTTCTACTTCCGAATAAATAAAAGGATAATCCGATGTCAAAAATTGCCTATTGTCTCCCGAATGAAATCAGTGCCGAGCAGTTTCTTACGGAATACTGGCAGAAAAAACCTTTGTTAATCAAAAACGGCTTGCCGCAAATTGTCGGCTTGCTCGAACCGCAGGATATTATCGACTTGGCACAGCAAGAGGACGTGACCGCGCGGTTGGTGAAAACCGACATCAACGCCGACGGTGAGGAATGTTGGACGTTGAAAACCAGCCCGCTTGCCAAGCAAGATTTCAAAAATTTGCCGGAACAATGGTCGGTGCTGGTGCAGAATTTGGAACAATGGTCGCCGGAATTGGGCGAATTATGGCAAGCGTTCGGTTTTATTCCGCAATGGCAACGGGACGATATTATGGTGTCGTATGCGCCGCAAGGCGGCTCGGTCGGCAAGCATTATGATGAATACGATGTGTTTTTGGTGCAGGCTTACGGACATCGCCGTTGGCAGTTGGGCAAGTGGTGTGATCCGAATACCGAATTCAAACCGAATCAACCGATCCGCATTTTTGACGACATGGGCGACTTGCTGTTAGATGAAGTCATGCAGCCGGGCGATGTCTTGTATGTGCCGTCGCGCTTGTCGCACTACGGCGTGGCGCAGGACGAGTGTTTAACCGTTTCGTTTGGTTTGCGTTATCCGAATTTAGGCGATTTGATCGACAATATCAACGACGCAATCTGCCACCCGACACCGCACTTTAACCCGTCCGAATTGAATATTCCGTTGCGTTTATCGCCGAATGCGCAACCGTTGGCACAACTCGATCCGACAATGGTGCAAACCATGAAACGGCAGTTGTTGGATTATCTCGCTCAATCGCCACAATTCGATCATCTGTTTCAACACGCGGTGGCAAGTGCGGTCAGCAGCCGTCGTTATGAGTTGTTGCAATCGGACGACGAATTTTATCCGGAAGAATTGAGCGGGATGTTGCAAAACGGCGCAACGCTTCAGCAGGACAGTAACAGTAAGATTCTCTACACTGAACAACCGTTTGCGTTGTATGTCAATGGCGAATGGGTAGACGAGTTAAGCGAATTGGAAAGTGCGGTATTAACCGATCTCGCCAACGGTGCGGTGCTGGATTGGCAAGCGTTGCAAGGCTATGTCGCCGGTTTAGACGATGAAATGGCAGAGGAAGTGCTGTTGGATTCGCTGTGCAGTTGGTTGGAAAATGGCTGGTTGGTGTTAAACCCATAGTCAAAAAAACGGAGATACCGAATTGGATCTCCGTTTCACTTTTACTTAACGCGTTAAATTAACGTTTGCCAATCTCTTTAATTTCAGCGACGGCGGTGTTGGATTTTTGGCTGATACTGCCGTTGATTAACGGGAATTTACCGTCTTTCAAATCCTTCACCCCTTCTTGAATTAAGAGCGGGATATTATTCGAGATAATCACGTTACCTTGGTAACGATTGTGATGACCCTCGATATTGCTTACCCCGACCGAGGCACTTTCGACATTTGGTCGGTTATTGCCGGTTAAATTTGCGCCGTTTAACTGCACATGATCTTTTACCTTGACATTCAACTCATCCCCGTGGATACCGGAAACATTCACCACTTCATCTTGTTGCACAAGGCTGCCGGATACCGTTAACGACGATGGTTTAGCCGTTTTGCCGGTCACCGGATTGTGTTTGGCGAATCCGGCATTTTCTGCCGCAGAATTAACCGC
The DNA here is from genome assembly GCF_053570765.1 of Testudinibacter sp. P17/SS/0325. The sequence goes on along the minus strand of NZ_CM131635.1, from coordinate 2,519,871 downwards.
CCCCGTGACTTTATCTTTTACCGCATCGGTTTTTTCAGTGGACGGAACCGCTTTCATCACACTGGTCAATGCGCCGTTATTTTGTGCATTTGTCGCATTGAGATCCAAATTAAAGGTCAGGGATTGTTCCGATGATTTTCGACTTTCCACCGTCAAATTACCGCCGATATTGGCGTCGACTCGTTCGCCTTTCACATTTGCGCCGGCAACGGTTAAATTGCCTCCGCTGGTCAGGGCGACGGTTTTGCCTTTGACTTGACTGTTGATTTGCTCGGCTTTTTCTTTGTTATCCAACGCGATGGATAAGGTGGCGGTGCCGTCTTGTGTGGTTTTGTCTTCACCGCTCACTTTTTTGAGATTACCGTTGCCGCCCAAGCTGACGTTGCGGTTATCTTTGTGTTCGCGGTTGGTGAGGGATTCAATCACAATACTGCCATTTTTTGCTTTTAAATCAACGTTATCTCCACTCAAATTGCTGCCGGCGATGTGAATGGCCTTGTCCGATTTACCGTTAGCGCCGATTTGAATATTATCGGCTTTTAAATCCGTCGCTTGATAGTTGATCGCGGCTTGGTCGGTTTTTTTAACGCCGACATTCAATTTAAGCGAACCGTTTTGCGCCGGTTTATCGCCGGAGGTTGAGCCACCGCCACCGCCGATCCCGACTGACCAATCTAAACCTTGCTCACGGCTTGAACCTTGTGCAGCCGTGATAACCGCACTTTCATCCGCCTCGATAGTCAGATTGCCGGTCTTGCCGCTCATGCCTTGCAGTAATACGTTTTTGCCTTTCAGATTGATGTTTTTCGCCGCAATTTCTCCCGCGGTTGCGGTAATGGATTGGGCATCCTGATTATTTGCGCCGCCGCCTAAACCGCCCGAGCCGGATTTACTGCTTTTGCTCATGCCGGCCGAGACGCTTAAATCCAGATTAAAGCCGTTTGCACTGCTTTCTTTAACATTATTGGCTTGTACTAATTTAACATCGCCGTTGCTGTTCAGGGTGAAGCCGCCATTGTCGCTATGAATTTTATTGCCTTCTAACACAATGCCTTTTGCCGCATTAATATCAATATTATCAACGGCGTTAAATCCGCCGATAACGGCTTCACTGCTATATTCACGGCTGTCGCTGTGTCCGCCTTTGCCTTTGGCGGTGATGGTGACGTCTTTACCGGTAGAAGTGGCAACGCTGAGACTCGCTTCACCTTTGTCTTCGCTAACGGTCACATTTTTGCGGTTTTCTGCCGCGACGTTGGCATATTCTTGCGCGTTTAAGGTGATCGCCCCCTCTGTGGCTTGATAGCGTGTGGCTTGGTCATGAATACGATCCGCCGTGGCGTTCACGCTGCTCGCTTCGATTTGCGTCACTTTGGCTTGGCTGCTGTCGAGGTTTTCGACTTTTTTGCCGCCGCCGAATTTCATGGTGACACCGGCATTCGGCGCACCGACGCCGCCGATAGAGGAAAATGCGCTGACCGGGCTACCGTCGGCAAGGTTGTTCACCGCTTTTTCGATTGGACGAGTTATGCCGCTGAGTTCGATACCCGTACCGACATCATGATTGAACGTGACGGTGGTGGTGGTCGATTTTTCACCGTTACTTGCGGCTTGGCGTTGGATCGTGTTTGCCGTTTCAGTGAGGGAGCCGGCGACTTGATGGCGACCGCCCTCATATTGCAACCTGTTTTTGGCATTTAGCTGTAGATTGCCGGCAATTTCAGTAGCCGATTCCAGTGCCGTTGTGCTTTCTTTTTCAACATTGGTTTTGTTAAAACCGCTTTCTAAACCGACCGTCACCCGATCCATACCGCCACCGGCATAGACGCCGAAACCGGCGGTGCGACTTTCGCTATTGACGACAGTGGTATTTTGTTGCGCTGTGATATGGATGTTCTCGGCGTTAATGGTTGCATCGCCGTTGCCGGTTTTTAATTTTGAACCTTTAATATTGACATCGTTTTTACTGTCAATCTTCAGCGAGCCGCTTTGTACTAAACTGGCAACATGGTTGGTTTCGCTGCGTGCTTCCGCGGTCGAATTCATTTCCAAACCGACACCGGCACGATATTGCTTATCTCCGTCTTGTTTGGCATAGGCTGTGCCTTTCAGCTCAGTGGTTTTGCTTTGGCGATCTAAGTTCTGTTGTGCGCCTGCGATATTGATATTGCCGACGGCGGTGAGATTGAGCTGTTCCGCCACTTTAACCACGCTGCCGATCACATCAATGTTTTGATTGGCGATCAGTGCAAATTTGGCGTTAGAGACTAATTCCGATTGTTTAGCACTCTCGCTGGTTTCATTGATAGATTGGGAATCTTTGGTGATATTAAACACCGTTCCATTACGTTGATCGATAATGTTATGGCTGAAATCGGTGGCATTATCAACACGGATTGCGCCTTGGCTGGCTTGCGCATAACCGCCTTTAGCGGCGACGATATGGCTGCCGGTGACTTGCACGCCCTGATCGCCGCTGACGACCACAATGCCTTTGGCATTGATTTCAGAAGCAATCTGCAATTTATCACTGTGATTATTGTCTTTGTCATAACCGCCGCCAATGCCGCCCCAGTAGGTTTGGTTATCACGCACTACTTTGTTATTGTTGATCTGTTGTGAACCGATAATCACTTTGCCGTTGGCGTGTAATAAAATATCGTCACTGCCATTCAGATTCGTGCCGCTGAGTTCGACATTTTTTGCCGCTGAAATGCCGATTTTGCCATTACTCGCCAGTTCGGTTTTATGCAGATGTTCTTTCTCACTGGTGATATTCCAACTGCCGGTTTCCAATGCTGCGGTATGGTTTCGTTTATTACCGCTATCAACGCTGGTTTGTTTCTCAACACTGCCGTGAGTGAGAACACTGCCTTTATCGGCTTTGAGCAGCAATTTATCGTGCCCTTCGATTAAACTTCCGCTGATATTGAGATCATCAGCCGTCGCACGAATGGAAACATCGTCGGCTCGAAAACGGTTGCCCTCTTGTTTTTCGTTGTGTTTGACTTTGGTTTGATTGTATTCCCAAGAATATTTCCAGTTGTGGTCGATCTCCGTGTCTTTATCTTTGATTTTTTGTGTGGTTAAATCCACTTTTCTGCCGACAATCTGTAAGGATTTGGCTTGAATAGCGGCAGCATTGGCATTGACGCTGTTTTTTGCCGCCAATACGACGTTATCCCCTTGAATTTCAGTTTTTTTCCACTGTTGCGATTCTTGCTCATTACGCTTTTTGCTTGCGCCATAATAAGCCGAATAGTTGCCGTCTCGCTCGCGGTGTTTTGTCTGTTCAACGAGTTTGCCATCTAGGTTGACATCTTGTCCGATGGCTTTCACATTGCCTTTAATATCGGCAGCAACAAAATTGATCACATCGGTTGCATTCACATTCAACCCGTCGCCCGTCGCGGTTTGGATATCACCGCTGAGATTCACGCCGTTACCTGCGCCGGTGCTGACAATATTGATACGCCCGGCTTGCATGCCACCGACATAGTAACCGTCTAAACCCGCTTCTTTATTGTGGCGGTTTGTCACTTTTTTGCTTTCATAATCAACGGTGTTGCGACCGGTGTAGCTGTTGATCTCTTGTTTGGCCTGAATTTTGCCGGAGGCGGTGATTTTCGGTGCGACTAAATCTAATACATCGCTGCCGGAAATGCCTTTTTCTTTAATGGTCAGGCTGTTATTGTTGCCTTGCGCAGCGGTGCGCAGGTTTTTGATTTTGCCTTGTTCGATTTCGGCACTGCCGACCACCATTGAAGCCCGGGGGATATTAATAAACCCACAGCCGTCGCAGGTGATACCATTAGGGTTTGCCAACACATAATCTGCGGCTATGCCGAAAACTTCTTGTTGCCCTAATAATAATGAAGGATTGCGGCTGACGACTTCATTTAAAATGACTTTTGCGGCTTGATTGGGCGTTAGATTCGGGTTGGCTTTCAGCTCACCGGCGAGTACGGATTTGCCGTCGTTGAGCGAGTTGTTCAATACCGCACCGGCGGTATCAACGTTGTATTTATCGTAGGTATTGTGTGATAGCCCTTGTGGATTTGGGCGAACAATATCGATCACCGCGGCGCCGTTTGTTGCGGTCGTAATCGTTGTTGGTGCGTGATTGCCGCCGCCAATAATTTGTTGATTAGCATGAGAAAGCGCTGATGTCATGCCGCCTAACAAGGCTAGGCTGAGCGTACAACTGAGCTTCCCTTGGAATGATAACTTAAATGATCGCATTTTCTTTTCCTTTAAGGTGATAATTATAAATAGGATTGTTAAAAAGCATCTCTTAAAAAGAGAGTGTAATTTTGCCTAACATACGGCTTTCATTTTGGCGCACGGGTGACGACACAAACCAACCGCGATCAAAAGAAAAAGATCCGCTTAGCTGCTTATAGCGCAAGTGAATCCCAAAGCTTGTTCCGACCGCACTTTGCCAAGCATTGTTGCCGTGTCGGTTAAAAAGTCGCCCTGTATCCAATCCCGCATAGGGGGAAAGTTGCAGGGTGCGATAATGGATTGGATAAGAGATATTGTTGCGTAGTAGCCAACCGCTGTCGCCGCTGAAACTGAATGAATCAAATCCGCGGACACTGTTGCGCCCGGTGAGCTCAAGCGTTTCCACTGAGGGCAAACGCTGCGGCGAATACTGTGCGACAATCTGGTGATGGAATCGCAGCGTATTTATTGGATAGTGCCAATTAACATTCAAGCTCCATTTGTTAAAGTGCGGTTCAGTCAGGTGTTCGGATGTGGCTTTTGTTGCGCCGAAGATCCCCAAACCGCGCTGCACGCCGATATTGACATTAATGGTGTGCTCGCCTATCAATTTTAGGTAATCCAAATTCAGTTCGGCGATGCTTAAGCGTAGGTTTTGATCAGGATGGCGATAACCGAGTAATTCACTTTGGCTGCGCTTGTGGCTCAATCCGCTGCTCAAAGTAATAATATGCGTTTGGTGGCGGTTTAGTACGCGATCCAAACGAAAACCAAGCTGGCGGCTTGCGCCTTGATAACGTGCGCCGGATAGCGGTAGGCGAGTGGCGGATTCTGCTTGAGAGGCGAATAGGCTTGCAGTCCAATAACCATAAGGAATCAAATATAATGCGCTGTAAGTGCGGTTATTATTTTCGGCTTTTTTCGTGAGCGGTTGTCCATAGCTCAAGGCTAAAAAATCGGCCCGCCCGGTAAGGTTATCAATGCTGAAGCCGAGTTGACCCTGCAAGCGTCCATGTTGCCGACTGGCATAGTTATCTAGAGAAAGCGTTACACGGTAGGGCGATTTGGTTTGATTGCGTAAGCGGACAATTGAGCCGCCAAATTGCGTTGCCGGTAAAATATCCAGAGTTGCATGATGTGACTGCAAACGGTTGAGCTGATCCAGCCCTTGATCTAAATCACGGATGTTTAGTGGCTTCCCAATCAGATTTGGAAAGAGATAATCAAGGGCGATAGTGTGATCCTCACTTTCTATCGCTTCTAATACGCCCTCGACCCAATGCAGGCGCAACGTATTATTTTCGTCCAACGGGGCAAAAACCGCTCTTGCAGTAATATAACCTTTGTCTAGATAACGCTGAGTGATTTCGCGAATGAGGCGATTCACGTTACTATCGCTAATACAATCCGCCGGAATCGGCGATAATCCGGCTAAATCTTGTTCTTTTAATAAGCTGATACCGGATAATTGAAGCCCATTTAATGGCAAACATGCCTCGGAAAGCGGGATTTCTTCACTTGTGATACCGGACGGCGAATGCGGTGATAATTGCTGATAGCGGTTTTCTTCAATTTTTTGCTGAATAGCCCGCTCACTTTCGCGCAGCTGTTGTTCGTGTTCGTTTACTGCTTGTGCCGCAAAACTCAATGGTAATCCAAGCAGTAATACGGAATAAGTGAGCCAAGGGGATTTTTTCTTTTTCTTAAATGCAAATAACACAACTACCTCTGAGAAATAATCAATAGAAAATAATGACTAATGATTATTTTTTTCCTTGCATGGTACGCCCTGTTGCACCATTAGCAATATAATTTACAAAGAATATAATTTCATATCGTTACTTGTTTCATTTGCAAAAAATAGAAAAGATATTCATAAAGCGGGATAATAGAAAAACGGATTATATAAAGAGAACACAGTAAGACTAGATTTTAAAGCGTAAATTTGTGAGCCATTTCACAAATTATAAATGATATTACTTATCATTACTTTAATTGGTGCGTAAATTATGATCGAAATGGAGTGTAAACTGTATTTTTGATACTTGAAGTGTGTTTTTATCTTTATGTTTGCTTGAAAGCCGTAGGTAATTTTTACGAATTCCAGTTAAACTGTAGGCTGGCACGATACAGAAAAGACAGGTAACCTCATGCAAGAAACTATCTACTCCGTCAGTCAACTGAACCACACCGCGCGCTTGCTACTCGAAGGGCAACTTGGGCATATTTGGCTGACGGGGGAAATTTCCAATTTCAGCCAACCGATTTCAGGGCATTGGTATCTCAGCCTCAAAGACGAAAACGCGCAAGTGCGCTGCGCTATGTTCCGCATGAAAAATTTGCGCGTCGGCTTTCGCCCGCAAAACGGAATGCAAGTGCTGGTGCGCGCGTCGGTGAGCTTGTATGAACCGCGTGGCGATTACCAACTGATTATCGACAGTATGCAACCGGCAGGTGACGGCTTGCTGCAACAACAATTTGAACAACTGAAACAAAAACTGGCGGCGGAAGGGTTGTTTGCGCAACAGTTGAAAAAGCCGATACCGCACTTTAACCGTCGAGTCGGCGTGGTTACCTCAAAAAGCGGGGCGGCATTACAGGATATTTTGCAGGTGTTGCAACGGCGTGATCCCAGTTTGGAGGTGGTGATCTACCCGACACAAGTGCAAGGCAAAGAGGCAACGGCAGAGATTGCGCAGATGATCGAACTGGCAAACCGCCGTCAAGAGGTGGAGGTGTTGATCGTCGGACGTGGCGGCGGTTCGTTGGAAGATCTGTGGTGCTTTAACGAAGAAGCGGTGGCACGCGCGATTTTTGCCTCCGCCATTCCGATTATCAGCGCGGTGGGGCATGAAACCGACGTGACGATTGCCGACTTTGTTGCCGACTTGCGCGCGCCGACACCATCGGCGGCGGCAGAGTTGGTGAGCCGCGATCAGCGCGAATTGTTACAGCAGCTACAATACCGCCAACAACATCTGGAAATCGCCTTTGATCGCCTGTTCGGCCGTAAACAACAGCAATGGGAACGGCTGAATCTTCGCCTGAACCAACAACACCCGAGCAAACAACTACAGCTGCAACGGCAACAAACCCGGCAAATCATCGCACGCTTGGAACAGGCGATTCAACGTCGTTTGGATCAGCAACGGCAACACACACAATTTATGCAGCAACGCCTGAGTCATGGCATTCAACGCCAATTGGATTCTAAACGCCACCATTATGTGAATCTGCAACAGCGTTTACAGCAAAATCCATTACCGTATCGAATCGGGCGGCAGCAACAGCAGTTGCAACAACAGCAAGTGCGGTTGCGCAGTTTAATCGAGAAAATCTTATTGACCGACGGTCATCAACTGGCGCAACTGTGTTCGCAATTAAACAGCCTCAGCCCATTGAATGTGTTGGCGCGCGGTTATTCGATTTCGCAAAACCAAGCCGGTAAAGCGATTACCGCCAGCAGTCAACTAGAATTGAATGATCAGTTACTAACCCGATTTAGTCAAGGGGCAGTGTTAAGTCGGGTGGTTAAAATTTTGCGCTAAAGGCTTAAGCAATTCTTAAGCAAATTCCGCTATATTTTGCACGCAAAGCGCATTACAATGTGCGCCGAATTTACGTTTTATTAACACAGTTAGGAATTTTTATGGCTTCAAAAATGAAAGATACGCCGGAGCGTTTCTCACATATCACGTTATCACTCCATTGGTTGATTGCGATTTTCATCATCGGTTTAATGGCGTTGGGCGTATATATGGGCGAAACCGCAAGTTACGACTTATACCCGACGCATAAATCCTTGGGCATTTTTATCTTTATTTTCATTGTGATCCGCGTGTTGTGGCGTTGGAAAAACGGTTGGTCGCAACCGACCGGCAAGCATAATCGTTTGGAACAAATACTGGCAAAATTGATCCATTGGATCTTAATTCTCGGCACCTTGGCGTTCCCGATCTCAGGCATGCTGATGTCTTACGGCGGCGGACAAGGTTTGCAGCTGTTCGGCTTAGATCTGATTTCCGCCAATTTAGTGGATGGAAAACGTGAGGCAGTCAATGGTACTTTAGCCGGCGTAGCCAATGAAATTCACAAAAGTTTGCTGCCGATTATGCTGGGCGCCATTTTGTTACACATTGCCGGTGCATTGAAACATCACGTCATCGACAAAGATAACACCTTAAAACGCATGCTGGGTTTTAAGAATAACGCATAAAATGAATTGATAAGCGATAAAGGGTAGCAGGCAGCTACCCTTAGTGCTATTTGTTTTTTAACCACCGCTTCAACCGTTCGATTCCCTCACGCATATGCGCAATTTCGCGGGTGTAGGCGAAACGTAAATAGTGCTTTGTGCCGTTTGTGCCGAAGTCGATTCCCGGGGTAGTGGCGACTTGGATTTCAGCCAGCATGTCTTTGGCGAATTGGTAGCTGTCATCGGTGTAACGCGACACGTCCGCCCACAGATAAAACGCGCCTTGCGGTTTAAACTCGATGGTAAAGAGTTGTTTTAATTCGTTATACAGATAATCCCGTCGCTGGCGGAACGTGATTTGGATTTGGTCTAAATAGGCGTTATCAAAGGCTTCCAATGCGCCGTATTGGCTCAAACTCGGGGCGCAGATAAAGATATTTTGCGCAATAATTTCCGCCTCGCGCACGTTGTGTTCCGGCACGATAATCCAACCTAAGCGCGCGCCCGGCATACAGAAATATTTGGAAAAACCGTTGATCACATAGGCGTCAGGATTGAATTGAAGTGCGGTGGCGGCGTGCTCTTCATAGACCAAACCGTGATACAGCTCGTCGGAAATAAAAGCAATCTGATGTCGGCGGCAATAGTCATTGAGGGCTTGCAGATTTTCGGCGCTGTAAATATTGCCGGTCGGGTTTGCCGGCGAAGAAATCTGTAAGGCACGGATTTTTTCAGATTGCGCTTGCAACTGCGGCACGGTTAATTGATAGCAACTGCTTTTGTCCACCGGCATAAAGTGCGGTTCGACTTCCATCATGTAGGCAAAATTTTTGTAGCACGGATAGGAGGGATCAGTCAGCCCCAATTTTTCGCCTTTGGCTAAGGTCAGCGCATAAGCGATAAGAAACGCGCCGCTGGTGCCGGGCGTGAGCAGCACGCGCTCGGGGGCTATCGTGACTTGATAGGTGGTCTGATAATGCCGGCAGATTTTTTCACGCAGGGCGCGCAAGCCTAAACTTTCGGTGTAACTGAAGTGGTTATTTTCAACCGCACTTTGCAGTGCATTTTTCACCTTCGGCGACGGTGGCAAATCAGGCTGTCCGATTTCAAAATGAATGGCATTCGGATATTTGCCCGCCTCACGCACAATATCCATTACAATAAACGCACTCATTTTGTCATAGCGCATGATTTTCCCCTTAAAATACACATAAAAAATTGTTGTCATGCTACGGTAATACCCGAGTGAGCTCAAGTGCAAAACAGCGAAAAAAGCAAAATAAAAAATTCACAATTCGAGTGAAGATCTGTATAATCCAAGCGCAATATTTTTACCTTCATTTTTTCCACCCTTTCAAAAAAGAGAGATATTGCAATGCTGAGAGTCGCCAAAGAAGCCCTGACCTTCGACGATGTGTTACTGCTTCCCGCCCATTCTACCGTTCTGCCGAATACGGCTGATTTATCTACCCAACTGACTAAAGACATTCGCCTGAATATTCCGGTGTTATCGGCGGCGATGGACACCGTTACCGAAGCAAAACTGGCAATTTCTCTGGCACAAGAGGGCGGTATCGGCTTTATTCATAAAAACATGAGTATCGAACGCCAAGCCGATCGCGTGCGTCGTGTGAAAAAATTTGAGAGTGGGATTGTGAGCGATCCGATCACGGTTCGCCCTGACATGAGCTTGCGTGATTTGGAAGTGTTGAGCAAGAAAAACGGGTTTGCCGGTTATCCGGTCACCACCGAAAGCGGCGAGTTGGTCGGAATTGTGACCGGACGTGATGTGCGTTTTGTCACCGATCTCGATCGCCCGGTTACCTCGGTGATGACTCCGAAAGAGCGCTTGGTCACGGTGAAAGAAAACGAGCCGCGCGAAGAAGCCTTCTCCTTAATGCACGCCCACCGCATTGAAAAAGTGCTGGTGGTTGATGACGCATTCAAACTGGTCGGCATGATCACCCTGAAAGATTACCAAAAAGCCGAAAGCAAACCGAATGCCTGTAAAGACAAATTCGGGCGTTTGCGTGTCGGTGCGGCGGTCGGCGCCGCCCCGGGCAATGAAGAGCGGATCGCCGCCTTGGTTGAAGCCGGGGTTGATGTGTTGCTGATCGATTCTTCGCACGGGCATTCCGAAGGCGTGTTGCAACGGGTGCGTGAAACCCGTGCCAAATATCCGGATCTCGCGATTGTGGCAGGTAACGTTGCCACTGCCGCCGGCGCGATTGCGTTGGCTGACGCGGGTGCAAGTGCGGTTAAAGTCGGGATCGGACCGGGATCAATTTGTACCACCCGGATCGTCACCGGTGTTGGCGTGCCGCAAATCACGGCGATTGCCGACGCTGCCGAAGCCTTGCAAGGGCGCGGCATTCCGGTAATCGCCGACGGCGGGATCCGTTATTCCGGCGATTTGGCAAAAGCGATTGCCGCCGGAGCGTCCTGCGTGATGATGGGGTCGATGTTCGCCGGCACGGAAGAAGCGCCGGGCGAAATCGAGCTATATCAAGGCAGAGCGTTCAAGGCTTATCGTGGTATGGGTTCATTGGGCGCGATGACCAAAGGCTCGTCCGACCGCTATTTCCAATCGGATAATGCCGCCGATAAACTGGTGCCGGAAGGGATCGAAGGGCGTATTCCGTATAAAGGTTTTCTGAAAGAGATCATTCACCAACAAATGGGCGGCTTACGTTCATGTATGGGCTTAACCGGCTGTGCCACGATTGAAGAACTGCGTACCAAAGCGGAATTCGTCAGAATCAGCGGCGCAGGCATTAAAGAAAGCCATGTGCACGATGTGGCGATCACCAAAGAAGCCCCGAATTATCGTATGGGTTAATGTCTAATACAGCGCCTTAATCACTTTCCGCTCATTGTACTGAGCGGAAAGGTGAGCGATAAAATGAGCGAATGTTTCACGCAATAAGGACAACTCAAATGCTACAAGCGATTATTTTTGATATGGACGGTGTGATTGTTGATAGTGAATATGTCGAATTTGCGTTGCAAAAAACGTTTATTCGCGACATTCAAGAACATGATCGCGAGATTAGCCATCAGGAATATTCGCAGGTTGCCGGTAAATCACTGAAAGATATTCCTGAGATTATGCAACGACTGAGCGGTTCTTCGTTGCCGTTAGACGACATTCGCGCACGCTATTTGGTCTTTTTCCATAATATTTTCGATCCTATTGATTACTTAACCATTTTTCGCCAAGAGATTAAGCAGATTATTCAGTATGCCAAAGCCAATAAGATTAAATTGGCGGTAGCTTCATCGTCTGCTTTGGCGCATATTCAGCGGATCTTAACTGCTTGCGGCATTATTGATGAATTCGATCTGATTGTCAGCGGCGAGCAGTTTGAACACAGCAAACCGCACCCGGAAATTTACCAATATACCTTGCAAAAATTGGGGGTAGCGGCACAACGTGCGGTGGCGATTGAGGATTCTTATTACGGCATTATCGCGGCGAAACAAGCCGGTATTCCGGTGATTGCTTACGAAGAAACCCGTATGGCAATCGATCAGTCTTTGGCGGATTATCAAGGCAAAGATATGACGGACATTTTAACCATTATTAAAACACTATTCACCCCAACCGTAGAGAACAATGCATGAGTAATATTCATCAACATAAAATTTTAATTTTAGATTTCGGCTCGCAATATACGCAACTGATCGCCCGTCGAGTGCGTGAAATCGGGGTGTACTGCGAACTGTGGGCGTGGGACGTTTCCGAGCAGGATATCCGTGAGTTTAATCCGAGCGGGATTATTTTGTCCGGCGGGCCGGAAAGCACCACCGAAGACGACAGCCCGCGCGCGCCGGACTATGTGTTCAATGCCGGCGTGCCGGTGTTGGGGATTTGCTACGGTATGCAAACCATGGCAATGCAGTTGGGCGGCTTGACCGAAACGTCCGATCACCGCGAGTTCGGTTATGCGGCGGTTGAAGTGGTACAGTCTAACGGATTGTTTAAAGATTTACAAAATGCCTTGTCAGCACAACAACAGCCGTTATTGGATGTGTGGATGAGCCACGGCGATAAAGTGACTAAAGTGCCACCGCACTTTGAGATTTCCGCCGCAACCGACTCCTGCCCGATTGCGGCGATGGCGAATAAAGAGAAACGTTTCTACGGCGTGCAATTCCACCCTGAAGTGACGCACACCAAGAGCGGTTTGGCATTATTAACCAATTTTGTGGTCGGCATTTGCGGTTGCGCCACCGAATGGACGGCGGAAAATATTATCGAAGACGCGGTGGCACGGATTAAGCGGCAAGTGGGCGGGGACGAAGTGATTTTAGGCTTGTCCGGCGGTGTGGACTCTTCCGTGACCGCACTTTTACTGCACCGTGCGATTGGCAAAAAACTGCATTGTGTGTTCGTCGATAACGGCTTGTTGCGCTTAAACGAAGCGGAGCAAGTGATGGCGATGTTCGGTGATAAATTCGGTTTGAATATTATCCGTGTCAATGCCGAAGATCGTTTCCTTAACGAGCTGGCGGGCGTATCCGATCCGGAAGCGAAACGCAAAGTGATCGGTAAAGTTTTCGTTGATGTATTCGATGAAGAATCGCATAAACAAACCAATGTGAAATGGTTGGCGCAAGGCACGATTTATCCCGATGTGATCGAATCCGCCGCCTCGAAAACCGGTAAAGCGCATGTCATCAAATCACATCACAATGTCGGCGGTTTGCCGGATTACATGCAATTGGGCTTGGTCGAGCCGTTAAAAGAGTTGTTCAAAGACGAAGTGCGCAAAATCGGCTTGGCGTTAGGCTTGCCATACGAGATGTTATACCGCCACCCGTTCCCGGGGCCGGGTTTGGGCGTGCGTGTATTGGGCGAAGTGAAGAAAGAATATTGCGATATTCTGCGCCGTGCCGACGCAATTTTCATTGAAGAGCTGCACAAAGCCGATTGGTATCATAAAGTCAGCCAAGCCTTCACCGTATTCCTGCCGGTGAAATCGGTCGGCGTCATGGGAGACGGGCGCAAATACGACTGGGTTGTTTCGATTCGCGCGGTGGAAACCGTCGACTTTATGACCGCCCATTGGGCGCATTTGCCGTATGATTTATTGGGTAAAATCTCCAACCGTATTATCAACGAAGTGAACGGCATTTCACGCGTGGTGTATGATATAAGTGGAAAACCTCCCGCGACGATTGAGTGGGAATAAGCTTTTATATCAAATGATTAGCCTCGATTTTTTGAGGCTTTCGTTAATTGGCGCATGATTAACTACAAAGTGCGGTTACAAAATTCAACTATTGTTGAATTTATCAAATTTTGTTACATTGAATGCCAATATTAATGGGGAGAAAGAAGATGAAAATTGCGGTTTATAGCACCAAAAAATATGACAAAAATTATTTGGAATTGGTCAATGTGAAGTACGGTTTTGAGTTGGAATTCTATGATTTTTTGTTGAATGAACGCACGGTTAAAATGGCGGAAGGCGCGGACGCAGTCTGTATTTTCGTGAATGATGTGGCGAATCGGGCGGTGTTACAAGCATTGGCTAAGCTTGGCGTAAAATTTGTGGCATTACGTTGCGCCGGTTTTAATAACGTGGATTTGCAAGCGGCAAAAGAGTTCGGGTTGAAAGTGGTGCGGGTGCCGGCGTATTCGCCGGAAGCGGTGGCGGAGCATACCGTCGGCTTGATGTTGGCGTTAAACCGTCGGATTAACAAAGCTTATAACCGTACGCGAGACGCAAATTTCTCGCTCGAGGGCTTGATAGGTTTTAATATGCACGGGCGTACCGCAGGCGTGATCGGCAGTGGCAAAATCGGGATTGCGGTCATGCGGATTCTGAAAGGTTTCGGCATGAATATTCTGACTCATGATCCGTTTATCAACCCAAGTGCGGTCGAACTGGGCGCGGAATATGTGGATTTGGATACCCTGTACGCGCAATCCCATGTCATCACCTTACATTGTCCGGCAACCGCAGAAAATCACCACATGCTCGATCGTGAAGCATTTGCGAAAATGCGCGACGGTGTCTTGATCGTCAATACCAGCCGTGGCTCACTGCTAAATACCGAAGATGCGCTGCAAGCATTGAAAACCCGTAAAATTCGCGGCTTGGGCATTGATGTGTATGAAAATGAGCGTGATTTGTTCTTTGAGGATAAATCAAACGATGTGATTCAAGATGATACGTTCTCATTATTGGCAGCGTCACATAATGTACTGATGACCGGACATCAAGCATTTTTAACCGAGGAAGCGATCACCAGCATTGCTGAGGTTACACTGCATAATATTGCCGATTTAGTGCGTAACATTGAAAGCCCGAATGAAGTTAAAGCATAACCTTCATTGTGTTAAAATATTGATTTTATGCGAATTAATTTTATAGATAAGAGTGTCTTGATTTAACTCTTTGTTTTATATTGTTTTTATATAAAAAGGGTAAACAAGTTATAGGATTATTTAACGATACGGCTTGAAAATCAGTTCGGAAGTGCTTATCTTAAACAAACTGAAACAGACCAACTAAGGAAAAATAAAATGAGTGAAGTAGTACACGCAACCGACGCCAGCTTTGAAAGTGAAGTTTTGCAATCAAGTCTCCCGGTGGTATTGGATTTCTGGGCGCCTTGGTGCGGGCCGTGCAAAATGATTGCCCCGATTTTGGATGAAGTGGCAGTCGAATTAGACGGTAAAGTGAAAGTGGTTAAAATCAACGTTGATGAAAACCAACAAGTTGCGGCAAAATTCGGGGTGCGCAGCATTCCGACATTGGTGGTATTCAAAGAAGGTAAACCGGCGGCAACCCAAGTCGGTGCATTGCCGAAAAACCAATTAATCAGCTTAATTGAAAAAGCCATTGCCTGATAAATCTTAATTATTGGCTTTAAAACCAACCCTTGTGTTTTCACACAAGGGTTTTTGTGTTTTGGGATAAAAGTGCGGTTAATAGCTCACACTGCAATCCAGACAATAAATATACTGTCCGCGCGGGTCGTTCAATTGTTTTAACACCCCGATTGCGTTTTTCAATTGTTTGTTTTGTTGCGGAGCCAAACCTAGGAAATTCAATACCGCACTTTGTACGTCGCTCTTGCCGCGACTGAGAATCTGCTTCAGCCAGCCTTGCGGTTCTTCCACAAACCACTGTAATGGTAACGTTTCAAATTGAGGTTCGCCCTCGGCTTGCAACTGATTAGCCAATTTAACCGCAGCCGCAACGGCAGTGTTAAAATCGCCCAATTCATCAACCAGTTTTTTGTTTAACGCATCTTGCCCCAGCCAAACTTGCCCTTGCGCAATCTGATTCACTTGCTGCTTGCTTAGCTTGCGCCCGCTAGCCACTAAAGTTAAAAATTTATCATAGCCGTTTTCGATGGTCAGTTGGATCATTTGATTGGCTTCCGGCGGCAATTTTTGCAATAAAGACAATTCGCTTAACGGACCGGTGCTGACGCCGTCGCTGTTGATTCCCCAATTTTTCAAGGTGTTTTCCAAGGTAAACAATGCCGCAAAAATGCCGATAGAACCGGTGATGGTATTTGGATCGGCAATGACATAATCCGCTTCGGCGGCAATCCAATAGCCGCCTGACGCTGCCATGCCACCCATGGAAACCACAATCGGAATCCCTTGTTGTTTGATTTGTTGTAATTGTTGGCGAATCAATTCCGAAGCGAACGCACTTCCGCCCGGCGAATTAACCCGTAAAATCAGCGCTTTTACATTATTATGATCATCGAATACCTCTTGCAGCTGCGCCACAATGCTGTCGCCGCCGGCACTGTCATCACTCATGCCGTCCACAATTTCGCCTTCCACATTGACGACCGCAATCTTATCCTGCTTCAGGTAGTTGGTGCGATCCGGCAGGCTGGCGAGATAGTCGGTAAATGCGACTTGGTTATAGCTGTGTTGATTCGGGTCATAGCCGAATTGCTTAATCAATTGATTTTGAATTTCCCAATCACTGTTCACTTCATCAACCAACCCTTGTTGTAGCGCATATTGCGCACTGTCGCCCTGTACGGCTTTCAGTTTTTCTAAAAAGACATCGGCGTTGGGCAAGACCGCACTTGGTGAAATATTTCGGTTTTCCGCAATAATTCGTTGATAATTTTGCCACATTTGGTTTAACCAAAGTGCGGTATTAGCGCGCGCTTCGTTTGACATATTATCACGCATAAACGGCTCGACCGCCGCTTTATAAGTGCCGACCCGAAAAATATGGGGGGTAATCTTTAGTTTGTCGATTAAGGATTTAAAATAGAGATTATTTTGCGCCAAGCCGACAATGCCGACCTCGCCAAGTTGGTTTAAATAAATTTTATCGGCATAACTGGCAAGCAAATATTGCGCCTGCGAATAGGTGCGGGCAAACGCATATACCGGTTTGTTTTGCCGCTTGAATTGTTTCAGGGCTTCGCCGATAAACTGCATTGACGGCAAATCGCCGCCGCTGAAATAATTCAAATCCAATACAATCCCTTTGATTCGCGGATCATCAGTCGCCTGTTGAATCGCACCGACCACATCAAAGGTTGAAATTTGTTGCGGAATCCGTTGGTTATCCAATTCATGCAAAGCGCTCAATAAGCTGTTTTGCGGGCGATTGTCCGCCAAATAACCGTCAAGATTCAGCACGAGAGCACCTTCACCGATTTCAGGTGATGATGACGTTTGCATAACTAATCCGAATACACTCAGGCAAAGCAAAACAAACAATAGAAATACCACATTCATCACGATATCGCGGATAAAACATAAGCCGCGCCACAGCGTTTTAATGAGGTTCAGTAAGATACGCATTCCATTCTCCTTTAAAAAAGAATAATTCTTAATTGGATAAAAATAGGGTATATTGTAACAATAATTTGCTGAGAATAATGTAAAAATCGAAACGGAGATCAAAATGGATGCTTTGGAATTGTTGTTGAGCAGACGTTCAAATAAAAAACTCGTCGAACCGGCACCGCAAGGTGAACAACTGGATAATATTTTACAAGCGGCGCTGCACGCACCGGATCATGGTCGTTTAACACCGTATCGGTTTGTGATTATTGAAAAAGAGGGCAGAGCGGTATTAGAGCGTTTATTAAAAAGTGCGGTTGACGAATTGGGCTTGGGCGAAGAGCGCAAGAAAAAAGCCGAGGATGTCAGTCATCGTGTGCCGATGTTTATTGCCGTGATCGCCAAAATTAACACCGACGTACCGAAAGTACCGGGTTGGGAACAAATGCTCACCGCCGGCTGCGCCACCTACGCCATGCAATTGGCGGCAAATGCACAGGGATTCGACAACGTGTGGGTGACCGGCCCTTGGATTGACGGCGCGGAACTGCGCCAAGCCTTTGGCTGCGAAGAACAGGATAAAGTCATTGCGTTAGTGATGATGGGCACGGCGGAGCAAAAATTGGAAAAAGCCAAGACCTATGATTTGACGGAGTATGTGAGTTACCTATAAATACTTTCCAAGAAAAACCGTACTTTGCTGCTCAAATCAACACTTTTCCCGATTTGTATGGCAACTATCTTAAACTTGGGAAGCTATCAATATAGTTCAGAAGTATGCGCACTTGAATGCAGGGCATTTACTGACCTACGCAAATCAAGTCAAAATCTCGTCAAACTCGTTGCCTGACTTCTCAAAAAGCATAGCAGGGAATGATGAACTGGAAGAAATTTCAGAAAATAAAAAAGCCGTAAGTTATTGATTTAGCGACCATTACTTACGACTTCATTCAGAAAAGTGGCGGAGGAAGTGAGATTCGAACTCACGGAGGGCGTAAACCCTCGCCGGTTTTCAAGTCCTATCTGACATAAAAAGAACTTAATTTAAAACACATAAAATTCAATGACTTGCATTTCTATCCACTATATGTTTTTCCATTCAAAATATCAACTAAATACCTCTTTTTAGCTCTTTTTGGGAATGTTCTGGGAATATTGTGATCCCCAAAAATATCACCAATCATATTTGCTTTAACTCCTACCACTACACCCATAACTATTTTCCTTTCTTAACTCCCGCCATAATAACTTTCATAAAATTACTTATATCACACAAAAACAAAAAAATTGGCGCACTAAGTGAGATATATCACTCAATGCGCCGAGGTTATTTAAGCAGCGGTATCTTTGATTTTGCCACTGGCTAACGCATACGGATTAATGTAACCCAGATAATCTTCCGGCGTAAAATCTTCCGGCTGCGCTTGAATTAGCTGCGTTAATGCCCAGTCATAGCTGACCGCGTTGCGGTCTTCCGGCAGCGGATTGAGGTTAAACGAGCTAAACGAGAGCGCATTTTTACCCGCCGCTTTTGCTTTTGCACTGACATAGCAAGCAACAACGACAGTCGCGTTATTATTGATAAAATCAATGTTAAGCCCAGTGATTTCATGATAGCTGCACGTTGCGCCGGTTTGTTCGTCTTCGATTGATTTTTCGATGTATTTCATGGTTAGTTTCCTTGTTTTTGATAATAAAAAACCGCACTTTGTGGGTGCGGATATGGGATTGTGACACTTAATTTTTAGCCACTAGCATATTAATTTCTGGTGAGAAATCGGCAGAGGTTCCTTTGTATGTGCTCGACGAGCGTTGCTCCGTCTTATATTCCACTGTTACTTGCTGACCGGCAGGAACGTTATATTTAAAACCTCCGTCAAAAACGACTTCATCGGCTGCCTCATCACTATAAACGATATTTCCATTCATCTTGATTTCTACCTTTGCCCAACCGCTCTTATAAATACCTTCGTCACCAAGAATCGCTCCTTTTCTTCCGCCTTTAGAGGAGAACCTAAACGGCAGTGAGATAACGCTACGATTAAAATCCATTGCCGGGATAACGATGATTTTGTTTCTTCCACAGCTGTAAACTTTAACTACATCGCCGACAATATTCCGAGCGTACACAGTGCCGTGAAACGTTCCCGATCTTGCTGTCACATTGCCATTTTTATCAACTAAGAAATTACCGTTATTACTGTTAATGCTGCCGTCACTTCCAATTCTAAGCGTACCTATTGTGGCTTGTCCGCCGTTAATATTTGGCGATGTTAACGTCTGACCCGCCCGAATATGCGTACCAAGTATTGAGTCTTTAGCAACTAAGCTGCCGTTAATCGCTACTTTGTTATCTACCACTGTCAGCATATTGATAACATTCCCGTCACTGGCATTTTTGACGACGCCGAACTTGTTCGCCATCACAATCACTGAGCTTTCAACCGTTTTGTTATCCGCCGTTGCGCCCATTGCGATTCCAGCAATTGCCGTACGTCCGCCTGCGATAGCTTCGGTTTTCAGCGTGCGGGTTGCCGACAGCTTACCGCCGACATCTGCCACCGTTTTTTGTACATCGGTGATTTTTGCTGTTGCATTGTTCAACGATGATTGCATTGCGGTGATTTTGGTTGCGGTTGCTTGTTTGTCTGTTGCGACAGCGGATTGCAATGTCGTGATTTTGGCGCTGCTTGAACCCGGTGTGTACGGTATTAATGGTGCATCTAAACTTGATACTTCGCACAGTTGCGGCAGACAGCAGAACAAATAACTATCGGTGCCGAAATTAGAGCGAATTGCGATACCAATATTGACAAAATCTACGCCATCCGGAATCACTTCGTTAAAATAAAAGTGTTCGAATTGCGTGGTTGATGTATAAACATCGGCGGCCGCTTTTCGTCCAAATTTGCCTGTCGCTATTGTCGTCATGTTCGATGGGTATCGGTAATTACCTTTCTTAACCCGAGTTTTGCTAACGCCAGTTGTGCCGTTGCTGCCACGAAAATCTAAGTACAACAAATCACCCGAATTAGCTCGCAAGCCCCAACCGGTTACATAACAGCTAAATTGTAAAATCTGCCCGGCACGCACCGGAAATCTTGCAATACTATTAACGTAGCTGTTGGTTGCACCTGTTGGATTCTCGGCATTAGTACGATTATCACGGATGCCGAAAACCGCTTCATCTCTTAACGCATATGTCCACTGTGCATTTTTCAGATTGTGGTAGCCGGTAATGCCGCTTGCATTTGTTAGCGTATAGCCCTCCGGAACATTACGATTATCAGGATATAAAAACTCACTGTTTTGCAGTAAGTTTCCGCTTGCACCGAGAGAGGCTTCGATAGTGCCGAAACGTGTCGCACTGGCTTGATTAGCCGTTGCAACCGTGCTTTCAAGTGCGGTGATTTTGGCGTTAGTCCCAATAATCGCTGCATTGGTATCTTCAGGTGCTGGCGTCCAGTCCGTTGCGACATTGCCACGTTCTAACTTAAGCTTTCTAACTTCATACTGACCCGGCGTAGCGTTATTGATTTCAAAAATAACTTGCCAATACAAATGAGCAGAGTGCTTATCTTGTAAAGTGAATGTATAGCTAAACATCTCCCATTTATTCACTTCTGATGCTGTGAAGTATTTGGCTACATTGTCGTATCCGCCTGTAAAAAACTGACGAACAAAAAAACGAATATAGCCTACAGTCAAAGTATTTACTTTTGCCTCAAAACTAATCGTGTAAGTTTTCCCCGGGATTAACTCATTCGACAACACGGCGTTTTGTGAAGAACGCTGATAATACTGAACCCAAAAAGCACTTGTAGATTTTAATGTTAACGTATCATCAGTCCTTGGCATTTCTGCCTGAGTTTGATTTGCGTGTTTAGAAAAAATCCATAGTTTAGAATCGGTTAGTTTTCCCGTACTTAACAATAAATTCCTCCCGCCAACAGACAGATTATCAAACTTGCTATTCATCTCAGTAAACTGTGTTGCTGCCGAGCGCTGATTATTCGTCACCGTTTCGTTGAGCTTAGTTAGCGTACTTTCAGCAGTACCAAGTCGTGCACCTAACTTTTTACTTTCAGCCGCTTGAGCCTCGTCTGCTTCGATCCGAATGCGTTTTTCTTCGGTCAAATCTGCTTCCGCTCTGCCGACACGTCCGGCAAGGGTTTCGCGTGCCTTCGCTTCGGCTTTGTCGGCTTCGGCGCGAGCAGATTTTTCAGATTCAACTGCAGCAGCAACAATACCGATAGCGCTTTCATTGTCTTCCGGCGCTGGCGTCCAGTCCGTTGCAAGGTTGCCGATTTCGAGTTTAGCTTTACCGATATACAACTTAGTTGCAGACGCCATGGCAATCTGAATCATGCCTGCGTCAACACTGGTGACAACTTTATCTTGAATAGTAGAGGTTACAGACAATCTACCTTTGTAGTTGAGTGCCGATCCGTTACCCAAGGCGGCAGCGTGATATTGAATAGTACCATCTTCATAACGCACTCTAATCTCAGTGATGATCCGGTTATATCCTGTTGTTGCTAATACACCGCCGACAACCTCGGCATCGACAGATAGTGTTAAGACTTTTTCACGGTTAATCGCTTCAAGAAAATCCGGGCTAATCTCAATACTCGATCTGCCGATTGTAGTTCTTGAGATATTGGCGGTATTCAAGAAGTAGTTTCGCCCACCAACAGACAAGTTATCCAGTTTTGCGGTCAGTGTTGTGGTTGTTGATACGGCATTATCTGCTGTTTTTTGGGCAGTGCTGATTTGTGTGCCAAGTTCTTTTGCTTTATCAAGTAAATCCTTAGCCGCTTTGTCTGCTGCCGCTTTGACTTCCGCACTGCGTTTAGTTGCTTCCGCGGCAATCGCCTGACTTCTCGCTTGTGCTTCTGCCAAAATTTGGGCGGATCTGTTGCGTGTTTCCGCTAAAAGGTCATTTCCAAGCCCCTCGATTCCGCTTTCAAACCCGGTCAACTGTGCGATCAAATCTTTACCAAGTGCGGTCTCGGTAATTTGTCCGTTGAGATAGTTAACGAGATTATCTGGATTGTGATC
Organism: Testudinibacter sp. P17/SS/0325; assembly: GCF_053570765.1. The sequence goes on along the minus strand of NZ_CM131635.1, from coordinate 2,497,606 downwards.
CGCTTCGCCAAAAACCGCCTCAGTGAAACTGCCTTTATTACCGTTTTTATCGGTCAAACGCACCCAAAAATAGTGCTTTTCCGATAGTCCGACATTGCCTTTAACGTAGCTTGTCGCCGGATATGCCAACGTTGAGATTTTGACCGCACTACTTAAATTCGGCTCACGAGCGTGCCAAATCTCTGTAGCATTGCCGACAGTCGCCAAGACTGGCAACGTCCATTCAACGTTGATCGCCATCAGCTCTGATGTGGTACGCAAATCCGTGATCGTCAGATTAATTTCAAACGATTTTTTAACCGGGTTAGAGTATTGCCCCAGCTGATTTTTAGCGCGGATTTCGGCGGTGTAGCTACCGTCCGGCAAACCCTCAAAAGTCAATTTAGGCTCTTTCAAATCGGTATAAGTGCGGTACACTTTTCCGTCTTTATAAAGTTTGACTTCGTAAGTGACAGTGCCAATTATGGTCGGCTGCTCCCATGTCAAAATGATACCGTCGGTGCCAGCAGCAATGCTACTGTGAGTCACTTGTGCTGGGCGCATTCTGTGCAACGTAGTTTCGCGCGCCTCAAAATGCGCCCCATTATCGACGATAGATTCTTTCTGCGGTTCGTGCTGCAGCGCAGTAATGGTAAACGTGCCGTCTTCGCTATTTTCACTGATATTGATCGCACGGTAGAGTTGTGTGCTGACCTTGGCTTGATTCAACGTCCATTGTTGCAACGGCTCAAGTCCTGCAGGGGCAGAGTCCAATGTAACGGTTTTTTTATCTGCAGAGACTGACCGCACTTTGATTTTTTTGCTTGCCAAAGCGTTATCAATCACCGCTGCATAGCAGAAGTAAATTCCGTCAGTGAAATCAATTTCCCGATCAAGTGTTACCGTCATGCCATTAATGCTTTCAACGCGGCCACCGATATTCGTGCCTGCAAAATGGTTGTCAGCGATTTCAATAATATCGCCCGGAAGATTGCGTAACCCCTCTGCGCCGACGGTAAAGGTAATGGTACAAACTTCAAGCCGTTCAGTTTCTAAAATCCATTTGCCATGGCGGTGAGCCTGTCCGCGGCTGGTGCAGCCGTATGCCACCACCTTTTTGCTGTTGTAGCCATAACGCTCAATCAGTGCGTCATCAGCAACATATTCAACGGTAGATTCATAGTGGTTATCTTTGTCGGCAAACTCCACCTCAACAGCCGTGTGACGGTCTTTGAGAGCGGAGTAGGCACGTTTAAAGCCGCTGACGGTATTGGCTTGTGTATAAGTACAAACCGGATCGCCAGGGCGATCTTGCACCACTGTCAGCATAGAGCCGTCCCACACCGGCATACCGCGCATAATGGACGCCAAGTCATAAATAATGTCATAAGCGTCTCGTTGTTCGGTTTGCCAGATATTACAGGTCATGCGTGGCTCTTTGCCGCCATAACCGTCTGGCACCAACTGATCACAATATTGCGCAATGGCATACATCGCAAATTTATCGCAGCCGTACACGCCCAAACGTTCGCCCAAGCCGATATCCGCACGGGTCACAACATCATAAAAGACCCAAGCCGGATTGTTACTGAACTTTCTGACGAATGAGCCGTCCCAAAAGCCATTGTACTTGCGGGTAATCGGATCGTAATTGCTCGGCACGCTGACAATCATGCCGCGATCAAGTGCGGTAATATCCGGGATATTGCTGATCTGACGAGAGTCAAAGCTGAAACCGGCTAACGCTACGTTCGGATAGGACAGTTTAGCGTCAATGATTTCGGTGTAGCCGCCCCAAAAGGTTTCATTTTGCAAGCGTTGCGATTTGCTGTCTTCTGTCAGTCGCTCGACGGTCACGCGAAATGGCACCGGCGGCAGATTTTCAAGCATGATGTGACGCAAGTATTGCGAGGAGCTCTTGCCGTCAATTATGACCGGCTTGCTCAGATCGCCATATTTAATCAGCAGTGATACCGACGATCCGACAGTATCCCCATTGTCCTTTTGCTGAAACAAACTGCGCACGCCGAGCGTAATGCGCAAGCGGCTGACATCTTTATCAGTAATGGTGCGCGTGGTCGGCAAATTTTTCTTGATTGTGGTGCCGACAGAAATTTCTTTCTCAGAATAGTTGAAGCCTTTTAACGGATCTTGGTCTTGCGTGCCGACGGTGTATTCCACTTCGACATTGTTGAAGTTATAGCTGCCGTCCGCATTCATCACCGGCGTGCGGTCAAAGTAAAGGTTTTTGAGTGTATGTTCCGGTCCTTGGATTTCACCGACGCTGGCAATCCCGACAAGCCGTAATTTTTGCGCTGATTTCAGTGTATCCGGCGCTTCTACCGGTGTTCTTGCGCTGCCGCCTTTTTTACCACCCATATTTTATTCCTCCGGTGTATAAACTTCAGTTCCTTGGCTGATTAAAACAAAGCTGTGCATCATTTCCCCATATAACAGCGGCACTGGTCGTCCTTGCGGGGTTAAATTTTTAATGCCCGAAAATGAGGTATTGGTTTTTTTCTCGCTTTCCGATAGCTTCATATCCATGCTGGGGGTTTTGGTCAGCATTTGCGAAACCCCGCCCAACATCATTGAAGCACCCATCATGAATGCGGCGGTTGCCATGCCGTATCCGGTTGCGCCGAGATATGCCCAGCCCGCAGCACCGCCAGCCCACCATGAGGCGGCAATCAAAATTGCACCGACAATAATTTGAAACATACCGCCGTTTTTCGCACCTGCCAGCACCGGCATAATGTTGATCACGGTATGCTTGCCAATTTTCTCGTGTACCCCTTTGCCAACATCTCGGTTGTCAAGATAACGATTACCGATCCGCACTTTGTACAAACCGTTGTTTAAATGCCGTTTCAGCCCTTGAATTTGATAGCACAGTCCGCGAATCGCTTCGGCGGTGCTTTCTACCGCTAATTCGAACTGGCTGCCAAATCGTTGTAAATCGCCGTGAAGTTTGACGGTTGCCATTGTGAATGCCTCCAAATACTGTGCGTGCTGCGTTGCCAATATCCCCCATAAATATCGCGCTTGGATAAGCGGTTCGGGGTATGGTGCAACATTTGTTGATTGCCGAGATAAATTGCCGCATGATTGGCGACAGGGGAAGAAATCTGCATAAGGATCACATCGCCCGGTTGCGGCTCGCTAACACAGGTAAATCCGTGTTTAGCCATGTTGTCGAGATACAAATCTTGTTCTTCCCGATACCATTCTTCATCGTAAGTAAATTCAGGAAAATCAAACCCTGCGAGCATATAGGCATCACGAAACAAGCTGTAGCAGTCTGCCGTGCCGTGCGCAAATTCTCGTCCGATCAAGTGCGGTACATGGCGGAATTGGTGAATTTTTTCATCACAGACTAGCCACCAGTCCAAGCCTGACCGCACTTGCATTTGTCGATCCGCTTCGGATAAAAATGGCAATCCGTCGGGGTGCGAATGCACCAGCGCAACAATTCCGTCCGCTAATTGCGCTTTCAGCCAATCGTCCGGGTGAATTTCAAAATAGCGTTCCGGCTCAGCGGCAATATTGTCGCAAGCAATAAATCGCTGTTGCGCCCCCTCAAAAACAACAAAACCGCAGATTTCTTGCGGTTCGTAGCTTTTGGCATAAGCGATGATGTGTTGTTCGAGTGTCATCTGAATATCCTAAAATTTATTCACTGACGGAAAGCCGCCAAAGGGTAATATGCCATTACCAAAGCGGAATCGGCAGCCGGTTAAACAGTGCGAGCAACGGTCTTTTTTTGGATCGTTGGTCGGTTGATCGAATTCATCGGCAACCGCGCCGCCAGTGTAACCGCACTCCGGACTACGGTATTGGAAAGCGCAGACATCTGCGGTGATCATGCGTAGCGGAATCCGTGCCTTATCGGTTTCCGCCGGGCTTGCCAGTTCGAAAGTGCCGACATCATTATCCAATTGTGATAGCCGTTCGATCAGATAATGACTGATTGCACCCTCATTGGTGTCGGCGTAGGGGTTTTTACCACTGGCAAAATTAACCGCATCAATGTATTTCGCCAGCACCAGCACCCGCTTTACTCGTGCGCCGACGGCTTGGGAATAACGCTCAGAAATGGCGGTAACCAAACCGTTTAAATTGGCAATCGATAGGGTAGGACGGTTGCTTGGTCCTTGACTGCTAGATTCAAATCCCGACGCATGAATTGGAAATGCGGTATAGCGGTTGCCGGCAAAAACAACATCGGCATTCACGCCATTTAAGCCGTTGTGAAAACGGTAAATATCGCCGTAACTGCCGTCTCTGTCTTTGATAGCGCGCAGATCAATCTCCCACAGCTCAAGCAACGCATCTTGGGTGAGCTTGCTCAATTCCACCTTAAATTTTGTGCTAATCGGTCTCATCGGGTCTCCTTAATTTCGCAACTAAATTCGGTATGCGTGCGCCCCATTTTTGCCGACCACTTGCTACAAATCACTTTGACCTGTTTTCCGCTGTATGGATCTTGCCAAAGAAAAGGCAAATAGCCCCCATGACGCATAAAAAAAGCGTCCACATCAAGACGCTTTTCATTCCGCACTTTAAAGGTTGCCGGGTATTTCCTTAGTAGATTGTTAATCCCTTTTGGGCGGCGTTGAACGTAGCCGTCATTAAACTGCACTTCGTTTACCGCCGGTTCATTGTCCACCGTCATGCCCGGTAAAGGGCAATAGTTAAATACTTCCACGCAGCATACCTCCCGCTCGACTTTGTTCATTCAGCACTTCAAGCACTTTGCTTTTTATCATGCGCCCCAATTCCGCACCCATTTTGCCGCTGGCTTGTACATCGGCATTCTGACCGCTTTCCGTGACGTTTACCGTAATCTCAACATGGTTTTCGTTGTTGCTTGCGCTTTGCGCACGATAATTCATACTCGGCACTTTCGGCACGGCAACGCCACCACCATTGGCAAAACCACGGCCACCGGCATAATTCAAAAAGTCTAAATACTCCCGACCAATGCGGCTTGTTGCTTCTTTTGTCAAGACGTATTCGCCTTTGTGGACGATACCTGCCGGGGTTAGACGATTGCCGTGTCCTGTGTAGCCGCCGCCGTCAAAACCGACTAAACCTCCACCATCAAATCCCAATGCGGCACCCAATGATGTTCCACCTAAAGCGGACTTCAGTGCATTGAAAATCATCATCTTGATAATCATGCCAGTGATGTCTTTGATAATAGACTGTGCTAAGCCGCGAAAATCCGCTTTACCCGTCAGCACAAAATCCGTCAGCGCGTCCGACATACCACCGAGGGCATTTTGCGTGATGTTGGCAACGTTGCCCATGACATCTTCTGTCGCTTTGCCGAAGTCGTGCATTGCTACCGTCACCCCGTTGAGCGGGTCGCTTTTATCCGCCTGATCTTTCCACAGTTGCCAATTTGCTTCTGATTTCACCTCGTCGGCTTGGTCTTTGGTTAAATGCCCCGACTTCTCAAGTGCGGTCACATCTTCCATGATTTTTTTGTAGCGTTGCTGTGCCGCGATGGCTTGATTGTATTGCCCCGCTAGTTCTAACCGCTCTTGGATATAGCGTTGCTCAATCTGCAACCGTGCCGCCGCCGCTTCCGCCTCGCTGATTACCCCATTTTTCCGAAATTCATCAATCTTTTGCGACAGACGCAACTCATTCAATTCAATCGTTTTCATCGCCGATGCATTCGAGCGTTGAATTTCATCATGGAAGCTATCCCAATCCGTTTTCCAATCTTCAAGGGATTTTTCTTTTTTGCCGGATTTGGTCGGCTTATTGCCTTGCCGAGTTGCCAACATCTTTTCATATGCCGCTGCCATACCGTCAATATCGTACTGGCTTAAACCGTCTTTTTCCGCACGCTTTTCTAAGCCTGCACGGTAGTCTTCCACTTGGTATTTGATCCGTTCTTTATCAGTTTTCGCACCAGCGATCTTAGCTTGACGCTGTAGCCGTTCAATTTCCTGCTGCGCATTGTCGCTATACACTTGGTTTTTGGCTTGGTTCATTTGCTCCAAACCTAAAGCCGCTTGCACCGCCGCACTTGCCAATTGCAAGGTTGTTCCCATTAAGGCTTTCAAATTCGGATTAAGGGTCAGCACATGGCTATTCACATCGAGCAACTCATTGGCAAATTTCTGCATATCCGGATCAAGCTGCTGCAAAATAACGCCGCTGTCTTTCAATGCCGCATTTAACTCATCTTTGATTTTATCAGCTTGAATGCCAGCCAACTGTGCCAATTTCTCTTGGGAAGCCGCTACCTTATCCTGCGCCTCTTTCACCGCCAGCAACAGCCGCGCCTCTTCTTGCCGCGCGGTTACCATCTCTTTGTCAGATTTGTTGTAGGTATAAGATGGACCACCAAAACTATCATAGGTGGTAATGCTACTTTCTTTCGCGGCTTGTTTAGCGCGCTCATATTGTTGGGTTAATTTTTCCAATGCTGCGGACTGTGCCGCGATTGCGGCAGACAGCAACGTCACATTCGCCTCGACCTGCGCCGCGGTCATGCTTTTCAATGCGCTTTCACTGACATCAAGGGCTTCAGCATATTCTAACTGCGCACGCTTGGCTTCATCGGTAGAATCACCAAGTAGCATATAAAGCCCTGCTAAGGCGGTTACACCCGTCAGCATTATTCCGATAGGGTTGGTTAAAAATGCGACTTTGAGCATTTTTAATTCGTTACGAACACCAACTGATAAGGCTTGAAAAAGTTTGGTTGCTGTTCCCGCTTTGATCATGCCCGCAGAATAAGCACTTTGTGCTACAGCATTTTCAGCATAGGCAATTTTTAACCCTTTTTTGGTTGCTATCATTTTTTGTTCAGCGGCACTTTGTAGTTGCGTCAGTGTCGTTTCTTTTTGAGTTAGCAACGCTAATTCCGCGCTTAAGAGCTTACGCTCAGAATAAGATGCCGCGCCTTGAATTTGCACCGCAAGTTTTTCACGCTCAACGACAATTTGTTGGCGTGTCGTTTGCATACTGCTGATTTCGGCTTTCGCTAAGTCATATTCTGACCGCACTTTGGAATAATTCGCTTGCGTAGTTTGTGCCAATGCGGTTGCTTTTTGCTGTTCAAGTACAACTTGTTGTTGAGCCAACATTTTTTGATTTTGATTATCTGCAAGTGTAGAAATTTTTGAGCGTAGCGCGATATAGCCTGCGATTGCCGCAAAACCAGCGGCAGCTTTTGTTGCCTGATCAAAATTATTGGCAACAATATTAATTCCTTTAGCTAAAGTACTCGTACTGAGAGTGCCAGTATTGAGTTCGCCGATCCATTGGGTGGTGGCGGTTTTCAGATTTTCGAATGCGGCTGATACCGTTAATACACGCGTTGAAAATTGCTGATCTACACTGGCTTTGGCTTTTTCCAACGCTGGAATAAGCACGTCCATTGTCAGCTTGCCGTCATTTGCCATTTGGCGAAGTTCACCTATGGTAACACCTAAGCCTCTAGCGATAGCTTGCGCTAATCCCGGTGTTTGCTCCATGACGGAGTTAAATTCTTGTCCACGAAAAACACCAGAGGCTAAAGATTGCCCGAATTGCATTAATGCCGCTTGCGCCGATGCCGCACTTGCCCCTGAAATCGCCACGGCTTTTGAGACGGTTTCTGTTAAGCTGGCAACTTGCGCTTGACTAATCCCAAGTTGCTGCGCATTTTGTGCAAAGCGTTGATAAACTTGTGCAGTTCCATCAACACTTTGATTGGTGCGCAGTGAGACATCAAATACCGTTTGCATTGCACGCGCACTTTCTACTGAATTTGAAGTAACCAATTTCATTCGGTTGCCGATTTCGGTATAAGCGTCGGCATGTTGAATAACTGATTTGCCTAGACCTACAGCCTTTCCGCCTAAAAAGCCTTTAGTAGCCCAACCACTAGCCTTCTCTAAATTTTTCAGGCTTTTTTCAACATTTTTGAACGCCTTATCTGTACTTTTTACAAATTTTTGCGTTTGGTATTCTGCTTTATCTAACCCTTTTTGAAAGGCAACACTATCTAGTCCAATCCAGATATTTAATCCACCTAATGCCCCAGCCATGTATTTCTCCCATAAAAAAAAGCCCGCCGAAGCGAGCTTAGTAACCTTGTATGTTTTGAATCATTTATTCTTACTGTGTTGATATTTTTGGTATTTGTTTAAATAAAAAATAATCAAAGGTCCAAATAAAACCGCAAGAATTAATAATCTTTCATTTGTAGTTCTTGATAAAAAGAAGTCGCTTAAAAAAATAAAAGCAAAGATTGGAATAAACACCAATGCCGCAGCATCAATCATTCGATCAACAAGCCAACGAAACATAACCACCTCCCTCATTATCAACTACTCAATATATAACACAATTTCGCCGATTTTTCAATTAAATAGCCCTTTAATTGCCGTTGTTGTCACGGTTTTTATCAAGTCAAACGAGAGATCGACACCTTTTGTTTTGATCGTACTTTTAACCGAGTTCCAAATGCTGTCATTTCGGATTTTGTCTAGAAACGCGTGTCCTTGCCACATTAGAGAAAGGGCAACGTAATCTTCGCCACCAGCATCGGACAGGTCATCAATTAAAATCAACCCAGCATCATTTAATCGTCCAACTTTTTGGGGGCAGATCACTGTCGGGTGCGGTTTTCCGCTTTTATAGAAGGTATGTCAACTATTCATTTATCAAATTGAAAAAATCACTTTCGGACAGGATCATTATATTATGACCTTTAGTTATTAGTTCTTGAGCTTTTATTTCTTTATTGCTTAATTCTTTGCCTCTTAGTTTATCTTTATCTTGAATACCGATAACGAGCATAGTCACTTTTTTTGATACACCATCTACGACATTACACCCTACTATAGCCGCTTTCTCTGCGGCTTCACGTCTTGGAATTGATAATTCTCCTGTAAATACAACTGTTTCTCCAAATAAAATACCATCAGGATTGCCTATTCTACTGATTATAGCCTTTTCTATATCCATCGGTTTTTTGATGCGAGAAAGCCAAAAAGATAAATCCTGCTCGCTATCACATATTGCTCTATTTAAAATTTCCCCTGCAATAATTGCATCATCAAGAGCGTTGTGATGATTTTCTAATCTTATATTTAAATATTTAGCAACTTTGGCAAGTCCATATCCTTTTTCTGAGAATTTATTATTCCATGAACGCCGAACAACGCGCATAATATCAAGCCACTCATTATCTATTTCCGGAAATAACCTTGTTAGCGATACTCTGTCAAAGGCACCATATGAGCAGATCACATACTTACTAAATAATGAAAGTATTTGGTCTTTAACTTGTATAATCGTAGGCGCATTTTTTACTTGTGAGGGGGTTATTCCATGTATACATATATTCATAGGATCAAAATAGTCACACGGATTAATCAACGAATCCCAAGTTTTTACCAGCGCACCATTATGATAAATAGCGATTCCAATTTGGCATATAGAAGTTAAATTGGGGTTCGCAGTTTCAATGTCAACGACAACAAATTTATCCATTTTTCTGCCTAATATTTCGCACAATTTTCTATTGGGTATAAAACATCACCTAAAGCAAATGTTGTTTGCGTACCATTATAAAATAAGATATTGCTGCCTTTATATGCTTTCTTTATATCCAAAATAAATCTGACAACATTTACATTAGGAGTAGAACTTAATCGAATATCATTTTCTCTTTTTTCTTCATGATAACCTAAATGATGTAGCCAAAATGGTTTAATACATTGAAAATATTCATCAACAGTTTTTGTGGTTATTAGGTCAAGTGTTGGTTTTTCTTGTAATAATTTATCCTTTTTCATTCCTTGACTGCCTATACATGCAGTAAGGAATGCGCTTAGTAAAATGGTGGTCAATACCTTTTTCATTTTTGCTCCTTGTTATCAAAATGTAGAGCAACATTATCATAATTTTCTGACAATTAAAGTGAGCCGGATCAAATTTATAGCCCGGTTATTCGGGCTATCTATTCGCCAAAAACTCTTCGCTGCCATCGTCGTCATCGTCCGCCACCGCACTTTTATCCGTAAAGAACGGCATAAAGTTGGTGAGTTTCGGTGATGATTTTTTCGGATCTGAATTGACGGCTGCCAGTAAATAGGCGATTTGTGCTGTTCTGAAATCGTCACGCCACAGCCCGAACGGTTGCTCTTGATAAAATTGCTGATATTCACGCAAGTGCGGTTCGGGCATGGTTTCGATTTCTTGTAGCGTTTTGCCTAACGCCAACGATAGGGTTAGTTGGAATCGTCGGCGTTCGGTGAGTTTTTTTCCGGTTCTTCCGTTGCCAAGACCTTATTGATTGCGTCAAGCACTGAGCCGTCGAGGGTCAAAATCTGATCTAAGTCGTCTTGGCTATCGGCATTGAACAGGTTTTTGCCGTTTTCGTCACATAAACGTGTGGCAATGTTGCGTGCGAGGGTGTACGGATCGTACACGTTGCGTAGCTGCATGGTCAGCACCAGCTCGTCTTCCATGTTCAGCTCAATGCTTTGTTCTTGGGCGAGTTTAAGCAACGCAGCACGCTGTCCGTACAGCGCTTTATTGGTTTCACCGACATTAAGTTCACGGATAAAAAACGTTTTGCCGTGAATTTCAACGGGAGTTAATTTAGGTTTGATTGCAAATAAATCTTGGCGGTTGCCATTTTGTTGTGTCATAACGATGTCCTTTTAGTCAAAAATAAGCCCCACCGAAGCAGGGCATAAAAGTGCGGTTCGGCTTACGCCACCGGCAGCAAGTAATCGCGTTTTGATTTTTTAATCGTGATACCGGATTCGAATTTGCCTTTGACTTCACCGGAGGCATTAGCACCGGTTTGAATGAAGCCTGTGCCGTAGATAGAGCCTTGTTCTTTGCGCAGTACCATTTTGTACGGGAACGTTTCTTTGCCGTAGAATTTCTTACGGAGATCCGCTTGCATTGTCGTGGCAGGCGCGTAGAAAAAGGTCAGTTTGACCGAACCGAATTCGATGTCGCCCGGTTCGGTTTCCGTGCCTTCTGAACACATGGTGGTAACGTCTTCTTCGGTTAAGGTGTCACCGTCAATTTCAATATTTTTGATGGCACAGAAATTTGATGACCAATCTACTTTAGCCGCTTTGGCATTGGTGAATACCGTTGGTTTGTCGAAGTTCGACCAATCCACTTCGTCGGCAAAGGTGATTTTGGTGGTGGTAGCCGATTTAACAGGGTAGTAACCGTCAAGGCTGCCTAAGCCTGTGATTCGGATTAAGTCGCCTTTAGCAAAGGTACCGTCTGCAATGGTGATTGTAGCGACATCGGTTACTTCACACGCGGTAATCGTTTTTTCACTGTTTTGTACAATACCTTTGCCCAAGTAAAATTTTGTTCCCTGAAACGGGGTGGTTTGTGTTGTCATAAGTTTAGCCCTCATATGCTATGGTGTATAAAATTAATCGCCGGTGCAATTTGGTGTCCGGCTCGTAATCGCTGTGATCGTTAATGCGTTCCGCAAATTCAAACGCGTTTTCTAATGCCAGAAAGACCGGTTTGCGCAAGTTAAAAACATCGTCCGAATGGCGGCTATAAATATCGATCTGTACCTGAAAATCGTCTAAATCACCGTCTTCCAGTGCGGAATTAGGCGAAATCAGTGGAAACTGATACACGATAACCGGGTACTCGGTATTGGTTTCCGGCACGACCTCATAAAAACAACGCCCCGACACCAAAGGCGACAGGGCGGAGTAGAGTTTTTCTTGGATCATTGATTGCCTTCCTTGAGAATTTCGGTGCGTAAGGTGTCAATAATGGCTTTTGCCGCCTGTTGTTTGCTTTGCTCAAAAGCTGGGCGCATAAAGGGTTTTGCCGGCATTTTTGATGTGCCGAATTCCAAAAAACGCCAGTAAAACGGATCTTTCGGATTAAATGCACCGCTTCTGCCTGTTTTGCCCTTGAATTTGAGGATTTGCTTGGTAGAAAGCCCTTTCACCCAAACATAGGTGTTGGTTTTGCCGTTTCTGCCGATTTTGGTGCGGCTAGAAATGGCTTTTTTTACTGTACCTGCTTTTCTGTGCGGTACGTTTTCTGTTAAGACTGGTGCATTGGCGCGCGCTTTGTCGCGCACAATAGCACCGCCTTTTCGCATGGCTTTAACGGCGATGCGATTACTGGCTTTTCTACCAAGTTCCCCCATTGCTTTTTGCAATTCTTTTAGCCCGCTGACTTTAACCGTGACGCTGCCCATTGATTCGCTCCTTGCACATCAGTTGCAGTGCAGTATTCCGCTCGTTATGGTTGATTGCCGAAACCACCTCAAAAGTGCGGTCACCCCATTTCACCCGCATGGTCGGCTGAATATCCGGACGATAACGCAACCAGATTTGGGTGGTAATTTCCGACTGCACTTGTTCTGCTGCAAAGTATTCTCGCCCTGATAGTGGTTTGATTTCTGCCCAAACGGTTGCGACATCTTCCCAATCAGTGATCGCGCTACCGTAGCTGTTTAGTGTGCTGATTTGCTGCTGTAAGGTTATACGGTGTCGGAGTTTGCCGATTTGCACGCTACACCCCCATAATTCGGTATGGTTGGAGCAGTCGCCATGCCCCGTCCTCGATCTCTTTGCTGACAGCGCCATTACCGATGACCGCACTTTCACGGTGTTCGTACCAATGCGCCACCAGCATTAACATGGCGTGGCGTAAGGCGTGGTTGATCACCATTCCGTCCGGATCGTTTTCAGGTGCTTCAGCTTGATATAGCTTGCGGTTGAGTTGCGCTTCCAGATAATCCTGTGCCGCATTGGCATAACCGATTAACAGATTGTCTTCTTCATCGTGATCAATACGACAATGCAGTTTAATGTGTTCCAACGTAATTAACATATCGCTCCCGCCTCAAAAAAATGCCCTCCGAAGAGGGCAGGGAGATTAGCCGCCGACTGCTGCTTTCGCCGCCAATGTGCCTTTGATAAAGGCTTCCGGGCGGTAAACTGCTAACGCTAGGCGTTCTTCACACAAGATGGTGACTAAGTTTTTGATGAAGTCGTCTTCATTTTCGGTGGATACCGCAATTGCGGACGCTTGGCGATCAAAAATCTGTGCGCCTAAGTTGAATGCACCTGTCAGGAATTGTCCGGCTGTCATTGCTTGGGTTTGTACAACAGAAAGCCCCCACAGTGTCGGTTGCGCCAAACTTTGCGGATTGCCGATGATGTGGCGACCTTGTCCGTCTTTTTGCAATTCAATTTTCGCCCAATCAATCGGATTCAAAATAAAGCCGTTTGGTGGGTATTCCGCAATGATTGCTTGCAATAATGCAAGGCGAAGCTGATCGATAATGGTGTATTCGGTCAGTTTTGCCGGATCAGCAAAGGTTGTCGCTTGCGTTAAAATTCCGTTTAGCTCGCCATTGCTGCCGGTGCCGTTCAGCAATTGTTTTTCTTCGAACAGTTTTAAGCCAAAGAATAGCCGTCCACTGATATAGCTTTGCAGCATATCGGCATCGTCTAAGATTTGGCGTGATGCTTTCATAAAATGGGCAATGGTTTTCACGCCGACGGTTTCTTCTCCGAATTTCAGATCCGATTGCGCCTTTTTGTCGCCCTCTTTTTTCTGATAGCCGGCGCTGTTGGTAAAGCCGGTTTCTTTGATGTAGGTGATTGAGTTGCTACTGGTTGTCCCTTTCGCCAAGAGGTCGCGAATGGTTAAGCGCATATCCGGCGGCGCAATAATGCCCGGTAAGCGTTGTTCCGGCACTAACGCACCGGCTGAACCGGCGGCATCGGCGGTGGCACTGGTGATAGTCGCTTTTATGTCCAAGCGAGCGGAGCGCCCTGAGCGTGGATCTTGCGCAAAGGCTTTGAATTGTTCCGATTCAACCAGTTGTTGCCCTAATGATTTGCCGGATTGAGTATCGCTTGCGCCACGACGTGCCAATTTTTGTTCGGCTTCATCTAAGCGGCTTTTGACATCGCCCATTGAAGATAAGGCTTCGTCCACTTGTTCTTTCAAGGAATCGAGGCTTTTTTCACCTTTCCCCATGCGCCCTTGCAATTCTTCGCCCATGGCTTTTACGCCGTCAGTGGCTTTTTTCAGCTCGGTGGCAAGCTGTTCTAAATTTTGTTCTGGCATACGTTATTCTCCCGTATTAATTGATTTTAAAATGGTAAGTGCGGTATCAACTTCTGTTTTTTCAGGCTCGCCCCGAAGGAGTTTGCGCAAACCATGCCCCGCGATAGCTGTAGCTTGCATTTTGGAAAAGCCTGCCTCACGCAGGAATTTTTCAAATTCGGATAGGGTCGGCAGTTCACCGTGTAAAAGTGCGGTTTTAACATTGGAAACCGTGCTTTCCACGTTTGCCGGATAGGTGACGACCGAGACTTCTTTCAGATCTACATCTAAGATTTCTAGCACATCGTCCTTTTCGTCATAGGTCCATTTATTCAGGCGATAGCCGATAGATAAGCCGTCAATTGCTCCCGCTTTGAGTAGCGCATGGACTTCTTTCGCTCGGGCTACATCATTAATTAATAATTTCCCTTCACCGTATAAGCCGTGATCGTCTTCTTTGAGTGATGTCCAAACCCCAATCGGCTGATTGCGGTCATGATTCCAAAGCACCGGCGGCATTTTGCCTTTTCCCGCCCAGTCCAACAGGGTTTGAGCAAATGCGCCTTTGCGTACGATGTCGCCGTAGCTATCTTTCAGGTCAAATACATTACAATAGCCCGAAAAAAAACCGTCATCTTGGACGGCTTCGGCTTTGAATTGTAGATCTTTAGTTTTGAGTGTCATTTTCCACCCCGATTTTTTCAATAGATGTAAGGTTCAGTTGTACGGTCAGCGTGTCGCCGCCATCAACCGGTGGTAAATTTTCCAGTTTGCGCACTTCGTTACGGCTCATGACACCGTTTTGCAGCATTTGTGCGTAGAAGTTTGCGCGTCCGGCACTATCTGCCCGTAGTAACCCTTCAACGCTGAACAAAGGGTAGAATTCCTTACGCTCGCTCGGCTGGAACAGTTTACGGCTAATCGTTTGTTCAATCCGTTTCAGGGTTGGTTGCAACGAATACGTTAAGAAACCCAGATTGGTTTGTTCCAAGCTCGAAGCCCACGATGAGGCTTTATCGGTGCGGTAAATCAGTTGCGGTGGCACGGAAAACGCTCGACAGATTTCTTCGATGCCAAAGAAGCGGCTTTCGAGTAGTTGTGCGTCTAGTGGGTTGATCCAACTGCCTGCTGAATTGGCAGGCTCCATTTCAGCTTCAAGCACCATCCATTTTCCTGCATTTTCCGGGGCGCTGAATGTGGCTAAATTTTGCCGCATTCGACTGCGCTGTTCGTCGGTCAATACTCGGCTACCGGTCTTGATAAAGCCACCGGCTTTCAGGTTATTTTTAAACGCGGAGGAAGCGGCTTTATTGGCATCAACTTGTGCGCCGATACATTGTGCTTGGTACTGAATCGGCGACAAGCCGATAAGTCCGTCAAGAGTGAAGCCGCGAAAATGCAGAATATCACTTTCAAGATATTCACCGCCGTCACTGTTATTCTTGTCATAGAGATAAATAATTTCGCCGTTGCGCCCCCGTTTGACACGCATACATTGCGAATCTAATACATCAAGAGAAACAATTTTGCCCGAAGTGCGGTTGATCAAGCTGTAAGCATTACCCCATAGGTCGAGGCTGGCACTTTGCGCTTCCCAAAATTCACTGGCGCACATATCGGCATTCGGTGAATCGTGGATAATCCGGTAAAGCGGGTGTTCGTTTGCCTGTTCGCGATTACTATTGCGTAAATGGAGTGGCAAAGAGGCAATGGTTTGGCTGCGCAGTTTGACACACGCCCAAACCGCCGAGAGTTTAAGTGCGGTTTCGGCATTGACAATATTGCCGGATTCGGTGGTTTGGCTGATGTGTGGGGTGGCTATATCGCCTTTATCCAGTCGTTTAGCACCGCCAAACCATCGACCGTAAAAGCGTGACCACCAGCCGCTGTCGTTTAATGTTGTCATGCTATGATGATGTCCTCTAAGTATTTGTCAATGTCTTGTGGTTGCACCGCTGTTTCTGCGATACCGAGTGCCATGGCTAATGCGACGATACCGTCGATTCGCCCTGTTGCTTTGTGTTTTTCAAATTTGCGGTTGCCTGCCGGATCTTGCGCAATAACCGCATTCGCCGCACACATGGTTAAAACCGGATTCATTCCGTGCCGTAAACGGGCATTGAGCAGATCGCTTTCCAAGCGATCTATTGCCGGTGACATATCTTTGAACCCTTGTCCGAATGGGACTAAGGGGAGGATTAACTCGAGTTGATCCAATTCCTTTTTGAGTACGTCAATTCGCCAGCGGTCAAAGGCAATGGCTTGAATATCAAAATCACTGATGATTTCGGCAATGTCTTTGGCCACATGGGCATAATCGACGGTTGCGCCCGGTGTAGTGCGGATAAACCCTTGTTTGACCCAAACATCGTATGGTGCGCGGTCTTTGGTTGCGCGCTCTTTCAAACCGATTTCCGGTGTCCAGAAATAGGAATACACGTTAATTGTGCCGTTTGGATTCTGTGCAACCAAGATAAGTGCGGTCAAGTCGGTGCGAGCCGATAAATCCAGTGCGCCATAGACGATTAAGCCGTCCGGTGTTTCTGCCACTAAGCCGCTTTCTTTCCAGGTGTCGGCACTGACAAAGGTTGAAACCGTACTGACCCGTTGATTCAGGTTCAGATTGCGAAACGTATTTTCAAATGCCGGCATCCGTTTGGCTTTATCCGCCAGTTTTGCGATGTCTTCCTCGCTGCGGAAAACCCCTAAAGCTGGGTTTGCCTGTTTCCATGCGGAGGGATCGGTAATTTTTAAGTCTTTATCTGCCGTGTACACATGGCAAACGGTATGTGGATCATGATTGTTTTGCGCATCATCTATCCAAATTGAGAGTAAATCTGCATCGTTTGCCGCCTGTGTGCTGATTGTCAGTAAGAGCGGGTGTTCATGCGCCCCTTGTGCCGTGGTGATTGCGTCCACGAATGCCGATTGGCTGCCTTGTACTTGCCCGACTTCGTCAAGAATTGCCAACACGGGCGATAAACCCTGTGCGGTTTTGCCGTCGGCGGCAAGGGCCTTGTATTCCACATTCATCAACAGACCAATCAGGCGTTTGCCAGACGGGATAATTCGAGCAATATCCTGCAACTCCGGATTAAGGTTGATCATCTTTACGGCGAGATTGAATACCAATGCTGCTTGTTCACGACTCAATGCGCCGCTGACAATTTGTGAGTTTTGAATCGCTACCGGACCGACAAGGTGTGCCAGTAATAAGCAGGCAATAAGCGCGGTCTTGCCGTTTTTTCTGCCAATAGAGAGCATGCCATGGTTAGTGCCAACCGGATTATCATAAACTTCCATGATAAATCGTTTCTGAAAGGGGAGTAGGCGTATCGGTTTTCCGACTAATTTGCCCTCCGGCACTAGACAATATTTCTCAATGAAGGCGATTACTTTTTCAGCTCTAGTCATATTAATTTATTCTTGCCAGTAGTCCGTCGTCATCTTCAATGAATTTTCGGGTGTCGCTGTACAGTTTGTTTTTCTTGATTTGGTCTCGGCTTTCGCCATTAGTTGCTCGGCTGTGGATCTGTAATGCTCGGCACATCGATAATGCGCGCGAGTTCAGATCCTCAATGATTTTGTGTAGCGGGTGCAGCTTTGGTTCGCCATTTGCGGCAATAAAATAACGCCCGACTTTTTCCACTTCTTTCTGTCGTTTATCAATTTCGACATACAGCTTAGATAGGTTCATCGCTTGGATCAGGTCATTGGGTGTCCAAGAGTCACCGGCACGGCTGTTGATAATTTGATTCCAATACTGTAATTCGACTTTACTGAGTTTTTCAGGCGGTAATATTTGGGTTTGTGCAGCTTTTGCCGCCATGACCTGAGCGGCGGCACTATCACTTCTTAATTTTCGTCCACTCATAAATAAAACCTATTAATACTCTAATTTTCAATGGAAAAACTGGATTAGCGATAAAAGTGTGTTCCATGGGCGGTTGTTCAGGCGAAAGTGCTGAACTTTTTACCCACCCTCCCCCTATTTGATATTCATTATCAATTATGGAAAGGGTGTTCAGGGTCGAGTGGAAAACCGTTTACATCACAACCAATTTCGTTAATATTTTTTGATTCTGCTCGTTGCTTTGAGCTATCATGATGAACCTTACATAATGACTGCAAGTTGTTAGGATTAAAGAATAAATTTAAATCACCTTTATGCGCTGTAATGTGGTCTACAACTGTCGCCGGTGTTATTTTGCCGTCACGCTGACAGTAAACGCAAAGAGGTTCTTTGGCTAGGTGATCTAAGCGTAGCTGTTTCCATGACTTACGATAGTACAGATGATGCCAATCACTCCGACTTTTCACGCTGAACCGCCTCCGTATAATCAATTATGCCTTGCAGCCGTCCTGCACAAATCCGCAAGTCACGCTTAAGCAACACCGCATACTCAGTGATGGCGGTGTAGGTGTTACCGTGTAGCATTGGCTCAGGGCAGGGGATTAGCAGTGACGGCGGTGGGGTGATCATGTGTGTCTCAATCTTAATTACCGCTTCACTTGCGCAACTGCTCAAGCACAGCAGCAGGGGCGTGAGTATCGCCACATACATTGCCCTTGAGCAACTCGCGAATCGTTTTAACTTGATCATCGGCTTGCTCCCTTTTTTCCTGTTCGTGTGCCAGTTGTTGTTTGGTAATATCTGCTTGGATTGCCAGCGTATCATTCAAGCGTTTTAATTCAGCGTTGCGTTCGGCAACCGTGATACGCAGTGCATCAATCGTGTGTGATTGTTTCTCGATTTGAATTTTGTTTTCATATTGCAGCCACAGTAGCCCAACCACGAAAATTACTGCAAAAACTTTGGCTGCCTTATCAACATTGGCACAACACGCTTTGAGGAAAGAGAGTAATATCGCATTCATGGGTACGCCCTCCACGTCAATTCAAAGTGCGGTCCGTCGTAAAAGCGTTCGTCATCAGATCGCCCATTTTCGTTCCAGTCTCCACCCCAACGAATTGACACACCCAATTCTTTTGCCGCTTCGAACATCACTGCTGCTAAGTCATTAAAGGCTTGTTTATTATTCCAATCCACCGGCAATGGCACCAAGTCCACCGCATGACCGGTCAAGTGTCGGGAGCGCATCGTTTTGCTGTTGCCAGCGGTGAAGAGTTGCTTTTGCCGTTGAATAGAACGCTTGCCCTCAATCACCGCGAAATCAACAGGGGATTTTTTTAGTGCAAGACGGACGACTTTGACTAAATCAGGGTGAACTCCTTGCAACCGAATTTCACTGGTTGTGCCAAATTTAAAATTAGTCATGGTTTACTCCTGTTCTTGCTGAAAAGAAACGCCAAAACGCATTCAATGCGATACTGCCCATGTAGCCTGACAGCCCGGCACCGATCCATGTCATGTTCTGATCTAAACCACTGGAAACACAAACTAAGCCACCGATAAAACCGGCAAAGGCAGAGACGAGAATTTGTGAAAGAAATTCCCAAATATTCCAACGTGTTTTGTTGTACTGTCTATCGGTTAAATATTTGGCGACACCGCCAAAGCCGGAAATCAACAAAATCGGAATCCAGCTTAGAAAGGAATCTAAGTTGTTCGGGTCACGGCTTGGCATGGGGAAATCCTTTTCTATAGGCAATAAAAAACCCCGACTGGAAAACCAATCAGGGTTATGGAAATCTATATTTGGTATTATCGAGTTGCGCTTACCGCAAGATATAGCAAAATACTAGTAGACTGGACGACCACTGTCAATACTTATTTTTTCGCGATTGGCTCAAAATTCCCCCGATATAGGCTTCTGCACCGTTGAAAACCTGCAGTGTGTAAGATTTGGATTTTTGGATTGAGCGCATAATCCGATTAATCGAGATTTTGTCGATATAGTAGGCATTTATCATTGCGTGTCCCAACGTATCATATTTTTTTAAACAGGATACCGCACTTTCCACCTCCAAGCCTTTTTCGTCCGAACAGAGTAACCGATGATCCGGCTCGCTTGCCGCCCCTTGCAATCCAAGTGCTTTGCTTGGGTATTCTGTTCCGTATTTTCGGCAGTGAGCCCAATTGCCCCACGCCGTTAAAGTATCTTTCACTTCATCTTTGGTCATCGCCTTTTCTCCCGTTCCATCTTGTCCCACTGGTGGGACACACTTAACATACTAATTTTATTAAGAAAATCGCTTCTTTGTCCCACTAACTGAGTGTCCCCGTAGTTTTTATAAACTCTATAGAGAAAAATAAGTACTGCGTTACCACTACTGCGTTGCTAAATTTTTATCTTTATAACTTTATTTTTAGTAGGACAGTGGGACAAATACTAAAATTTAAAAATAACATATTGATTTAAATTAAATTTTTTATGTCCCACTTGATTTTTTACAGTGGGACAAAATTTTTCTAATATCTTGTTTTTACAAGACTTTATTTGTCCCACTACTTTTTATTTTTCAAATTCAAGTGGACAAATATCTGCAATCTTCAGCAGCTCTTGTTTTATGTATTCTTTAGATAATTTCACTTCTTTTGATAACAACCAAGGTCGTACGCGTCTATCTCCGACCCGAAAACGAGTGTAAGGTGTTGCATACTGTTGAAGCAGTTTTCTCACCTGATACTCGTCGATTTCGCTATCAAAATCATTGCCGCCTTTAAGATACGCAACGACCTGAGGCATTGTCATCGCTAACGCCGGCGGATCTGACATAAACTCGGTAAAGGCACGTTCTGTATCATTCATATTGAATTCAATCATATTGCGGCGTGCCGGCGTATCGAATGAATGTGTCCATTGGTAATCGCTCAAGTCGATTTGCATTAAGTAAGAATAGACTTCGGCGATGAATTGCCGGTTATCAAGCAAGCGATATAAGCGGTCATAATAGGCTTTGTCTTTCGCCTGCTCAGGACCGGCAAACACGTTGATCCGACGGTCTTCCTGTTTGATTACTAAGGCATCGGTATGATTTGTCATAAAGAAAAAGTTGGTGTAAACCGGTTGTGTGCGCTTCGCACCATACTTGATATTGACCTCAAGATAGTTCTCCGTCAGCGTATCCCGCACTTTATCGCTGATTGCAAAGCGTTCACTGCGCTCTTTGACTTCCTCGACACTACAGAGTAATGATTGGTGCAGATAGCCGTTAAATTGCCCATCGACTAAATCCGCCATTTTGCATTTTTTACAGTTCCAATGCCCAAGCAGTTTTTGCAGCAGTTCGACGACCCAGCCACGCCCCGTGCCGTGTGCAATTGCCACCAGCATATTCGTGACCTTATTGCGGCGTTCAGGGTGTTTGCGCAGTGACGCCATCCATTGAATAAAATGGTTACGTTCTTTGATATTGGGGATCAGATATTCCAAATGCGCCAAAAAGTGCGGTAAAAACTCGCGTGTCTCAACGGTGTCGATTTGCGGCAAATAGAATTCGTTATGTAGCCAGTTCTTGTTTTCGTCCATAATCAACCGAGGTTGCCCTGGCAAATAGACCGACCCAATTGCCGATTTACGGTCTTTGTGTTCCAACCACGCTTTATGGATTGGCTCTTGCACTTGCTGTTTACCTTTCAGTACCGTTCGGGTAACATTAGCCGTGTAGTTTTTGAACTCGCTGAGTTTGAATTTGTATGAATGCGGGGTGCTATCGAGGTCGCAAACACGGTCGTTCTCCGCCATATACAGATAGCGTTTGCAGAAATAGGCGACCTTATCGGCAATTTCCTCGTTCTCTTTGACATCCTCGAAATCATTATCCCGAAAGCCAATCGCATTTAAGAAATCGCCGTCGTTACGGTGTGCGCAGTGTGCATGTTGGCATTTGAAATGACCTCGCTCAAAACCACCGGTATCGGCAGGAAAATAGGCGGTAGAGGTGTCGTTGCCCTCACTGGTATGCTCATGTTCAAACGGGCATTTAATAAAGCGTTCGCCGCGGTTGCCGATACCGAATACCGTCCAATGCTGATCTAAATATTTAGTCACTTCATCAACCGAAGTGCGGTCACCGTGCGATAAATCCCGATTTTTAGAGAGCGCACTGGCTTGAGTATTTTTCAGCGGCAATGTCATTTCCAATGCCGCCCACAGGTTTTCAAAGGCTTCGGCGCTCACCACCGGAATCTCAGTTGGTAACCCATTTTCCCACTCGTAGCGCACGCCGCTGGTGTGAGTACCGACGGCAACAAAGTGCTGTCCTTTGCCTAAAAACTCGATTATCTCGTCATTTTCAAGACGCATAACCCGCTTAGTCATCGGTTCGCCTTCTACGGCAAACAAATACAAGCATTTATTCGCATTGGAACGGAAGCGTCTCGGCGGTGTTAAGCCTAAGACTTGCAATAGTGAATTGCTAATCATTTGAAGTGAATCGTCATCTTCAAGATCGCAATCGAGGGCATAGATATAACTACTGCGTACTTTATCTGAAAGTACTGCGTCATCAGCACTTTTTTCATCTACGCAGTACCCTGTGCCAACTACTGCGTAGGTTGTTTTTTGACCTGTTACGCAGTACTTTTTACTGTTTTCTGCCTCTTGACGCAGTACTTTGCGAGTAGTAACGCAGTACTCTGATTTTCCTAAGCGGATACATATTCCTAAACGTGAGTCTTTTTTCCACGCTTCGATACTCGATTTTTCCACTTTTCGATTCGGCCAGCTGTCTAACCCTGCGATAAAACCGTTATTATTGACAATAGACGGCAATTTCCCCGCACGTTTGATCCGACTGCGGGGGGAGATTTTAACATTTGGATCGGAAACGACAGGCAGTAAATCTGCCGCTAAGTTCAGCGCATTCGCAAAGTGATCCCATTGTTGGGCGGTTGCCCCATAAATTATTGGCATAAATCACCCCTTTCTTGCGGTTCTGCGTTTTTTATTGCGCAAAACTGACCAATTCACATCAGGGCGCAGGTCTTCACACTTGATTTCCCCTTTTGTTAATAGCTCAATATCAGGACAACGTTCCGCAGGGATTTTATTATTTCGGACCCACATATTTACTGCCCAAGGGGAGATATTAAAGTATCTGGCGACTTTAGATGGTCCGCCCAACGAGAAGATAGCTTTTCCGGTTGCAGTCATTTCACAACTCCTTACTAATTTAAAGCAACTTAAAATCAAATATAAAACAAATTCAAAATTACCACTTGAGCAAGTTAAATGCAAATTTATTTGCAAAAAATGCGGACTGCGATAGAATAAAGGCATAAATAGCAAAGGGAGGTAGGATGATGAGTAAAGACACGATTACAACCCGTTTAGTGAACTTGATGAATGAAAAAGGCTTAACGATAAAGGAGTTAAGCCAAGGTACCGGAATGAGCTACGAAATGGCACGGCGGTACTATAAAGGGTTAAGTGATTTAAAAGGGGATGCGCGAGCTAAAGTGGCAAAATGGCTTGGGGTTAGCGCAGCCTATTTACAGTTCGGCGAAGATAACGAAGATACCCGGCGTTGGCTCGGGGTAATAGACGATTTTGAAGATTTGGATACCGGAAAAGAAATCGAATCGAATGTTGGTGAAATTGGTGGCTTTGACTTATGGGATCGTCATACGCCATTGAATGAAGACGAGGTTGCCGTGCCTTTCTACAAAGATATTCGGCTTGCCGCCGGCAATGGCTTTGCGGACGATATTGCCGATTATAATGGCTTCAAATTGCGTTTTTCCAAAGCAACATTGCGCCGTGCCGGTGTACAGTACAATCAGGCGGTATGCTTAACCGCAAAAGGCAACAGTATGGAGCCTGTGCTACCAGATGGCACAACAGTTGGTGTTAATCTTGGTTGTAAAGAGATCAAAGACGGCAAGATGTATGCCATTAATCACGGTGAGCTTTTGCGGATAAAATTATTACAGCGTTTGCCGAATAATCAAGTGCGAATTCGCAGCTACAACACTGCAGAATATGACGATGAAGAGGCGGACTTACAAGATGTCACTATTCTTGGCCAAGTGTTTTGGTGGTCATTTTTAGATTCTTAAGCGTGTAAAATCCAATCTAACCGCTCAATCGAGCGGTTTTTTAACGTCTAAAATTCAATAATTCGCCCAATCATCAAAAAAATTCAAAATTTTTTCCGTATTAAAACAATAGAATACAACTCATTTACAAATATATTTGCAAATTTATCACAAATATATTTGCAAATAAAATACAAATGTATTAGTATTATTCCCAACAAAGCCAAACTGGCTACCGTTCTTTAACATTACTGGTTAACCCCCTATAGCGTGAAAGCGTTCGCATTGTGTGCGAGGGGGGCTGAGGCAAACACAAAATAATGAGATCAGCGTTCCGGCAACGGAATCGCCTATTCAGCTAGGCGTGTTGTGGTTAATAAGCAATCTGATCTCACCTATTACAAATAGGCATTGTATCAGTGGTTATTTTTAATGGAGAACGCAGTATGACAACATTAGTCTGTCCAGTGGTGTGCGAAACGGTTTACGTGGACCGCACTTCGGAAAAATTAATCGGAAAAGCCGGTAGATTGCAGCGTATGTTTGCAAAAAGCCGTGAACAACAAAATGCGAAACGCAACAGGGAGCACCAAGTGCGGATTGCGGTATTATGTGAAACCCTGCCTCAGCGATCAAAACCGGTAACCGTGTGTCATAAGTTGCACACACATAGCAATAACAATTTCAATACGATCCATGCTAAGCAAAAAATCCAACGGCAATGCCGGGAATTAATTTAGTAATTCAACCCACTATAGCCCACCTCGCGTGGGCTTTTTTATACCTGAAATTTATGAAAGAGCCTGAATTCTGGGTTTTAGCAACCCTGCATTTTACTTTACTTGTCCTGATTTTCATCATGTTATAGGAGAACCTCATGTTAGAACAAGCCTTACAAGCAAACACAGAAGCCATTAATCGTCTATGCAGTCTGTTCGCCGATTTTATGGCAACCGAAGCAGTTACCGTCGAAGCGACAGCGGCTACATCAGAAAATACACCGCCGTCAAATCCTCTGGCAGACGACACTTCTCTCGCACAAACCGAAACAAAAGCAGCAGAACCTGCGGTCAATAACGAAACCTTGCGCAAACAATGCCAAGCGCTGACACTGAATTTGGTGTCTGTTGATCGCGCCGGACTGGTGGAAATCTTTAGCGGTTTCAAGGCGAAAGGGGTATCCACCGTTGCGGATAACGATTTATCGCTATTGCTTGAACAACTGCAGCTTTTAGCCGAAAAAGCGGGGGTGAACGATGCCGAGTGAACACGCATTGTTATCACCGAGTGGTGCGCACCGCTGGTTGCGGTGTAACGGCTCGTTGCTATTGGAAGCAGAAAGCGAAGACAAAAGCTCGCCCGATGCGGATTTAGGTACAACAGCACACGCCCTTGCCGAATTCTGTTTGCGTAATCAGGTGAATTGCGCGCCGGCGTACCTGGGCAATAAACCGGCAGGACCGGACTATCCCGCCGTCGATGAAGAAATGCTGGAATATGTGCCGAAATACATTCATGCCGTACGCGATTATGCCACCAACGGCGAATTGCTTATCGAAATCCGAGTGGACTTTTCACACTATATCGGACAGCCCGATTCTTTCGGAACGGTGGACGCATTGATTTTGAATGGCGATGAAATCCAAATTCACGATCTGAAATATGGAAAAGGCGTGAAAGTCGATGCCGAAGGCAATGAACAGTTACAGCTTTACGCCTTGGGCGCATACGATATTTATCAGTTCGTACATGATATTCGTCAAGTGCGGTTATGTGTCCATCAAGTGCGGTTAAATTCGGTGTCGGAGTGGGTGCTGACCATTGAGGAACTACTTGCCTTTGCTGAACGTGCAAAAGCACAGGCAGCGAATGCGGTGCGTTTGCTAAACGGTGGCGAAGTGCAAGAGGGCGATTTTGCTCCGCAAGAAAAAGCCTGCAAATTTTGCAAGGCAAAAGCGAAATGCCACGCCCTTGCCCAACACGTTGTCAATACCGTTGCTGACGATTTTGTCGATTTGGATAAACCGACCAATTTTGAGGCTGCGATGGAGAGAGTGGCAAACTGTGACAATCGGCATATCGCCCACCTATTGCCGGAACTGGATTTAATCGAAAGTTTCTGCAAAGCGGTGCGCATACGGGCGACTGCCGAATTGATGAATGGCAACGACGTACCGGGCTACAAATTGGTTGCGGGTAAAAAAGGCGCGCGTAGCTGGACGGACGAAACCGAAGCAGAAGCGAAGTTGAAATCGTTACGCTTGAAAGTGGACGAAATGTACAACAAAAAGCTGATCAGCCCAACCCAGGCAGAAAAGCTGCTCAAAACCACCCCAAATAAATGGGACAAAATCCAAGACTTCATTATCCAAAAAGACGGCTCACCATCGGTTGTGCCGCTTTCTGATAAAAGACCCGCCATTGTCATCAGCAATGATGATTTTGAAGATTTAACTTAACCCAATCCATAAGGAAAAACTATGAAAGTAACGTTAAAAGATGTGCGTTTAGCATTCCCTGCATTATTTGAAGCCAAAACTATTAACGGTGAGGGCGACCCGCGTTTTAGTGCTGTCTTGTTGTTCGATAAAGGCAGCGACAACTACAACGCCGTGATGTCCGCAATGAAAGCGGTTGCCGAAGATAAATGGGAAGAAAAAATGGAGGCAAACTGGAAAGCCATTAAAGCCAAAAATGCGTTTTGTTTGCACGATGGCGCAGAAAAACCGGAGTACGAAGGCTTTGAAGGCAAGTTTTTTGTATCCGCCCATAACAAAGCGCGCCCCAAAGTTGTCGATCGCAATCGACAAGAATTGGTGCAAGCCGATGGTAAGCCTTATGCCGGTTGCTATGTCAATGCGGTAATCGACATCTGGGCGCAGGACAACAAATACGGCAAACGCATCAACGCCTCGCTTTCCGGCATTCAATTCGTCCGTGATGGTGATGCCTTTGCCGGTGGCGGTGTTGCCAGTGCCGATGATTTTGATGATTTATCTGTTGATGACAGCGGTGCAGATGATTTTATGTGATCGCACTTTGCATTTTTCACCAAAGTACAGAGCTGCCTGAGGGCGGCTTCTTTTTTACCTAAATTAAGGAAACAGTCTGATGAAAACCAATCTACAAGATTTTTTAGATGAATTAGATGCCAGTGTTTTTGTATCGAAAGTGGCAACCGCACTTTCTCAAGTCGCACTCGGCACAGTGACACATGACAAACAAGGTAAGGTCATTCTTGAATTTACTTTGAAAAAGATGGAAAGCGATAGCGATAGTTCGACCAACTCAAAAGTGCAAATCTCGCACAAACTGATCTACTCGCAGCCGACCAAACGCGGCAAGGTATCGGAAGAAGATACCACCGCCACCCCGATGTATGTCCACAAAGGCGGACGTTTATCGGTTACTCCTGAGCGTGTGGAGACCAAAGACAATGTGATCCACATCAAACAAGCCAAAGCCGTTTAACAAAAGGAAAAACATAATGGATAAGACAGCCATTCAAGAAATCAAAGACTTAGCACTCTCTTCTGTGCGCATTAGCCCGACGGATTACCCTCTTGCCATTGTGCCGAAAGATATGCAGGTCTTTCCGCTTGAGCGTTATCAAGCACAGCGTAACAGTTATCGTGTTGTTTATCGCACCTCGCATTATCGTGATTACATCAGCTACGTTGAGCGCAACGTTCAGCCAAGCGCACAGTGTTTTGTCAATCCTGACACCATGTCAGCCAGAACCCTATTTGACCTTGGTGATATAGCTTCACCGGGACACGCTCTGCATGCCGCAGAACTGAGTTTATCTGCTACCGCTGCGTTTGAAGCCGTTAGCAGCATTGACGAGCGACAGCTGGAACAAAGCGAACTGTCGGATTGGCTTGAGGATTGGGCGGACAACATTACGGCGTTTGACGACGCCGGCGAAGAAATCAGCTTTGCCAATGCACTTGCGGCAGTGAGGAAAATCACATTGGATTATGCTAAAAGTGAAGAACACGAAGTTGGTGATTTTGCCGCTAAGAAATCGGCAATGGAAAGTGTGGAAGCAAAAAGCAAACTCACGATCCCACACAGTTTCACTTTCACCTGTGAAACCTATAGCGGCTTAAATATTCGTGACATTACATTACGCCTACGAATTTTAACCGGTAGCGACGAGCCGATTTTAGTGTTGCGTATGGTGAAAGCCGAAGCACTAAAAGAAGCCATTGCAGAAGAGTTCGCTGATAAAGTGCGGTTCTCCCTAACCGGAACGGATATTATCGTGAATATAGGCACTGTTGAAGTGTAATTATTATTTAGCCCTCAAGTTTGGGGGCTAAATTTTATAGGCTTATTTATAATACTTAATTTATATAACGGAGATATATATATATATGAACCACACAACTCTTCCTGAAATTGTAGTAACTGCTCGTGAACCTTATTTAGTGATTAAGGAAACTAAATTTCCATTAGACAAAATAGATCCTAACCCTTTTAGGATTGAGAATCTTAACTTCAATCACAGGGTATCCCTAGATCCCAATAAAACTGTTAGGCATTCGGTAGTGAATCAGCTGAGTTCAGAAATGACGAATAAATTAAATAGGATGCCTAGTGAAGTTAATATGTTTAAAGAAATGGAGGAGCAATATATTATTTTATTGGAGCTGTACGGAAAACTTTCTAAGACTCCTGAAGTTGAGAAGGGGTTGTCTGAGCTTAATCAATTATTTGATAAAATAAAAGTTTTATATGAAGAAATTATTAAGCAGAGAGAAAAAACCAATCAGTCTAGTGCTGCTGCAAATAAAGCAGAAAGTGATAATATACCTAAATTTGGACTTTCTAAAGTTCACAAGGAAGACTTTGATCTAATGCTATCTGTTACAGGTAGCTTACGACTATGGCTACACTCTGTTCTTAAATATAGAATGTCTGAGATTAATGAAAAGCAAAAGTTAATTGATATGTTAATAATTTTAAAAGACTTAGCTAATCAACTGTCTAAGGTTTATAATGTTAGTAAGCCCGAATTAGAGAAGGTTTTTAGTGCACTACCTCGTGAAACAATTAAACTATCTGAGACCTTTCCCAATTATGTTCTTGCTGAAGGCGTTGGCGCAACTGCTTCAGGAAGTTTATATGGGTATATTTCGCTTGTTGGTAATCAGCTATCTGCAGCAATTAGTATTGACATGCCGAATAAACAAGTATTAAATAGTAGTGATTTTAGCGTATCTAGTTATGAAATACGGGTAGGAGATGAAATCCTTTATAAAGGGGGGCTATCTCCTAATGATAAAAGTATTGTTATCCCTCAAGCCTATAAATACATAGGTGATCTAAAAGTGGATATTCCAAATATACACCGAGGGAAAGAAATTATTATTGTGCTAAATATTAGATTTACTTATGATTCCGGTAGTGGGATTGTTCCTTCTACAAGTAAAGAGATTAGAAAGAGTCTTATATTTAAATGATTAGAAAAGTATTAGTTTTAATATTTTCTCTTATGGTATCGTTGGCTTATGCCAACGATACTTTCAAGAGCTATAACGAACGGTATTTAAATGCAATTTCAGAAAACAATATAAATGAAATACAGGAAATATCTTACGATTTAGAACGTATTACAAAGAATAAAAAAAACGTCGATGAATGGGTTTGGATGTATGCAAGCACCTTGCAGCAGCTAAAAAAATATCCATTATTAAGAGAAGTTCTAGAAAAAATAGATTTGGAAAAACCGAATATTAATACAAAAATGGGTGTCTGTTTCTTAGAGGAAAAACTTAATGGTGGATCTCATGGATGTTTTATAAATGCCAAGTCACGCTTGATACTAGAATCCGATTATTACAATAATATTAACTATTGGTTTACTGTAAGGTTTATAAGTGGTGATATTGATATAAAAAGTGAAAAAGATAATTTAAGAAAAACTACGTTATCAGTAGATGAACTGAATTATATTCGGTTTACTGAAAAAAAAGAGATTATTAACGCTATGTTCCCCTAATAGGTTTTGAAATCGTGTTTACAAAATAAATTTTTTGTTTTGTAGTATTTGACAAACCGCACATTTTCGGATTAAGATGACTCCACTATCTCGTTAAGTCGGTTATCTCGCTCCGATAATAAAGCGGTTTTTTTGTACCTAAATTTTAGTTATAGATCGTCTATGATCGGGTCTAGAGAGCCTAATAGAATACCGTAAGGGAATAAGCTCCGCCATCTTAACGTGGTAGTTGAAGCCCGATCACCAACTAAGTGATCGGCTTATTACTAAACGTTAAGGTACAAAATTATGTCAAACTTATCTATCCTCAATACCTTGATCTGCACTTTTGAAAATCTTTATTGACGAAAAAATAAAATTTCAGTAGTATTCTGCTAACGGTGCTGAACACACCTATGACTAGTAGCGGAACAACCGCATTAAAGTGCGGTATTTTTTTATCCTGATTTTATGATCGGGTGGCGTTTCGTACATACAAGACCGCAAGGAAAAACGAAAGGCTGTCTACTAGCAGTGTTCAAGCACCCGATCACCCTATCTGAACAATGGGGCAAATTAAAATCGCTAGTAGGATAAAAATCATGACAAACTTAGCAATTCTCAACACCTCGATCCGCACTTTAGAAGGTTTACACTCATTAAACGATATTTACAAAGCTAGTGGCACAACTGAAAGTTATCGCCCTAGTAATTTTATTCGCCTCGAACAAACAAAAGATCTGATTGCTGAAATTGAAAAAGACCAAAGCTCAGATATGAGCTTAGCTCAAAAAACATTCAGAGGCGGATTAAATGCTGGTGTATGGGCTTGCGAAGAACTTGTCCTCGCCTACGCCATGTGGATCAGCCCGAAATTTCATTTGACGGTGATCCGCGCCTTTATGCAAATGCACAACATCGGCAAAAGCGCAGTCAAATAGAAAGGCAAGATTTTGCCGCCGTTCACACAAATTCCGAAAGGACGGCAATATCACCGCCCAACCGACACTTGTCTGACACGAACCCAAATCGAAACGCTGAGCGGTTACGTTATGCGGATTTCACATCTGCGCCAGCTACACCCCAACACCATTTATAAATGGTTCTTTGATTACTACGGATTGCGCCAAATTCGCGATTTACACCCGGCAATTTATGATAACGTGGTTTGCCATTTGCGCAGCGAGGTCGCGCGCTACCATGACTGCTATTTAGCAGCCTACCAATCGGCGACGAAAGCGACTATTACGCAACCAACAGCGAAAGCACACCCTTTAGCCAGCTTTGATTTTTCCTCCTTTGGACAAAATCTCTATGCGGTTGCCAAGCACATCAGCTACCTTGAAAAAGAGTGGAACGACACGCTTTCTCCTGCGCTTAAGCTGCTCAATTACAACGCACGGCATAATGTTGATGAACATCTGCGTGCCGCCAATATCCACCTGCAAAACTATCTGCAAGTGTTTGAGCTGATGCGCACGAAGCCAAAACCGGAACAGCCGCAACAACCCCAGTTGGCATTGAAGCCATAATTTAACCGCACCGCACTTTACACCTTGCTTTTGGCAAAGTGCGGTTTCTTGCACCCTTTTTTCAGCCATAAGGAATTCATTATGAAAAATTGGCTTCTATTTATCGTGGTACTTGTCGGCTTTTTGTGGGCGAGTGATAGCGATTTTGAATATTATGTTGCCGCCGAAAAAGACCGTTGCGAACGTGCCGGTGGAGTTTGGGTGGTGGAGAATAACGATCAGTTTTGTGAGGTGCACAATGCCGATACTATACGCTGATTTGGAAACTTACAGTGATATCCCGATCCGCAATGGGGTTCACGCCTATGCTGAAAACGTAGAAATATTGCTGTTTGCCTATGCGTTGGATGATGGCGAGGTGCAGGTGTGGGACGCGACTGCCGAGCCGATGCCGTCGGATTTAAAACAGTATCTTGCCGACCCGACGATAACCTTGATGTTTCACAATTCGCACTTTGACCGCACCGTATTGCGCCACGCATTGCCAACGGTAGATTTTCGTATTCAGCGTTTCCTAGACACGATGATCATCGCCTATCTGCACAGCTTGCCGGGCGCACTGGCGGAGCTGTGTGAGGTGTTTGGCGTGCCGACAGACAAAGCCAAAGATAAGGCGGGAAAACAATTGATTCAGCTTTTTTGCAAACCACTGGGCAAAAACCGCAAGCTGGACAGGGCAACCCGCCACACACATCCGGAGGAGTGGCTGCGCTTCAAAGCGTACGCACGGCTCGATATTATCGCCATGCGAGAAGTGCATAAACGACTGCCGACATGGAATTTAATCGCAGGGGAATTAGCCTTGTGGCAACTTGACCAAAAGATTAACGATCGGGGCGTTGCCGTGGACCGCACTTTAGCGGAAGCGGCTATCCGAGCGGTGACAAAAGAACAAGCCGAATTGCGCCAACAAGCGCAGACCATGACAGATGGCACAGTACACAGCACCACCCAACGCGATGCGCTGTTAGACCACATACTACAGCAATATGGCGTTGAGTTACCGGATTTAACCGCCTCAACGATTGAACGGCGATTAGACGATCCGGAATTGCCCGAACCGGTCAAAGAGCTATTGCGCAATCGCCTCAATTCAAGCGGCACAGCAACCGCAAAATACCGCCGCCTGCTGCAAGCCGTAAATAGCGACGGCAGACTGCGCGGTATGCTGCAATTTTGTGGCGCAGGGCGTACTGGGCGGTGGGCTGGGCGAATTTTTCAGCCGCAGAACCTGCCACGCCCTAGTATGAATCAAGATGATATTGATTTTGGTATCACAGCACTAAAAGCCGATGCCGCCGATTTGATTTTTGATAATGTTACCGAGCTTGCCAGCTCTGCTTTGCGCGGTTGCTTAATCGCCCCACAAGGTAAAAAACTGGTGGTGTCGGATTTATCTAATATCGAAGGGCGAATGCTGATTTGGCTTGCCGGTGAAAAATGGAAACTACAAGCCTTTCGGGATTTTGACAAGGGCAGCGGACACGATCTGTATAAATTAGCCTATGCCAAATCCTTTCGTATGAACCCTGAAAAGGTGACCAAAGCGCAACGGCAAATCGGCAAGGTAATGGAGTTGGGATTAGGCTACGGCGGCGGTGTCGGGGCGTTTTTAAACTTCGCATTAGTCTATAAACTCGACTTGGACGAACTCGCCGATAATGCGTTTGACAGCATCAATCCTGACATTTTGGCACAAGCGAAGTCGGCGTGGCATTGGGCGAGCGACCAAAAACGTACTTACGATTTATCCGAACGGGTTTATATCGCCTGCGACGCACTGAAACGCTTGTGGCGCGAAGCGCACCCGCAGACGGTCAAGCTGTGGTCTGAGGTGGAAAGTGCGGTACGCAACGCCATTACACAGTCGGATAAGGTCTTCCGCTATCGCGATTTAGCTTTTTTGCGGACAAAAAACTGGCTGCGCATTCGTCTGCCGTCAGGTCGTCAGTTGTGCTATCCAAGCATAGCAATTGAAGACGGCAAAATCACCTATTTCGGGCTGAATACCTACAGTCGTAAATGGGGACGGATAGCCACATATTCCGGAAAACTGACGGAAAATATCACCCAAGCCGCCGCTCGTGATGTGATGGCGAACAATATGCAGCTTATTGAAAACAGCGGTTATCAAATCGTATTGACGGTACACGATGAAGTTTTAACCGAAGCACCGGACACCGTTGCATACACCCCTGAAACACTCAGCCGATTACTCGCTACCAATCCTCTATGGGCGCAAGATTTACCGCTCAATGCCGGAGGGTTTGAAGCGTATCGGTATAAAAAGGATTGATTATGGAAAGCACACAAAAAGCACTAACTGTTGATGATTTGATCGTCGGTCATATCTATTCGGCAAAACGAAAGTCAGTGGATCCCTTCGGGTTGGTTAATGATCGCCAAATCCTGTATATCGAAAAAGTTTTGGGAACAGTACAGTACGATAGCCCAACAGTTGCTAGAGGGAGGCACTATCCAAAAGTTTCAATTGATAAATTTTTACGGTGGGCTAAGGAAGATGTTACCTCTCAGATGCCGAAAGGAGAGTGGCGTAGTGAATAGATTAATTCGAGAATCTGAAATTGAAGCCCATCTAGTGAAAACTGTCAAAGCCAAGGGCGGAATTGCGTATAAGTTTACCAGTCCCTCGCGGCGCAATGTGCCGGATAGAATGATTTTGTTGCCCGGCGGCAAGTTATTTTTTGCCGAATGCAAAGCACCGAGACGAAAAGCCACCGCAGGGCAGCTGCGTGAACATCAACGTATTGCTGAGTTAGGGTTTGGCGTGGTGATTGTTGATAGTTTTGATATTGAGGCGTTATTCGATGATTGACTTTTCCCCTAGAGAATACCAAAAGCTGATTATTGATTACATTGTCCAAAACCCACGCTGTAACATCTTTGCTGGCATGGGAACAGGCAAGACAGTCAGCACGCTGACCGCACTTGATGCGTTACTTTTGGCAGGTGTTATTGAGCCGCCTGTTTTGGTACTTGCGCCTTTGCGGGTGGCACAAAGCACATGGCCAGACGAAGTGCGCAAATGGGCGCATCTTAGTCATCTAACTGTGCAGCCAATTGTCGGTTCGGTTGGCCAACGTCAAAAAGCATTGGCAACGCCGGCAGACATCTACACTACAAACTATGAAAACGTACCTTGGCTTGTGGAAACGCTCGGCAATCATTGGCAGTTCACCATGATCATCGCCGATGAAAGCACCAAGTTGAAAAGTTATCGCACGCGCAAAGGCGGCAAACGGGCGAGAGCATTGGCAAGTGTTGCGCATAATAAAGTGAAACGTTGGGTCAATCTCACCGGCACACCATCGCCGAATGGTTTAATCGATTTGTGGGGGCAACAATGGTTCATCGACCGAGGCGAACGATTAGGGCATACCTTCACGGCATTTACCGAGCGATGGTTTCGTTCGATTCCGCTTGGCTTAAGCGGATTCAGCCGCAAAGAGCCTTACGGCTATGCACAAGCTGAAATTCAAAAAGCATTAGCGGATTGCTGCTTGTCGATTCAGGCAGCGGATTATTTTGATATTGAAGAACCGATCCAAACCGTAATTGAAATTGAGCTACCGCCGAAAGTCGCAAAGCAGTATCAACAATTTGAAAAAGAGATGTTCACTCAAATTCAGAATGAAGAGGTTGAAGCGCTCAATGCCGCCGCCAAAACCCTCAAATGTCTGCAATTGGCAAGCGGTGCGGTCTATACCGAAAGCGGTGATTGGATTGAAACCCATAATGCCAAGCTGCAAGCGTTGGAGAGCATTATTGAAGAAGCCGCCGGAATGCCAGTGTTGGTTGCATATCATTTCAAAAGCGATCTGGCACGGCTACAACGACACTTCCCACAAGGCAAATTGCTCGATACTGATCCGAAAACGATTAAAGATTGGAACACTGGAAAAATCCCGATTTTGTTTGCACACCCTGCAAGTGCCGGACATGGGCTGAATTTGCAAGACGGCGGCAATATCCTCGTCTTTTTCAGCCACTGGTGGGATTTGGAACAGTACCAACAAATCGTCGAACGTATCGGGCCGACACGACAAGCACAAGCCGGACATCATCGTCCGGTTTTTATTTACCACATCTGCGCCAAGCATACGGTTGATGCGTTAGTGATTGAAAGGCGCAACAGCAAACGCACGGTACAAGATATTTTATTAAATGCCATGAAAAATAAGGAAACACTATGACTAACATCAACACCACCTTAAAACACCGCCAACAAACCTATGGCGATTATGCTGACACGGCAAAAGTTGCACAGGAAATCAAAGCCGTGATTTATGCCAATGCCGGTGAACTCAATGCGAAACAGCAAGAGGCATTAGAGATGATTGCTACCAAAATGGCACGCATTTTGACGGGTAATCCGCACTATGAAGATAATTGGCGAGATATTGCCGGTTACGCCCAATTAGGCGGGGACTTATGGACACCTGAAAATATTGAGGATCTAAAAATCGGATTGAGTGGGTAGCCTATGGATAACTGGAAAACCGCAAAAGAAGGTAATTTCCCACCTAAAAATGGTTTGTATCGAGTGCAAATCAAACTCGACAACGGGCGGTTATTTTCCTTTGAAAATGAATATAGCAGCAAAAAAGGTTTCACGTTCGACACGACTATGCGTGAGTTAGGTAAACCACAACGAATATTGGCTTGGCGGTATTTATGAAAACAAATAAAAATAACGGTTGGATAAAATGTAGTGAACAGTTACCCGAAAAAGATAAAAGAGTGTTGATTTACAATGGCTATGAAGCCCTTGCCGAACTATGTGAAAGCAAGAAAGTTCCAGGTCGTTTATATTGGCAAACTGAAGATTTCAACCTCAACTATGGTGAATGTGAACAACTATCTTTTGATGAAGTTACACACTGGCAACCGCTGCCAAGCCTGCCAAGCGATGTCGCCTAACTTAGTCTAGCGCTTAGACGAGTTAGACGAAAGACATTTAAAACCACGCCACCGCAAGGTGGCTTTTTTATGGGGTCAATATGGAAAAAGCCTTAACGATAAACGATGTCGCCGAAATGCTGAGTTTAAGCTACGGCACAGTCTATAACCATCGATATAAGTGGGGATTCTTTAAAATGGAAGGGTCTCGAATTTGGCGCATTTATCAATCGGATCTTGAAAAAAACCGTAAAAAGCAAAATAATGTTTGTCGGCTAGAAATGCAGGTCGGCGATAAGGAGAATCCAAAATGTCGATCTACAAAACATCAAGTGGTATCTGGTGGATTGATTTCAGAACGCCGAGCGGTCAGAGAATTAGACGCTCTGCTAAAACAACTGAAAAAAAATTAGCGCAAGAGTACCATGACAAACTCAAATATGAAGCGTGGAAAGTTGATCAGCTTAATAAAAAACCTGAACGCACAATTGAAGAAGCCCTGATTAGATTCCTTGAAACCTCAACCGGTCAAAAGGATATGGAAACAAAAATTCGGCACACGGAGTATTGGCGCAGTGTGTTAAGTGGGCGAACGCTTAGCTCTTTAACAACAGATGATATTCTGAATAACTTGCCTACGCACAAAGCCAGCACGAAAGAAAAACTCTCACCCTCAACGCAAAACCGATATCGCACGTCAATTATGCGCGCGTTATCTTTGGCGCATAAAGCCGGTTGGATAGATAGCATTCCTTATGTCCCTAAAAATCCTGAACCGAAAGTGCGGGTACGTTGGATCACAAAAGAAGAAGCATTCCGCTTGGTGGAATCGCTCAATCTCGGGTGGATGAAAGATGTTTGCTCTTTTGCTTTGATGACCGGTGCGCGAATGACGGAAATTTTGTCGCTGACGTGGGATAAAATTGATTTTGCGAGA
This sequence comes from Testudinibacter sp. P17/SS/0325, assembly GCF_053570765.1. The sequence goes on along the minus strand of NZ_CM131635.1, from coordinate 2,460,227 downwards.
AATATTGCAATCGTTACCAGTGATGTTGCAAAATCAGGCAAAGCAAGACCGCTGCCACTAAGCCGAGATGCAATAGCGCTGCTGAAACAGAAACGAGCGGAACGTATTTCTGATTTTGTTTTTCACCGAGGCAAGGGGAAATTCATTAGCGAAATTGATCGCGAAGATTTTCAGCGCGCATTAACGCGGGCAAATATTCAAGATTTTCGCTTTCATGATCTGCGACACACCTGGGCAAGTTGGCATGTCCAAAACGGAACACCTTTGATGGTATTGAAAGAACTTGGCGGTTGGGAAACGGTGGAGATGGTAAAACGCTATGCCCATCTCAATGCCAGTCATCTTTTGAGCTATGCAAATGTGGGAATGTTTTGGGAATATTCAGCAGTTAGCCAGTTTGGGTTGGTTGCAGAAAACGAACCGTTCACAGAAATTTCAGAAAATAAAAAAAGCCGTAAGTTATTGATTTAGCGACCATTACTTACGACTTCATTCAGAAAAGTGGCGGAGGAAGTGAGATTCGAACTCACGGAGGGCGTAAACCCTCGCCGGTTTTCAAGACCGGTGCCTTCAACCGCTCGACCATTCCTCCGCACGGTTGACTCTTAACGAGTGGCGCAGATAATACAAATTTCGTCGGGGCAAGTCAACACTCAAGTTTAAATATTTATTGCGTTTGAGGGAATTATAAACAAAGTGCGGTATTTTTCGACAGGTTTGATTTTTTAGCGTCTTGAATGAGAAAATTTCAGCCATAAAAAAGCCCTGCATTGGCAGGGCTTTGAAATCATAAACAAAAATAGAAAATTAACGGCGTAAACCTAAACGTTCGATTGTTGTAGTGTAAAGTGCTAGATCAGTGCGTTTTAAGTAGTCTAATAATTTACGACGACGAGAAACCATACGCAATAAACCACGACGACCGTGATGGTCTTTTTTATGAACAGAGAAGTGTCCTTGTAAGTGGTTGATTTGTGCGGTTAATAACGCAATTTGAACTTCGGAAGAACCGGTGTCGCTACCGTCACGACCAAAGTCAGCAACGATTTTTGCTTTTGCTTCTGCGCTTAGAGACATAATAACTCCTAAAAATAGTGTTAGTGAAAATACATCAATAGCCGATCTCTAATTCAGCTATGACAGGGAATGCGCATTTTACGTTGAGTTGCGTCGGATTGCAATCAAAAGGGTGAAAAATCACGTAATAAGGCATTCGTTAGATGTTATTAGCAGGGCGTAAAATAGCTTGATTTCAAAGTGCGGTCAGCTATCTTTAAATCTCCCCTTGAATTTCCAATTAAAATAGATTATCGTAACTAAAATTATACAATCATTGTATCAAATTTTTTACAAAAAGACCTTGATAAGGAATTTTATGAACGCCGTCGCCAATAAAGATTTAATCCACAACGTGAATATCAACGATGAAAAAGTGTTGATGACTCCGCAAGAGTTGAAAGAAAAGCTGCCACTCAGTTTGGAACTGAAACAACAAATCGAACAATCCCGACATGATATTGCCAACATTATTCATAAGCAAGACAAGCGTTTGTTGTTGGTGATTGGGCCTTGTTCGATCCATGATCCGCAAGCGGCGTTGGAATATGCGCATAAGTTAAAGGCATTGGCTGATGAAGTGAAAGACACTATTTATGTTGTTATGCGGGTTTATTTTGAAAAACCGCGAACCACGGTCGGTTGGAAAGGGTTGATTAATGATCCGCACTTGGACGGTAGTTTTGATGTAGAGAATGGTTTACAGCTGGCAAGAAAATTGCTGATTGATTTGGTCGAATTGGGTTTGCCGTTGGCAACCGAAGCCCTTGATCCGATTTCGCCGCAATATATGGCGGAGCTGTTCAGTTGGTCGGCAATCGGCGCGCGCACCACCGAATCGCAAACGCACCGTGAAATGGCATCGGGGTTGTCAATGTCGGTCGGTTTTAAAAACGGCACGGACGGCAGTTTAGCCACCGCAATCAATGCGCTGAAAGCGGCTTCGATGAGACACCGCTTTATCGGCATTAATCAACAGGGGCAGGTGAGTTTACTGCAAACCGCAGGCAACAAAGACGGACACGTGATTTTGCGCGGTGGCAAAGCGCCGAATTACCAAGCGGAATTTGTGCAACAATGCGAGCAGGAACTGGCAAAAGCCGGCTTAGAACAGTCGATTATGATCGATTGCAGCCACGGCAACTCGAATAAAGATTACCGCCGCCAGCCGCTGGTGGCGGAAGAGGTGGTGCAGCAAATTTTGGATGGCAACCGCTCTATTACCGGTTTAATGATCGAGAGCAACCTGTTTGCCGGCAACCAAAGCTCGGAGCAACCGTTTGAACAAATGCAATATGGCGTTTCGATCACCGATGCCTGCATTGATTGGCAGACAACCGAGCAATTATTGCGTAAAATTCATCAGCAATTATTAAATAGAAACTAGAGGACAACATGCAACCGCTGCAACCTTTGCGTGATGAAATTGATCAGCTGGATCGCAATTTATTGAAATTATTGGAAAAACGTCTGCAACTGGTGGCAGAAGTCGGACAAGTGAAACACCAACACGGCTTGCCGGTGTATGTGCCGGAGCGTGAGGCGGAAATGTTGGTGGCGCGGCGGCAAGAAGCGGAAAAAATGGGGATTTCGCCGGATTTAATCGAAGATCTGTTGCGCCGAATTATGCGCGAATCTTACCAAAACGAGCATAAAAGCGGTTTTAAAACCGTCAATCCGGCGATTAAAAAAATCGTGATTGTCGGCGGAAAGGGCAAACTCGGTAGCTTGTTCGGACGCTATTTCCAATTGTCCGGTTATCAGGTGGAAAATTTGGGGCGTGCCGAGTGGCAACATGCGGATCAGATTTTGCATAATGCCGATGTGGTGATTGTCACTGTGCCGATTCGCAACACCTTAGAAACCATCGAGCGCTTGCAACCGCACTTGCGTGAAAATATGCTGTTGCTCGATTTCACCTCAGTCAAACGCCAGCCGGTTGAAAAAATGCTGGAGGTGCACCAAGGTGCGGTGCTGGGCTTGCACCCGATGTTCGGACCGGATATTGCAAGCTTTGCCAAACAACTGATTGTACGTTGCGACGGGCGTTATCCGGAACGTTATGAATGGCTGTTGCAGCAAATGCAGCTGTGGGGGGCAACGATTTACCGCACTGATCCGGCAGAACACGATAAAAATATGACCTATATTCAAGCCTTGCGCCACTTTGCCACTTTTGCCAACGGCTTGCATTTATCCCGTCAGCCGGTCGAATTGGCGCAATTATTGGCGTTATCCTCACCGATTTATCGGTTGGAATTGGCAATGATCGGGCGTTTATTTGCGCAAGACGGGGAGTTATATGCCGATATTATTTTAGATAAACCGGAAAATTTAGCGGTGATTGAATCATTGAAGCAAAGTTACGAAGAGGCGTTAGGTTTTTTTGAACAACATGATCGTGCCGGATTCATCCAAGCATTTAAACAAGTCAGTGACTGGTTTGGCGATTATTCACCGTTATTTATGAAAGAAAGCCGCCAGCTATTACAACAGGCGAACGATTATAAACAGTTTTGAAAAGGCAATGAAAGAAGGCTACCGCTTGGTAGCCTTTATGTTTTAACTTTTCGCATTTTTTTCATCTTCTTTAATGGCATCTCGCACCGCACTTTTAATCGCAAGGAGCATACCGATAACCATGGCGAGAAGAATAAGCAAAACAATCGTTGTTTCCATTATGTTTCCTCCTGTGAAAGGCTGTCCTGATATTTTCTGAGTTCTTTACCGCATAATAAAATTCCATATGTAGCGAAAGACAATAACACCAGATTAATGCTCTTAAACCACCAACTATACTGCCCATATAGTACAACAGGTATCGCAAGCAGCGCAACTTTGGCTAAATCTTCCAAGTTCTTTGCCCATGAATCGGATGTTTCTTTTTTTATCGGTCTTTTCAGTAAATACCAATTTGTCTTTTTGAAATGAGAGTAACGCCTTTTCATGTTTTATCCCCGGTTTATCATTGAGTTAAAAGATAAAATAAGCGTAAGGTAAGTTTGACTTGATTAGCAGCCTGAACAAAAATGTTTGCGATCCGGATCGTAAATATCAAAAAAACACAAGCTCACAGATTGTCCCTTTCTGCCACAAATAGCAGATATTCTTCTAAATTATCAATTGCATCTTGGCAACGTTGTTTACGCTGTTCAGTTTGTTGGATTCGTTGTAGCCAAGCGGCTTGTTGCAAGGGTTCCGCTTGCAGCATAGCGTCGTTCTGTTGCGCGATTAAATCATTTAATTGGCGCAAAAATTGATAGTATTTCTCCAACCGCACTTGGGGCGGCAAATCATGCACTTGGTGTTTGTTTTTCTTGGTCGCTGCTTTGGGCGTGAAATTAGCGGCAAAGTGCGGTTGAACGGAGGCTGTCGGTTGCAGCATATCCAGCAGGGCGTGATATTGTGCCAATAACTTTTCAGTGTAAAACTCGACTTGCTCCGCTTCCGTTGCCTGCCTCAAAATGGAAAATGTCTGCTGAATTTGTGTTAAACAATCGCCCACCGTTTCATTTTCCGTCGCAAATAAGCGCGAATCGAGCTTGGCGGAAATCGGCTGCTGTTGGTATGGCAAAAGTTGCCGAAAGTAACTTTCGATTTTTTCCATTAATAGCTGAACATTGGCGGCGGACATAAACCCTCGGCTTATTTTTTGTTATGCGATCCGGATCGTAAAAAAAGTGGCTCGGCAGTGTGTGGCAATGCGCTTTATTTTAGATTAGCCTTCCTTTTAACACAACCGGAGGAAAGCACATACTATGTTTAACCTGATCCAACGCCCGATAGAGCGCACAACGTTAGAAGCATGGGCGAAAATGAGCGATGATATTGCCAAAGTTGCAATATTGGCAGTACCTGTTATGCTACTGGATAGTAGCGTAATTTCTTTAAAAGTCATCAACGGTATCTCATTGATATTTTCTGCATACGCATTTTTATGTGGTGGAAGATTCATTCGAAAGCATTTAACCAACATGGAGGGCAAATAATGGAACTGACGATTGGACTTGGCATTTTTGCCTTACTTGGGTTGATTTTTGCGATAGGTATGAATTATCTTGCTAAACATCCCTATCCAAAAGGCTATAAGCCCGAACAAAATAAAAAATAGCGCAAACGCCGATACAGTGCGGTATGAATCAAACATTCTACCGCATTTGATTATTTAATCCGTAAGCAAATGTATTGAATAACATATTGCATTTTCAATAGTTTCCCGACTTTATTGCAGAACTTTGATCTGAGTCACATAAAAAATCTGAACTTTGTTATTTTAAGTTTGGCAGCTTTAGGCAGCTTTTCTTTAGTTATAAAAATTCAATATAAAACAATAAGATATGATTAAATAAAATGTTTCTCTATAAAAATAGTATGAATAAATCGCTCCAAAGAAGTTTGCATAAACCATGTGAAATAATCATGACTAAGCATTCATTTATTGCAACCAATTGAAATTAAAAGATTTTTTGTTTTTTGTTTTGAATGGTCATAAGCTTGACAGGGAAAATGGATTCTGTCAGTATGACCTCGGAAATCAAAAACAGGGTTGGACAACGCTGTTGAGTGAAAGTTCAATCTAAGTTCCGTTTATTTATGCACTAGCGAACATAAATAAATTAACTTTAAACTTAAGTAAAAAGGCAAACTATTATGAAAAAGACATTAGTAGCTTTAGCAGTAGCAGCAGTAGCCGCAACTTCTGCAAACGCAGCAGTTGTTTATGATCAAGACGGTTCTAAAGTTGAAGTGGGCGGTTCTTTACGTTTACTTTTGAATAAAGAAACTGATAGAAAAGTTGATTTGAAAAATGCAGGTTCTCGTTTAGTAGTTAAAGGTTCTCAAGATCTAGGTAGCGGACTGAGTGCATTAGCAAATGTTGAATTACGTTTTGAAGAAAAAACAGATGCAAAAGATGATAGTTCTTTTGGTAATGTAACTACTAAAAGATTATATGCTGGTTTTAAACAAGATGGCGTTGGTACTCTAACATTTGGTCGTCAGTTAACTAATGGCGATGATGTGCAATTAGGAGATTACGCTTATGAGTACGGTGGCAATAATAATGTAACCGGCGCATCTAATAAATCTGTTAAATTCCGCTCAGACAGCTTTAGTGGTTTTAGCTTTGGTTTAGATTACCTATTCGGTAATGCAGCAAAAGGCAATACTGGTAATACTAAAAATGGTTATGGTGCTGCGTTATTCTATACTGCTGGTTTAGCTGAAGGCACAACCTTAAATCTGAATGCAGGCTATACTCAGGATAGACTCTCAACTGAAAAAACGAGTAAGACTGATAGCTGGCGTTTAGCGGGAGAATTACTAGTTAGCGATTTCGGCGTAGCTTATAACTATGGTCAAACTCGAGCTACTGAAAATGGTGAAAAACAAGATAAAACCACTTACCATCTGGTTGGTTTAAAATATAAATTGGCAGCTCCATCAACAGTTTACGGACAGTGGAAGCGTGAGTCAGAAGGTAGTGATCGTGTGCACACCTATCTTGTTGGTGCAGATTATAAATTGCACAAAAATGTTATTACATTCGTAGAGTATGCGAATGTCAGAACTAAAGTTGAAGGTGAAGATAACAAGAAAGAGAATAAAGTTGCTGTAGGTTTACGTGTATTCTTCTAATTGTTAAATAATTAGATATCTTCCAAAGGTCGGCTTTTGCCGACCTTTTTGTTTTTTAAGTACTTTATCAAATGTCAAAAATAACTTCCCCCTCCGCAGGCGTAGGGAGAGAAAGTTTAGCTTACCAAAAAGTAAATTCCTTCCCTCCGTACGCGGAGGGAGAGAAAGTAAAAGTAAATTCCCTCCCTCCGCAGGCGGAGGGGGGGCGCAGGACGGAGGGAAGTATAAAGAAAAGATAATATTTACGATCGGTATCGCAAATATTTATACGAACGCTTAATCTTATTTTTTCTAATCTTATTATTTTTTATTTAAAAAAGGAAAATAGTAGATGAGAGAAAATGAAAATTTAATGCTGCGTCAATATGCTAAACAACTTCGTTCAACCATGACCGAAGCGGAACAAAACCTTTGGTATCATTTACGCCGGCGACGCTTAGGCGGCGTGAAATTCCTTCGACAAAAAATTATTGGTAAATACATTGTTGATTTTATTTCTTTTGATATTGCTTTAATTATTGAATTAGATGGCGCTCAACATAGTGATGAAAATCAACGGCAATATGATCAAGTCCGAACGAATTATTTGGAAGCTCGAGGGTTTAAGGTTATTCGATTCTGGAATGATGAAATATTAAAGGACATCGAGGCAGTGTTAGATATTATTTGGCATTTTGTGGATGGATAAAAAGTTTTCCCCTCCCTCCCCATTTTTCTTGAGAAAAATGGTACTCCCTCCGCACGCGGAGGGAGAGAAAATTACGGTTACCAAAATAAAACGATACTTCCCTCTCTCCGCATGCGGAGGGAGGTGTTCGAAGGACGGAGGGAGGGCGGAAAAGATTAAACTACAAACAATTCTTTTCACCACGAGACAAGCTAATCAAGCCGGAGCGGACGACTTCGATAATGTCGCTTTCTTGTTTCACCGAGCTGATGAAGGCATTGAGTTTGTCTTTGGTGCCGGCAAGCTGAATGGTATAGCTTTTCGGGGTGACGTCGATGATTTGTCCGCGGTAAATATCCGCCAAACGTTTCACCTCATCACGCGCATTGCCGTGCGCCCGCACTTTGAGCAACATGATTTCTCGCTCGACGTGTTCGCAATCACTTAAATTAATCACTTTGAACACATCGACCAATTTATGCAGTTGTTTTTCGATTTGTTCTAATACCTTTTCTTCACCAAACGCCTCGATTGTCATGCGCGACAGGGTTGGATCGTCTGTCGGCGCAACGGTCAGGCTTTCGATGTTAAATGCGCGTTGTGAAAACAGGGCGATGACCCGTGATAACGCACCGGATTCGTTTTCTAATAAGACTGAAATAATTCTGCGCATTATGTTCTCTCCGTTTTGCTTAAAATCATATCGTTCATGGCGCCGCCTGCAATTTGCATTGGGTAAACGTGTTCGGTTTCATCGACCAGAATATCAACAAAGACCAGTTTGTCTTTGATGGAAAAAGCCTGTTGTAACTTGGTTTCCAATTCGTCAGGGTGGTTAATTTGAATCCCTACATGCCCATAAGATTCCGCCAGTTTAACGAAATCAGGCAGGGAGTTCATATAGGACTGCGAGTGGCGGCCGGCATAGATAATATCCTGCCACTGTTTCACCATGCCTAAGAAACGGTTATTCAGGCTGATAATGACGACCGGAATATTATATTGTTGTGCGGTTGACAGCTCCTGTATATTCATCTGAATACTGCCGTCGCCGGTGATACAAATCACGGTTGCCTCTGGGTGTGCCATTTTAACGCCAAGCGCCGCCGGCAAGCCGAAGCCCATGGTGCCGAGACCGCCGGAGTTGATCCAACGGCGCGGCTTATCAAATGGATAATACAGGGCGGCGAACATTTGGTGCTGTCCGACATCGGAGGCAATATACGCGTCCCCGTGGGTGATTTTGTGGATCACCTCAACCGCTTGTTGCGGCTTAATCACTTGATCGCTATGCTCATAACGCAAGCATTGGCGGCTTCGCCATTGTTCGATTTGCTGCCACCAATCCTCAAGTGCGGTTTGTGATTTCAATGTTTCTTCGTCGCTGAGCAAAGATAAAAATTCATTCAATACCAAATCGGCACTGCCGACAATCGGAATATAGGCATGGACGTTTTTGGAAATAGAGGTCGGATCGATGTCGATATGGATCACCTTGGCATTCGGGCAGTATTTTTCTAAGTTGTTGGTGGTGCGATCATCAAAACGTACGCCAACGGCAAGGATCAAATCGCTTTCATGCATGGCATTGTTGGCTTCATAGGTGCCGTGCATGCCCAACATGCCAAGCGATTGTTTATCGCTGCCCGGAAAACCGCCCAAGCCCATGAGTGAGCTGACGACCGGCAAATTCAGTTTTCTGGCGAATTCGGTGGCTTGTTCTGAGCAATTGGCATTGATAATGCCGCCGCCGATAAACATCACCGGCTTTTTCGCCACTAAAACCGCTTTCAGCGCTTTTTTGATTTGTCCTTTATGCCCGTGAATATTCGGATTATAAGAGCGCAACGTGATGGATTCCGGATAAACATAAGGAATTTTATTCGCCGGGTTGACGATGTCTTTCGGCAAGTCAATCACCACCGGACCCGGGCGACCGCTTGCGGCAAGATAGAAAGCTTTTTTGATGGTTGCGGCTAAATCTTCCACCCGTTTCACCAAAAAGCTGTGTTTGACCACCGGGCGGGAAATCCCGATCATATCGCATTCTTGGAAGGCATCACTGCCGATTAAGGCGCTGCGCACCTGACCGGAAAACACCACTAACGGCACGGAATCCATATAAGCAGTGGCAATGCCGGTGATCGCATTGGTGGCGCCCGGGCCGGAAGTGACTAAAACACAGCCGACTTCGCCGGTTGAACGGGCATAGCCGTCTGCCATGTGCACCGCGGCTTGTTCATGGCGTACTAAAACGTGTTCAATGCCGCCATGGGTTTGAATCGCATCGTAAATGTCCAGCACCGAGCCGCCCGGATAACCAAAAACGAATTTTACGCCTTGATCACGGATCGCCTGCACAATAATTTCAGCACCCGATAATTTTTTCATCACTCCTCCAGAATTAATCGCATGGTATTTTGAATAGATGGTCTATTTTTACGACAACTTATCTGGCTTGTCTACTGTTTTTTTATCACTGACAAAAGAGTTTTTAGGATTAAAATGCTTTAAAATTAAAATAAACAGGATTTTATAAAAATAAACTCACAATAAATAAAAAAAATGCGATAATGTATCGCATTTTATAAAATCCAAAAAATTATCTGCTTATTGCAAAAAAGTGCGGTTTACACTTTAGATTGGCTTTTTTTCAGCAACAGAATTAAGCCAAGCATCATAATGCCGGTGGCTAAGAATCCGAATAAACCGGATTCGGTAAAGCCAAGCACCAGATAACCAACCGCGGAAGACGCGGCGACCAATAACGCATAAGGCAATTGCGTGGTGACATGGTCGATGTGGTTACAGCTTGCGCCGGTGGAGGAGAGAATCGTGGTATCGGAAATCGGAGAGCAGTGATCGCCGCAAACCGCACCTGCCATCACCGCAGAGAGACAAGGCAATAACAGCGCCGGTTCGGCATGGACCGCAATTGAGGCGGCAATCGGCAGCATAATGCCGAACGTGCCCCAGCTGGTGCCGGTGGAAAATGCCATCACTGCGGAGATAACAAATAACAGCACCGGCAAGAAACCGATCGAAATCGAATCGCCAATCAAGCTGGAGAGGTATTTTCCGGTTTGCATGTCGCCGACAATGGTATTGATCGTCCAAGCAAAGAATAGCACTAAAATCGCGCCGAACATCGATTTAGCCCCTAAACCGTAAGCGGCAATATATTCTTTCAATGAGATTTGTTTGGAACTTAAGGCGCAGAGGGTGGCAACGATCAGTGCGACAACGCCACCGAAAACCAATGAAGTGCCGACGGCGGTGTTTTCAAAAGCGCCTAAAATTGAAAATGACAATTGATCCGCTGCCAAGGCTTGCGCACCGGTGTAGATCATCATGCCAACGGTCGCAATAATTAAGGCAAGAATCGGCAGCACCAAATCCCGCACCCGCCCTAACTTGCCGTTTTGAATGTCCTCTTCTTGTACGGCTGCATTTTCGGCTTGGCGTTCAAAATGTGCCATTGGTCCAATATCAAATGAAAAAATCGCCACAATAAACACCAAGACTAACGCAAAAATCGCATAGAAATTCATCCCGATCATGGTGACAAAAGCACCAATCGGCGAATAGTCGGTAATCGCATGGGTCGCCAATAAACCGCCGACCAAGGTGATAATATAAGCGCCCCAACTGGAAATCGGCATAATCACGCACATTGGCGCAGCGGTGGAATCCAATAAATACGCTAATTTTGCCCGTGATATTTTATATTTATCCGTCACAGGACGAGCGATGGCGCCAACCGCCAAGCTGTTAAAATAGTCATCAATAAAAATGAAAACCCCGAGAAAAACAGTAAGTAATTTTGCGCCGCGTTTTTGCTTAATGTGTTTTTGAGCCCAATTGACAAAAGCGCGATTACTGCCGGAAATAGTCAGTAATGAGGTTAAAATACCAAGTAAAATTAAAAAGATAATGATATTGGTATAATCGGCATTTAATCCCCCGTCGCTATAAACGAGAGAAAATACACTGGTTGCGACATAACTCGCCGCATTTAACACATTGCCGCCGCTTAACATCAAAGCACCAACGATAATCCCGGCACTGAGTGATAATAGCACTTTGCGGGTTATAATCGCTAAAGACAACGCCAACAAAGGCGGAATGACTGACCAAAATGAATTAGAAAAATCAACAAAATCCATATAAAAATTCCATATAACAATATAAAAGAATGCGAAAGTTTCATTTTGTAGCGTGGATGCTACAGAGATTAGAATAAGAAAGAAACAAACGTAAAGACTACAATAATACCCGAAAAAAACCAAGCTAAATTAAATTAACAAACCTTATTTTATCAAATTTGGTCGGTTATAATTTGAGTCGGTGATAAATAATTTGATTATCTGTTTTTTTTGTTTTATATTTCTAGTTAAATATTCATCAATTTTGTTAAACTAAATTTTCATAGGATCGATTATGAGTGATTTGATTAAAAAATTATCCAACTTACGTAGCGTTCGTGTTTTGGCTAAAGATCTTTCTTTAGCGCAATTAGAAGATATTGCAGAGAAATTTTCTGCTGTGATAGTTGAGAAAAAAGAAGAGTTGTTGCAAATTGAACAACAAGAAGCGGAGCGCCAAGAAAAAGTGGCGGCGCTGAAAGAACAATTTGAAAAGAGCGGTTTAAGCAAAGAAGAATTGGCGGCATTATTGTTCAGCAATACCGTCGCAACAGAACGTAAAAAACGCAGCCCGCGTCCGGCAAAATATCAATATACCGATGAAAAAGGGCAAGTAAAAACCTGGACCGGACAAGGCAGAACGCCGAAAAGTATTCAAGACGCATTAGATAGCGGAAAATCGCTAGACGATTTTAAAATCTAACTTTTACATTTGATTTCAACATTTAAAATAAACCCGCATGGGTTTATTTTTTTCATTTATACAGAATCTATTTTATGATTGAAAATAAAATTTTATTGACCGAATGCCCGGATGATAAAGGTTTGGTCGCGAAGATAACCAACATTTGTTATAAACATCAATTGAATATCACCCACAACAGCGAGTTTGTCGATAATGGCGGCAAACGTTTTTTTATGCGCAGTGAATTGCAGGGAATTTTTAATGATGAAGTCTTGTCTGCCGAATTGGATTTTGCTTTACCGGCAGGTGCCAAGCACAGCATTATTACGCGCCAAAAAAAGCGGATTGTTATTTTAGTCACTAAAGAAGCGCATTGTCTGGGCGATATTTTAATGAAAAACTACTATGGCGGTTTGGATGTTGAAATAGCGGCGGTGATTGGCAATCATGATACGCTCCGCAGTTTGGTGGAGCGTTTTGATATTCCGTTTCATTATGTTAGCCATGAAAATTTAAGCCGCGAACAGCACGATCAACAATTAGCCGAACAAATTGATCAATACCAACCGGATTTAATCGTATTGGCGAAATATATGCGCGTGCTGAATCCGAAATTTGTCGAACGCTATCCGAACCGCGTGATTAATATCCACCACTCGTTTTTACCGGCATTTATCGGCGCCAAGCCATATCAACAGGCGTATGATCGCGGCGTGAAAATCATTGGCGCAACCGCACATTTTATCAATAACGAATTGGATCAAGGTCCGATCATTATGCAAAATGTGATTAACGTTGATCATACCTATGACGCGCAAGCCATGATGCGCGCCGGACGTGATGTGGAAAAGAGCGTCCTCACTCGCGCCTTGGATCTGGCGCTTAACGACCGCATTTTTGTTTACGAAAATAAGACGATTATTTTGTAAAATTGTCTCTCATCAATTGCATTTCTTTTTTGTTGTTCTATTTAGTCGGGCTAACTGCCCGATATGTCTAACAATATATCAAATTTACCACATCTAATTGATTTATAATAATTTATAATCTTCTTAGCATTAGAATAAACAGACTCTCTGAAAAGGTGGTGTCACACCATATGAAGAGATATTTATGTAAATTAATGTCGCCCTCCACGCATTTTTTTGCGCGTGATTGTATTTAAAATCTTCTGTTGTTAAAGAATTGAAAACTTATTCTTGCTCTTGTAATGTCAGCATGTTATAAAACGCAAGTTGGTTTGTATATATTTGTAATCTTTGCATTGGATTACTTTTTGGCGCTTTCTTTAAAGAAAATGGAGGTTTTAATGAAACAATATCTGGCAGTTTTTGCTGCCGCAGTGACACTGAATGCGTGTTCATTGCCCCAAGGTGGCATACACCAGCCACTAGAGAAATGGGTTAACAATGACGCTGCAACAGTTAGCTCGCAAAACTTAGCCTCAAACCAAGGGCTAGTGGTGTTTTACCGCCAAGATCATATCGCTACACCAGCAGTTAATATCTATATTAATGGTGATTATCAAGCTTCATTGTTAGAAAACGGTTTCAGTACGATTGCATTATGTGCTGATCAACATTTCTTTAGTGCTTCGCTAAGCCGTAATGACGAAACTGGCAATAGAACTAAAGGTATTAAATTTATCGCACCAAGCCAAGATGTTACTTACATTAAAGTCAAACAAGTCAGAAATGGCAATCCAATTTTCGAATTTGTGAAGCCGTCTATCGCGACAGATGAACTTGCCGCATTACAACGACAAACCCAAACCCTCTCCCGTGTAAAACAGCAAAGCTGCAATAGCAATGAATATGCATTATTTGCGACTACGATCGATACACAGATCGCATTTCCGTTAGATAAGCATGGTTATAGCGATTTATTACCGGCGGGAAGAAGCGAAGTTCAAGAATTTGTTACGAAAATTAAAAATGTTAATCAACAACTGATTAGTAAAGTTGTGGTTAATGGGCATACTGATCCGGAAGGTTCCGCAGCATATAACCAAAGATTGTCAGAAAAACGCGCCGATACGATCAGCAACATCTTCAGAACGGAAAGTGCTGACTTACCTATCGTAACTATAGGCTCCGGTGAGAATGAATTGGTTGTTAAAGATTGTGCAATTGAATATCGCCACAATAAAGCGGCTAAAACCGAATGTAACTTACCTAACCGTCGAGTCGATATCGTGGTTTACGGACAAAAATAAATTTAAGTATAAATCCCTATATTGATCAGACAATGATCAGTAAATAAAAAGTTAATTTTTTTAATTTAGGATAGAAAATATGTCAACTACTTTAAAAGTATTAGATGCTAAAACGGAAATCGCGTCATATAACGTGATAAATGGTGAGACGTTGGTTATTCAGGCGCAAGCGGAAGTAAACTATCAATTAATTGATAATTCCACTGGCTTAGGGCCTCAAAATATTATTGCCAAACGCGTCGGTAACGATCTGCAAATTTTATTGGAAAATGGTGATCAAGTTCCGGATATTATCATTGAAGATTATTACGGTGATGAAGATCCGGCAACCGTAACCAATTTACTGATTGGGCAACATGAAAACGGCAACATTTACGCTTATGTTCCGGAGTCAGGACAAACTATTGATGCGGTGAGTATGCTTGCCGAGCAAATGGCAGCACCGCAAGCCCTGGGTGGCAGTGAAATCGCTGGCTTATGGGTGTTTAGCCCATGGTGGTTATTGGCATTAGTTCCTTTAGCTGGAATTGCCATTGCCGCAGGCAGTGGTGGTAGCGGCAAAGGTTCTGCTTCGGATACAACACCACCAAACCCACCGGCCATTGACGCCAAAGATGACGGCAGTGTAACCGTAACGCCTGCCGATGATGCCACTAATGCCAAAGTCATTTATACCGATGAAGACGGCAAAACCCAAACTGTTGAAACCAGCAAAGGTGATAATGGCAAATGGGAGCCAAAAGGCGAATTGCCAGAGGGGGTGACAGTCGATCCTGATGCAGGTGTGATCACCATTCCTGATGAAGCCATCAAGGGCGGCAGCGATGTCACGGCTGAAAACAGCGATGCAGCGGGTAATACCAGCACGGCTACCGAAACTTCCGTCGATACCGACGCCCCAAATCCACCGACTATCGACGCCAAAGAGGACGGCAGTGTAGTGGTGACCCCGGCGGACGACGCGACGGAAACCAAAGTGACTTATACCGATGAAGACGGCAAACCGGTTACGGTCGTCGTGGTTAAAGACGACAACGGCAACTGGACGCCGCAAGACGGCAGCACTTTACCGGACGGCGTCAGCGTGGATCCGACCAGCGGCGTGATCACTATTCCTGATAAAGCTATCAAGGGCGGCACTGAAGTGACCGCAACCAACAGCGATACGGCAGGGAACGAAAGCGCACCGGCAACGGCAACCGCACTTGATACCGACGCCCCAAATCCACCGGCTATCGACGCCAAAGAGGACGGCAGTGTAGTGGTGACCCCGGCGGACGACGCGACGGAAACCAAAGTGACTTATACCGATGAAGACGGCAAACCGGTTACGGTCGTCGTGGTTAAAGACGACAACGGCAACTGGGCGCCGCAAGACGGCAGCACCTTACCGGACGGCGTCAGCGTGGATCCGACCAGCGGCGTGATCACCATTCCGGCGGACGCAATTGAAGGCGGCACTGAAGTGACCGCAACCAACAGCGATACGGCGGGGAACGAAAGCGCACCGGCAACGGCAACCGCACTTGATACCGACGCCCCAAATCCACCGACCATTGACGCCAAAGAGGACGGCAGTGTAGTGGTGACCCCGGCGGACGACGCGACGGAAACCAAAGTGACTTATACCGATGAAGACGGCAAACCGGTTACGGTCGTCGTGGTTAAAGACGACAACGGCAACTGGGCGCCGCAAGACGGCAGCACTTTACCGGACGGCGTCAGCGTTGATCCGACTACAGGTGCGATCACTATTCCTGATGAAGCCATCAAGGGCGGCACTGAAGTGACCGCAACCAACAGCGATACGGCGGGGAACGAAAGCGCACCGGCAACGGCAACCGCACTTGATACCGACGCCCCAAATCCACCGACCATTGACGCCAAAGAGGACGGCAGTGTAGTGGTGACCCCGGCGGACGACGCAACGGAAACCAAAGTGACTTATACCGATGAAGACGGCAAAACCCAAACCGTTGTCGTGGTGAAAGACGACAACGGCAACTGGGCGCCGCAAGACGGCAGCACCTTACCGGACGGCGTCAGCGTTGATCCGACTACAGGTGCGATCACTATTCCTGATGAAGCCATCAAGGGCGGCACTGAAGTCAGCGCAACCAACAGCGATACGGCAGGGAACGAAAGCGCACCGGCAACGGCAACCGCACTTGATACCGACGCCCCAAATCCACCGGCTATCGACGCCAAAGAGGACGGCAGTGTAGTGGTGACCCCGGCGGACGACGCGACGGAAACCAAAGTGACTTATACCGATGAAGACGGCAAACCGGTTACGGTCGTCGTGGTTAAAGACGACAACGGCAACTGGGCGCCGCAAGACGGCAGCACCTTACCGGACGGCGTCAGCGTGGATCCGACCACAGGTGTGATCACTATTCCTGATGAAGCCATCAAGGGCGGCACTGAAGTGACCGCAACCAACAGCGATGCGGCGGGCAACGAAAGCGAACCGGCAACGGCAACCGCAGTTGATACCGACGCCCCAAATCCACCGACCATTGACGCCAAAGAGGACGGCAGTGTAGTGGTGACCCCGGCGGACGACGCGACGGAAACCAAAGTGACTTATACCGATGAAGACGGCAAAACCCAAACCGTTGTCGTGGTGAAAGATGACAACGGCAATTGGGCGCCGAAAGACGGTACTGAGTTACCGGACGGCGTCAGCGTTGATCCGACTACAGGTGCGATCACTATTCCTGATGAAGCCATCAAGGGCGGCACTGAAGTCAGCGCAACCAACAGCGATACGGCAGGGAACGAAAGCGCACCGGCAACGGCAACCGCACTTGATACCGACGCCCCAAATCCACCGGCTATCGACGCCAAAGAGGACGGCAGTGTAGTGGTGACCCCGGCGGACGACGCGACGGAAACCAAAGTGACTTATACCGATGAAGACGGCAAAACCCAAACCGTTGTCGTGGTGAAAGACGACAACGGCAACTGGGCGCCGCAAGACGGCAGCACCTTACCGGACGGCGTCAGCGTGGATCCGACCACAGGTGTGATCACTATTCCTGATGAAGCCATCAAGGGCGGCACTGAAGTGACCGCAACCAACAGCGATGCGGCGGGCAACGAAAGCGAACCGGCAACGGCAACCGCAGTTGATACCGACGCCCCGAATCCACCGACTATCGACGCCAAAGAGGACGGCAGTGTAGTGGTGACCCCGGCGGACGACGCAACGGAAACCAAAGTGACTTATACCGATGAAGACGGCAAAACCCAAACCGTTGTCGTGGTGAAAGATCCGGATAGCGGCGAATGGACACCGAAAGACGGTACTGAGTTACCGGACGGCGTCAGCGTGGATCCGACCAGCGGCGTGATCACCATTCCGGCGGACGCAATTGAAGGCGGCACTGAAGTGACCGCAACCAACAGCGATACGGCAGGGAACGAAAGCGAACCGGCAACGGCAACCGCACTTGATACCGACGCCCCAAATCCACCGGCTATCGACGCCAAAGAGGACGGCAGTGTAGTGGTGACCCCGGCGGACGACGCGACGGAAACCAAAGTGACTTATACCGATGAAGACGGCAAACCGGTTACGGTCGTCGTGGTTAAAGACGACAACGGCAACTGGGCGCCGCAAGACGGCAGCACCTTACCGGACGGCGTCAGCGTGGATCCGACCAGCGGCGTGATCACTATTCCTGATAAAGCTATCAAGGGCGGCACTGAAGTGACCGCAACCAACAGCGATACGGCGGGCAACGAAAGCGCACCGGCAACGGCAACCGCACTTGATACCGACGCCCCAAATCCACCGACCATTGACGCCAAAGAGGACGGCAGTGTAGTGGTGACCCCGGCGGACGACGCGACGGAAACCAAAGTGACTTATACCGATGAAGACGGCAAAACCCAAACCGTTGTCGCGGTGAAAGATCCGGATAGCGGCGAATGGACACCGAAAGACGGTACTGAGTTACCGGACGGCGTCAGCGTGGATCCGACCAGCGGCGTG
Organism: Testudinibacter sp. P17/SS/0325; assembly: GCF_053570765.1. The sequence continues at coordinate 2,441,822 of NZ_CM131635.1, read as the reverse complement.
ATCACTATTCCTGATAAAGCCATCAAGGGCGGCACTGAAGTGACCGCAACCAACAGCGATACGGCAGGTAACGAAAGCGCACCGGCAACGGCAACCGCACTTGATACCGACGCCCCAAATCCACCGACTATCGACGCCAAAGAGGACGGCAGTGTAGTGGTGACCCCGGCGGACGACGCGACGGAAACCAAAGTGACTTATACCGATGAAGACGGCAAACCGGTTACGGTCGTCGTGGTTAAAGACGACAACGGCAACTGGACGCCGCAAGACGGCAGCACCTTACCGGACGGCGTCAGCGTGGATCCGACTACTGGTGCGATCAATATTCCAGACGAAGCGATCCAAAGTGGCACCGAAGTCACTGCAACCAATACTGATGCTGCGGATAATACAAGTGATCCAGCAACAGCGATTGTATTAGGCAATGATGATAGTGACGCAGATGCCGACTCTGACAGCGATTCAGACTCAGACTCCGACAGCGACTCAGACTCCGACAGTGATTCAGACTCCGACAGTGATTCAGATTCCGATAGCGACAGCGATTCCGACTCCGATAGTGATAGCGACTCAGATTCCGATAGCGACAGCGATTCCGACTCCGATAGTGATAGCGACTCAGATTCCGATAGCGACAGCGACTCAGACTCCGATAGCGACAGCGACTCAGATTCCGATAGTGATAGCGACTCAGATTCCGATAGCGATAGCGATTCCGACTCCGATAGTGATAGCGACTCAGATTCCGATAGCGACAGCGACTCAGACTCCGATAGTGACTCAGACTCCGACAGTGATTCAGATTCCGATAGTGATTCAGATTCCGATAGTGATAGCGACTCAGATTCCGATAGTGATAGCGACTCAGACTCCGATAGTGACTCAGACTCCGACAGTGATTCAGATTCCGATAGCGACAGCGACTCAGACTCCGATAGTGACTCAGACTCCGACAGTGATTCAGATTCCGATAGTGATTCAGATTCCGATAGTGATAGCGACTCAGATTCCGATAGCGACAGCGACTCAGACTCCGATAGTGACTCAGACTCCGACAGTGATTCAGATTCCGATAGTGATAGCGACTCAGATTCCGATAGCGACAGCGACTCAGACTCCGATAGCGACAGCGACTCAGATTCCGATAGTGATAGCGACTCAGATTCCGATAGCGACAGCGATTCCGACTCCGATAGTGATAGCGACTCAGATTCCGATAGCGACAGCGACTCAGACTCCGACAGTGATTCAGATTCCGATAGTGATTCAGACTCCGATTCTGACAGCGACAGTGATTCCGACTCTGACAGCGACAGTGATGCAGATAGCGATATTGAAGCGCACACGGAAGTGAGTGAAGTCACTATTGATGCCGATACGAACAATGATGGCTATATCAATAAAACTGAATCAGAGGCGGCAAGCGGCACCGCAGGCGCAACAACCAGTGTGACCGTGAAGCTAAACAATCCGACATTGGGTGAAGTCGTTACCTTGGATGTGAATGGTACGCCACAAACTAAAACCATTACTCAAGCTGAGATTGACGCTGGTCAAGTCGTGTTTACCGATGTAGCAATTCCGGCAGACGGCGAAACATTGACCGTGACAGCGAGCATCACCGAAAATGCGTATGGCAATGCCGTAGCTACTCCAGTAGAAGTGAGCGATGAAGCGATTGTTGACATCACATTGGCGAATCCAAGCGTAGAACCAAGCACAACCGACGGTAGCGTGGTAGTGAAACCGGTTGCAGATGGTGAAACCATGGATGCAACGAAAGTAGTGGTCACCTATAAAGATGAAACCGGAGCAGACCAAACCATCACAATTGTGAAAGGTGAAGATGGGCAATGGAAATCAGTTGATGAAAATGGTGGTGATAAAGCCTTGCCAACAGGCGTTACGTTAGATTCAACTACTGGCGTAGTGACTATCGGTCAAGATGCAGTACAAGACGGTAGCACCGTGACAGCAATCAGTACGGATGCTGCGAATAACACATCGCAAGGTGTGGGCACGGCAGGTGAAGACAAAGCACCGAATGCACCGACCGTGACCCCGAGCACCGAAGACGGCAGCGTAACAGTAACGCCTGTGGACGATGCAGAGCAGTTAGACATCACTTACACAGACGAAGACGGCGTAACCCAAACCGTGACCGTGGTGAAAGATCCGGAAACCAACACTTGGGCACCGGAAACCGGCACCACCTTGCCGGACGGCGTCACCGTTGACGAAACCACAGGTGTCGTGACCATCGGTCAAGATGCAGTCCAAGACGGCAGCACCGTAACCGCGACCAACACCGACGCAGGCAACAACACGTCGGAAGAAGGCAAAGGCACGGCAGGTCAAGACAAAGCACCGAATGCACCGACTGTAACACCAAGCACCGAAGACGGCAGCGTGACAGTAACGCCTGCGACTGATGCAGTGAAAACCGAGATCAGCTACGTTGACGAAGACGGCAAAACCCAAACCGTGACCGTGGTGAAAGATCCGGACACCAACACTTGGGCACCGGAAACCGGCACCACCTTGCCGGACGGCGTCAGCGTGAATCCGAATACAGGTGTCGTGACCATCGGTCAAGATGCAGTCCAAGACGGCAGCGAAGTAACCGCGACTAATACCGACGCAGGCAACAACACGTCTGAAGAAGGCAAAGCCACAGCAGGTGACGATAAAGCACCGGACGCACCGACCGTAACCCCGAGCAAGACCAATGGTTCGGTAACGGTAACGCCAAATGAGGAAGCTGACCGTTTGGACATCGAGTTTGTTGATGAAAACGATGAAACTCAAACTGTTGCGGTGGTGAAAGATTCAGAAGGCAAATGGGCACCGGAAACCGGCACTACCTTGCCGACAGGTGTCAGTGTTGATCCTGAAACCGGCGTGGTGACCATCTCTGAACGCGCAGTTCAAGACGGTAGCACCGTGACAGCGACCAACAGTGAAGGCAACAACAAGTCTGACGAAGGTACAGGCATCGCAGGACCGAATGCAGATACCACTGTTCCGGGCGATACCGATAATGACGGTAAAGCCGATACCGGTCCGGTGATCAGCTTCCCTGAAGACACCACCAAGATGTATAACGCAGAAGGTGCGCCACTGTTTGATGAAAATGGCGAACAAATTCTGGGCAATGGTGTGTTAAGTGTAAGCGAAATCGGTGCTGACAACAGCACACCGGTGAAAATCACATTGCCGGTTAATACCGAAGTTGGCGATATTCTATATGTCACCATTAATGGTGAGGATAGAGAAATTACCATTACGGATACCTTGTTGGCGGCAGGTTCAGTCAGCATTGATGTGCCGACAGCCGACATCAGCGAGATTGAAGTGACGGCTTATGTACAAGATAAAGCAGGCAACCGCTCTTTGGACGGCACAGGCAGCGTAATCATTGAAAAAGCGTTCCCTGAAGCCAGCATCAGCTTTGGTGACAACCTGACCGATGATTATGCAGGCTTGCAAGCACTGATTGATAGCGGTGTGTATAACACCAACGGCAAAACCGGTGAAATCGGCAACAACACCACCGGCACATTCAGCAGCTTGGCAACAGGCTTGACCAATGATGACACTCCGACAGTCGCTATCACGTTGGATCGCGCCTTGCAAGACGGAGAATCTTTGGTGGTTTACCGCTATACCTACGATGATTCTCTGGCAGGTGTGTCACCGATCAGATCGGAAACTGAAGTGACTGTGGTAAAAGTAGATGGTTCGGACACCCAATATGTCGTTGCTGATGATCAATTGGGTCAAACCTATGGTCAAGAGTACCTGTATCGCGCAGTCGTGAAAGGCGTGGTTGACGGAGAGCAAACCGAAACGGTTATCCAAGAACACCACATTAAGCTCGATACCATGGTTGAAGCATTGACAGTCGATAATGTTACTGTAAGCGGCAGCAACCGTACTTTCAGCGGCACGACTGAGCCGGGAGCGACAATCCGTGTGACTTACTTGAGCAGCACCAACAACAACAGCTATGTAACAACTGAAACAACTGCTGATGAGAATGGCGCATACACCCTGACTTTGAGTGGTTGGAACAACAAAACTGTTGATGGTGCAGAGATCACGGTCATTGACCAAGCCGGTAACGTGGAAACTGCCAGCCTGCACAACTTCCCGCGTCTGTATGTCAATATGAATACCGAAGTAGGTATTACTACTGCAACTATGGACAGCACAATTCTGTTGCAGCGTGAAAGTGCACAGGGGCTGTTGATGGACGATGGCAATGATTATGTAATTCTTGCCGGTGGAAGCGTCAATGATTTGGGTAACCAAGGCATTTTCTCTCAGCAAACCAATGGTAAAACAGTAATTGATATGGCTGGCGGTAATGACTACTTGCGCGTCAATGGTAGCTTGTTGTCTGATGTTAATATCGAAATGGGCGATGGCAACGATAAGTTTGAAATTAAAGGTAACATGGCTTACGGCGCTTACGATATCGACTTAGGTGCAGGTGATGACATCTTCACTGTTGGTGGTGGCGCTGTAGGTAACCCGTTGGTGGTGAAAATGGGCGAAGGCAACAACCGTTTGACTATCGGTGACAACTTAGATACCGGTTTCAACTTCACTGCAGGCTCAGGTGATGATTACGTCAGCATCGGCTACGGTACTCAAAGTGGCTTGAATGGTATTACCGCACGTTTGGCAAGTGGAAGCAGTATGAATCTGGGAGATGGTAACAATACCGTAGCCATTAATGGTGATTTCAGAGCTATATCCGGTCCCGCAGCAATTACCACCGGTAGCGGCGATGATTTGATTCATGTTAAAGGTAACGTCGGTACAACGGTTAATACCCAGATGATTGAATTTAATTTGGGTGAAGGCGATAATACGGTTTATATCGAAGGTTGGTGGTCAGGCACTAAAGGCATGACCGCCGGTGCAGGTAACGATACCTTGATTATCGGCAGCAACTTGGATTCCGCTGCAACCTCTAATGGCAATGTGATCAACCTCGGCGATGGTGACAACACCATCTCCATCGGTGGTTATATGTCCACTACCGCATCGGCGCAAAGCGTGATTACCGGTAGCGGCAACGACACCATGACGGTCGGTGGTTATATCGAGGGCAACAATAAGGTTGATTTGGGTGCCGGTGATGATATCCTGACTATTGGCGGTACAGGTGCGGCATTCAGAGACAATGCTGAGGTGAATGGTGGTGCCGGCAAAGACATCTTGCGTTTTACTGGTGCAGGTGGAAAAACCGAGATCGACATGACCAAGGTGAAAGGCTTTGAAGTGATTGACCTGAATGATTCCAACACCCACTTGGATATTACCTTGAGTGATTTGGTTTATGCAGGCGCACCAACCAAAATCTACATCACCGGTGGTTCGTCAGACTTTGTTGATTTAGGTGACAACAACTGGACAAGCGATACCACGTCTAGCACACCGCAGTTGGGTAACTGGACATCGAAACAAGGTACCGGTGAAAACCAAGGCTATACCGTGTGGACAGAAAGCTCCAACCCGAGCATCGAGTTGTACATTCAAAGCACGGTTAATGTGTTGTAATAACCCCTAAGGAACCCGCACTTTTCCCAAAGTGCGGTTTATCAAACTCAAACACCCTGTCAACTTGTTGACGGGGTGTTTTTTATAGCTGCTATTTTGTGAAGAAATTGATGTTTTGCAAATTAAATAGTAATAATTCTCATCGGTGTGATACGGTTATTATGTAACTTATCGTTACTATCTCTTTTAAAATCATTAACTAATGAGGTGAAATATGCGTGAAGAAACGAAAGAACTGAACAAAGTTCATATCCGTTTGGCGCAAGATAACGGTGAAAACACTCAAGATCGTATAACCAATAACCGTAATTTGTTGGTGTCGGGTATGCATGAAGGCACAAAAGTTGAATATAGCATTAATCATAGTGCAGAGTGGCGAATCGCCAATGATCCGGTTAATCATCTTGTCAACATTGAGTTGGCAGACGGCGAGTATCACTCAATTCGTGTAAGGCAAGCGGCGGAAGGAAAACATTCGGTTTATAACGAAATAACGAATGTGGTGATTGATACACAACCACCGAAAATAGACTATATCAGATTAGAAAAACCTGAATTATCAATGGTTAGAACGTTGCCTGTTTTTGAAGGTAAAACGGAACCCGAAGCTGATGTTGTAGTGAATATTCATAAGGAATTTTATATCACAAAAGCCGATGAAGAAGGAAAGTTCAGTCTTGAAATCACAGAAACATTAGCTGACGGAAAATATATTCCAAAAGTATTAGTAACAGATAAAGCAGGAAATTTATCGACGGATAAAGCGGCAGAGATGTGGTATCAAGGCGAGGAGGTTGTTGTTGGAAATGGAAATATAGCGGTTGTGGATGCTGTACTATTGACAGTAACCGAGTTGGTTACTGTGCCATCTGTCAACGAAGGTGATAACGTCGAGTTTAATGTAACGCTATTAACCGGTCACAAAGGTGGTACGATTGATGCGCCGGTATTGGGTGGAACAGCAACTGAGACTGATGATTACAGTACAGCGGTGTTCAGCAACAATGTACAAGTAGTTGGCGGTAAGTTAGTGATTCCAGCTGGCGTGGATAGCTTCACTATTAGCTACCCGACTGTGGCAGATGAGCTTTCCGAAGGTCAAGAAACCCTGAGCATGACTTTGGGTGGCAAAGAAGCTGAAACCATCATCAACGATACTTCAATGACCACATTGTCGATTTCGGTGACTGATCCGGTACAACGCGAAGTAGATTCTACAGAGGGTTCAGTAATGACCTTTACTGTAACTGCTTCTAAACCTGTATTGGAAGATACTGTAGTCACTGTTAGCCTGAGCGGACAAGCTACCGTGCCGGGCGAAGCAGGTGCGGATTACACAGCAGCATTGGCTGATGGCACAGCAATTTCCAACGGCACAGTGACATTGACCATTAAGAAAGGCGAAACTCAAGCAAGCTTCACCGTTGATCCAATTAACGACAATGAAGCCTTAGCTGCATTCGGTAAGGAAACCAATGAATCGGTGATTGCGACCTTGAATAATAAAACCGGCTTTACCATGGGTGAAATCGAGGCTCGCGGTATGATCATCAACGGCGAACCGTTTGCGATTCCGCGACTGGATGCTGACTTGAACTTGATGACCGGTGTGACTTTCCCTGAAGGCGACCAAACCACACAAGTGCTTGAAGGACCAAATGTAGCAATGGGTTCAGACTATAATGATAAGATTTACATAGGCTACTACATCAATGGCAACGATGCCGGACAGGGCGACTTTGCCAACAGTCTTGCCAAAGGTCAAAACTTCGATAGTAGCCTTTCATTCTCAACCCTCGATTTAGGCAAAGGCAACGATACGCTTTGGATTCGTGAAGGTGTGAACCTTTTAACCCGTGTATATTTGGGAGAAGGCGATGATACGTTCATTGCCGGCGGTGCAGTAACCATTGGTACTGATAACCTCAGACCACATGTATTTGGTGAGGGTGGTAACGATACGATCACCTTTAAAGATGACATCATGTTCATTAATGTTTATGGTGGCAGCGGCTCAGATACCATCACTGTTCAGGGTAGTATGTTGGATAACGCCATGATCGATTTGGGCAGTGGTCGGGCTTACACCTCTGCTTATGAAACCAGTTATACCAATGGCTTGAGTTTGGGTAATGATGACAATGTCGATCTGGCAAGTGATATTAATACGTTGCATGTTCATCAGAATTTGGGAATGTTTTCGTCTTCCGCACATGTTTATGGCGGTAATGGTCAAGATCATGTCACCATTGATGGCGGTATGTATGCAAGCAGTACTATCAGCTTGGGTGCAGGTAACGATACGGTTACCGTCGGCAGACTGGCAGATGCCAACGTAATCGATATGGGCACCGGTATCGACACGGTAACACTCAGCGGTTCAGGCACTTCAGTACGCTTGAGCAACAGCATTAAAGGTGCGGAAGTGATTGATATTAACGGCAACGGTGCAAACACCTTGTATGTGAATGCAGCCAATGTCCGTGATTCAGGTGCCGAGCAAACCATCAAAATTTTAGGTGGTGCAGACGATACCGTGAACTTGGGCTATGCAGCATCGTTTTCTTCTCTGGGAGAAAGTTTGATTGATAGTGTGCAATGGGGAAAAACCGGTGCGACAATCACTGAAGACGGTCATACCTATTCTGCTTGGCAGTATGGGAATGATACTACCACCATGATTTATATTGAAAATACGATTGGCAATATCATCTAATTTCATATAATCAAGTTGCTTAAACCGCACTTTTCCCAAAGTGCGGTTCATCAAAAGACAAACGCCTCGTCAGCTTGCTGACGGGGTGTTTTTTATGGCTGCTATTTTGTGAAGAATTTGATGCCTGTAAATCAAATAGCAATCATTCTCATCTTTGTGGTAAGGTTGATTGGTAACTGTTTGTTACTATCTCTTTTTGAAACTACTAACCCTGAGGTGAAATATGAGTGAAGAAACAAAAGAACTGAATAAATTATATGTGCGTTTGGAGCGAGATACAGGCGAAGATCAACAAGATCGTATAACTAATAACCATAATTTGTTGGTATCGGGTATGCATGAAGGCACAAAGGTTGAATACAGTATTAATCATAGTCCAGAGTGGCGAATCGCCAATGATCCGGTTAATCATCTTGTCAACATTGAGTTGGCAGACGGCGAGTATCACTCAATTCGTGTAAGGCAAGCGGCGGAAGGAAAACATTCGGTTTATAACGAAATAACGAATGTGGTGATTGATACACAACCACCGAAAATAGACTATATCAGATTAGAAAAACCTGAATTATCAATGGTTAGAACGTTGCCTGTTTTTGAAGGTAAAACAGAACCGGAAGTTGATGTTGTAGTGAATATTCATAAGGAATTTTATATCACAAAAGCCGATGAAGAAGGGAAGTTCAGCGTTGAAATCACAGAAACATTAGCTGACGGAAAATATATTCCAAAAGTATTGGTGACAGATAAAGCAGGAAATTTATCAACGGATAAAGCAGTCGAGATATGGCATCAAGGCGAGGAGGTTGTTGTTGGAAATGGAAATATAGCGGTTGTGGATACGATAGCACTGGCACAGCCAGATGTTGTATCGAGCACAACTGACGTTAACGATACCTTGATGACCACCTTGTTGATTTCAGTTACCGATCCGGTGCAGTCTGAAATGGATTCAAGCTCAGGCTCAGTGATGACCTTTACGGTAACTGCGTCTAAAGCGGTATTGGAAGATACAGTGGTGACGGTCAGCTTGGGCGGACAAGCAGCAGTACCTGGAGCGGAAGGTGCAGATTACAACGCACTGTTGGCAGATGGAACGCCAATCACAAACGGTAATGTTACGTTGACCATTAAAGCAGGCGAAACCCAAGCTAGCTTCACGGTTGACCCGATTAACGATAACGTTGCCGTAGCTGAATTTGGTAAAGAAACCAACGAATCGGTGATTGCGACCTTGAATGACAAAGCAGGCTTTACCATGGGTGAGACCGAGGCAAGAGGTGTGATCATCAATGGTGAACCGTTTGCGATTCCGTTCTTGGATGCTGACTTCAACCTGATGACCGGTATTTTATATCCGGGTGGTAACAATACGACTCAGCTTGTAGAAGGTCTGGGCGTAGCAATGGGTTCAGACTATGATGATACGCTCTATGTCAGTTTCTGGTTAGATGGTACAGACACCAAGACACTGGGTAACGTGTCGAATAGTCAGGCTTATGGCGAGAACTTCGACGACTCGCAAAGTATTACGACTGTGGACTTAGGACAAGGTAATGATGTCATTAAAGTCCGTGGTAATCATCAAGAACTTGCCCGAGTCTGTCTGGGTGAAGGCAATGACAGCTATGATGTTGGCAGTATGATTGGTAATGCGGCGAACCCAGCATTTCCTCAATGGAGACCATATGTATTTGGTGAGGGAGGTAACGATACTTTCATTGTACATGATCAAGTGCTGGCAGGTCATATCTATGGCGGTAGCGGTTCGGATAACGTCACCATTCAAGGTAACGTTTTAGATCAATCAGTGATTGATTTGGGCAGTGGTCGTAACTATCCATCAGCTTACGAAACTACTTATAAAAACAGTGTTAGCCTAGGTAACGATAACAACACCGACTTGGAAACTGATGTGAATGTTCTGACCGTTAAAGGTGATGTCGGTTCCGCATTAGGCATTACCGCCACGATTTATGGTGGTAACGGTCAAGATACGGTTAATATCGAAGGCAAAGTGAGTGGTAGCAACGGCGTCAAAAATACCGTGATTGATTTAGGTGCCGGTGACGATACGGCGAATATCAATCAACTGGGTACCGAGCTGGCTGGCGCAGGTACCATCAACTTGGGTATTGGTGCTGATACAGTCAATATTACAACCATGAAAGGTGGTACGGTCAATACCGGAACCGATACCGATGTTGATACCGTGAAAATCGGTACCATGTCAGGCGGCACCATCAATATGGGAGCTAATGATGTGGTTGAAATTGGTAAGATCTCGGGCGGTAAAATCAACGGTAGCTCGGCTACTGATGACACTGTAACGATTACTGGTACAGGCTCAACTATTAGTGCAACTAATGTGTTTGGGGTTGAAAATATTGATTTAGGTTCAGGTAACAGAATTAATATCTATAAATATCAGTACAATAGTGCGTTAGATAAAACTAATGGTCAAACTGCGATGTATATTCAAGGTGATAGCACATCAAAAGTTGATTTGGGTAATGGTATTGGTCAATATGATTTGGCTGGTGCTACTTGGACGAAGGGAGCTACAGTTGATGTAGATGGTCATAAGTATGATACTTGGACTGTAGGAGGTAGCACTTATGGTGGTACTCAAGCGATCTATATTGAACAAGGTATCCAAATTATTTGATTACTAATAAATATGTTGTACCTAAACCGCACTTTTCCCAAAGTGCGGTTTACCAAACTCAAACACCCTGTCAACTTGTTGGCGGGGTAGGGGGTAAGTGTGGTTTTTGTGTTTCACAATTTTTGAACTAAACCACGCAGGCTTCGGTTCCGCTCAATCAGCAATATTCCCCAACCCTAGCGGGGTTGATTCATGCTTAACCTAGGCGAATCCCATAAATACGTGGAGTGTATTGTATTCTTAGCATTGAGGTATTAATGATAAATTTTATGCCGGGAGAACGATATGATAGTTAAAGAAGCGGGTTATGATGAATTTCTTGTTTAAAAAATTAACCGTGGGAGAGAAGACAGTCGCCAAGGGCGCAGGCATTCCCTTGAAGAAACAAAAGCCGGAACAAAACGACTATTCGAACAAAAAGCGCATAAATTTTGAGAGTTGCTCAACCGCAACCTACAAAAAATTTCAATAATGGCTATAAACCTGTGCTTCAAGATAACTATCCCAATATTTCTAATATAGGCTGTGTTTTTTGATAAAAATAACAAAAGTAGCTATTGATTTTATCTAAATGGCAACGTTTTGCTGTCAGTGTAATGCCTTTGGAATTCTCAAGGTAAGTGAGATTTTCATTATCCGTGACTATGGCATTAAGCACGTTTTTTAGTCGCTTATCTCGAGTAATTTCCTTAATATTAATTTGTAAGGTTAATTTAAAATCCCAAGTATTACGTTGTAATACAAATTCATAATAAATGAATGGTTTATAATCAAGTGTGAGCTCATCTTTATCGAGCTCATAGCGTAATTTTAAATTTGTTGGGATTTCTAGCTTGCTATGCTGTAAAAAATGTAGCCAATGCGCTTCATTGGTACGTTTGCGTAATAATTCTCCGGTTTCGCCAAAATGCGTTATTTTATCCGAGCTAAAATCACCGAATGTGAGTGTTTTTTGGTAGTTTCTCATCCATGTCGGGAATGCAGATTGTGATAATTCACAATTCCAAGGCTTCATATTCCCCATAAAATGTACAATTTTAGTTTGATGAGTGGCTACACGCGGTAATGTATTATAAATTTTATAATCAAGTTCTGTAATGTTGATATTTTGTTTATACGCTAGCCATGAAAATGCTAATTCATCAATGACGCTGCTGAAATAACCGAGAAATGTTTTTAAGAAAAATTGTGCATCTTTGACCGCTTGTTGCCAATCTAACGTATCATCGGCATAAAATAGCCCGCCATTCGGTGCCGGGTGGGTGTGTGGGATATTATTTAATTCGGCTAGCGGTGGGCGGGAGGTGCGATCTCCAAATTTTTTTAGAAACGGGCTTTCAGATCGCCATGCAACACCTTCGATCTTAAATAGTTCACTCAGGTCATCTTGTACCACCATATCTAAATCTAAGAATAAAACTTTATGATAATGAGCCAGCTGTTCGACGACTTTATATTTTGATAGTGCAAAATGCGAAAAGCGCTTAATGAAATAATCGAGTTGTTTTCCATCCATGGTTTCTTCATGGTGTTCTTTTTTCCAGTCGGAAAATGTATAAGAAATAAAAAGAATATTGGGCTCAATGCTCAGCAAATCTGATTGTTGGTTTGCAGTTAAGCCGTCATGATATACAACGATATTATCATAGTTATGACGATTCCTTTCTTGTAAGTTAATGATCATTGTTGCGAGTGCAAAGTGATAATTTGCTGTCAGCATAAATACAATAGCACTGGATTTTTTGTCTGTCATGCGTCTGAACCTTGTCGTAGTGATCATAAATTGTGAATCGTTAAATCGATATTTAATTAGCTTAGCCGGATTGCCGCCGACAATCGCATAGGGTGGCACATCTTTTGTGAGCCAGCATTGGCTGCAATCACAGCGCTTGTTCCAATTGATATTATCTTTTATATACTTTTGTTTATTGCAATCGTATTATACTTAAAAACATTTACATTGTATAATTTACTTAAGTTGTCATTTTTAATAAATGTTTTACCATTCTATTGGTTTTTCGGGTTTTATTAATCAATTGATTATAATAAAGCAATTATTTGGGATCATTTTAGGATAAATTTACTGACTGCAGGGCTATTATGACTTCACTCTTGACCTTATTCACTCATCATTTACCACAAATTCATGCTCGCTATAAGCAACAACATAGCATGGGTGAATTAGCCGATATTTTGATTATTTCTCTCAGTAGTGGTGAAAAACGTGCCAAATGTGCCAGTTTATTCTTTGATAAAAATGAATTAGTGAGTAGTGATTGGCAAGCTGTACAAGCCAAACTGGAAAACAAGATCACCGCACTTGCCAAACATTTTGAGCAGCCGGTTAAATGGTTAAAGGTGGAATGGGTTGTGAGTGAGTCGGCAACGAGCTGGGCGAAATTACAGCAGGAGATGAAAAATTACAAACGTAATTATTTCCGCTCCGGTATCGCCTTCAAAGGCGTGACTTCGCCTTGGTTGTTGGCGACCGAAATGGAATTGAATGCCCATGCAGCCCTTTATTTAGGGGCGGATAATCCGTTGGCAGGCGTCAATCAGGCAAACTTGGAACGTTATTTGAAAGGGCGTTTCTCATCCAAACAAATGCCGAATTTTACAGCGGATATGCCGGTGATGACATTTGTCACGGCGGGCGTATTTTTGGATACCGATACGCAACAATTGCAAGTGCTTTCAACCTTGCCGCGCCAACATGGCCGCCGCCAGATGTCTGCTTTAAATCCTGACGTGACAGGTGAGTTGGTGCACTTAAGCACCCAATATTTAAGCCGTCAAATTGAAGAGAGCGGTTTGTTTCAGTATGGACATTTCCCATGCTTTGATAAGCCTATTCCAACCTATAACACACTGCGCCACGCTTCTAGCACCTATGCCTTGTTGGAGGGCTTGGAGCTGTGTCGGCAATTAATCGCCGACAATCAAACGGTAAGCACCAACATCAGTCCACGCACAATCAATACGGGTGAACTGCAAACGGTACAAAACCGCATAGAAACGGCAATTGATTATTTTGTAGCGCATAATATTCGGCAGTATGCGGATGGCAAAGCTTACGTGTTGGAAGCCAATAATGAAATCAAACTCGGAGCCAATGCCGTCGCCATTCTTGCGTTTGTGAAATATGCACAGATGTTTCCGAAGAATAACCGCACTTCACGCTTGCTCGGTTTGTGTGAAAATTTGGCGCTCGGTATTGTTGCAATGCAAGAAGCAGACGGCAGTTTTGTGCATATTTTAAATGGCAAAACACTGGACGTGATGGAGAAAACCCGCACGATTTATTACGATGGTGAAGCGGCATTTGGTTTAATGCGTTTATATGGGATCACTCAAGATCCGCGCTGGCTGGTTTGTGTGGAAAAGGCATTTGATTTCTTTATCGCCAACCATCATGAAAAAGCACACGATCATTGGTTGTCTTACTGTTCTAATGAGTTAGTGCGTTATAAGCCTGAACAGCGTTATTTCCAATTTGCGGTGGATAATGTGAAAGGCTATCTCAATTTTATTCAGAATCGCTTGACTACGTTTCCGACTTTATTGGAACTGTGCATGGCATTTCATAAAATGTTGCTGAAATTAGACGAATTTCCCGAATATCAAACGGTCCTCAATGGTTTTGATGTGGCGGCGTTTTATACCGCTTTACACACCCGTGCCAATTATTTAGTCAATGGCTTTTTCTTTCCTGAAAATGCGATGCATTTTGCGAATCCGAATAAGATTTTACACGGCTTTTTTATCCGTCACCATGTGTTCCGCGTGCGGATTGATGATGTGGAGCACTATTTATCAGGCTTTGTGCATTATTATGAATTATTGAAAAACGGCAACTATCCCAACAGTTTGCAACAACAGAAAAAGATAGAAAATATGGCATTTAATGCAATTAATGTTGAAATGGCGACGAAAGGAAAATGGCATACTACCGCGCCTGAAAACTGGCAGCCGACGGGGTTGAGTATTTTCCCGAAAAGTTTCCAAAAAGGGCATATTATCGTCGCTCGCGGTAAAAATATGCAAATAGGTTATCTGCCGTTTGTGGCGGTGAAATCCTTTGTGCTGAAAGGGGCTTCGGCGATTGTTACCGATGATCCGGACACTTATGCAAGCCTTGGTGTGCCGTTATTGGTGGTGGGCAATGTGCGTAAAGCAACGCTAGATTTGGCTCATCTGGCTCGCTCAACTTATCGTGGCAAAACTTACGGCGTAACTGGTAGCGCAGGTAAAACCACTACCGTTGCCATGTTAAGTCAAGCCTTATCTGCGATTGCGCCAACAGCTCAAACCCAAGGCAGTGCCAATTTACCCATTGGCATCGCGTGGAATATGGCGTGTATGCCGCAAACAGCTTCGCACTGGATATTGGAAATGGCGATTGGCAATATGTCGCTGAACAGCCAATTGGTGAAGCCGGATGTTGCCGTGATCACCAATATCGCTGCCGCTCACTTAGAATACCATAATGATTTAGATACCGTCGCTCTCAAAAAATCCCGGATTTTCGAGGCAATGCCGCCTAAAGGTCTTGCGGTAGTATGTCGCGATATTGCGCAGTTTGATTTGATTGAACGTGCGGCTCTCCAGCAACAGTTGAACGTAGTCAGCTACGGGGAACACGAACAAGCGGATGTGCGCTTGTTGAGCTATCAACAAGGCAGCGGCAGAGTATCGCTATTCGGTAAAGAAATCACGGTGACATTAGGCGCGCAAGGGAAACACTTAATGTTGAACGCGTTAGCGGTTATCGCCATTGCTCAGCAACAAGGTTTGGATTTGGCGAAAATTCTGACCGCACTTGAGCAATTCCGGCCGGTGGAAGGGCGTGGCGATATGTTCCAGTGTACTTATGCGGATAAAACGATAACGGTGATCAACGAAGCCTACAATGCCAACCCGATTTCGATGAAAGCGGCGTTACAGGCATTCGCCGATGAGGCAACCTTGCCTGAACAGCGAGTATTGGTGTTAGGGGATATGTTGGAATTAGGGGCGGACAGTCGACAACACCATCTGGAATTGCAAGATGATGTGTTGCAAACTCAGGCAAGAATGGTGATTTTATCTGGTGTAGAAATGCAGGTATTGTATCAAGCGTTGAAATCATTAAATCGCATACCGCACTTGCACTGGATGCCGAATGCTGACACGATAATCGATCTGTTTGAAAATAAGACGATCGCATTGCATGACTCAGATCGGATGTTACTGAAATCGTCACACGGCAGCGGATTACATCGGGTCGTGAGTTATTTGCGCAAATAATGATTTGACCGGAAATAGTGTTTATATGATTCAACTAAGATATTGGATAGCAATGATGTTAACTTCTTTTCCTGTTATTTTACAAGCGAATACGGACTCTAACACATCATTGGTGGGGCAGCAGCCTGTTGGCGCCTGTATTGCCTTAAAGCTTACGCCTCCAACTCAGTTAGCCACGGTTGAGGGCGATACGCCATTTCGCTATGTTGTCCGTGTTGAGAAAGGGCAAACTGCGGCAGTCGATTCGTTGGCGAGTGAAGTCCAGTTAGAAGACATTCAGCGCCAGCTGATAGTTGCAGATGCACTGTATCAACACGTATTGGGTTTGTCCGCGCCCTTGTCTATGCCGCGTTATGCCAAGGCGCATTATATTCAAGTGAGGATTGAAGAGAGTGATCGTCGATTTGGAGTGGCTTACGATGAGGTAACAACAACCCGTCAAGAAGAGAACGCAGGCTGCCATCTCAGTATGTTAGTGAGTAACCAAATATATGCTAATCGTAATGGCACACCGGCACATGAACTTTTTCATCTTTATCAAAACAGCTATATGATGTTTAAACAGGCTTGGTTGACAGAAGGGTTGGCACGTTGGTCAGAATCATTATTGGCAACCGGTGTTGGCGTGGGGGCGGATGAGCGTTTGCCGCAAAACCGCGAAGAGCTGGAATCGGTAATGGCACAAAGTTACCAAGCCTCCAAAATGTGGATTCGACTGTTCCGCGTGCTTGATGAACAGCCCGGATTTTCGTTGGCAGAGGATATTGCCAAGAAAACATATACTGATAATACATTAATCGTAAAAGATAAATTGGCTTATGGCACTGCATTTATTCGCCCTTTATTTGAGGCGTTGGCACTACAGAGTGCAGCAGTCAGTCGCCGACAAGGATGGCAGGAATATGGATGGGCAGAACGCGAACAGAAAAGCCCTGCGTATAATCGGGATATTTGGTTAGCTTTGAAACGGGCAATTCATAACTATCTTCCGGCGGAACAGCACAACGAGGAGTTGCAGCAGTTTTTGCAAATTGAGATTCCTTGAGGGATTCATTCAAGTTATAGGCTTATGCTATCAAGATAACAAAGTGCGGTTTTGATTGGCAATCAGGTAATAAAAACGTAAAATAACACAATAAAATATGTATTTTTACAAAAAAGCAAAAATTTCTGATTTTATTCTTTTGAGTATTGAAGCATTCGGTTTAATACGACACGGGCATACTATAAAAATTAGGGCGAATATGAACAAAAATATCATTGCGACTGCCGTGATAGCACTTGTATGGAGCGTTGGTGCGACGGCAACGCAGCAAAAACCATTATTTGAACGTTGGTTGACTCACACATCGACGTTTTTTAATTCGCAAACGTTAGAAGATAATCAATCGCAAGTTATTTTTTATCGTGATGCGAATGCAATCACTGGACCGGCAGTGAATATTTATGTTGATGGGGATTATCATGCTTCGTTATTGCCAAATCATTATAAGGCTATTGCATTGTGTGCTCAGGCTCATTTTTTTAGTACCGCATTTAGCAGTAACACTACGTTCGCGAATAAAGATGAAGGGATCTATTTTATTGTTCCGGCTAAACGGAGCAGTTTTATCAAAGTGGTACGCGGTAATAATGGTGAGCCGGAATTTGAACGTGTCGATGCGGAAACTGGTGAGCGGGTAATCCAAAAGATGTCAGAACAAAAGCAAACGCTATCACGGGTGATCCCGGCGACGGAATGTCGGGAAAAAACCGTTTTGCAAAATTTCTCATTATCTGCCAGAACGTTATTTCGAAGCGGCAGGGCGGATCAAGCGGGAATGTTTCCGGCAGGGAAGGAAGAAATTCTTGATTTGGCAGCCGATCTGAAGCGGTTGGATCAGCGCCATATCAGCCATATTGTTATCAGCGGACACAGCGCCCCGGATGAAAGCCCGGCTATAAGTAGACAACTATCCGCCAACAGAGCGAAAACCGTACTCAATTTATTACAACGTGAAGGAGTCCAATTTCCAATGGAAGTTACTGGATACGGTTCGCAGCAATTAGTTTCCAAAAATTGCGCTGAGCGCAACCCGACAGACACTAAAATGCGCGAAGCCTGCGATCAATCGAATCGCCGGGTTGAAGTTACGGTTTATGCGATTCAATAATAGTACAAAGTGTGCTTTAAGCTGATCATTTAGATCAGCTGAGATTGCTGACAAACTGACTTCTCTCCCTCCGCGGGCGGAGGGAGTACCGTTTTTCGCAAGAAAAATGGGGAGGGAGGGAAATGATATTAGCCTGAGCTGATCATTTAGATCAGCTTTTTTTATATCTTGTACTTAGATTAGATTAAGTGAAAATATAAATCATGCTATAAATGCAAACAATTATTTACCAATTATTACATTAATATCAAGTAACTGTATAAAGGGAATCCTGATGAAAAAATACATTGCACTTTTAAGCACGGTGCTAGCACTGAGTGCTTGTTCTTTACCCCACTCTGGCAGACCGTTAGAGACGTGGCAGAATTATATTCCCGCCTCTGTCAGTACAGAAGATTTAGCAACTAATCAAGGACTCGTTGTTTTTTATCGTGGCTCCGATGTACAAGGACCGGCGGTGAATGTGTATGTAAATGGTGATTATCAAACTTCTTTATTAGAAAATGGTTTCAGTCCAATTATTTTATGTGCAGATCGTAATTTGATGACCTCTTCTTTTAGCTCAAACAGTAAAGGCGGTAATCGGACTCAAGGTGTGAAATTTGTGACGCCAAGCCGGCAAGTGACTTATATTAAAATTAAAAAGGCGAGAAATGATGGTTCGCCAATGTTTGAGCGAGTTGAGCCGGAAGTGGGATTTGAAGAAGTGAAGCTGTTGCAAATGCAGTCGCAGACTATCTCACGTGTGCTGCCAAGTGCTTGTAATCAAAACGAATATGTTCTGGATGCTAAATTATTAAATGCCAATGCGACTTTTCCGTTAAATAAACACAGCTATAACGATGTATTGCCGGAAGGTAAGCGTAATGTGCAGGAATTTGCAGCGAAAATCAAAGGGATCACCCGTCAAGCTATCAGCAAGATTGAAGTGAATGGCTATACTGATCCGGTCGGTTCCGATTCATATAACCAAAAACTGTCTGAACGACGTGCGCATGCGATCCGTGAAGTTTTGATGAATGCGGGGGTTACTGTTCCAACCACGGCGGTAGGTTATGGCGAAAGAGATTTGGTAGTGCCGAATTGTGAAGCGGAACATGGTAAAAACGTTGCTGCCAAAACGGCGTGTAATTTACCAAACCGCCGTGTAGAAATCGTGGTTTACGGCAGCGAATCGAATTAAACGGCATTTATCGGCATAACATAAAAATATAAAAAATCTCTCTTTTTTCTGTATATAAGTCTGGTTTCGGCTTACCATATCGGAAATAGAGGGATTTTTGTTTTTATATTGAAATAAGGCGTGTACGTTATGTTAGATGTTCAACCCAGCCATTTTTTTGCCTGTTTGGATCGCTTGAAGTTAATCCGGCGTTGGTCGCTGATGCGCAATATCGATAAAGAGAATTTGGCGGAACACAGTTTGCAAGTGGCGTTTGTGGCGCATGCCTTGGCGTTGATTAAAAACCGTTTTTTTAATGGCACGGTTAATCCGGAGCGGATTGCGCTGATTGCGATGTATCATGACAGCAGTGAGATTTTTACCGGCGATCTGCCGACACCGGTCAAATATTTTAACCCGCAGATTACCGAAGCCTATAAACGGATTGAGGTCGAAGCGGAAAAGCATTTGTTGCGCTTACTGCCGCAGGCATTACAAGCGGATTTTGCGCCGTTGCTGTGTGCCGAACTGATTAGCCCGCAAGATAAACACTTGGTGAAGCAGGCGGATGTGATTTGCGCTTACATCAAAGCCCGCACCGAGTTGGAACACGGCAATCAAGAATTTATTCCGGCGTTGAAACGGCTAGAAGGTTTGCTTGATGAGTGGAAAAGCGAAGAAATGAACTATTTTTTAACGGTGTTCGTGCCGAGTTTTGGACGAGCGTTAGATGAATTGAGCCTGTAAAAAGGCAAAGTGCGGTCTGAGAGGGCAGAATGGCAATCACAATAAAAAAAGAGTGGAAACAACGCTATATCGACGATCCCAAACGGGAGCATGATCACCGTTCGCCGTTTCAGCGCGATCGCGGGCGGATTTTGCACTCGGCGGCGTTTCGCTGTTTGCAGGCAAAAACGCAAATTCATGCGGTGGGCGAAAATGATTTTTATCGTACCCGCTTAACCCATTCGTTGGAAGTGGCGCAAATCGGCAGCAGCTTGGCGGCGCAACTGGGTTTAAGCGAACCGTTTCAAGCGTTATCGGCGCAGTTGAATATCGCTGAACATGAGTTACAGAAAATGCTGAAACCGTTGTTGCCGCCGATTAGCCTGATCGAAACCCTCTGTTTTGCCCATGACATCGGACATCCGCCGTTCGGACACGGCGGCGAAGTGGCGTTGAATTATATGATGTCGCAAGCCGGCGGTTTTGAAGGCAATGCCCAGACTTTTCGTCTGATTACCAAATTAGAGCCGTACACCGAAAAAGCCGGGATGAATTTGACCCGTCGCGCGATTTTAGGCGTGGTGAAATACCCGACGATTTTAGATGACGCTTCGCCGCAATATGCCAAGTGCGGTCTGCAACCGCACTTGACTGATCCGCGCTATGTCAATATGCGCAATTGGAAACCGGGAAAGGGTTTGTTCCGCGATGATTCTGCAGTGTTT
The DNA here is from genome assembly GCF_053570765.1 of Testudinibacter sp. P17/SS/0325. Next base: position 2,420,815 of record NZ_CM131635.1, on the reverse strand, counting down.
GATTGGCTGCTGCAACCGTTAAGCCGCGCAGATCGTGATGAATTTTGCCGCTATCGGCAAGCGCGGCAAACGCCGCAAGACAGGTTGAAAACCGTGTATAAATCATTGGATTGCAGCATTATGGAATTGGCGGACGATATTGCCTATGCGGTGCATGATTTGGAAGATGCGATTGTGGTCGGGGTGGTGAATCTGCAACAGTGGCAGCAGGCGTATCAACAACTGAAAAATTGCCAATCCGTTTGGGTTCAACAACATATTGATGAGTTGAGCGAAAAGCTGTTTTCCGAACATCACTATCAGCGCAAAAATGCGATTGGGGCGTTGGTGAATTATTTTATCACTTCCGCCCGTTGGAAAATCAACCAAAACTTAAACGATCCGTTACTGCGTTATAATGCGGAGTTGCCATCGGAAGTGGTGGAAGTGCTAAGTATTTTCAAAAAATTTGTCTGGCAATATGTGATTTGTCATGTCGATACGCAACGGATCGAATATAAAGGACAGCGGATTTTATCTGAGTTATTCCAAATTTTCGAATCTGATCCGCAGCGCTTGCTGCCGCCAAATACCGCCAAACGTTGGCAAAGTGCGGTCGACGGTGATAAAAAACGGATTATCTGTGATTACATCGCCGGTATGTCCGACGCCTATGCGCTGAAAGTGTACCAACAATTATAATAAAGCGAAGAGAAAAATGATTTTATCCGGAGTATTGGCTAATGCGGGCTTAGTGGTCGTCGGTGGAGTCGTTGGCAGTTTGTTGGCGAGCCGGGCAAAAACGCAGGTTATCGACAGTGTGTTGCAAGGCTTGGCGCTGTGTGTTGCCTATGTTGCGGTGCAGAATCTGATTGGCGGCGGTAATATTTTTATTATCGTTGCTTCGATTGTGCTTGGTGCGATTCTGGGGGAACTGTTGAAATTAGACAGCAAGTTGACCGCACTTGGCGACTGGGTGCAAACTAAAGTTAATCGTGGCAAAGGCGAATTGGCGATTGCCGAAGGTTTTGTCAATGCGTCGCTGCTGTTTTGTGTCGGCGCAATGGGCATGGTCGGTTCGTTGGAAAGCGGGCTTGCCGGCAATCATCAAACTTTATACGCCAAAGCGGTGATTGACGGCATGGTGTCGATTGCGTTTGCGTCCACCATGGGAATAGGCGTGGCGTTTTCGGCGGTATCAATTCTGATTTATCAAGGCATTATCGTACTCAGTGCCAGCTTAATCAGTCCCTATCTTTCCGCACAGGCAATCAATGAAATGAGCACCGTCGGCGGCTTGCTGATTCTCGCCATCGCCTTAAATATGCTGAAAATCACCAAAATCCGCGTCGCTAATTTTATGCTGGCACCGCTATTGGCGATTGGGTTTTCGTTCTTCCTTTAGTTTTCTCTGAATTCAAGGCAAAAAAAAAGCCCTCCGCAAGGAAGGGCAAATATATTTGGAGTCATACTTTTTTAGGGTATGGCGCTATTATACTTATCTAATTTCACAAATCAATAACAAATATGAAATATTTTGTTAAATTTCACATTTATTTCTTATGCGGATTGCGCGTGTTGCTATCGACCAAGTTGCGCATTAATAACGCATAGTTCAGCTCGATATCTTCAGGTACCTCTAAAAACACAAAATGTCCGTCGCCCGGCGCAACCTCAACCGCTTCGTTTTTGCGGTTGAGCATTTTGTTGATCTTGAACACGATATTGCCTTTCGGGGTCATCAGTTCGACTTCGTCGCCAAGCAGGAATTTATTTTTTACCGCCACTTCCGCCATGCCGTTTTTACGCACGCCGGTGAATTCGCCGACAAATTGTTGCCGTTCGGAGATCGAGTAGCCGTAGTCGTAATTTTGATATTCATCGTGGGTGTGGCGGCGCAAAAAGCCCTCGGTATAACCGCGGTGTGCCAACGATTCCAAGGTGTGCATTAAATTTTCGTCAAACGGCTTACCGGCGGCGGCATCGTCAATTGCCTTGCGATAGACTTGTGCGGTGCGTGCGCAGTAGTAGAATGATTTGGTGCGCCCTTCGATTTTTAATGAATGAACCCCAAGTGCGGTCAGCTTCTCAACGTGCTGTACCGCGCGCAGATCTTTCGAGTTCATAATATAGGTGCCGTGTTCGTCTTCAAATGCGGTCATTTCTTCGTCAGGGCGCTGGCTTTCGGTTAAGAGAAACACACTGTCAGTCGGTTTGCCTTCGCCCAGCGTAGGCGCGACGTTTTTGACTTCGATCAGGTGATCCGGATTGACGATATTGCCGATTTCGTCTTCTTTGCCTTCTTTCACGTTATATTCCCAACGGCAGGCATTGGTGCAAGTGCCTTGGTTCGGATCGCGTTTGTTGATGTAACCCGACAACAGGCAGCGCCCGGAATATGCCATGCATAATGCACCGTGTACGAAAATTTCCAGTTCGATTTCCGGCACTTGTCGGCGGATTTCAGCGATCTCATCCAGCGACAACTCACGCGATAAAATCACCCGCGTCAGCCCCATTTGTTGCCAAAATTTGACACTCGCCCAGTTCACCGCATTGGCTTGCACCGAAAGGTGAATATCCATCTCAGGAAAATGTTGGCGCACCAACATAATCAAACCCGGATCGGACATAATCAGCGCGTCGGGTTTCATATCAATTACCGGTTGCAAATCGCGAATAAAGGTTTTCAGTTTGGAGTTGTGCGGTGCGATATTCACCACCACATAAAACTTTTTGCCGAGGGCGTGGGCTTCATCAATCCCGATTTTCAGGTTGGCGTGGTTAAATTCGTTGTTGCGCACGCGCAGGCTGTAGCGCGGCTGTCCGGCATACACCGCGTCCGCGCCGTAAGCAAAGGCATAGCGCATATTTTTGAGTGAACCGGCCGGCGAAAGCAGTTCCGGTTTGAAATTCGTTTGGCTCATCATCTGTCTCTTATTTCTGATGTCAGGTCAGGTTATACCTTTTGCCTTATAAAAAGCAAAGTGCGGTATAAAGGGACGGCGATTTTATCCTGTTGCTATTTTTTGTGCAACTGAAACGGTGATCACATTTTCGAATAAAAAAGCAAGAAGGCGTTGAATTTCATTTCAAAATCACTATACTAGCAAACTAGTACAACAATACAAATCGACAAAAGGATTGAATGATGAAATTAGGCAAAACCTTACTCGCAACCGCACTTGGCGGTTTACTGTTTTTTAGCGCCGCACACGCTGAAAAAAGTGTTCAACAAAGAGTGGCAATCACGGCGATTGTCGAACATCCGGCATTGGATGAAATTCGCAAGGGGATCATCGACCAATTGGCAAATGAAGGCTTTGTCGATGGCAAAACGATTAAAATTGATTACCAAAATGCGCAAGGCAGTTCGGCGACCGCCGGGCAGATTGCGCGTAAATTTGTCGGCGATAAACCGGCGGTGATTATTCCGATTACCACGCCGAGTGCGCAGCCGGTAGCGGCGGCAACCCGTCAAATTCCGGTGATTTTTAGTGCGATTACCGATCCGATTGCGGCGAAATTGGTGAAGCAGTGGGGCAAAAATACCGGTAATGTTGCCGGTGTTTCCGATCAAATTCCATTAGAGCCGCAAGTTGAGTTGATTCAAACGTTAGTGCCGAACGTGAAGTCAATCGGTTATGTGTATAGCCCGGGTGAAGCCAATTCGGTGGCGGTGTTGGATATGCTGAAAGTCGCAGCGGAGAAACAAGGGCTCAGCGTATTGGCAGTCCCGGCGCAGCGCACGGTGGACATCAGCACCGCCGCGCGCAGCTTAATCGGCAAAGTGCAGGTGATTTATACCTCGACCGATAATAATGTAGTATCGGCGTATGATGCGTTATACAAAGTAGCGGTGGAAAATAAGATCCCGTTAATCGCAGCGGATTTTGGTTCGGTGGAGCGCGGCGCAATCGCAGCGTTGGCGACAAATCAATATCATATCGGGGTCGAAACCGGCAAAATGGCGGCGCAAGTCTTGCGTGGCGCGAAAGTGTCTGAACTGGAAACCATCCGCATGCCCGATCAGGATTTGTATTTAAATCCGCAGGCGGCAAAATCGCAGGGCGTTGAACTGCCGCAAGCATTATTGGAGAAAGCCACGCGCGTGATTAATCCGTAATATTTTTTGATTTTCATTTCAACCGCACTTTGTGTTCAATTAACGCAAAGTGCGGTTTTTTACATTCTATGCTTTCTTATTTTTCCTGATTTGTGAGCAAATTGGCATTAATGCTTCAGGGTGGATAATTTCTATTACGGTTGTATTGATTTTATTACGGATTTTGATTATCTTTAGCCGTAAGATAATTTTGTCTGACAGGAGTGAAGAATGAAAACAGTAAAAACAATGTTATGGGCGGCATTAAGTGCGGTATTGATCAGTGGCGGCGCTGTGGCGAACGAGGTCAAAAATGTAGCGATCACCGCAATTGTGGAACATCCGGCGTTGGACGCGGTGCGGGAAGGGGCGTTGGCGGAACTGAAAAAAGCCGGTTATGAACAAGGCAAAAATTTGAAAGTGGATTTCCAAAGCGCGCAGGGCAACACGGCAACCGCGGCGCAAATTGCACGTAAATTCGTAGGCGACAAACCGGATGTGATTTTGGCAATCGGTACGCCGAGCGCGCAATCGGTGGTGGCGGCGACGCGTCATATTCCGGTGGTGTTTTCTGCGATTTCTGATCCGGTGGCGGCGAAGTTGGTGAAGGATTGGGACGCGTCCGGCACCAATGTCACCGGGGCTTCGGATACATTGTTGATTCAGCCGCAAATTGATTTAATTAAACAGTTAATCCCGAATTTGAAAAAAATCGGCTATGTCTATAGTACCGGCGAAGTCAATTCGGTGGTGGTGTTGAAGCAGTTGCAAGAAGCGGGCAAAGCGAACGGATTTGAGGTGGTGGAAGCCCCCGCACCGCGCACCACCGACATCGGCACTGCCGCGCGCAGTTTAAAAGGCAAAGTTGATGTGATTTATACCTCAACCGACAATAATGTGGTGTCCGCTTATGAAGCGCTGTATAAAGCGGCGTTGGATTCAGGCATTCCGTTGATCGCTTCCGATACCAGCACCGTTGCGCGCGGCGCAATTGCGGCATTATCCAACAACTATTATATCTTGGGCGAAGAAACCGGCAAAATGATGTCAAGAATTCTTGACGGTGAAAAGGCAGGTGATATCCCGGTGAAAACCATGGATAAATTGGATTTACACCTGAATTTGAAATCCGCCAAAGCCTTTGGGGTAACGGTGCCGCAATCCTTGATTGACTCGGCGAAAGAGGTGATTAGCGAATAGTTGATTGCTTTTTAAGCGAACTATCGCGGTTGATAAAAATGATACAAGGCTAACCTGTATCACTGTGATAGTATAACAAGACATTTAATGTTGATTATATTTATACCGCACTTTTCTTCAACCTGAGGCAAAGTGCGGTTTTCTGATTAAAGATTGATGATTATGACTTCGGTATTATTTTTAGGTGCTTTAGAGATCGGGTTGATCTATGCCTTAGTTGCGTTGGGCGTACTGATTTCCTTTCGTATTTTAGACTTTCCGGATTTGACTGCCGACGGCAGTTTTCCCTTGGGGGGCGCGGTGTGTGCGGTGTGTATCGTCAATGGCGTCGACCCTTGGATTGCCACTTTTGCCGCCGCCCTTGCCGGCGCGGCTGCCGGTTTGGTGACCGCATGGTTACACGTTTCGCTCAAAATCTTACAACTGCTCGCCAGTATTTTGGTGATGATCGCGCTCTATTCGGTGAATTTACGCGTGATGGGCTCGCCGAATTTATCCCTCTTGAACGAGCCGACGATTTATGCGCCGTTTATCAATGAAGATGCCAGTAACCAACTGTATATTCAGCCGTTGTTTGTGCTTGGTTTTGTGATTGTGGCGAAATTGGCACTGGATTGGTTTTTCAACACCGAGATCGGTTTGGCGGTGCGCGCGACCGGGGCGAATTTACGCATGGCAAAAGCGCAAGGCATTCCGACCGGGAAAATGATTTTCTTAGGCATGGCGATTTCCAACGCCTTGATTGCGCTCGGCGGTTCGCTGTATGTGCAAACCCAAGGCGGGGCGGATATGTCGATCGGCGTGGGCACGATTGTGATCGGCTTGGCGGCGGTGATTATCGGCGAGACCTTGATTCCATCGAAACGTATTCTGGTGATCACGCTTGCCGTGGTGGTCGGTTCGATTTTATACCGTTTCTTTATCGCGGTGGCGCTCAGCAGCGATACCTTGCGTGAAATCGGTTTCGGTGCGCAGGATCTGAATTTGGTGACTGCGATTTTAGTGGTGTTGGTGTTGATTGCACCGCAGATGAAAAGTAAATTTTTAGCCAAGAAGTCGTAACGCTTATGATGAAATTAGATGATTTAAAAATAACCTTCAACCGTGGCACTCCGATTGAAAATCCGGTGCTGCGCGGGCTGTCGTTGGATATTGGCGAAGGGGAGTTTGTGACCGTTATCGGCAGTAACGGCGCAGGTAAATCGACCCTATTAAATGCAATTTGCGGCGATTACTTGGTTGATTCGGGTAAAATTTATCTGAATGGTAAAGACGTAACCCGTAAAGGCACATGGCAGCGTGCGGCGTCGGTGGCACGCGTGTTCCAAGATCCGATGCTCGGCACCTGCGAAGGACTGACGATTGAGGAAAATATGGCGTTGGCTTATAACCGCGGCAGAAAACGCGGTTTATCGTTTTTCACCAATAAAGCCGCGCGCGATCTGTTCCGGGAAAAGCTATCGATGTTAAAGCTCGGTCTGGAAGATCGCCTGACCGACCGCATGGGGTTGCTTTCCGGCGGGCAACGGCAGGCGGTCAGCTTATTAATGGCGTCGTTACAGCCGTCGAATATTCTGTTATTAGACGAACACACCGCCGCCCTTGATCCGAAAACCGCCGCTTTTGTGATGGAGTTGACTGATCGCATTGTTAAAGAAAATAAGCTGACAGTGATGATGGTGACTCACTCAATGCGCCAAGCGCTTGATCACGGCGAACGCACGGTGATGTTGCACCAAGGGCAAGTGGTGTTGGATGTGAAAGGCGAAATCCGCGATAAAATGGATGTGCCAGATTTGCTACAACTGTTTGAGAAAACCCGCGGTGAAGAAATTACCGATGACAGCTTGCTGCTGGGTTAACCCACGCTAATGCGCAGTCTAACCGCACTTTGTTTATCATGAAAGCAAAGTGCGGTTTTGTATTATAAGGAAATTGCGTTTTACTTAAACTTCCGGTCGGCTACTGCAAATGAATTCGCCGTCTTTGCCTTGCCATTCGATTTCGACGAGGGTGCCGGTGCTGAAGCCGATTTGTTGCGCCGAGCCGCAAAGTGCGGTGACCAGATCCTCAACGAAGGGTAAATGAGAAACCAATAAAACGCTGGCTACGCCGTCTTGCCATAAAGTGGTCAGATAATCCACGACAATATGGCTGTTGCCATAAGGGGTGATGGCGTCCCAGGTTTCGATTTCATTGGGAAGTGCGGTTTGTGTCGTGTCGGCTAAAGCCTGATAAGTTTGCTGGGCACGGTTATACGGGCTGACCATGACTTTTTCAATCTGACTTGCCGCTTCACTCAGCCAGACACCTTGCTGTTTCGCTTGTTTAATACCGTGCGCGGTCAAATTGCGCTGCGTATCGTTGCGTGCAACCAGCTCGGCTTCTCCGTGACGCATAATAAAAATTCGCATATAACCTCTATCCTGTGATGTGATTACGTTCCTTGCCCTATAAGATAACCGTTTGTAATGGCAAACAAAACAAAAATTTCCAGTTTGTGATCTCGATCTACATTTAATTTGAGCGTATAATACAGCCAATTTTACGGTCGGTGTCATTTTATTTTCAATTCGATGTCACCCACTGTCATCTATTCATCCTATCACCAATACTTTAGAGGTATGTTCATGTCAAGAAGACTGAGAAGAACGAAAATTGTTTGTACAATGGGTCCGGCAACTGACCGTGATAACAACTTAGAGAAAATTATTGCGGCAGGTGCGAATGTGGTTCGTATGAACTTCTCCCATGGTACGCCTGACGATCATATCGGCCGTGCGAATAAAGTACGCGAAATCGCGAAAAAATTGGGTAAACAAGTGGCGATTTTAGGTGATTTGCAGGGGCCTAAAATTCGTGTTTCGACCTTTAAAGACGGCAAAATTTTCCTGAACATCGGTGATAAATTCGTCTTGGATGCAGACTTGCCTAAAGGCGAAGGCAACCAAGACGGCGTTGGTTTGGATTATAAAGAATTACCGAAAGACGTGGTGCCGGGCGACATTCTGTTGCTGGACGATGGCCGGGTGCAATTGAAAGTGTTATCGACCGAAGGTAACAAAGTGTTTACCGAAGTGACTGTCGGCGGTCCGTTATCGAACAACAAAGGGATCAACAAATTGGGCGGCGGTTTGTCTGCCGATGCGTTAACCCCGAAAGATAAAGCCGACATTATTACAGCGGCGAAAATCGGCGTGGATTATTTGGCGGTTTCTTTCCCACGCAACGGTGCGGATCTGCATTATGCGCGCCAACTGGCACAAGAAGCGGGTTTGAATGCCAAAATCGTCGCCAAAGTGGAACGTGCCGAAGCGGTTGCGACCGATGAAGCGATGGACGATGTGATCTTAGCCTCCGATGTGATCATGGTGGCGCGTGGCGACTTAGGGGTGGAAATCGGCGATCCGGAATTGGTTGGTGTTCAGAAGAAACTGATCCGTCGTTCACGCCGCTTGAACCGTGTGGTGATCACCGCAACCCAAATGATGGAATCGATGATCAGCAATCCTATGCCAACCCGTGCGGAAGTGATGGATGTGGCGAATGCGGTGTTGGACGGCACCGATGCGGTGATGTTGTCAGCGGAAACGGCGGCGGGTCAATACCCGGCGGAGACCGTTGCTTCAATGGCGAAAGTTTGCTTGGGCGCAGAAAAAATGCCAAGCATTAATGTGTCCCGCCACCGTATGGACGCGGTATTCAGCAGCATTGAAGAATCCGTTGCGATGTCGGCGATGTACGCGGCCAACCACTTAAAAGGCGTAAGCGCCATTATTGCGATGACCAGCTCCGGCCGTACCGCACTTTTGATGTCACGCGTCAGTTCCGGTTTGCCGATTTTCGCCTTATCGCGTAATCAACATGCATTGAACTTGGCGGCACTGTATCGCGGGGTAACGCCGGTTTACTGTGAAGAAGCCAGCCGTACCGTTGAAGGTGCGAAAAACGCGATTGAATTGCTGAAAGACAAAGGTTATTTGGTTTCCGGCGATTTAGTGTTGTTGACCCAAGGCGATGAACTTGCCGAAGGCGGCACTAACACTTGCCGTACTTTAGTGGTTGAATAATTGGCAACCGCTGATTAAGAATGAAAACCTCTCGATCTTCATGACGAAGCGAGAGGTTTTTTCTTGATCTTTTTTATCCACCTTTTTATGTAGAGAAACGATTCATTTGGGAGATAACAATGCGCTATTTATGGTTTTTGACCGCACTTTTATGGCTTCCGAGCGTTTATGCTGCGTTAGACGGGCAACAACTGGTGCGTGATGCCCGCAGTCAGATCGGCGTCACCTTGACCTATGATTCCGCCTATCGCAAATTGGCTTATCCGATGGGGGATATCGAACCGTCGAAAGGGGTTTGCAGCGATGTGGTGATCCGCGCTTTACGTCGGCAGGATAAAGATTTGCAGCGCTTAGTGCATGAAGATATGAAGAAGGCATGGGAACAATATCCGAAAAATTGGGGTTTAAAAACGATTGATCGTAATATCGATCACCGCCGAGTGCCTAATTTGGAGGTTTATTTTAAACGTCATGCCAACCTGCGGTCGTTAACCGATGTGGCTGATTTTCAAGCCGGGGATATTGTGACTTGGCGTTTAGACAATAACGCACCGCATATCGGAATCGTCTCGGATAAAAAAAGCGCTGGCGGCATTCCGTTAATTATTCACAATATCGGGCGCGGCACACAGGAAGAAGATATTTTGTTTAAATACAAAATGGTCGGACATTATCGCTATTAAGCTTAAGCACGGAATAAAATGGGTCTATGGCAGACCCGATTAAGCGTTAATGCACGGCTTTCTCGCTGCTGCTTAACATCTGGCATTCCCAGCCGTTATATTCGCCGTCGTATTCTGCCGCTTGTCGTTCAAACTCCTCCACTAAACTGAAAATAGACTCATCATCCAAGCTGGCCTCTTGTTCCAAGTTGACCAGATAAACGCTTTCTCCGTCATATTGCACCGGCGTTTCGGTGTATTTAATATCAAAAGAAAGTTGTTGGGAGAAATAATCAATAAATTCCTCCATCATCTCTTCACGTTCAAACTGGAATTTATGTGTGATTTGACGCGGTTTTGACAGATCTTCGCCTTCTTGCTGCAACAAGGTCAGGGTATCGGCTGTGGCATTCAACTTCATTTCCAGCGGAGAAGGCAGCAGGAAATCGTAATATAAATCACAATTCGGATCAGCCTGACTGATCGGAACAATCCCGTTACTGCGAATGAAATCCAGTTGTTGCAGTGACCGAGTGAATGCCTCGGTATCTTTAGTGTAAAAATACAGGGTGATTTGACCATCGGCAACAATATAACCGGCAAACAAACTGTCATTCAGCGCCATTAGCGGCAGTAAGGTTTGTGAAAATTGATCCAAATAGTGCTGTGCCGTAGTAATGCTTTGATCGCTGCCCAACGATAAAGGAAGGGAAAAATGTACGACATACGAATGTGCATTTTCGTCCAGTTGTTCGGCGATTGCCAAATTCACCGTAATAACCGCCTCTTTGTCTTTCAGGGCGGTACGGTAGGTTTGCCAATTGTTTTTTGCTACCATAATTCCGCCTTATTTAAATGAAGCCCACACCGGCGCATGATCCGACGGTTTCTCCATCGCTCTGATCTCCAAATCAATTCCGGTTTCGATACAACGCTGTGCAAGTGCGGTATTTGCCAGAATCAAATCAATGCGCAAGCCACGGTTGTCGTCAAATCCTTTGGAACGATAATCAAACCAAGAGAAACGATCGTCGGCGCTCGGGTTTAAATGGCGGAACGTATCAACCACGCCGAAATCCAATAAGCGTTGCAACCATTCTCTCTCTTCCGGCAGAAACGAGCATTTGCCGGTGCGCAGCCAACGTTTGCGATTCTCTTCGCCGATACCAATGTCTAAGTCCGTCGGGCTGATGTTCATATCGCCCATAATGATGACCTGATTTTCGGCAGGCAAGTGGCTTTCCAAATAGGTTTGCAAATCGGCATAAAATTTTTCTTTTGCCGGAAATTTGGTTTCATGGCTGCGGCTTTCGCCTTGCGGAAAATAGCCGTTGATCACTGTTACCGTGCCATTCTCCATTGCCAGATCCGCCATAATAATCCGCTTTTGCGCGTCCGGGGTATCGTCGGGAAAGCCGCGCCGCACCGCTAACGGTTGCTGTTTGCACAGCAATGCAACGCCGTAATGGCCTTTCTGCCCATGGTGAAACACATGATAGCCTAAATTTTCCACCAAATGATAAGGAAAATCTTCATCCGCAACCTTGATTTCCTGCAGTCCGATCACATCGGGCTGATGTTTGGCGACAATCGCTTCCAATTGCAGCGGTCTTGCTCTGAGTCCGTTAATATTAAATGATACAAATTTCATGATTAGCCTGTTTATTTTTCTTTATTCTCCGAAAGACGGATTTTAGCAGAGTTTGCGAAATCTGTCTGTGCGGCCCCTCTGTTTTTTATTGGGTAAATTTTTATTTAATCCTTTCTCTATTTTTGTTAAAATAACGCCAATTTTTTTCTATTAAAAGGTTAAAAGATGTTCAATAACAATGGAATGTCCAAAGTATTACGCTTGTCGATTATCGGTGGACTGCTTTGCGCGACTTCCGCAGTGGCGGAACAGAGTGCGGCATCGGATGAAGCCCAAGCCCAAGCGCAGCAAATCATAGCGCCTGTTAATAATGAGGTGCAACAAGCGGCTGCTCAGGTGCAGCAAGTCGGGGAAGAAGCGCTGCAAGCGGTTGATGTCGCAATACAGCAAGAGGCCGAAAACAGCCAAAGTGCGGTAGAAATAGCCGCGGCATTAGCGGCAAAACAAGCGGCACAGGAAAAACTACAGCAGTTGTTGAACGGAACTGAAGTCCAATTTGAATCCGCACTTGCCGATTTGTATGCGGATCACCAATTTGCGCCGATTTGGACGGATAAAGCGGCGGAAAAATCATTTTTACAACAGTATGTGGTGTGGGTGCTAAGCGGGGTTTCCCACACGGCAGCCGATACCTTAGCGGAAATCAGCCGTAGCGATGATGGCATGGTGCGCGATATTTTGTTGAGTGACGCTTTCCTGAACTATTTGTATTATCAAGAAAATTTGAAAAGATCCTCAGCCAAATGGCTGTATGGCAACAGTGGTTATAAAGCAACTTTGCCAAGCGAAAGCAAAATTGCCGCTTGGAAACAAGCGATCGGCGACGGGCAAACGGCGGCATTCGTACAAAAATTGGCGTCAAATAACAAGCGTTATAAGCAAACCGTTGAAACAGTCTTGCGCTCTTTGCCTGACAGTATCGCCAGTTCGGTCAGTGTGAGCGAAACGTTAAAGCCGGGCATGCAATCAGCGGATGTAAAAAATTTGGCGACCATTTTGAAAGGCAAAGGCTTTTTACCTGCAACACATAACGGCAGTATTTATGATGATGAATTGTTGGCGGCGGTGAAACAATTTCAAGCCCAAAACGGTTTAACGGCCGACGGCATTGTCGGTGCCGGTACGCGCAATCTGTTAAATCAAAATTTAACCAGTAATCTGTATAAATTATCGATTAACGCGCAGCGTTTAAGCGTATTGCCAAACGAAACCAACGGCATTTTCGTCAATATCCCGACCTATAAGCTGCATTATTATCGTGACGGCAAATTGGTGTTGGATTCTAAAGTGATTGTCGGTAAAAAAGACCGCCCGACGCCGGTGATGTCAAGCCGTTTGAGTAACGTGGTGGTCAATCCGCCATGGAACGCGCCGGTGCGCAATATTAACCAAGACATTATCCCGAAAGTGCGCCAAGATCCGAGCTATATCTACCGCAAGGGCTACACCATTATTGATGGCAAAGGACGTACGATCGATCCTTACACCATTGACTGGGAAAATATGACGGCGAAAAACTTTCCGTACCGATTGCGTCAAGCCCCGGGTGGCGACAGTGCCTTAGGTAACTACAAATTCAATATGCCGAGTAGCGACGCGATTTATTTGCACGATACCCCGTCCAGAGGCTTATTCGGGCGTAATGATCGTGCCTTAAGCTCAGGTTGTGTGCGGGTGCATAAATCGGATGAACTGGCGACTTTATTGTTGCAGGAAAACGGCTGGAGCAACGAACGTCAACGGCAGGTGCTTGCCAGCAAAAAAAACACATCGGCTAATCTGAGCAAGCGCGATGATGTCTATTTGTATTATGTGACCGCATGGGTCGATAACGGCAAAGTGCAAACCGCGCCGGATATTTATGGTCATGATCGCAAATTGGCAAAAACCAATGTGAATTGGAGAAATGTGAAGCAATTACTGAATTAAAACACCAAAATTGCAGCATATATCGCAAAATTATAAAAAAGCTATTGATTAATAGCTTTTTTTATGTTTTTCTAGGCAAAATTTGCTAGAAAATGAACTTGTTTGGTTTTTTAGCGTCGAATAAACACATTTAATCCACTATTTTATTACTCATTCAAAGACTATGACCGAAATCAATAACTCGCGCCGTAAGTGGTTAGCCTTGGGCGGCATTGTACTGGGCGGCACACTGTTGCCGACCGAGTTGCTGGCAGCCGTTTCCACCCCTAAGCCAAGGGTGATGACTTTTAGAAATATCAATACCGGAGAACGACTTACTTCAGCCTTAACAAACGGCAAAATCAGCAACACCACCGATTTAAAAAAATTGAATCATCTGCTCAGAGATCGCCGCAGTCAAAAAGTCCACCGTATTGATCCCCGACTGTTCAGTAAACTGTACCAAATTCAAGGTAATTTAGGTTTGCGTAATACCGAAATCCAAATCATCTGCGGTTATCGTGCGCCGGCGACTAATGCCGCCATGAGCGCGCGCAGCCGCGGGGTGGCAAAAAACAGCTACCATATGCGGGGGGAAGCGATTGACTTCCGTATCGACGGCGTATCTTTGGCAAATGTGCGCAAAGCGGCGACCCGCCTGAATAATGGCGGAGTCGGTTATTATCCGCGCAGTAATTTTGTGCATATTGATGTTGGCCCGAACCGCACTTGGCGCGGGAGTTGATACAAGTATTCGCATGAACGTCGAAATTATTCCCGTTACAGCCTTTCAGCAAAACTGTTCGATTATTTGGGACGAACAGAAAAATGCCGCGATTATCGATCCGGGTGGCGAAGCCGATAAGTTGATTCGTTTTATCGAAGAAAACGCGCTTCGGCTGCAAAAAATTCTGTTGACCCACGGGCATTTGGATCATGTCGGTGCGGCGGCAAAATTAAAGCAACATTTTCAAGTTGAAATTGTCGGACCGCACTTTGACGATACCTTTTTATTTGATTCTTTGCCTGAGCAATCACGCCGTTTCGGTTTATTCGAAGTCGATGTGTTTTATCCCGATCACTGGTTAAATCAAGCCGGGCAGATTGTGACGGTCGGCGATCTGCAATTTGAAGTGCTGCATTTGCCGGGGCACACCCCGGGGCATATCGGTTTTATCGAACATCAGAAGAATATTGGATTTACCGGCGATGTGTTGTTTAACAACAGTATCGGGCGTACCGATTTTCCGCGCGGTGATCATCAACAGTTATTGACCTCAATCCAAGAAAAATTATTTCCATTAAATGACGAGATGATCATTGTCGCCGGGCATGGTCCGGCAACCAAAATCGGTTTGGAAAAACAGAGTAATCCGTTTTTAACCCGCTAAATTCGTTTCCAAAAAATAAAACTCGCCAAGTGCGAGTTTTATTTTTTGTTATGAATACAATGACGGATCATCTTCATTCGGGCGGGTTTTAAAACGGCGGTGTAACCACATATATTGCTCAACCCCTTTCAAAATCTCTTTTTCCACCAATTTATTCATTAAAACCGCAATTTCGGTTTTATCCGGAACGGCAGGGAAAACAAAAGGTTCGGAAATCGAGACATGATAGCCCGAACCGTCACGTTTTCTCAGCGGGGCAAAAGGGACGATTTTGGCTTGCGGCGAAGATTTCAGTAAGTAGTAGGAACCGGTGGTCGTGGCGGCGTCCGCTACCGCAAAAAAGGGAACGAATACCGCATTTTTGCGTCCGTAATCATGATCCGGCGCATACCAAATCGTATCGCCTTGTTTTAATGCACGAATCATGCCGCGCAGATCCTTACGATCCAGAAGGGCTTTATTTGAGCGCAGCCGCCCGTGGTATTGCAGCCAGTCAAAAGCCGGATTATCGTTAGGGCGATAAACCCCGACACCGGGGTGAGATAAGCCAATCACCCGCGCGCCCAGTTCTAAAGTCAGAAAGTGGATACCGACTAAAATAACGCCATGCTTGTTATCCCGGGTTAAATGCTCAATGCCGCTGATTGAACACCACTTTTTTATTCGCTTGTCCGGCCAAAACCATGCCATGCCGGTTTCGATAATCCCCATGCCGACCGAACGTAAGTTTTGTTCTAAAATCGCTTCGCGCTCTTGTACGGTTTTTTGCGGAAAGCAGAGTTCCAGATTGCGGCGGGCAATTGCCGCGCGCTTTTTTCCAACGCCTAATTTAGAAAATAACCAGCCGAGCGAGGTGCCGATCTGCAATAATAGCGGATAAGGCAGTAATAAGATCAGACGAAAAAGGCCCAAACCGATCCAAAAGAACCAATATTTAGGGTGTAAAAATTCGCGTTTAAACTGTGGGAGCTGCTCTTGTGCCATTCAACCTTTCCTGCGTTTTAATCTCATTGCCATGCGAGTTATCGCCGCTATAGTTTAACGGAAAAACAAATAAATAAACATTTTTATGATAGAATCAGGAAAATTTTCTCAGGAGTAGGTTATGACACAATATTCAACGCAATTCAAACGGGCTAATGTGTTGGTACTGGGCGATGTAATGCTGGATCGCTACTGGTTTGGCGCAACCAATCGCATTTCGCCGGAAGCGCCGGTGCCGGTGGTGCGGGTACAAAATAATGAAGAACGTGCCGGCGGTGCGGCGAACGTGGCGATGAATATCGCCGGTTTAAATGTGCCGGTGAACTTATTGGGCTTTATCGGACAAGATGAAGCCGGTGCGGCATTGGAAAAAATGTTGCGTCGACAAGGGATTGATTGCGATTTCGCCGCGTTGGACACCCATCCGACCATTACTAAATTGCGGATTTTATCCCGTCATCAGCAGCTGTTACGTCTCGATTTTGAGGAAAACTTTCATGATGTGCAAAGTGCGGTTTTAGTGCGGAAATTGCAAAGTACGGTTGCTGATTACGGCGCATTGGTTCTATCGGACTACGGCAAGGGCACATTAAATGATGTACAACAAATGATCCAAATTGCGCGCGCGGCAAAGGTGCCGGTGTTGATTGATCCGAAAGGCACGGATTTCGAGCGTTACCGCGGCGCAACCTTGCTGACGCCGAATTTATCGGAATTTGAAGCGGTGGCGGGGCATTGCGCCGACGATCAGAGTATTGTGGAAAAAGGGTTGAAGTTGATTGCCGATTACGACTTGGCGGCGTTATTGGTGACCCGTTCGGAAAAAGGCATGACTTTATTACGTCCGAATGCCGAACCTTATCATTTACCCACCGAAGCCAAGGAAGTATTTGATGTGACCGGTGCCGGCGACACGGTAATCAGCGTGTTGGCGACCGCGATTGCCGACGGGCGCAGTATGGAAGAGGCGTGTTATCTTGCCAATGTTGCGGCAGGTATTGTGGTCGGGAAATTAGGCACGTCCACAGTCAGCCCCGTCGAGCTGGAAAATGCGATTCATCACCGTGATGAAATCGGCTTCGGGATTATGCACGAAGCGCGTTTGAAAGAGGTGGTTGCCAGTGCCAAAGCGCGCGGCGAGAAAATCGTGATGACCAACGGTTGCTTTGATATCCTGCATCCGGGGCATGTGTCTTATTTGGAAAATGCACGTAAACTGGGGGATCGCTTGATTGTCGCGGTGAATTCCGATGAGTCGGTGAAACGCTTAAAAGGCGAAAGCCGTCCGATTAATCCGCTTGAGGCGAGAATGGCGGTGCTTGCCGGTTTGTCTGCCGTCGATTGGGTGGTGGAATTTCGCGAAGATACGCCGCAGCGTTTAATCGGCGAAATATTGCCGGATTTACTGGTGAAAGGCGGGGATTATAAAGCGGAAGAGATCGCCGGTAGCCAAGAAGTCTGGGCAAACGGCGGCGAAGTGCGGGTGCTGAATTTTGAAAATGGCTACTCAACCAGCAGTGTAGTGGAAAAAATTCGGCAACTGGGCTAAGGATTCACCGCTCAAAGACATTCAATCGGTGGGGGAAACCCCACCTTATTTTTTGGCATTAATCAATTCCGCCAACAATTCAATATGTTGGTCAGAATCATTCAATGCCGGAATATAACGGTAGGATTTGCCGCCGTTTTCTAAAAAAAGCTCGCGGTTTTCCTCGGCGATTTCTTCGAGGGTTTCTAAGCAATCCACCGCAAAACCGGGGCAGACCACGGCAACATTTTTTTGTGCTTGTGCCAGTTGCTGCACGGTTTCATCGGTGTAAGGCTGTAGCCACGGCTCTTTGCCGAAACGCGATTGAAAGCTCAGTTGCCATTGGTTTTCGTTTAAACCTAATGCTTGCGCCACCAAAAGTGCGGTTTGGCGGCAATGCTCGGCGTAATAATCGCCTTCGTCTTGATAGCGTTGCGGAATGCCGTGAAAGGAAAACAGCAGCACTTCATCGGCTTGCAAGGTCGGGCGAATACTGTCGGCAAGGGCGCTGATGTATTTCGGGTGATCGTGATAATGCTGGATAAATTCGATTTGCGGTATAAAGCGGTGTGCTTTCAGCGCGTGGGCAAAGGCATCAAACACGCTGGCGGTGGTGGTGGAACTGTATTGCGGATAAAGCGGCAACACGATAATTTTTGCCACTTGCCGGGCAATCAGTTTGTCAACCGCACTTTGCATTGACGGCTCGCCGTAGGTCATCGCCGGCTCAATTGCGATCTCGGTATTTTGTGCGGCAAAATGCTGTTGCAGTTTCGCCACTTGGCGTTGCCCGATTGCCAACAGCGGCGAGCCTTGTTCCGTCCAAATACTTTGGTATAACTTAGCGACACGCGGTGAGCGTTTCGGCAAAATCAAGCAATTCAAGATAAACGACCACTGTAAACGCGGCAGATCGATCACGCGCGGGTCAGACAGAAATTGTTTCAGGTAGCGCTTGACCGCACCGGTGGTGGGGGCGCTAGGTGTGCCGAGATTGACTAGCAGAACACCGATTTTCTTATTCGTTATTTTTTGCTTCATTATTTTCCTTGTTTATTCACCACGGCTAAGGTCAAGCGCGCCGTGCAACAGAGCTGTAATTGTTCGTCATACAGATTAATCAACCACACTTGCGTGCTTTTGCCTAAACGGGCCGGGGTGGCGCGCGCGGTGACGGTTGTGCCTTTTTTAACCGGACGCAAATGGCTGGCGTTGATTTCGGTGCCGACCACAAAATGTTCATCGCTGACACAACAAAATCCGGCAAGTGAGCCGACGGTTTCGGCAAGGGTGGCGGAAATGCCGCCGTGTAGATAGCCCATCGGCTGACAGCTGCGCTCATCGACCGTCAGTTGTGCTTCCAGCCAATCATCGCCTTTGGCACTAAATTGAATCCCCAAATGGCTGATGGCACTATTGTCGCAAAATTGGTTAAGTTGTTGCAATGTCAGCGGCTTGTTCCAAATCATGTTATTTCCTATTACTTAAATAATGAAAGCAGCGCTTGCACCGGGTGTTTCGGTTGCCACTGTTCCATGCGTTTCACTTGGCTGCGGCAGGAATAGCCGGTTGCCAAGCAGAATTGCGGATCGTATTTCTTCAATTTCTGTTGCCATGACAGATGATAAATCGCTTTCGACATCTCAACGTGCCGGCTTTCATGCCCGAATGTGCCCGCCATGCCGCAACAACCGACCGTTTCGCTCACCAGTTCTTGTCCGAAACGGGCGAAAATGGTTTGCCACTGTTTCGGGCTGTTCGGCAGCGCGGTGGCTTCGGTGCAGTGTGGGAACAGATACCAAGTGCGGTTTTCGTTTGGCGCAACCGCACTTTGCCATTCCGGCGTAGCGACTTGCTGCAACAGCCACTCGTGCGCCGTCAGCACCTGAAAATCCAGTTTTTGCCCCAGCACTTGCGGATACTCTTCGCGATAGGACAGCACAATTGCCGGATCAACCCCGACCAGCGGAATCTCCAATTTTGCCAAGCGGCTTAAAAATGCCGCTTGATGGCGCGCGGTTTTAGCGAAACGGGTTAAAAAACCTTTGATATGTTGCGCTTTGCCGTTCGGTTTGAACGGTAACACAAGCGGTTTGAAGCCCAACTTTTGGCTTAAAACAACGAAATCGGCGACCACTTTGGCGTCATAATAGGAGGTGAACGGATCTTGCACAATCAACAACATCTTGCTTTTCGCTTCCGCCGACAAGGTTTCCAGCTGTTCCAACGAACCGCCTTGATAGCCGATTTCGATTAATTGTTGTTGCAAGGTCGGATTGCTCAAACTCGGCAAATCGACCATGCCGAGGGTTTTTTCCGCCAGATAGCCGCTGATTTTCGCTTGGCTGAAAAAGTTAAAAAAACGTGGGACTTTTGCCATTAACGGCGCGACATATTCCACATTGGAAACCACATAATCTTTCAATGGGCGCAAATAACGGCTGTGATAGAAATGGTTGAATTGTGCGCGAAAGCTCGGTACGTCAATTTTAATCGGGCATTGGCTGGCACAGGCTTTGCAAGCTAAACAGGTGTCCATTGCAGTTTTGACTTCATGGGAAAAATCGTATTCGCCGCGCTGTTTGCGCCAACTGTTACGCACTTTTGCCACTAAATCGCTCAGCTTGATTGCTTGATTTTGGCGGAAATCGAGCTGTTCCGGTGTTACGTGTTGTTCGCTCAGCAAACGCAGCCATTCCCGCACCAATGCCGCGCGCCCTTTCGGGGAAAAAGTGCGGTCTGCGCTGACTTTCATCGAAGGGCACATGGTGCTGTGTACATCAAAATTAAAACATAAGCCGTTGCCGTTACAATTCATCGCACCGGCGTAGTCTTCGCGCAATGTCACCGGAATTTGGCGGTCAAAATCGGCACGCATTGGCGAGGTGATCGGATACAGTGCCGCCTCGGTTTCCAACGGCGTACAAATTTTGCCCGGATTGAGGCGGTTTTGCGGATCAAACAGTTGCTTGATATAGCGCAGTTCCTGCCACAGGGTGGCGCCGAAAAAACGTTCGCCGTAAGCGGAGCGCATGCCTTTGCCGTGTTCGCCCCAAATTAAACCGCCGTATTTGGCGGTCAGTTCCACCACTTGATCGGAAATGGTTTTGAACAGCTTGACTTGCTCTATATCGCACAGATCCAATGCCGGACGAACGTGCAACACACCGGCATCAACGTGTCCGAACATACCGTAGTCTAAACCGTGTTGATCAAGCAACGTGCGGAATTCAGCAATATAATCCGCCAAATGTTCAGGGGGCACGCAGGTGTCTTCCACAAACGGAATCGGTTTTGCCGCACCTTTGGCGTTGCCGAGCAAACCGACCGATTTTTTGCGCATCGCATAAATTTTCAAAATGGACGGCAGATCATGACAAATTTGATAGCCGATAATACCGTCTTGTTGTTTGGCGATACGTTCGTCCAACAGCTTGCAAAGTGCGGTCACACGCTGTTCTAATGCCCGCTGTTGCTGACCGGCAAACTCGACCAGATTTAAACCTAAAATCGGATTGGCTTGGTCTTCCGTCAGCAAATCGCTGACCGAATGCCAAACGATGTCTTGCTTGGCGAGATTTAACACTTTCGAATCGACGGTTTCCACCGACAACGCATTGGCTTGCAACATCAGCGGCGCATTGCGTAGTGCCGCATCGAACGAATTATACTTAATATTAATCAAAGTGCGGTATTTGGGAATCGGCAACAAATTCAGCGTTGCCTCACAAATAAAAGCAAGCGAGCCCTCCGAACCGGTGAGAATACGCGTTAAATTAAAACGGCTTAAATCGGCATTAAATACATTTTTCAGATCGTAGCCGGTCAGAAAACGGTTGAGCTGCGGCAATTCGGATAAAATCGTGCTGCGGTTTTGTTTGCAGCGCTGGTAAACCTGTTGATGTAAATGCAATGCGGTTGGTGATAACCGCACTTTGCCTTGTTCCAGATCGGCGCTGTCGAGGCTGTCGGTTTGCAGAATTTCACCGTTAATCAGCACGGATTTTAAGCCGAGCACATGATCGGAGGTTTTGCCGTATTGCAGCGAACCTTGCCCGGACGCGTCGGTGCTAATCATGCCGCCGAGAGTGGCGCGGTTGCTGGTGGAAAGCTCCGGCGAGAAAAACAGCCCGAACGGTTTGAGAGAATCATTCAGTTGATCTTTGACCACCCCGGCTTGCACCCGCACCCAGCGTTCTTCCGCATTGATTTCCAAAATTTGATTCATATGGCGTGATAGATCGACAATGATATTGTTGTTTAATGCCTGCCCGTTGGTGCCAGTGCCGCCGCCGCGTGGGGTGAAGGTAAGCGAGAGAAAGGCTTCACGTTGCGCCAATTTGGTTAAACGCACCACATCCGCGATGTTTTTCGGAAACAGAATTGCCTGCGGCAATTGCTGATAGACACTGTTATCCGTTGCCAAACTCAGGCGTGCGGCATAAGAGGATTCAATATCGCCTTCAAAATGTTGTTGTTTGAGCGCATTTAAATAGTCAAGTGCGGTCGGGTTTAATTGAGGGAGTGAGTCTAAACGGGGTAACATGATAAAAAATAATCCGGAATTTTTTTAGTGGCTGTAAATTATATTATAGTCTAGCATAGTTACGTTTTAGAAAAGGGCAAAAATAGCGCAAAAAACAGAAAAATTTATTAATCATTTTGCCGTATATGCCATGATTTTAACGCAATAATTGTTTGTTTTTCGATGGGTTTGATTAAAAATTGAACTAAAATGGCTTTTATTATGCTAATTTGGTTGATTTTAACGCAATTGGCTATAATAATAGACACATACTCAGAGACTATTTGAGTATGGCAACAGTCAAGATATGATTTGACTGTTCGGATTTGCCGATTACTTTAACTAATATATCAATCGGTCAAAACTCAACTAAATGAAGAGGAATTTAAAATGAAAAAAACTGCAATTGCATTAGCTATCGCGGGTTTCGCAGTCGCTTCCGTAGCGCAAGCGGCACCGCAAGCGAACACGTTTTATACCGGTGCTAAAGCGGGTTGGGCTTCTTTCCATGATGGTTTGACTCAATTCGAAAAATTGGATGGCCGCAATACTGGATATCAACGTAACTTCGTTACTTACGGTGTGTTCGGTGGTTACCAAATCAATGATTACCTGGCGGTTGAACTGGGTTATGACGATTTTGGTCGTGCTAAATTGAAATACAAAGGTGACACGACTGCTAAGCACACTGCACATGGTACACACTTAACATTAAAAGCGAGCTACCCGGTATTGGCTGACTTGGATGTGTATGCACGTGTAGGTACAGCATTAGTGCGTTCTGACTACAAAACTTACGGTGATACTATCACTTTCCCAGGTCGTCGTGGTCATGATTTACGTACTTCAGCAGTATTCGCCGGTGGTTTAGAGTACGCGATTATCCCATCTTTGGCATTGCGCGTAGAATACCAATGGCTGAACAATGTGGGTAAAAAATCTAACTCTTTAAGCAATGACTACCGTCCGGATATCGGTTCTGTCACTGCGGGTTTAAGCTACCGTTTCGGTCAAGGCGTTGCCGCAGCGCCTGAAATCATCATCAAAAAATTCGCATTCAGCTCAGATGTGTTATTTGATTTCAACAAATCAAACCTGAAATCCGGTGCAGAGCAAGCATTAGATGATATGACTGCGGATGTTGCGCAATCAGGTTTAGCAAGCCCTAACTACAATGTAGCGGGTTATACAGACCGTATCGGTTCTGACGCTTACAACCAAAAATTGTCTGAAAAACGTGCTGAAACTGTAGCGAACTACTTGGTTTCTAAAGGCGTTGATCAAGCGAACGTAACCGCTGTCGGTTACGGTAAAGCAAATCCTGTGACCGGTTCTAATTGTGATGCAGTCAGCGGCCGTAAAGCGTTGATCGCTTGTTTGGCTCCGGATCGTCGCGTAGAAGTTGCGGTACAAGGTGCTAAATCTGTCGAAATGTAATTCATTTAAATTGATTACATTATCCATATCAAGCTCGGCTATGCCGGGCTTTTTTGTATAAAAATCATCCGTTTGTAATTGAAAATATGTAAACAAGTATAGTGTGCGCACAAAAAATAAGCATATTTTGACATCAATACTTGATTTTTTGTGTAAGCGCTAGGATAATTTAACAATACTCAAATGACCTAATCGGTCAATTATTTATCATAATGAGTATAGGATGATTTGACCAATGTCGGTACAAATCAAAAAATCTCAATATAGATTGGACCATGAAGTACACTCGAATTGAAGTGATGGCAGCCTTCCATTTTATGCTAGGCTATCTATATTAATAAGATGAAAATAGAGGATCATCAAAATGAAAAAAACTGCAATTGCATTAGTCATCTCTGGTTTGGCATTAGCATCTGTAGCACAAGCAGCACCACAAGCGAACACGTTCTATGCCGGCGCTAAAGCGGGTTGGGCTTCTTTCCATGACGGTTTGAGCCAATGGAATAAAGAAGCTGCTAATCGCGGTTTCAATCGCAACTCTGTTACTTACGGTGTGTTTGGTGGTTATCAAATCACTGACAACTTCGCGGTCGAATTAGGCTACGATGATTTTGGTCGTGCTAAATTTAAAGAAAATAACGAGCTTGCTCTGAAACATACCAATCACGGTGCTCATTTAAGCTTAAAAGCAAGCTATCCGGTATTGGCTGATTTAGATGTCTATGCCCGTGTTGGTGCGGCATTAGTGCGTTCTGATTATAAAACTTACGGAGCTGCTGCTGATTTAGGTCGTGAGCATAGCTTAAAAACTTCCGCGGTATTTGCCGGTGGTCTGGAATATGCAATCCTGCCTTCTTTAGCGTTGCGTGTTGAATATCAATGGTTAAACAACGTAGGTAAATTGAAAAATGATGATGGTTCACGTGCAGACTACCGTCCGGATATCGGTTCTGTCACTGCGGGTTTAAGCTACCGTTTCGGTCAAGGCGTTGCCGCTGCTCCTGAAATCATCACTAAAAAATTCGCATTCAGCTCGGATGTATTATTTGATTTCAACAAATCAAACCTGAAATCCGGTGCAGAGCAAGCATTAGATGGTATGACTGCGGATGTTGCGCAATCAGGTTTAGCGAACCCTAACTACAATGTAGCGGGTTACACAGACCGTATCGGTTCTGACGCTTACAACCAAAAATTGTCTGAAAAACGTGCTGAAACTGTAGCGAACTACTTGGTTTCTAAAGGCGTTGATCAAGCGAACGTAACCGCCGTCGGTTACGGTAAAGCAAATCCTGTGACCGGTTCTAACTGTGACGCAGTCAGCGGCCGTAAAGCGTTGATCGCTTGTTTGGCTCCGGATCGTCGCGTAGAAGTTGCGGTACAAGGTGCTAAATCTGTTTCTATGTAATTAGCATTCGGATAAACAGTTCAAAACCCGGCTTAGTCCGGGTTTTTTCATTTCTGATTGTAGAAAAATAATAGCCAGCACGCAAAATCAGTTACAATGACGAAGAATCGGAGATTGAGGACAGAATAATGAAACCCAACAAAAATTTATTACAGCCGGAAGATAATCAAAACCCTTTGTTTGCATTGGTCGTCATGAGTGCAGCCGTTATTATTATTTTGGCAGGTGTCAAAGCGGCGGCGGATATTATTGCCCCTTTATTGTTGGCACTTTTTATCAGTATTATTTGTTCGCCATTGGTAGGCAAAATGATGCACTACAAAGTGCCGCAATGGCTGGCAATTACATTATTACTTTGTTTTATTTTTATGATTTTTAGTGTGTTCGGTACGTTGGTCGGCGCTTCCGTCAATGAGTTTACGGCGTCAATGCCGCAATATAAAGAGTTATTGACGGAGAAAATCGGTTGGCTAACCGCACTTGGCGAGAAATATAATATTCCGCTGTTTTTGCCAAAACAACGTATCGTTGAAAATCTGAATCCGAATACCTTAATGAATTTTATGAGCAATATTCTCGGTCAATTATCCGGTATGTTGAGTAATATTTTCGTTCTGTTTTTGATTGTGGTGTTTATGTTGTTGGAGATTCCGCTGGCAAAACGTAAATTGACGTATTTGGCGAACACCCAAGCCAAGGGTGAACAAATCCAACTGAAAAGCGAGATTTACCGGGTAATTGACAGCGTTATCCGTTATTTGTCGATTAAAACACTTATCAGTATTTTAACCGGGGTATCTATTTTTATTGTATTGAAATTATTGGATATCCAGTATGCAGTGTTGTGGGCAAGCGTTGCATTTTTAATGAATTATATTCCTAACATCGGTTCGATTATTGCCGCGATTCCCGTCATTATCCAAGCATTTCTCTTAAACGGCATTGGCGAAGGCATTGCGGTAATTATTGCTTATTTTGCGGTGAACACCATATTCGGTAACCTTATCGAACCGAGGATTATGGGGAAACATCTCGGGTTATCGACCTTGGTTGTCTTTATCTCATTAATTTTTTGGGGCTGGCTGTTGGGAACGGTGGGAATGTTTCTTTCGGTTCCCCTAACGATGGCGAGTAAAATTGCTTTAGAGGCCAGCCCGGTTACTGAAAAACTGGCGTATTTATTGGGTAACGGTGAGGAATAGCAAAATCATTCATCTTTCTTATTATGAATTTTATTCATGATAAATGTGAAAATAACAAGTTTGACTATAACGGCAATACTGATTAATTTAGACGTCTAAACATCCAAATTAAGACGAGGTCAGTATGAGTTACGCAAGAGAGATTGATGCCCTGAATCAAAGTGTGGCGGATTTGAACGGGAAGTTGAATGTTTCGTTTGAATTTTTCCCACCGAAAAATGAAAAAATAGAAACGCTGCTGTGGGAATCGATCGATCGGTTGAAAGTGTTAAAACCAAAATTTGTATCGGTTACTTACGGTGCTAACTCAGGGGAGCGTGAACGCACCCATAGTATCGTAAAGGCGATTAAGCAACAAACCGGTTTAGAAGCGGCACCGCACTTGACGGGGATTGATGCGACGGCGGACGAATTAAAAGTGATTGCCCAAGATTATTGGGATAGCGGTATTCGCCATATTGTGGCACTGCGCGGTGATGAACCCAAAGGGTATGCCAAGAAACCGTTTTACGCTTCTGATTTGGTCGAGTTGTTGCGCGGCGTTGCGGACTTTGATATTTCTGTTGCCGCTTATCCGGAAGTTCATCCGGAAGCAAAATCGGCGCAAGCGGATCTGCTACATCTTAAGCGTAAAATTGATGCCGGAGCGAGCCGGGCGATTACCCAATTTTTCTTTGATATCGACAGCTATCTGCGCTTTCGTGACCGTTGCGCTACGATTGGCATTGATGTGGAAATCGTGCCGGGGATTTTGCCGGTGTCCAATTTCAAACAACTGCAAAAAATGGCGACCATCACCAACGTGAAAATTCCCAGTTGGATGACCAAAATGTATGAAGGGTTGGAAAACGATCAGACTAGCCGTAATCTGGTTGCTGCCAGCATTGCGATGGATATGGTGAAAATCTTATCGAAAGAAGGGGTGAAAGATTTCCATTTTTATACCCTAAATCGTTCTGAGTTGACTTATGCGATTTGCCACACGTTAGGGGTGCGACCGGCATAAAGCTGGCTAACGATGAAAATAATGATTGGTACATACGGAGCGCAATAGCTGTTTGAACAATAAGGTTCCAAGTGTTACAAACTTTCGCCAAAATGGATTTTAAATCCGGTATCAATAATTTCTCTTGCCGGCGGAATAGAATTTAAACGGTCGATCACTTCTTGCGCGGCGATTTTACCGATTTCAAAACGAGGTGTGATCACCGTTGCCAGTTGCGGGGTCATTGATTGCCCGACATTATGCCCGTGAAAGCCGGCAATGGCGATTTGCTGCGGAATGGCAATGCCTTGGCGCTGGCATTCAAACACCGCACCGATTGCCAAATCGTCATTGGTGCAAAAAATGCCGTCGCTGTCGGGGCGTTGTGCCAAAATTTGGCGTAGTTGTTGCGCGCCGAGGCTGAATGATGACGGTTGTTCGGTGATCAATTTATACGGCTGTAAACCGTGCGCTTTCATCGCCGCTTCATAGCCTTCGATTTTTTGAAAAGTGCGGTTGTCCATGCGCGCGGCAAAATAGACAATGTTTTTACGCCCGCGCGCAATCATCGCTTCCGTCATTTGCCGTGCCGCCGCACGATTATCAAAACCGACTGCTTGCGCCACCGGCTTGCTGTGCTGTAAATCCATCATCTCAATCACCGGAATATTGGCAACCTGCAACATTTTTAGCGACTGCTTGCTATGCACGTTTTCGGACAAAATCAAGGCATCGACATTGTACGAAAGCAGCGATTTAATCCGCTGTTCTTCGATTTCCGGCGAATAACCGAAGTGCGCCAACATGGTTTGGTAGCCCGACAATTCGGTCACCGATTCAATTCCTTTGATCACATCGGCAAACACCTGATTGGTGAGCGAGGGAACCAGCACGCCGATGGCATAACTTTTGGCGCTGGACATAATGCGCGAGGCAACGTTGGGAATATAGCCAAACTGTTCAATTGCCGCCGCAATTTTCTCGCGCGTCGCCGGCGCAACTGTTTGCGGATTGCGCAAATAACGGCTGACCGTCATTTTGGTAATGCCGAGATGATTGGCAATGTCTTGCAGCACAGGGCGTTTCTTTTGCATGGGTTGACCGCACTTTGATCCGGTAGTAAAGAAATAATTATACTTTAAAGCAGGCGACTAAATGTGAAATATCCCCGATTAAATTCGGCTTTTCCAACGCACAATGGCTGTCGGCAAGCGGGCAGCGGGTGCGGAACACGCAGCCGGACGGCGGGTTGATCGGTGATGGCAGGTCACCTTCCAACAGCTGAATTTTCTTATTGCGTTCCAGTTTCGGATCGGCAATCGGCACGGCGGACATCAAGGCTTTGGTGTACGGGTGCTTGGTGTCTTGATATACTGCGCGGTAGTCGCCCAGCTCCACCGCATTGCCGAGATACATCACCAACACGCGGTCGGAAATGTGCTTCACCACCGACAGATCGTGCGCAATAAAAATCAGCGATAAGCCCATCTCTTTTTGTAACGACTTCAGCAGATTGACCACTTGCGCCTGAATGGATACGTCCAATGCCGACACCGGCTCATCACAGATAATCAGTTTCGGCTCGATAATCAGGGCGCGCGCAATGCCGATCCGTTGGCATTGTCCGCCGGAAAATTCGTGCGGATAGCGGTTGATTAAATTCGGCAGCAAGCCGACTTTTTGCATCATCGCCTGCACTTTGCTTTTCACCTCTTGCCGGCTCAAGTGCGGTTGGTAGACTTTCAACGGCTCGGCGATAATGTCGCCGATCGTCATGCGCGGATCAAGCGAGGCGAGCGGATCTTGGAAAATCATCTGAATATCGTTGCGCAACGCTTTCCACTCTTTGGCGTTTTGCTTGCTCAGATCTTTGCCTAACCATGCCATTGCGCCGCCGGCGGATTTCACCAAGCCGATAATCGCGCGCGCCAAGGTCGATTTGCCGCAGCCGGATTCGCCGACCACGCCCAAGGTTTCGCCCTGATAGAGTTTGAAGGAGACGCCATTGACCGCTTTTAAGGTTTGCGGTTTGGCGAAAAAGCTTTTTTTGTCTTGCTTAATTTTAAAGTGAACGCTGAGATTGTTCACATCGAGTAATAACGGTTTATTTTCGTTTTGCATACTGTGTTCTCAAGCTACATTTCCGTAACCGGAATAAAACAAGCCCGCAGGCGATTATGATCGAAACGTTGCAACTGCGGCGCTTGCAGACATTGCGCCGTGGCTTTTAAGCAACGCGGTTGGAATGGGCAGCCGTTCGGTAAATTCAGCAAATTCGGCGGATTGCCCGGAATGGTGATCAGCTCGTGCGATTCTTCGTTCAGTTTCGGTACGGCATTGATCAAGCCGATAGAGTAGGGGTGGGTCGGATGATAAAAAATCTGTTCCGCCGTGCCGTATTCCATGGTGCGCCCGGCGTACATCACCAGCACATGATCGCAAATCCCGGCAACCACGCCCAAATCGTGGGTGATCATGATAATTGCGGTGTTGAATTCGCTTTTCAGCTCATTCAGCAAACTCATGATTTGCGCCTGTACGGTCACGTCAAGTGCGGTTGTCGGTTCGTCGGCGATCAGCAATTTCGGACGGCACAGCAACGCCATGGCAATCATCACCCGTTGGCGCATACCGCCGGAAAATTCATGCGGATACATCTCCATGCGCTTTTTCGCTTCCGGCATTTTCACTGCGTCAAGCATAGCCAAGGATTCGTTATAAGCACTTTTGCGATCCAAGCCTTTGTGCAACATCAGGACTTCCATTAACTGATCTTTGACTTTCATATACGGATTGAGCGAGGTCATCGGATCTTGGAAAATCATCGCGATCTGTTCGGCACGCAAGTGATTCAGCTCTTTCTTCGGCAGGTTTAAAATCTCTTTGCCGTTGAATTTTGCCGAGCCTTCGATCCGTCCGTTGTCGGCAAGCAAGCCCATCAAGGCAAATGCGGTTTGCGATTTGCCCGAGCCGGATTCGCCGACAATGCCCAGCGTTTGCCCGGCATTGAGTGCGAAGGTCAGATTATTGACGGCGGTGACATCGCCGTCGTGGGTTTTGAAAATCACCCGCAGATCGTTTACATCGAGTAGTAAATTCGGATTTGTCATTGTATTTCCTCACATCTCTATTAGCGATCTTTCGGGTCGAGCGCGTCGCGCAAGCCGTCGCCGATAAAGTTAAAGCAGAATAGGGTTATCACTAAAAACAGTGCTGGGAAAATCAGCAGCCACGGCAGATATTCCATCGCCCGTGCGCCGTCGTTCAACAAACCGCCCCAACTGCTCAGCGGTTCTTGCGTGCCCAATCCTAAGAAGCTGAGGAAAGATTCAAATAAAATCATGCCCGGCACAAGCAGCGAGGCATAAACCACCACCACGCCCAACACGTTCGGCACGATATGCCGCCAGATGATCTGTCGGGTCGGCACGCCGCAGACAATGGCGGCTTCGACAAACTCTTTACGTTTCAAACTTAGAGTTTGCCCGCGTACGATCCGCGCCATGTCTAACCACGACACCATGCCGATCGCGACGAAGATCAGCAGGATATTTTGCCCGAAGAAGGTCACCAATAAGATCACGAAGAACATAAACGGAAACGAGTTCAGGATTTCCAAAATCCGCATCATCACCGCGTCGGTTTTGCCGCCGACATAGCCGGAAGTCGCGCCGTACAGCGTGCCGACCAACACCGCAATCAGCGCCCCGGCGATACCGACCAATAGCGAAATCCGCCCGCCCATCGCCACGCGCACCAACATATCACGCCCGGAGGAATCGGTGCCGAAATAGTGTCCGCTTTCCAAATCCGGTGCCGCCGACATCATGTTCCAATCGGTTTCGTCGAAAGCAAACGGCATTAAGAGCGGTGCGAACACCACAAACAGAGTAATCATAAACAGCACCAACAGGCTGACCAACGCCGCCCGGTTATGGAAAAAGCGGCGTTTGGCGTCTTGCCACAGGCTGCGTCCTTCCACTTCGTCTTGTTGGCTCAGTTGTTGTGCCAAATTTTCAATAAATTCGGTATTTTCTTGTTTAATCAACATAATACATCCTTTAATAACGAATTTTAGGATCGATTACGGCATACAAAATATCCACAATCGCATTAAAGGTGATGGTGAGTGCGCCGACCAAAATAGTCAGGCTCAACACCAACGAATAATCACGGTTCAATGCCCCGTTCACAAACAGCTGCCCCAAACCGGGCAAGCCGAAGATACTTTCGATCACCATTGAACCGGTGATAATACCGACAAAGGCAGGCCCCATATACGACACCACCGGCAGCAGCGCAGGGCGCAAGGCGTGGCGCAAAATAATCCGTCGCATTGGCAAGCCTTTGGCTTTGGCGGTGCGGATAAAATTGGAGTGCAGCACCTCAATCATCGAACCGCGCGTGATCCGCGCAATGCTGGCAATGTAAGAGAGCGAAAGTGCGGTCATCGGCAGCAGCATGTTGATCAATGTGCCGCCGTTCCAGCCGCCTGCCGGCAGCCATTTCAGGGTGATGGCGAAAATCAACACCAATAGCGGCGCAACCACGAAGCTGGGGATCACCACGCCGGTCATGGCAAAGGTCATAATAAAATAGTCGATCCACTTATTCTGCTTAATCGCCGCCACCGTGCCGGCAAGCACGCCGAAAAACAGCGCGATCAAAAAGGCGGAAAAGCCCAGCTTTAACGATACGGGAATCGCCTGCGCCACCAGTTGATTGACGGTGAAGTCTTTATATTTGAATGAAGGCCCGAAATCGCCTTGCGCAAGGTTTTTCAAATACAATAAATATTGGGTATGAATCGGCTTGTCCAAATTGTATTTGGCTTCAATATTTGCCATCACTTCCGGCGGATAGTTTTTTTCGCTGGAAAACGGGCTGCCGGGAGCGAGCCGCATCATGAAAAACGAGATGGTGATCAACACAAACAGTGTCGGGATTGCCTGTAAAAAACGGCGTAAAATGAGTATCAGCATAATGAGTATCTAAAAAGTAAATGAGAAATCAACAAAGTGCGGTAGTGTACCGCACTTTGAGATGAGAAGTGAATTCAAAGCTTGAATTACTGCTTAATCAAATACACATCTTTCAGATAGTAGTTTTGCCCCGGGTGCGCAACGGCATAGCCTTTCACATACGGTTTCACCAAGCGCGGTTGCACATAGTGATAGAACGGCACCGACGGTACGTCGCGGCTGAAGAAGGTTTCCGCATTGGCGTAATCGGTTTGGCGTTGCTCATCGCTGTCTGCCAGCAACGCATGTTTCACCGCCGCATCATATTCGGCGCTCTTATAGAATGCGGTGTTGTTGCTGCTGTCGGACAAGTAGTAGTTCAGGAATGAAGTGGCTTCATTGTAGTCTGAACACCAACCGGCACGCGCTACGTCATAGTTGCCTTGGTGACGGGAATCCAAATAGGTTTTCCACTCTTGGTTTTCCATTTTGGCATTGACTGCGCCGCCCAAATTTTGTTTCCAGATGGAACTTGCCGCAATCGCAATTTTCTTGTGGTTTTCAGAAGTATTATACAAAATGGTGAAATTCAGCGGATTTTGCTTGTTGAAACCGGCTTCGGCTAACAATTTAATCGCTTCTTCGTTGCGTTTTTTCTGATCCCAACTTGCCCATTCGGGGTTGGTCAATTTTTCACCGCCGTTGATATATGGCGGCGTGAAGTGATAGGCAGGCACTTGCCCTTGTCCCAACACTTTATCGGTAATAATGTTGCGGTCAATCGACAGGCTCAATGCTTGGCGCACGCGCGGATCGTTAAACGGCGCTTTGGCGGTATTGATTTCATATACATAAGTACACAAAATCGGGCTGGTGTATATTTCGTTCGGGAAATCCGCTTTTAATTTCGGGAACATGTCCGGCGGCACGTCTTTACCGGTGATGTCGATTTCGCCGGCGCGATAGCGGTTCATGTCGGTGGTGGAGGATTCAATCGGCAGCAAGGTGACTTTGGTTAAGACGGTGTTGGCGTTGTCCCAATATTGCGGATTCGGCGACAATTCGGCTTTTTCATTCACAATCAGGCTGTCTAATTTGAACGCACCGTTGTTCACCATATTTTCTTTTTTCGTCCATTGGTCGCCGAATTTTTCCACGGTGGCTTTGTGCACCGGATATAACACATAGTGTTCAACCAGTTTATCGACATACGGAATCGACGAATTCAAGGTTAATTGCAAGGTGTGCGCGTCTAACGCTTTCACGCCCAATTCGCTCGGTGGTTTTGTGCCTTCCACGATTTCAGCCGCATTTTGCAGGGTGAGATATTTCAAATAGGTGCCGTAAGGGGCGGCGGTTTTCGGATCAGCCAAACGCTGCCACGCATACACAAAATCTTCCGCCGTCACCGGATCGCCGTTCGACCATTTGGCGTTGTCGCGCAGGTGGAAAGTCCAGGTTTTGAAGTCTTCGGAATGATCCCAAGATTTCGCGACACCGGGCAAAATATGCCCTTTTTCATCGGAGGTGACCAAGCCTTCAAACAATTGGCGGGTGAATTGCCCTTCGACATCGCCTTCGATTTTTGCCGGATCAAGGCTTGCCGGGTTGGCGGAAACGTTATAAACCAACTCTTGTTTTGCCGCGAGTTCGGTTCCGGCAGGCACATTGGCGGCAAACGCAGAAGTGGCAAGACCAAAAGTTAAAGCCGTTAACACGGCACTGTTTAAGCGAGAGAGTTTGAAAGTCATTATAGTTACTCCTTGTCAATGTTGTGTTTTGAAGTGTTTTTTCAGTGAATAGCTATACCGCATTCTTTCATAAAAAACAACTTTATAAATGGATAAAGATCAAAATTCTGATAATCATCACGTTAAATAAATGTTAAACACCAATAATTGATGATAAATTCAGCAAGATTGTTCATTTCGCTAAAAAAATAATGAAAAAAGGGTACAATACGCTTAGTTAGCCTGTCGAAGCAAAATAACAAAGAGGA
Source organism: Testudinibacter sp. P17/SS/0325 (assembly GCF_053570765.1). Next base: position 2,386,820 of record NZ_CM131635.1, on the reverse strand, counting down.
TTATAAATGAGTGAGCAAAATATTGTCGAAAGTGAATTCAATCATGTGGTCAGTGATGTCATCCGTTTAACGCAATACAGCCACGGCGCCGGTTGTGGTTGTAAGATCTCTCCGAAAGTGTTGGATCAAATTTTACACACCGAAATGGAAAAATTTATGGATCCGCAGTTGCTGGTTGGCAATGAGAGCCGGGATGACGCGGCGGTGTACGATCTTGGTAACAATATCGGCATTATCAGCACCACCGATTTTTTTATGCCGATTGTTGATGATCCGTTCACTTTCGGTAAAATCGCCGCCACCAATGCAATCAGCGATATTTATGCCATGGGCGGCAAGCCGATTATGGCGATTGCGATTTTGGGCTTCCCGATCAGCAAATTACCACCGGAAGTGGCGCAGCGTATTGTGGACGGCGGGCGTGCGGCATGTCAGACGGCAGGAATATCCCTCGCCGGCGGACACTCGATTGACGCGCCTGAACCGATTTTCGGCTTGGCGGTAACCGGTGTGATTAATACCGAGAAATTGAAGAAGAACAATGCTGCTGAAGCCGGCTGTGAACTTTATCTGACCAAGCCGTTGGGTATCGGCATTCTGACCACCGCTGAGAAAAAAGGCAAATTGAAAGCGGAACATCAGAATCTCGCTTCAAACGTGATGTGCCAATTAAACAGTATCGGCACAAAATTTGCCGAGATTGAAGATATTACCGCCATGACTGATGTCACCGGTTTTGGCTTGCTGGGACACTTATCAGAAATCTGCCAAGGTTCAAATGTCGCGGCAGAAGTAGATTTCAACCAAGTGCGGTTACTCGACGGCGTGGAATATTATGTTGAAAAAGGCTGTATCCCGGGCGGCAATAAACGTAACTTTGACAGCTACGGGCATTTGATTTCGCCAATGAGCGAGGCGCAGCAAGCGGTTTTATGCGATCCGCAAACATCAGGCGGCTTGCTGATTGCCGTGCGTCCACAGGCGGTAGAGCAGGTGAGAACGTTGGCGGCGGAAAACGGCGTTGAACTGTTTCGGATCGGGCGCTTACTGGCACGGCATGCCGATAGCCAGGTATTGATTGAGGTGCGTTAATCGCGCAAGTTATCTAACTAAAAATAAAGACGAATAAAAGAGGACAGAATAATGATGGTATTATCGGCGTCAGCGCAGAGCGGGATTTTATTAGAACATTGCCGAGCGGGGCTTTTTTTAGAAGCGACGATTATTGATTTATCGGCATTAAAACAAGCGGTGATTCCCTTTTTAACCGAATTGGAAAAATTGCAGCAGGCTTATCCTGAGGCGGGATTAGGTGCGACGCTGGCTTTCGGCGATTCGGTTTGGCAGCAACTGAAAAAAGAGCAAAGTGCGGTTGAATTGAAACCTTTCACCACCTTAGGCAAAGGCAACTTAACTGCCCCGGCAACACAGCGTGATTTGCTGATCCATATTCAGGCGTTGCGCCAGGATGTCTGCTTTTCCGCCGGGCAAATGGCAATGCGGTTGTTTGCCGCAGCGATTAAGGTGGAAGAAGAAACTCAAGGTTTCCGCTGGATTGAAGAACGTGATTTAACCGGCTTTATTGATGGTACGGAAAATCCGCAAGGCACAGAGGAGCGCTCAGCAATTGCGTTGATCGCCAAGGGTAACGATCAAGGCGGCAGCTATGTGTTCACCCAACGTTATGAACATCAACTGGATAAATGGCAAAAACTGAATACCGAAAAACAAGAAAGTGTGATCGGCAGAACCAAAGCCGATAGCGTGGAATTGGATGATGTACCTGATACATCGCACGTCGGCAGAGTGGATCTGAAAGAAAACGGTGCCGGGCTGAAAATGGTACGCCAAAGCCTGCCATACGGTAAAGTCAGTGGCGCCCACGGTTTGTATTTTATCTGCTACTGCGCACGCTTGCACAATATCGAACAACAATTGTTGAGTATGTTCGGTGAAACCGATGGAAAAACCGACCGTTTGCTTGGCTTCACCAAAGCGGTCAGCGGCAGTTACTATTATGCTCCGTCGCTTAAACAGTTAAAAGCCCTGGCATAACGTAACATCTTCAGCGTAGGCAAAGTGCGGTCAGATTAAAAACGAATCAGACCGCACTTTTTGTTATAGCGAGCTGTTTAGCTATAACAAAAAAGCCGATTGCTTTCCCGATCGGCTTGTATCTTTGCAGTATAAATACTGTCGGTAAATTTCCAAAGTCGGGTAGCCAAAATGCATTACTGCGTTTCAGCCCCCTAAGAACTGTACGGGCAAATTTCTCTGCATACAGCTCAAGCCTTTCTATTAACTATGTGATAGTCGGTTTCACTACCTTTAAATTCAAGGCGTGGACTTTTCTATGACATATCGGGTGTAGCAAACAACGATTACTCAAAGCGTCACTACCGCCATACATTCGATACTCAATATGATGGTCGTGCCAACCTGTTTCTTCCGTTATTGCCTGTTCGCATAATGCACATTTTCCTTTCTGATCGTTATACAGGGCTTGCCACTGTCGTCGGTGCGATTGTTTATTATACAACCGCTGACGATGTAACTCTTCTCCATATAACTCCCACTCCGGTAAAAACGGATTATAATCCTGTTTCACTTTAATGTGCCGTTCAATTTTGACGTATCCGCAATAGAATAACTCTATCGGTTTCAATTCACCTTTTGGATCAGTATAGGTTGTGCCAAATATCCAATTTCTAGTGGCGGTTGAACAAAAGTATTTCTCTTTTATCCACCTTATCCCTTTATTGTGATGTCGGCGTTTACACCATTTCCATAAGGCTCGCCAAATCAATGCGTCCATTCGGGCAAAGGCAATGCTGGAAACTTGATGACGGTGATAGTTAGCCCACCCTCGTAACATCGGATTTAACACAAAAATCAGCTCTTCTTGTTTCGCCATTTTCATCTTAGAAATCATGGTTTTTGCCTTGCGATAAAATGTTTGCACATTCTTCTTGCTCGGTTTAATCAAGATTCGTTGATTCAAACGTCGAACCGTCCAACCTAAAAAATCAAATCCTTGTTCGATATGCACCACCTTGGTTTTACTTTCTGACAGAGATAACCCTCGTTCTGCCATAAAGTTTTTCACCACAGGTAAGACTTTATTTTCCAGTAGTTCTTTTGAATTGCCCGAAATAATAAAATCATCGGCATATCGCACCATGTAGGTTTTATGTTCTCGAATTTGTTTACTGCCTTTCGCACCGAAGTGCTTCGCCAGTTCGTTTTCGAGCCCGTCCAGTGCCATATTTGCCAGAGTCGGGAAATTATACCACCTTGTGGCGTACCTTCCTCTGTCCGTTTTAACTGCCCGAATTCAACCACACCCGATTTCAGCCATTTATGCAATATCCGTTTATTCATCGGAATATGTTTTAACAGCCAATCATGATTGATGTGGTCGAAACATCCTTGTATATCGGCGTCTAATATCCATTCGGCAGGACGATTGGTTTTTCGCCCTTTCTTGGTGAATATTTGATGTATATGGGTTATCGCGTCAGCCGTAGAACGGTTTAGCCTAAACCCATATGAGCCTTTATCTGCCAATGTTTCAGCAACAGGTTGCAGTGCCAGTAAATACAATGCCTGCATAGCCCTATCCCTCATTGTCGGAATCCCTAATGGTCGTTGCTTACCATTGGGTTTGGGAATATAAACTCGCCGCAATGGGCTAGGTTTATACCCTTTTGCCGACAAGGTGTCGATTGCTTTCCATTTGAGTGATGGAGAATCCCAAATGGTTTTATCCACACCGGCAGTCCGTTTGCCTTTATTTTCAGTCACTCGTCTAACGGCTAATGCTTTCGCATAAAACGAGTGGGTCAGCATTCGTTGTAGGTTTTTAACCCTACGCCAATCGCTTTCCCGTGTTGCCTTCGCAATCCGCACTTGCATTCCTTTAACATAGCGTTGCACCTTTCCCCAATCAATTGAGTGCCAGTGTTGCGCTATGTTCGGAGCCGTTGGCGCTGGACTGCATAATACTTTCTTAGTAGAATGAGTTCGCTCTTTCATACTTGCTCCTGATAGTACAAGAAGCAGTAAGAAACATCGGTAAGTGGATAAATTCCTAATGTAATTAACCTTGCCCAAATAACAATACGATTATTTGGATTAGTTACAAGAGGAACTATCGTTTTACCGACAGTCTTACATCTCTTGTAACCGTTGGGTTAAAGAGTAGCGTCGCGTTGGTGAGAGGGGTTTTCCCGTCCCAATTATTGGCTGTTTCTCAGGCAGCCAATGCGCCAACGCGCGTTTTACCCTTATTTATTACATTGTTATCAGTTTGTTTTCCCGACAATTATCAATGACCTATTGGTAAATCACCGCTAATTCTCCAAACTTTCCAATAACCATTAAAGGAATTTGCCCGTCATCTTGCGATGAAAGACCAGTTGGAAGTCTGCCCCCTTTCGGGTGGGTCATATTTCATACCCTATCCCTGCCATTACAGCAAAGCATTCGCTTTCTCCAACCTCCCTTACCTGCACTTTCAACAGCATTGCTTACGCTTTACCTGCCTTATCCCTTATTTCCCCTGCCGCTCTTTTCAAACGGTTGGAGAATTGTGGACAGGGCGAAAATACAGGCTTACCAATTTCCGTTATTACCACACGAATAGTGAAGATACAGTCTGTCCCCCGACGGTTTGATGATGACGTATTCCCACGTTAAAGAGGAATAACCAACCGCATACCTTTTGGTCAAAGCCAATAACAGTCGTAGGCTTTCTCTTCATTACGAGGTTTATCAACTGTTCACTTACGTTTATCTTTCTATTCAGCCTAGCACCTTGAATGTTGTACTGTTCAACATTCTCTTCCCGTTATCTCACGATAAACGGCAACCTCCGAGGAGGGGTTACATTGTCAGGACGCTTCGTACCGTTTCGTTACCAAAACCGCACTGCCCCTAGGCTACTGCCAGTCATATAGCAGGTTACACTCTCGTTATACCGAGCGTAACAATGATAATAACAGCTTATGCACTTACTAAGTTTTCACACCTAAACAGCATAAATAAGTCTTGTCTGCATACTATTTACTTCTTCCTGTTCCCAATGTTGCCGAGAACTTCGTACTTTACTGTTTTATATCCTATTTTCAGCATACGCATTTCATTTTCTCAAAATTTAGATACAGCTAAGCCGCTCTTCTTGATGAGATAAATACAATTTATAAACATGAAATAACTGAAAATTGAGCAATAATAACCTTATCTTGATGTTGTATCAAAATAAAGTGTAATGCTATTGACATCTCTATCCCCCTTAACAGAGAAAAAGAGATTATAATGTGTAAAGCAAACCGATTTAATCGGTCATGTTTGAAGTATGCACTTACCAATATAAACTACCAATTTATATTGTAGGTTTAGTTTCATCGTGCTCGTAAACCTCTGGGCTTTATTTATAGTAGGCGGTAAATATGGATTTATGACAAGGAGCTATGGGTAAGCTCTTAACTGGATCTTGCTTTCTTAACTTAACCTTGAGTATTTGACTACTCAGGACGACATCAAAGTGAAGATCATACCTTAGTTACACATAAATTGGTCTATTTACTAATCCAACTTAGAACAAAGATCTTAGGCAACGCCTCGTTTCTTTGTCTGGCTTCCCAAGTACCCCCGAGGGGTACTTGAAAAGTTGTTGCAAACCTCGTATAAAAGGTTTGCAACTGCGTGCAAGAATTGCTATACTCCGATAAAATATCTTTGTAAAAACAATAACTTGCACACCATAAGTGCGACATTGTCGCACTTAACGTTTGGAGAATTGTGGACGACGACGTGCTTTGCGCAGACCCACTTTTTTACGTTCAACACGACGTGCGTCACGAGTGACGAAGCCGGCTGCACGCAATGCAGGGCGTAAAGTTTCGTCATATTCCATTAAAGCGCGGGTGATACCGTGACGGATCGCACCGGCTTGACCTGAAATACCACCACCTTTAACAGTGATGTATAGATCCAATTTCTCAGTTAATTCAACTAATTCCAACGGTTGACGCACGATCATGCGTGAAGTTTCGCGACCGAAATAAACGTCGATTTCACGTTGGTTGATAGTGATTTTACCTGTACCCGGTTTGATGAATACACGGGCTGAAGAGCTTTTGCGGCGGCCTGTGCCGTAGTTTTGATTCTCTGCCATAATCTTGATCCCGTGATTAAATGTCTAATACTTGTGGTTGTTGCGCAGCGTGGCTGTGTTCGGCACCCGCATACACTTTTAATTTACGATACATTGCACGACCCAAAGGACCTTTAGGCAACATACCTTTAACCGCAATTTCAATCACGCTTTCAGGACGACGTTCGATCATCTCTTTGAAAGTCGCTTGTTTGATTCCACCGATGTGGCCTGTGTGCCAGTAGTAGATTTTATCGCTTTGTTTTTTACCGGTTACGGCAACTTTCTCAGCGTTAATCACGATGATGTAATCACCGGTATCTACGTGCGGGGTGTACTCGGCTTTGTGTTTACCACGTAAGCGACTTGCGATTTCAGTAGCCAAACGACCTAAAGTTTTACCGGTCGCGTCAACTACATACCAGTCACGTTTTACAGTTTCCGGTTTTGCTACAAAAGTTTTCATTAAATGATTACCAATATAAAAATTTTAAACCCTGTGTCTAATATTAGACACACCTCAAATTGATTGCTGCACCCCTTCGAGTGAGAACTCAATGACATTTACGCGGCGGGAAAACCAGTCGTAATACAGGGTCGCAAGATTATATAGGAAACGATTTCAAAAAGCGAACCTTTTAGCGAAAAATATGGGCTAAAAGGCTCATATTAATTTAACGCTGAGGCAAATCTTCCAACTCTTGATTACCAGTTTCATGAATAAGCCATTTAACCATGAAAAATGAGCCGATACAGCAGACCCCGTAAAATAAATAAGTCGGCGCAAGCCCAAAGGCTTGTAACATCGGTGGGAATGTCCATGTGACGATAACATTACCAATCCAGTTTGCACAAATGGCAATGCCAAGTCCGGTTGTTCGAATGCGGTTTGGGAATATCTCACCTAAAACCACCCAAATAGCAGGCCCCCAAGTGCCGCAAAAGAAAATATAAAAAATATGCGCACTGATTAAGGCCGCCCAAGACAGATATGCCGGTAATGCTAAGCCGTTTGCGCTTTTGTCTGCGCTCATAAAAATAAAGCCAGTAATCCAAAGAGAGATCCCCATACCTATTGAGCCGATCAGCAGTAATTTGCGTCGCCCAATTTTATCGATATATAACATACCGACAATAGTCATCAATACACCGATCATTGTTGTACCGATAGGAACGGCAAAGGAGAGTGATTGGGAAAATCCGACCGCACTCCAGAGTGAAGAGGCGTAGTATAAAATGATATTAATTCCAGTGAATTGCGCAACAAAAGCAAAACAAATTCCAATCCAAACAACCGGAACAAAAAGTGTTTTTGATGAGAGTACGTTTTTAATCGAAATAATTTCATCTAAATCCCCCAAACTTTGCTGAATGCTGTGAATTTTGGCATCCGGAGCCGTCTCACCGGTGTATTTGATTAAGACATGCTTTGCTTCGGTTAATTTATTTTTGCTAACAAGATAACGAGGTGATTCGGGTAATTTGAACGCCATAATTCCATATAGCATGGCTGGAAAAATTTCGACTAACAGCATCCAGCGCCAAGCTAATAAACCACCCCATAATTCGGCATTAGGAGAATTTTCAATGTTAGCAAGAAGATAATTAGAGATGAAGGACACTAATAAACCCACAGCGATAGCAAGTTGCTGTAAACTGCCCAAACGTCCACGTAAATGTGCCGGAGAAACTTCGGCAATATAAGCGGGCGCAATTACCGCGGCAATGCCGACCCCAATACCGCCGATTAATCGCCAAACTGAAAAATCCCATAAACCCACGGCAAGCGCTGAGCCGACTGCAGAAATGGAAAACATCACCGAGGCAACTAACATGACTTTTACTCGACCAAAACGTATGGCCGCGAGACCAGCATACCACGCACCAATTGCAGATCCGACTAATACAGAGGCAACGGCAAATCCTAATTCACCTGATGTAAGCCCAAAACCAAATTCCTCACTACGGATAGACTCAACTGTGCCACTAATAACCGCCGTATCGAATCCGAATAGAAATCCACCAAGTGCGGCAATAATAGAAATATAGATGACCGCACTTAGCGTGCTTTTACCGTTGTTCATAAAATGCTCCTTGTATTGGGCTTGCCAATTTGTTGTTTTAACCATTGAAAAATAGATATTCCATTTATATTCGGAATATTCTCATAGAGATATAAAAAAACGCAATGAGGATCAAGATTGAGGTTTTGAATGATAATATCTGAAAAGAATTGATATTTAAGATTAGGATTTTTAGGAGTTAGATAGTTAATGATGTATTCGGTATTTTTAACCGGAACAACCTCATCTTTTCTACTATGCAATAGCCACATCGGTATATTATTTAAGTTATCTAATAACTCGTTACTTGGAATTTCAGCCGGGCAAGCAATAATGCCAGCGCTAAATAAGTCAGGGCTATGCGCTAGTAATCTTAATCCTTGATAACCTCCCATCGACGCGCCGATAATATAAACGCGTTTTTTATCAATCTGTGGATGTTGTAAAAAAATATTTTTAATCAAATAAATGAGCGTGGCGGTGTAATCTTGTTTTCCAAAATAAGTGATTCCATTTAATTTAAATTCTTTCAACCAAAAATCAGGACATTGTGGCGCAAGAATAAAAGGATAATCAAAGAATTGTTGTATGGCAGGATCGGTAAACGTTGCAACGGCACGATCAGCAATAAGATGACTTTGATTATCACCGCCTTCCCCGGCGCCATGTAGATAAATGATTAATGGGTGGTTTGTGTTGTTTTTGTGAGGAACATAGAGGTTATAATCCAAATCGTTAAATGATGAGTGTTGGCATTTATCTATTTCTATATGTTGAATCGGTAATAAATTCATCACTTTTAATACCCTGTGAAATATATCTTTGACCTGAAATTTAAATTTGATTTTAACTTGAATATGGCAACGCTGTTGTCGAAACTGCACTTGATCAAATTTTAATGTTTTTGTGATTGAGTCGTTCAATGCTTGCTTGATAAATACCGTTATTGCTGAGGCATTACGTTGTTCAATATATGCAATAGATAGCTTTTCCCACTGGTTGTCTGTATTTTCGCTTGCTAGGAAAATAGCGATGCTATTTGTATTAAATAGCGGCATTCCAGAAATGGGACTTGAAAAACGTAACTTGAATTGCGTAATTCTCTCCCCAAGTATATCAACTTTGGCTATAGGCAAGCATTCGCAATAAAAATCGGGTGGATTATTGGATTTCATTTTATCACCTATTGATTGTTCTCTTTTTATTTCTTAGTATAATATTATCAGAGCAGAAACATCGCTTTCTAACACAATTTTCGCTAATTTTTATAAAAATCGTATTTTATAAGAGGTCTTGTTATGAAAATTACGTTAAAACTAATGAATGACCAAGCCGAAATTATTCAATCTTACTTACCTTACGTTCGTATAGGTATTCAATGTAATAAATTATCCGATTTTAATGACATGAAAGCGTTATGCCATTGGCATGAAGATATTGAATTAATTAAAATTTTAAGTGGCGAAATGTATTATTATGTGAATGGGAAGACCTTTGTTTTAAAGAAAGGGGATGGTATTATTGTGAATGCGAAAGCAATGCACTATGGTTACTCTTTATCCGGAAAAGATTGTGATTTTATTTGTGTTTTAATTAACCCTATGATTTTTAGTGCTGAAAAAACGTTATTCCAAAAATTTGTTGAACCGGTCATTAATACCAAACGACTGGAAGCGAATTATTTATCTTTTGAAGAACCCGCCCATTTGGCTATTTTGCAAGATATTGAAACATTGGGAAATTTACATTTACAAGCGCAGCAATCGGATGATGGTATTGATATGGAGTGTATGGCAGTGGCTTACCAATGTTGGCATAAATGGTTTAATTTAGTAAGGAATTATCTTAATCAGGGCGATGGGGACGAGCCTGAAGAAATTGTATTGCAGAAAAAAATGACCAGTTTTATCCATCAAAATTATATGCATCCATTGCGATTAGACAGTATTGCTGCCTCGGCACATATTTGCCGTAGCCGTTGCTGTAAATTATTTAAAAAATATGTCCAACAAAGCCCAATGTCATTTTTAAATGCTTATCGAATTGAAGTGAGCCAAACCTTACTGGTGAATACGTCTTTGAGCATTACTGAGATTGCACTCAATAGCGGATTTAACCATTTAAGTTATTTTTCTAAGCAGTTTTATCTATTAAGCCAATGTACGCCAAAGCAGTATCGTCAGCGATTTCGGCAAGTTACGCGTAATTAAATGATGAAATTCGTGATCTAAATCTAAAAAAATTGGATTTAGTGTTTAGCTTTATCGGCATAACGTTTTATACTTTCAACCAGTTATGCTATTTTTTACATTTAAAATTTGAGGGGGAGTGTATGGAAACAGCAGCAAATTCGGCAATCACAGGTAACCCGTGGTTGATCGGCTTTATCGGTGTGGTGATAGGTTTTGTGTTGGCGTATTTTTTGATTCGTGCCACGAGCGGCAATGTGCGCAAACAGGTGCAGACCGAATCGGAGTTGAAACAGGTCAAAACCGAGGTTGAACAGCAAAAAGCGAAAATTGAGGAGCATTTTGCCGAAAGTGCGGATTTATTGAAATCGATGGCGCAAGATTATCAGCGCTTATATAAACATTTGGCGAAAAGTTCGGTCGCTCTGTTGCCGGAAACCACAGCGAAAGCGATTTTTGAGGAAAATCCGCTGTTGGAATCGGGGGGAAAAGAAGCGGAAGCTGCCGATACGGCGGCGGGCGATAAAGTCGCAGCGGAAGCGACGGCAGTAGAAGACGTTGCCGGCAAAGATCAACCGAAAGATTATTCGAAAGGTTCTTCCGGTTTATTGAAAAGCAAAGAAGCTTAATCTTATCCAAGCGATTTAAAAGGCAGCGTTTCGTTGCCTTTATTTTTATCCATTTAAACCTGTTAAGAGTGCGGTATGCGTGAGTTTAATGAAATCATCAAAGCAAAAGAATGGCAAAATCAGTTAGTCACTTCATCCTTGTCCCGCTTGGCGGCACATTCGCCGTTACGAGCCTATCCCGATGTGCCAAGTGCGGTCGGCAAAACGCCGTCGCCGAATCAACAATCGTTAAACGGCGTGTGGCAATTTCAACTGTTTGCCAAGCCGGAAGCCGTGCCTGAAGAGGTTATCCAACCGCACTTTGATGATACTGACTGGCTGAAGATTGCCGTGCCGTCCAACTGGCAGTTGCAACCGAATGTAGCGGACAATCCGATTTATACCAATATCCGCTATCCGTTTGACGATAAGCCGCCTTTCGTGCCACAAGATAATCCGACCGGCTGTTACCGCACGCTATTTCATTTGCCTGAAAAGTGGCTGCAACGCCAAGTGCGGATCAATTTTGACGGGGTCAACAGCGCATTCCATTTATGGTGTAACGGGCGTTGGGTCGGTTATGCGCAAGACAGCCGTGTGGCGGCGGAATTTGATTTAAGCGACTTTGTACATGCCGGCGGCAATCAGCTGACGGTGATGGTGTTGCGTTGGAGCGACGGTTCGTATTTGGAAGATCAGGATATGTGGTGGCTGAGCGGTATTTTCCGTGATGTGACCCTGTTGAGTAAACCGCACTTGCATATTGCCGACGTGGAGATTCACGCCGATTTAGATGCGGTTTATCAAAACGGTACATTGACGGTCAAAACCCGATTTAATCGCAATGCGGCGGAACAGACAAAAGTACGGTTGCAACTGTTTAACGGCGAAGATTGTTTGTTAGAGCAAGTTGCTTCATTCGCGCAACAAGCGGCGCTTGATGAAAAAGGGCGTTATCAAGATCGGCTTCAACAAACTGTCAGTGTGGGAGAGGTGCAGCCATGGTCGGCGGAAATACCGTACTTGTATCGCTGCGTAGTGAGTTTGTTGGACGAGAATAATAAGCTACTGGACTGCGAAGCCTACGATATTGGTTTCCGCAAGGTGGAAATCAAACACGGACAACTGTTGTTAAACGGCAAACCGTTGCTGATTCGCGGCGTGAACCGCCATGAACACCACCCCGAACGGGGACATGCCATCACCGTTGAAGATATGCGGCAAGATATTCTGCTGCTTAAACAGAACAACTTCAATGCGGTGCGCTGCGCCCATTATCCCAATCATCCGGCGTGGTATGAACTGTGCGATCAGTACGGCTTATATGTGGTCGATGAAGCCAATTTGGAAACCCACGGGCAATCGCCAATGCGCCATTTATCCGATGATCCGAGCTGGCTGAATGCCTATTTGGCGCGGGTGGTACGCATGGTGGAGCGCGATAAAAACCACGCCGGTATTATTATCTGGTCTCTGGGCAACGAATCGGGGATCGGCAATAATCATCATGCGATGTATCAATGGCTGAAACAGCGCGATCCGAGCCGCCCGGTGCAATACGAGGGCGGTGGCGCGATGACGGCGGCAACCGATATTATTTGCCCGATGTATGCGCGCGTCGAACAGGATCAATTCTTCGCTGCCGAAGCCGTCACCAAATGGGCAATTAAAAAAGCCATTTCCATGCCCGACGAACAACGCCCGTTGATTTTATGCGAATATGCCCATGCGATGGGCAACAGTTCCGGCAACTTCAACCAATATTGGCAGGCATTCCGCCAATATCCGCGCTTGCAAGGCGGCTTTATTTGGGATTGGGTCGATCAAGGGCTGACCAAATACGATCAAGACGGCAACCCGTATTGGGCGTACGGCGGCGATTTCGGCGATCAGATTAATGATCGCCAGTTCTGTATTAACGGCTTGCTGTTCCCTGACCGCACGTTGCACCCGGCGATGGCGGAAGTGAAAAAAGCACAACAGTTTTTCCAATTTAAATTGGAAAAAGCGGCGCAGGGCTATGAATTGACCGTCACCAGCGAATATCTGTTCAAAACGGTGAAAGACTGTTTCCTACATTGGAAATTGAGCGCCAACGGTTTCCCGATTCGTTTTAATTACAGCGGCTTAAATTTGCCACCGCAAGGCAGCCAAACCATCCGTATTCCGTTGGATATTCATTTACTGCCGGATACTTTGTATCTGATTGATGTGGAAGTGATTTTAAATCAAACACAGATGTGGGCGGAAAACGGTTTTTGCGTGGCGAAAGAACAGTTTGTGCTGCCGGAAGTGATTGCGTTGAGCGAACCGCACTTTGTATCCGATCACGCCGTTGAGCTGCCGTTGATTAGTGAAAGTGCGGATCAGGCGCAAGTGCAAGGCGAAGATTTTCGCTTCGCCTTTGATAAAAAGTGCGGTTTACTCACCCGTTGGCAAAAGCAAGGAAAGGAGCAACTGGCGCAGCCGCTGCGCAATAATTTCTACCGTGCGCCGTTGGATAACGATATTGGCACAAGTGAGGCGCAACATATTGATCCGAATGCGTGGATCAGCCGCTGGCAAGCCGCCGGTTTGTGGTCGTTAAACGAAAAATGTCTAGATTTTCGCCTTGAGCCGCTATCCGATTGTGTGCAAATTCACGCCACGCACGGTTACTATTATCAAGATCAATTGCTGTTAAAAAGTTGCTGGTTGTATCGTATCAACGCACAAGGCGAGTTGGATCTGGATATTCAAATTGAAGTCGCCGACGGCTTGCCGTCCTTACCGCGGGTCGGGATTGAAATGGCGTTAGTCAACAATGACAGCCGTGTGAAATGGTTCGGGCGAGGGCCGCATGAAAATTACCCGGATCGCAAAAATGCCGCGCACATCGGGCAATACGATCTCAGTCAATTCGAATTGCACACCAATTATATTTTCCCGAGTGAAAACGGCTTGCGTTGCGATGTGCGCGAACTGAATTTCGCCAACCTGAATGTGCGCGGACATTTCCATTTTGCCGTCAGCCGTTTCAGCCGGCAAAATTTAGCCCAAGCACGCCATACTTGTGACTTGGTCGCCGATCCGTGCGTGTATTTACGGATTGATGGTTTTCACATGGGCGTGGGCGGTGATGATTCATGGACACCGAGTGTGCACAGGGAATATCAGCTGACACAACGAGAATATCGTTATCGCTTACGTTTGGCATAAAAACACAAAAGTGCGGCTTAGTGCGGTTTAAAGACCGCACTTTTCAGGCTGATGACAAAGTCGCTTTCTCGAATAATTTCCCTCCCTCCGTATACGGAGGGAGGTGTCCGAAGGACGGAGGGAGGCATAAAGAATGTTAAAAATGAATATGCTGCATTTTCACATTATCCCTCCCTCCCCATTTTTCTTGTGAAAAATGCTACTCCCTCCGCACGCGGAGGGAGATCATAAAAACCGCACTTTTGTTCTTAGCCGATGTAAAATTGATCGTTATTCTGCCGCTTTATTTAACAGATACTGCACCAACAACGATACCGGGCGACCGGTTGCGCCTTTTTCCGCGCCGGATTTCCATGCTGTGCCGGCAATATCCAAATGCGCCCACGTGTATTTTTGGGTGAAGTTGGCTAAGAATGCCGCCGCGGTAATCGCACCGCCCCAACGTCCGCCGATATTGGCGAGATCGGCAAAATTGGATTTCAATTGCTCTTGATACTCTTCGCTTAACGGCAAGCGCCATGCTTTATCTTGCGCTTGCGCCGCCGCTTTTTCCAATTGTTGCGCCAATTCGTCATCAGGCGAAACCAAGCCGCTGTTATGTTGCCCCAATGCCACCACGCAAGCACCGGTCAGGGTGGCGACATCAATCACCACTTCCGGATCGAAACGTTCGACATAAGTTAAGGCATCGCATAACACTAAACGCCCTTCGGCGTCGGTGTTCAACACTTCCACGGTCAAGCCGTTCATGGTGGTGAGAATATCGCCCGGGCGATAAGCGTTGCCGTCCGGCAGGTTTTCACACCCGGCAAGAATCGCGGTGATATTCAACGGCAATTTCAGCTCGGCAACCGCTTTCATCACGCCGTAAACCGAGGCGGCGCCGCCCATGTCGTATTTCATCTCATCCATTTCCGCCGCCGGTTTTAGCGAAATCCCGCCGGCGTCAAAGGTTAAGCCTTTGCCGATCAACACAATCGGCTTGGCGTTCGGATTCGGGTGGTTTTTATATTCGATCACCGACATAAATGCCGGATTGTGCGAGCCGCGCGATACCGCTAAATAAGCATTCATGTTTAACGCTGCCATTTGCGCTTCATCAATAATGGCGGTCTTCACCAAATCCGATTGCGCCGCCAATTCTTGCGCAAGATTGGCTAAATACGCCGGATTGCAAACGTTCGGCGGGCAGTTTGCCACGTCTTTTGCCGCTTTCACTCCTTGCGCAATGGCGCTGGCGTGCTGTAGCGCCTGCTGTGCTTTCGCCAGGTCATCGCTTGCCACCGCAAACATTAGATTTTGCAAGGCTTGGCGCGCGTCGGATTTTTTGCTTTTGAAATCGTCGAATTGATAACGGGCTTGCTGCACGGTTTCCAGCGCAAACCGCACTTTCCAATAAATACCGCGTTTTTTGACCTCGACTTCATTTAAAAAGCTGACCGCACTTTGAATGTTGCCGGCAGCAAGTGCGGTAAAGGCTTTGCTGATAATTTGTTGATATTGGCGTTCGTTTAAACTTTCGTCAGCGTTGCCGCAGCCAACCAGTAGGATACGTTTAGCCGGGCTATTCTTGACATGATGTAACATCAGGGTTTGTCCGATTTTGCCTTCGATTTCGGTATCGGCTAACAAGTCGGCAAGATAGCCGTGGCTAAGTTGATCCAACTGCTGTGCCGCAGGGCTAAGTTGTTGATTTTTGTAAACGGCAACGATCACACAATCGCTGTTTTGAGCGGAAATCGGGTTGTCGGTAAGGTGAAATTGCATTGGCTTCTCCGGAAATATTTTTATTGTTGTGGTTATGAAAATAAGGGTATCATTATACGATTTATTATGCTGAATGACATTGGAACAAGTAAAAAAGTCGTGATTTTTATGGTATTGGCTTTTCTGTTGTCATAGATAGCAAGAATTTTAAGATAAAACACCAAAAGGGTTGCTTGTGATCTTACTTAAATATTTAACCAAAGAAATTTTCAAAAGCCAGATAGCGATTTTGTTTATCTTGCTGTTGATTTTCTTTGCGCAACAATTGGTGCGCGTGCTGGGTTCGGCGGTGAATGGCAATGTGCCGTCGGATTTGGTTTTTTCGCTGTTGGGCTTGGGTATGCCGACTATGGCGCAATTGATGTTGCCGCTGTGTTTGTTTATTGCGATTTTGATGACATTGGGGCGGCTCTATGCCGACAGTGAAATCACCGTCATGCGCGCTTGCGGTGTCGGACAGCGGATTCTCATGCGCGTGGCGTTATTGCTGTCGGTGTTGACGGCTGCGTTGGCGGCATATAATGCTTTTTGGTTGTCGCCTTGGGCAATCGAGAAGCAGGTGAATATGTTGGAGCAGGCAAAGGCCAACCCGACGCTGTCGGCGTTAAGTCCGGGACAATTTATCAGCAACAACGACGGTAATTTTGTGCTGTTTATCGATCAGGTCGAGGCTAACTCCTTAGAAAATATTTATCTGTTTCAAATGCGCGAACGCGGCAATATCAAACCGTCGGTGTTGGTGGCGCAAAACGGTAATCTGGAAGCTTTGCCCAACGGCGATCAAATCCTGAAACTGAATAATAGCGAACGCTATGAAGGCAGTGCGATTCTGCCGGATTTTAAAATCACCCATTTTGACGATTATCAGGCTTATTTGACGTTTACCAATGTTGATTCGCAAAGCGATAAAATCGAGCGGTTGAATCTGAATCAACTGCTTAGCGAAGATTCGGCCGCTTCAAGGGCAGAGCTGTGGTGGCGGATCTCGTTAGTCCTTGCCGTGCCGTTGATGGCATTGCTTGCCGTTCCCCTGAGCAAAGTCAATCCGCGCCAAGGACGGTTTGCCAAAATGTTGCCCGCACTTTTGCTGTATTTAATCTATTTTCTCCTCTTGAGCTCGCTCAAATCGGCGGGAACCAGCGGCAAAGCGGAGGCTGGGGTGTGGATTCCGTTGGTGCATTTTGCCTTTTTATTCATTGCAATCATGTTAAATAGTTGGAACAGTGCGTTTATGTATCGTGTCCGTCATCTGTTTTCTCCCAACTCGGCAGTAGAGGATTGATTATGTTTGGTGTATTGGATCGTTATATCGGACGGACAATCTTCGCGACAATCCTGGTGACATTGTTCATGTTGGTCGGTTTGTCGGCGATTATTAAATTTGTCGAACAGTTCCGTGATGTCGGCAAAGGCAGTTATGATGGTTTGCAAGCGGTGTATTACACCTTGCTCACCATACCGCGCGATATTGAAACCTTTTTCCCGATGGCGGCATTGTTAGGGGCGTTAATCGGTCTGGGCGCGCTTGCCGCCAATAGCGAACTGGTGGTAATGCAAGCGTCCGGTTTTTCCCGGTTAAAAATCGGTTTATCCGTGATTAAAACCGCTGTTCCGCTGATTTTGGCGATTATGCTGCTCGGCGAATGGGGGATTCCGCAAACCGAACAGTTTGCGCGTAATATGCGTTCGCAAGCGATTTCCGGCGGATCGCTGTTATCGGTACAAAACGGTATTTGGGCGCGTGACGGCAATAATTTCGTTTATATTCAGCATGTGAACAATGAAAACACCCTGAATAATATTTATATCTATCAGTTCGACAATGAACGCCGACTGAAAGTCATGCAACAGGGAAATCAAGCAAACTATAACGAGCAGAATGGCAACTGGGTGTTCAACCAGTTGAGCGAAACGGTGATTGAAGGCGATAGCATTCAAAACCGTAACTATTTAAACCACGTTTGGCAATCCAGTCTTACCCCGGATAAACTGTTGTCGGTCAGCCTGAAAGCCAGTTCATTGTCGATTAGCGGCTTGAATAATTATGCGACGTTCCTGAAAGAGAGCGGGCAGGATTCAAAACAATTTGAATTGCTATATTGGCGCAAGTTGTTCCAACCGTTGTCGGTTGCGGTGATGATGTTACTGGCATTATCTTTTATTTTCGGACCACTGCGCAGCGTTACCACCGGCGCGCGCATTGTGACCGGTATTGTCTTTGGTTTCGCGTTTTATGTGATTAACGAAACGTTCGGGCGTGTCACGGTGGTGTTTAATATTCCGCCGATTATCGGCGCACTCTTGCCAAGTTTACTGTTTTTATTACTGACTTGGTGGTTATTAAAACGTAAACCGAGCTGATTTTTGACGGGCAAACCGCACTTGAAGACGAATATCTGTATGAGATGTAAACAAAAAAGTGCGGTGTTTAATAAGAAATAAGCAAGTTGTCTAAAATTAAAGCGAACGAATGCAAATTTTAAATTTTGCGCTTGCAACTTGGCTTGATAGCCGTATAATGCGCACCACTGACAGCGATTATGTTTATCAGCGTTGCCTGGGTGGCGAAATTGGTAGACGCAGTTGATTCAAAATCAACCGCCTTCGGGTGTGCCGGTTCGAGTCCGGCCCTAGGCACCACTGGTAAATATAATCATCAAGCCCCTATCGAAAGATAGGGGCTTTTTTATGTGCTAAAGCCGGTAGATTCACGATCTAAATCAATTCGGCATTAATTTTTGCTATAAATTTAAACGAAAAATAGTGTATAGTTAACTCCAGTTATTTTCTATTTTATAAATAATTATCTAAAGGAGGTTGTTATGGCGCTTGCACCTATGTCTGTACGTAAGTTTGAATGTTTGTCCGAAGCGGATGCGGAGCAAATTTGCACTGCGTTGAATAAGGCGAAATATGTCTCGATCACCTTGGGAAGTGCGGTTGTTTCACAATGCCGCGCCACCAAAAAGCTGGGTGGAATTTTAGCGAAAGTGAATTTGACCGAAGTGATTCCGAGCGAATACGATCTCGCGCAAATTCAAGCCGTTATTTAAAATTGTCTTCCTTTTTTTCTTTAGAATCGGATTGCCGCAGTGTCTGTATTGAGACTGCGGCAATTTTTTATCTACATACCAAACCTAACTAAGCCGCTGTTGTCAGTAACAACCTTGATTTTCCCCTTTCACTCACAGCGGTTTTTCGCTAAAATCAGACGTTTATTTTCAAGCTGAAAAGTTATTTGGCAAGTGAAAAGGTTGGCAGGTGAAAAAAGCACAATTTTATCTTTTACAGGCGGGAAAAGCGGATTCAGAGCTGAGCGCGCAAGAAGCGTTGACTTGCGATTTGGCGGCCGATGCATGGCGGCTCGGCAAGCGAGTGTTAATCGCCTGTGAAACGGAACGGCAGGCATTACTGCTGGACGAAGCCTTGTGGCAACGCGATGCGGAACAATTTGTGCCGCATAATTTGTCCGGCGAAATCACCACTTATGCCACCCCGATTGAAATCAGTTGGATCGGTAAACGCAATAGCCAACGGCGCGATTTGCTGATTTCACTGCAAAGTGCGGTTCCCGATTTTGCCAACAGTTTTAGCCAAGTGATTGATTTTGTGCCAAGCGAAGAACAAGCCAAAATCCAAGCGCGCGAACGCTATAAGCAGTATCGCCAACTGGGATTCGAATTGTCGACACAGCAAATTTAATCAGCAATTCGTTTAGTAAGTAATAAAGTGCGGTCAGCACTTTCAAATAAGATAGAGAATATGGAAACCACTTATAATCCACAAAATATCGAACAGCGTTTATACCAAAATTGGGAGCAACGCGGCTATTTTAAACCGTCGGAAGATCGTTCCCGTCCGAGTTACAGCATTGCTATTCCGCCGCCGAATGTCACCGGCAGTTTGCACATGGGGCATGCGTTCCAGCAGACATTAATGGATACTTTGATTCGTTATCACCGTATGCAGGGCGATAATACCTTGTGGCAGGCGGGGACGGATCATGCCGGAATCGCCACACAGATGGTGGTTGAACGCAAAATTGCAGCGGAAGAGGGCAAAACGCGGCATGATTTTACGCGCGAAACCTTTATTGATCGCATTTGGCAATGGAAAGCGGAGTCGGGCGGCACGATCAGCCAACAAATGCGCCGTATCGGGAACTCGGTCGATTGGGAACGTGAGCGCTTCACTATGGACGAGGGGCTGTCCGATGCGGTGAAAGAAGTGTTCGTGCGCTTGCATGAAGAGGGCTTGATTTATCGCGGTAAGCGTTTGGTGAACTGGGATCCGAAACTGCACACCGCCATTTCCGATTTGGAAGTGGAAAACAAAGAGAGCAAAGGCAGCCTGTGGCACTTCCGTTATCCGTTGGCAAACGGGGCGAAAACGGCGGACGGCTTGGATTATTTAGTGGTTGCCACCACCCGCCCTGAAACCGTGTTGGGCGATACCGCAGTGGCGGTGCACCCGGAAGACGAGCGTTATCAATCGCTGATTGGCAAAACCGTCTTATTACCGCTCGCCAATCGTGAAATTCCGATTGTTGCCGACGATTATGTCGATCGCGAGTTTGGAACGGGCGTGGTGAAAATCACGCCGGCGCATGATTTCAACGACTACGAAGTAGGCAAACGCCATCAATTGCCGATGGTCAACGTGCTGACGCTGAACGCCGATATTCGCGAGCAAGCGGAAGTGCTGAACAGCGACGGCAAAGCCAACAACGATTACCAAGCCTTTATTCCGGAAAACTATCGCGGCTTAGCGCGTTTTGCGGCGCGTAAACAGTTGGTTGCCGAGTTTGAAGAACTGGGTTTACTCGATCAAATCAAACCGCACGATCTGAAAGTGCCTTACGGCGACCGTGGCGGTGTGCCGATTGAGCCAATGCTGACCGATCAATGGTATGTCAGCGTTGCCCCATTGGCGAAAACGGCGATTAAAGCGGTGGAAGACGGTGAAATCCGGTTTGTGCCGAAACAGTATGAAAACCTGTATTTCTCGTGGATGCGCGATATTCAAGATTGGTGCATTTCCCGTCAATTATGGTGGGGACACCGTATTCCGGCGTGGTACGACGAGAGCGGTAAGGTGTATGTGGCGCGCGATGAAGCCGAAGTGCGGTCGAAATACAACTTAGCCGCCGATGTTGCGTTGCGCCAAGACGATGATGTGCTGGATACATGGTTCTCTTCCGGGCTGTGGACATTCTCGACCTTAGGCTGGCCGAAACAAACCCCTGATTTGGAAATGTTCCACCCGACTAATGTGTTGATCACCGGCTTTGACATTATCTTCTTCTGGGTTGCCAGAATGATTATGTTCACCATGCACTTTATCAAAGATAAAGACGGCAAGCCGCAAGTGCCGTTCAAAACCGTGTATGTGACCGGTTTGATCCGTGACGAAAGCGGGCAAAAAATGTCGAAATCGAAAGGCAACGTGATCGATCCGTTGGATATGATCGACGGCATTGATTTGGAAGCCTTAGTTGAAAAACGTACCGGCAATATGATGCAACCGCAGTTGGCGGAAAAAATCGAAAAAGCCACGCGCAAAGCGTTCCCGAACGGCATTAATCAGCATGGCACTGACGCATTGCGTTTCACCTTGAGTGCGCTCGCGTCAAACGGGCGTGACATTAACTGGGATATGAACCGCTTGGAAGGTTACCGTAATTTCTGTAACAAACTATGGAACGCCAGCCGATTTGTGTTGATGAACGCCGAAGGCAAAGATTGCGGTTTTGGCGCAGGCGAAAAAGAACTTTCCCTAGCGGATCGTTGGATTTTAGCCGAATACAACAATACGGTGAAAGCCTTCCGTCAGGCATTGGACAGCTATCGTTTTGACTTGGCTGCGAATATTCTGTATGAATTCACCTGGAATCAGTTCTGTGACTGGTATCTGGAATTGACCAAACCGGTCTTTAACAGCGGCAGCGAAGCGCAGCAACGCGGCACTCGCCACACCTTATTAACCGTGTTGGAAAGTCTGTTGCGTTTGGCGCACCCGATTATTCCGTTTATCACCGAGGAAATCTGGCAACGGGCGAAAGGCTTGGTCGGCGTGCATGGCGATACGATTATGTTGCAACCGTTCCCAAGTTATAATACAGAACGTGTCGATCAAACCGCACTTGATGAAATCGAGTGGCTGAAAGAAATTATCGTCAATGTGCGCAATATCCGCGCCGAGAAAAACATTCCGCCGGGCAAAGGCTTGGATCTGCTGCTGCGGAATTTAAACGAGAACGAAGCCGCTTGTTTAGCCAAAAACCGCACTTTGTTGCAAAATATGGCGAAATTGGATTCGGTGCAAGTGTTGGCGCAAGGCGAAACCGCACCGTTGTCGGTGGCGAAACTGGTCGGCGGCTGCGAGTTGCTGGTGCCAATGGCAGGTTTCATCGATAAAGCGGCGGAACTGGCGCGTTTAAACAAAGAAATCGAACGTTTGCAAAATGAGATCGCCCGTATCGAAAATAAACTGTCAAACGAAGGCTTTGTCGCCAAAGCGCCGGCGGCGGTGATCGATAAAGAACGGTCAAAAATGGCGGAGTATCAAGACGGCATGGAAAAACTCAAAGCGCAGTATTTGAGTATTGAAACGCTGTAATTGGGCAAATAGGCTCAGCAAAGAATCAGGGCGCATGATATGCGCCCTTTTTTATACCGCACTTTTTATGCTAAAAACTATCTTTTCGGTTTACTCACCATGATTTCAATCACCTGCTTATCGGTGTAGAGCATACTGCGTGAGGCGATGGCGCAAAGGTTATTGATGGTGGCGTCAATATCATATTCGACAATGCCTTCTTCGCCGGTGACGCGGGTGTTGTCCATTGCCATTAGCACCGATTTGTAGCCGCTGGATACGCTGGTGGAGACTTTCATCGCGCAACTGTTGGCGGCGCCGTCGCAGATAATGCCGCTGATGTCGCCGATCATGCTGCAAATGCCCATGCTCACGGTTTCAAATTTGCCGGTCAGCAACCAGGCAATGCCGGCGCAACTGCCCATTGACGCGGTGGTGACGGCGCAAAGTGCGGAAAGCTTCGGCAGTTTGCTGTGGATATAAATTGCCATTAAGTGCGATAAAAACAGGGCGCGCGTCAGTTTTTCTTCATCGGCTTGCAAATACTCGGCAACCACCACCACCGGCATGGTGGCGGCGATACCTTGATTGCCCGAACCGGAATTGCTCATCGCCGGTAGGGTTGCGCCGCCCATGCGCGCGTCGGAGGCGGCGGTGGTTTGGATAATCACCCGGCTTAATAAATCGTCCGACATCAAGCCGCTGCCGACGTGTTTTTGCAGCGTGCGCCCGATATGCAAACCGTAGTTTTTGCTTAGGCCCTCTTGCGAAAGTGCGGTATTCAGCCGTGCCGCTTCTAAAATAAACGCGATTTTGTCAATTTCGACATTGACGGCAAAATCAAACAGATCTTGAGCGGTCAGTTGCTCGAAAACCGTATATTCGTTTTCGCTGGTACAGGCTTGCCGTCCGGCATGTTGATAGATCATCTCACCGTTTTTCTCAATCGAAATAATATTGGTGTGATTATCTTGAATACAGACTTTGACCCAATCGTTACCATGAAATAAGGTGGCTTGCGAATAGAGAATTTGCTCGGTATCTTTAATCCCGACCGTGACTTTTTGCTCGGCTAACAATTGCTTTGCCGCGGCGATTTGTTCCGCGGTGATCTGTTTTAACACTTCCAATTTGCCGTCGGGATCTCCGCCCAACGCGCCAATCGCCGCCGCAATCGGCAAACCGACCATGCCCGTACCCGGCACGGCAACGCCTAAGCCGTTTTTCATCAGATTAGGCGATACCTTAGCTTCGATTCGCTCCGGCTTTGCCGCGAGATATTTCGCTGCCACCGCTGAAGCCAGTGCCAATGAAATCGGCTCGGTGCAGCCTAATGCCGGCACAACATCATTGCGCACGATTTCGACTAATTGGGTTTGTAATAGTTCGCTGAGTTTCGGCATAAATCATTACCATTGAGAAAGAGAAAAATAACGGCGCATATCATAGCAGGTTAGCCGGCAAGATAAAGAAACGAATGTCTGAAATGTGATTTTTTAAGCTTTTTTCTCTTGAAGCGGAAGGGTGTATAATCGTTTTTTGTGATGAATCAGCATTAGGATTAAGTATGAACAAGACAGGACTTGCGGTTTCGGTATTGAATCTCGCGCCGGTGCGTGCCGGTTTTGACAACCGCCAGGCAATTGAGGCGATGACATGGCTGGCACAACAGACCGAACAATTAGGCTATAGCCGTTATTGGGTGGCGGAACACCACAACACGCCCGGTTTGGTCAGCTCGGCGACGTCAATATTAATCAGCCATTTGTTGCAGCACACACAGCGGATGCGAATCGGTTCCGGCGGGGTGATGTTGCCGAATCACAGTCCGTTAATGGTGGCGGAGCAGTATGGCACGTTGGAAACCCTGTATCCGCAGCGGGTTGATTTGGGATTAGGGCGTGCGCCCGGAACCGATCAGGCAACGGCGCAAGCCCTACGCCGTAATCCTGCGCTGGAAAGCGCGCTGTCTTTTCCCGATGATGTGCGCACTTTGCAACGTTATTTAGGCGACAGTGATAAACAGGGTTTTGTCAAAGCCTATCCGGGAGTCGGCACGCATATTCCGCTGTATATTTTGGGTTCGAGCACCGAAAGCGCCTATTTAGCCGCCGAGTTGGGCTTGCCTTATGTTTTTGCCGCCCATTTTGCGCCGCGAATGTTGGAAAGTGCGGTGGCGATTTACCGTCGGCAATTCAAACCGTCCAGTGTGTTGGCCGAACCGTATTTTATTTTGTGCCTGAATGTGATTGCGGCGGAAACGGACGCCGAAGCCGAATTATTGGCAACGTCGCAGCAGCGTTTTTTCCTGAATGTGGTGCGCAATACCCATTTGCCGTTGCAACCGCCTAAAGCGATTGCCGCCGGGGAAATCGAACCCCACGAGCAACAGGTGTTGAACAGCATGACCGCCTGCACCTTATTGGGCAGCCCGGCGAGTGTTGCCAATCAGTTGCACCAGTTACAGCGTATTATCAAAGCCGATGAAATGATGGCGGTCACCTATATTTACGATCAGCAAAAACAGCTCGATTCTTATCGCTTATTCAAACAAATCGCCGAACAATACCAAAGTGCGGTTTAGTCGATAAAAAGCCCTTAACCGGCGTAGCAATTAAGGGCTGAGACCGCACTTTAGCCAAAGTACGGTTGCTTGATTTTCCAGACGACTATTTTTCAAATAACTCTGCGTGCAGTAAGCGCACCACGTCGTCGGCGTGTTGGCTTTGTACCAATAAGCAGATGTTGTTGGTGCTGGCGCCATAGCTGACCATACGCACGTTATACTGTTCGATTGTGCCGAATAAACGTTTTGCCACGCCGGCGGTAATGTGCAGATCGTTGCCGATCAAGGCAACCAGCGATAAACCGGTATCCACTTTCACATTGCAAACTTCGCTCAGTTCGGTCAGCAGTTCGTTGGACAACATACTCGCGCCGGAAGACGCCGAACCGGTTTTGTCTAAGGTCAAGGCAATGCTGACTTCGGAGGTGGTGATGGTATCGACCGAAATTTTGTGTTTTGCCAAAATATTAAACACGTTGGCTAAAAAGCCTTGTGCGTGCAGCATACTCAGGCTGGACAAGGTTAATAAGGTTTGGTCACGGCGCAGCGCAATCGCACGGAATGTCGGGCGCGGTTGCGGATCGCGCGTGACCCAAGTGCCGCCCGCCGCCGGATCTTTGCTTGAGCCGACATAAACCGGAATATTGCTGCGCACCGCAGGTAATAAGGTGGCAGGGTGCAATACTTTCGCGCCGAAAGTCGCCATTTCCGCCGCTTCGGCAAAGCTCATGGTATCGATTTTTTGTGCAGCAGGCACAACGCGCGGATCAGTGGTGTAAATGCCCGGCACGTCGGTCCAGATCAAGACGTCTTTGGCGTCCAAGACTTCCGCCAATAATGCCGCGGAATAATCGCTGCCGCCACGTCCGAGTGTGGTGGTTTTGCCTTTTTCATCACGCCCGATAAAACCTTGGGTGATCACCAGCTCGCCACGGTTAATCAGCGGTTTTAAGATATTGTCGCAATTTTTTTGCGTTTTGGCGTCATCCGGTGCCGCTTTGCCGTAATTGCTGTTGGTGGCGACCAGCTGGCGCACATCGATCCAAGTGGCGTTGGTTTGCAGTTCGCGCAACACTTCCACAAAAATCAAGGTCGACATCATTTCCCCGTGGCTGATCAATTCATCGGTCAGCGCCGGCGAAGTTGCCAAACTGGCGGCTTCGGAAAGTGAGGCGACATTGGCAAGCAAGCGGTCAATTTCTTCGCTGATAACGTTATTGTTTTTCAATTCATCTAAGATGTTGTATTGAATGGTGCGCAGCTCGTCTAAATATTGGGTGCGCTGTTCGCTTTCGCAACCGTTGGCAAGTGCCACCAAAATATTGGTAACGCCAGCCGAAGCGGAAAGCACCACCACACGGGTGTTGGGATCAGCAATCACGATTTTGGCGCACGCACTCATCGCAGGGAAGTTGGCAACACTCGTGCCACCGAATTTAGCAACGGAAAGATGGGACATGGTTTGAGTTCCTGTAGTTAAAGTTAAGGTTAATGTTGTTAAGTGTTGTGTTTTTATTCTTTTGTAGTTTGCCATTTTTATGTAAAAAATCCACAACTAAAACGCGCCATAATAAAAAACCATCGCAATCAATCCACTGCGATGGTTTTGTGGTTCAGACCGCACTTTGCATTTTAAACTCAAAGTGCGGTTTTGCTGTGTTTTAGTTTAACTCGGCACGCAGTTTTTTGGTGACGTTGACCATCACTTCCAACGCGGCGTTGGTTTCCGGCCATGCGCGGGTTTTCAAACCGCAATCCGGATTGACCCACAACCGTTCGGCAGGGATGACGTCTAATGCTTTGCGTAGCAAATGCTCGATCTCCGCCGCAGTCGGGACGCGTGGGCTGTGAATATCGTACACGCCCGGTCCGATGTCGTTCGGGTATTTGAAATCACCGAAGGCGGTCAGCAATTCCATATCGGAACGCGAGGTTTCGATGGTGATCACGTCTGCGTCCATGCCTGCGATTGCCGGCAGAATATCGTTGAACTCGGAATAACACATATGAGTATGGATTTGCGTCGAATCCTGCGCACCGAAAGAGGACAAGCGGAATGATTCGCACGCCCAATCGAGGTAATCGTTCCAGTCGGCACGTTTCAACGGTAAACCTTCACGGATTGCCGGTTCGTCGATTTGGATAATTTTGATACCGGCTTTTTCCAGATCCAATACCTCATCGTTTAACGCCAGTGCAATTTGTTTACATACGGTTGAACGTTCGATGTCGTTACGCACGAAAGACCATTGCAAAATCGTCACCGGCCCGGTCAACATGCCTTTCATCGGTTTTTGGGTCAGGCTTTGGGCGTAAGTGGACCATGAAACGGTCATCGGATTTGGGCGCACCACATCACCGAAAATCACCGGCGGTTTCACGCAACGGCTGCCGTAGCTTTGCACCCAACCGAATTTGGTGAAGGCAAAACCGTCTAACAATTCGCCGAAATATTCCACCATGTCGTTACGTTCGGCTTCACCGTGCACCAACACATCTAAATCCAATTTTTCTTGTTGTTCAACCACATAGGCGATCTCTTTTTTCATCGCCGCTTCGTATTCCGCCGCTGAAATCGCCCCTTTTTTGAAGTTGGCACGGGCGTGGCGAATTTCAGTGGTTTGTGGGAACGAGCCGATATTGGTGGTTGGCAACAGCGGTAGGTTTAACCACGCTTGTTGTAACTTAATCCGCTCGGAAAACGGCGATTGACGTTGATCCGCATTGGCTGGCAGCGAGGCTAAACGGGCGGCAACTTCAGGGCGGTGGATCACGCTTGAAGCGGCGCGTGCGTCGGCAGCGGCTTGGCTTGCGGCAAGTGCGGTTTCAACACTGGCGCGACCGTTATTTAATGCCTGTTTAATCACATTCAACTCTTGGATTTTTTG
Organism: Testudinibacter sp. P17/SS/0325; assembly: GCF_053570765.1. Next base: position 2,358,787 of record NZ_CM131635.1, on the reverse strand, counting down.
CAAGCTAAAGGCTAACCATGAATAGAGATCTTTGTCTAATTGGGTTTCCACTTCCAAGTCAAATGGCGTGTGTAACAGCGAGCAGCTTGGTGCGATCCACAGCTTTTCGCCCAATTTGGCTTTTAACGGCTCAACCACGTCTAACACCTTGTTGAGGTTTGCACGCCAGATATTACGCCCGTCAATCACCCCGACAGACAACACGTTGCCATAATCTTCAAACGCCGCCAATTGTTGCGGTGCGCGCACCAAATCCACATGCAAGCCGGCAACCGGCAAGCTTTTTAATAAATCGGCATGCTCGGCAACTGAACCGAAATAGGTGGCAAGCAATAATTTGGCTTGCAGTTTTGCCAATCTTTCATAAGTCGGTTTAAATGCCGCAATCCACTCCGCCGGCAGGTCGACGGTTAAAGCCGGTTCATCAATTTGAATCCATTCTGCACCGGCTTGTACCAGTGCGGTCAGGATTTCTTCGTAAACAGGTAAGAGTTTGTCCAACAACGCCAAACGGTTAAACGCCTCTTTGCCTTTTTCTTTGCCTAACCATAAGAACGTGATCGGGCCGACAATGGTCGGTTTGGCTTTTAAGCCTAGCGCTTGTGCTTCTTGCAGTTGTTGTACATAGTGTGCCGGATTGGCTTTGAATTCGCTGTTTTTATGGAATTCAGGCACAAGGTAGTGATAGTTGGTGTCGAACCATTTTGTCATTTCGATGGCGTGCTGTTCCGCATTGCCGCGCGCCAGTTGGAAGAATTGTTCTAAGCTCAAATTGCTGCTGTCGAAGCCGAAACGTGCCGGAATTGCGCCGGTCGCCACTTGCAGATCCAAAATATGATCATAGAAAGTAAAATCGGCTACCGCCACGTAATCTGCGTTGGCGGCGGCTTGGTGTCGCCAGTTTTTCTCACGCAAGGCTTTGGCGATGTCGAGCAGATCTTGCTCTGCCAACTCTTTGCGCCAATAACGTTCTTGAGCAAATTTTAATTCACGTTTTGCGCCTACGCGCGGAAAGCCGGCTAAATGAAATGTTGTCATGATGGTTTCTCCCGATATTTAAACTGATTTATTCTTAAATAGCCGTCTAAATGGCTATCTGAGATGCAGGATGACGGATTTTAGTATATTATGCAAACTCATAATTTTCACAGAGATGATGAATAATTTTAATGAAGCCGATATTTTTAGAACTCCGTCATTTAAAAACGCTGATTGCATTGAAAGAAACCGGCAGTGTGTCGCTTGCCGCCAAACGGATTTACCTCACCCAATCTGCACTTTCCCATCAAATCAAACTGTTGGAAGAGCAGTATGGTCTCACCCTGTTTGAGCGTAAAACCCAACCGTTACATTTCACCGCTGCCGGGGAGCGCTTAATCAAGCTCGCCTATGATATTTTGCCGAAGGTGGTGGACGCAGAGTTGGATTTGGTGCGGGTGAAAGAGGGCGACGCAGGGCAGTTGCGGATTGCAGTCGAATGCCACACCTGCTTTGACTGGTTAATGCCGGCGATGGATTCGTTCCGCCAAAATTGGCCTTTGGTCGAGTTGGATATTGTGTCTGGTTTTCACACCGATACGCTCGGATTATTGCTGACCCACCGCGCGGACTGGGCGATTGTGTCGGAAGTGGAAGAGACCGCGGGAGTTGTGCACCAATCGCTATTTGGTTATGAAATGGTCGGGATTTGTTCGAAAGATCATCCGCTTGCGGCAAAAGCGGTGTGGCAGGCGGAAGATTTTGCCGACGAAACCCTGATTACTTACCCCGTGCCGGACGATATGTTGGATTTGTTGCGTAAAGTGCTTTATCCGCAAGGGATCAATCCGGCACGCCGCACCAGCGAACTGACGATTGCGATTATTCAGCTGGTCGCCAGTAAGCGCGGTATCGCAGCACTGCCGTATTGGGCGGTATTACCGTACTTGGAGCGCGGTTATGTGGTGGCGCGCAAAATCACCGATAACGGCTTGCAAAGCGAGCTGTATGCGGCGGTGCGCGAAAGTGATGTCAACACCGCCTTTGTGCAGGATTTTTATCACACCGTCAAATCGCAAAGTTTTTCCACCTTACCGGGCTTGTCGGTGTTGGATTAATCCAATAACTTAATCAGATCCGCCGCCTGTTCAATATAATTGCCGCCAAAGCGGTGGCTAAAATTGAGCAGGTAATAAAGCTGATAAATGCTTTTACGTTGCCGATAACCGTTATCAACCGGATTAATGCCGTTGTAGGCTTGATAAAATTCGCTCGGCATTGGTGTAAACAGCTCAAACAGAGCCAAATCACACTCCGAATCGCCCCAATAACATGCCGGATCAAACAGCACGATTTCGTTATCACAAATACCGAAATTTTTATGGTAGAACGCCCCGTGCAACAGTGCGGGCACAGGCTGATATTTGGCAAGATGGAAGCAGACCGAGGAAATAATGTCTTCAAACCGTCCGAATTCAATCCCTTTTTCTCTGCATAATTGCAACTGCCAACCGATTCGGTTTTCACTGAAAAAGGTTGACCAATTTTTTGACCATGCATTGGGTTGATACACCGGACCAAGCCAGGTGTCGTAATCAAAACCGTATTCTTGGTTGTTGCTATTGCTGTGCAACGCCGCCAACTGTGCGCCTAACTCTGCCATTTTATTGCTTGGCAACGGGGATAGTGATAAAGACTCTAGGAGAATAAAACTGACGTTTTCGGCACAACCTACGCCGTAAACCCGCGGCACACGCACCGTACCGCTCTTGGCTAATAACGTTAATTGATCGGCTTCGGTGCGGAACATCGAGCGATAGGTTTTGTCATTTACTTTGACAAAAACCGGTATATTACCGTCATCAATAATCCAAGCCTGATGCATTTCGCCGTCCGCAACAGGCGTTTTGGATTTAATCGTGTAGTAAGAACCGAATTGTTCAGCCAACAGCTGAGAAATTGCTTTCCACATCATTTACTCCTTGGTTTTGGTCGCCTGTTAACCTATCTTAGCCAGAATGGCTTGATTTTACTGTGATTTGGCTCAAACATTAGCAATTTTGCCGGAGTTATTGTCGATGATGGTAATCATTTGGCATATCTGCTAAACTACCGCCCTATTTTTTACACAGAATAGGTTTTTGCACAGAGTAGGTGCGAAAAATAAACTGATTTTAACAACCATTCATTTTAAACAAGTCGCCTGGCGTATGGGCGACCACTGTAAGGACAAATTTATGCCAATTATTACTTTACCTGACGGCTCACAACGTCAGTTCGATAATCCTGTTTCCGTATTCGAGGTGGCGCAAAGTATCGGCGCAGGGCTTGCCAAAGCGACTATTGCGGGGCGCGTGAACGGCGTGCGTAAAGACGCGGTGGATCTGATCAGCGAAGACAGCACCCTGGAAATCATCACCGCCAAAGACGAAGACGGCTTGGAAATTATCCGCCACTCATGCGCGCACTTACTGGGGCACGCAATCAAACAACTGTTCCCAAATGTGAAAATGGCAATCGGCCCGACGATTGACAACGGTTTCTATTATGATGTGGATCTTGACCGCACTTTGAATCAAGACGATTTGGACGCGATCGAAAAACGCATGCTCGAACTGGCGAAAACCGATTACGACGTGGTGAAAAAAGTGGTCAGTTGGCAGCAAGCCTACGACACCTTTAAAGCCCGCGGTGAAGAATACAAACTGGCGATTTTAGACGAAAATATCGAAAAAACCGCAACGCCGGCGTTGTATCATCATGAAGAATACATTGATATGTGCCGTGGGCCGCACGTTCCGAATATGAAATTCTGCCACCACTTCAAATTACAAAAAGTGGCAGGCGCATATTGGCGCGGCAACAGCGACAACAAAATGCTGCAACGGATTTACGGCACGGCATGGGCGGATAAAAAGCAACTGGCGGCTTATTTGCAACGTTTGGAAGAAGCGGCGAAGCGCGATCACCGTAAAATCGGCAAAGCGTTGGATCTGTACCATATGCAGGAAGAAGCGCCGGGCATGGTATTTTGGCACAACGACGGCTGGACGATTTTCCGCGAATTGGAAACGTTCGTGCGTACCAAATTGAAACAATACGATTATCAAGAAGTGAAAGGTCCGTTTATGATGGATCGGGTGTTGTGGGAAAAAACCGGACACTGGCAAAACTACGCCGACTTGATGTTCACCACCCAATCGGAAAACCGCGAATATGCGATTAAGCCGATGAACTGCCCGGGACACGTGCAAATTTTCAATCAGGGCTTGAAATCGTACCGCGATTTGCCGTTGCGTATGGCGGAATTCGGTTCTTGCCACCGTAACGAACCGTCCGGCTCGTTGCACGGTTTAATGCGCGTGCGCGGCTTCACCCAAGACGACGCGCATATTTTCTGTACCGAAGATCAGGTGGAAAGCGAAGTGACTTCGTGTATCCGCATGGTATACGACATTTACAGCACCTTTGGTTTCACCAATATTCAGGTTAAACTCTCGACCCGTCCGGAAAGCCGTATCGGTTCCGACGAGATTTGGGACAAAGCCGAAGAAGGGTTGGCAAATGCGCTGAAACATAACGGCTTAGCTTATGAAATTCAAGAGGGCGAAGGCGCATTCTACGGGCCGAAAATCGAATTTGCCTTGCGTGATTGTTTAGATCGGGAATGGCAATGCGGCACAATCCAACTGGATTTCGCCTTGCCGGGTCGTTTGAACGCCTCTTATGTGGCGGAAGACAACGAGCGCAAAGTGCCGGTGATGATCCACCGCGCGATTTTGGGTTCAATCGAACGTTTTATCGGCATTATCACCGAAGAATACGCCGGTTTCTTCCCGTCATGGCTCGCGCCGGTGCAAGCGGTGGTGATGAACATCACCGATTCGCAAGCGGATTATGTGCAAAACGTGGTCAAAACCCTGTCTGAAGCAGGCTTGCGTGTGAAATCGGATCTGCGTAATGAAAAAATCGGTTTCAAAATCCGCGAACACACCCTACGCCGCGTGCCGTATATGCTTGTTTGCGGCGACAAAGAAATCGAAGCCGGTAAAGTGGCGGTGCGCACCCGTAAAGGGCAAGACTTGGGCACATTCACCATTGATGAATTCACCCAACTGCTGAAAAATCAAGTTCACAGCCGTGAACTGAAATTGTTGGGCGAAGTATAATTTCTTTGATTCGATGGAAAAAGGCAAGTTTGGCTTGCCTTTTTTTATGTTGAATTGATAACATCTATAAAAGCGCAACCATCATCCTGCCAATGGCAATAACCACCGCACTTTATACGCAGTGCTTGATTTATCACAGCACAAAAAACGTTGTATTTTTTATAATCACATGAGACAAGCGGATTCGATTTACATATATATACCATGAATGAAGGAGGTGAAAAAATACATTAGTCCGCGAATTGCTCCAATTGGAATAAAAAGCAGCAAATCAACAACCGCCCATATAATTTCGTCATTTTCGACATCTTTAACAACGGCATAAACAGGAAAAACAATACACAATATTACATAAGAAAAGTAAAGTGCAATAGTTAGAAAATGAATCAATATTTCCCTGATCTTTTGCATGAAAGGTTTTTTATCCTATAGTAATTTTGCAAAATTTATATGTAAAAAGTCCGTAAGAGAGTAATTATTATCGATTCTACACCCTAAATGAGGTTCATTCAAGCGTAAAAATCATGAAAAATAGTCTATAGGTGAGTAAAATAAATTTGGATAGCAGTAAATGGCAAAATTAGATCCAACGGAAGTTGATCGTTTGATTGGAAAGCGAATTCAACAAAAACGGAAGGAGTGCGGTTTTTCGGCAGAAAAATTGTCGGAATTATTGGATATTTCACAACAACAATTATCACGCTATGAAAGAGGGACAAATAAAATTAATGTTTCCCATCTAGTGAGTATTGCAAATTTCTTACACACGCCGATCAGTTATTTTTTTATGGATTGTATGTTAGATTCCGATTGGAATAGCGACAGAATCGATCGCCATTGGCAAGCGTTAACACTACCGCAAAAAACGGCTTTTATCGCATTTCTCGAAAGCTTAGCGAACGGGTAGCGGAAAGTCATATAATCCTTAAAATTCCCTTGCATATCGCCTGATTTTTCTTTAAAATCTACGCCACTTTTTTGCCGTCTTTAGGTTAAAAGACGGTAAATTATTTCGGTTGCTCTTTGGTTACATGATTAGGTTGTGATTGTAAGGGCTGTCTTAAATTCATTAGAGGAAGAAAACTATTAAAGCGGTAAAACGAGTTCAGACGCAACGCCCAAATCGTATTAATGACGAGATTAAGGTGAAAGAAGTTCGCTTGATCGATGCAGAAGGTGAACAGGCTGGGATTGTCGGTATTCAACAGGCACTAGAGATGGCAGAGGCTGCCGCTTTGGATTTGGTTGAAATCAGTCCGAATGCAGAACCACCGGTATGCCGGATCATGAACTACGGCAAATTCCTTTACGAAAAAAGCAAGACGGCGAAAGAGCAAAAGAAAAAGCAAAAAGTTGTTCAGGTTAAGGAAATTAAATTCCGTCCTGGTACAGACGAAGGCGACTATCAGGTAAAACTACGCAGCCTGATTCGCTTTCTGGAAGATGGGGACAAAACCAAAATCACAATCCGTTTCCGCGGACGTGAAATGGCCCATCAACAAATCGGTGCCGATGTGTTGGAACGCGTGAAAAACGATCTGGCTGACATCGCCGTGGTGGAGTCCGCTCCGTCAAAACTGGAAGGCCGTCAAATGGTGATGGTGCTTGCGCCGAAGAAGAAGTAATCAGCGCCGACAAGTAATAAAGTGCGGTTGGCGCAAGCCAAACGCGTTTTTATTCGCCTGATTACATTGATTAATAATACAATGCGGAGTTAATCCAATTATGCCAAAAATTAAAACAGTACGCGGTGCTGCGAAGCGTTTCAAAAAAACGGCTTCCGGCGGTTTTAAGCGTAAACAATCTCACTTGCGTCATATTTTGACCAAGAAATCGACTAAACGTAAACGTCATTTACGCCACAAATCCATGGTTGCGAAAGCCGACCAAGTATTAGTGGTAGCCTGCTTGCCGTACGCATAGTTCATTTCATTCCAGTTAAAATAGATCAAAGGAGATCCCTATGGCCCGTGTAAAACGTGGTGTTGTTGCCAGAGCTCGTCATAAGAAAGTTCTTAAGGCTGCTAAAGGTTATTATGGTGCGCGTTCACGCGTGTATCGCGTTGCTTTCCAAGCGGTTATCAAAGCAGGTCAATATGCTTACCGTGACCGTCGCCAACGCAAACGTCAATTCCGTCAATTGTGGATCGCGCGTATCAACGCGGCGGCTCGTCAAAACGGATTGTCTTACAGCCGTTTCATCAACGGCTTGAAAAAAGCGTCTGTCGAAATCGATCGTAAGATCCTTGCCGATATTGCGGTGTTCGACAAAGTGGCTTTCAGCGCTTTAGTTGAAAAAGCAAAATCTGCTTTAGCTTAATAGATTAAGTTAACGCAACACGAGAAGGGAGCTAAGGCTCCCTTTTTGTTTATGCAACGTTTGCGCATTTCAAGTTATTGTATGGCAACATTATAAAGATATTTGCAATTTCCCGACATTTCTTGGAAAATAACTCGATTTTAAAACGTTATTCTGGCATTGGCGTTATGTTGATGTGTTATAAATCTTGCTAAAGGATATTATCATGAAAAAATGGATTGCGATTATTATTGTTGCCGTGATTGCCGGTGTTACTTTAATGAGCAGCTACAACGGATTAGTGCGGGCGGAGGAAGAGATTGACTCTGTGTGGGCAAACGTCGAGTCATCTTATCAGCGTCGTGCCGATTTGATTCCGAATATTGTCAATACCGTGCAAGGGCAAGCGAATTTTGAACGCGACACCTTGACCGGTGTGATTGAAGCGCGTGCCAAAGCGTCACAAACCAAAATCGACCCGGCGAATATGACGCAGGAGCAATTAAACCAATTCCAACAAGAGCAAAATTCGGTTGGTTCGGCATTATCCCGTTTGTTAGTCACGGTTGAACGTTATCCTGAACTGAAAGCGCATGAAGGTTTCATGAATCTGCAAGCGCAATTGGAAGGTACCGAAAACCGTATCAACAAAGCGCGTAACGATTTCAATACGGCGGCTCGCACTTATAACAGCTATGTGCGCCAGTTCCCGACCAAATTTGCGGCGATGATTTTCGGCTTTAAAGAAAAACCGTATTTCCAAGCGGCAGAAGGGGCGCAAAACGCGCCGGTTGTGAATTTCAACTAAAAGTGCGGTCAGACCATGCCATTATTTGCCAAATCAGCCATCGATAGTGCGTTAGTCGAAGCGGCGATTGAACAGTTAGAGTTGCAAACCGCTGCCGAAGTGCGGGTTTATATTGAGAAAAACGCCAAATTAAACGCGTTGCCGGAACATGCTGATCCGATAATTGCCCGTGCGCAGCAGATTTTCGCTGAGCTGGAAATGGAACAAACGGCGGCGAATAACGGCGTGTTGATTTATGTCGCCTTAAAACAACGCCGCTGTGCGGTGATTGGTGATCATGGCATTCATCAATTTGTGAACGATGAATTTTGGCAGCGTTGCTGTGATGTGATTAGCGCACAAGCGGCGCAAGGCAATTTGACCAAAGGGATTATTGCCGCGCTGTATCTGCTGGCGGAAAAACTCTCGCTCCATTTTCCGCGCCAAGCAGACGATGTTGATGAATTGCCGAATGAGGTGATCATTGATGAGTAAATTTTTTATGCCGCTACGCTACCTGCTGACCGCACTTTGCCTGTTTTTCAGCGTTAATGCGGTGGCGGTCGAATTGCCGGCTGTCCCGAATCCGTTTCGCTATGTCAGCGACTACACCAATGTGTTGAGCGCAGCCCAACAAAATGCGTTGGAAAGCAAATTGGCGGCTTACGCTAAAGAAACCAGCTCGCAAATTGCCTTGGTGATTATGCCGACCACCGGCGACAACGAGATTGCCGAGTTTGCCTTTGCTTTGGTGGATAAATGGGGAATCGGGCGTAAAGGGCTGAATAATGGCGTATTAATGCTGATTGCGTTGAACGATCGCAAGATTTTTATTGCACCGGGGCAGGGACTCGAGGGCGCATTGCCTGACGCGATGTTATCGCAATTAATCCGCAACGAGATCACACCGTATTTTAAACAAAACCAGTATTATCAAGGAATTGATAACGGTCTGAATGCGATTATCGCCGCGAGTAAAGGTGAATATGCGCCGCAAGCGGTGGAACGCGATAACGAAATGGATTGGATTCCACTGGTGTTTGTGGTGATCTTTATTCTTTTTGTTTTGTTCGGACGGATTAATGACAGTTATGTCACCCCAACCAATAACCACACCATCGGGCGCAACGGACAAGTGCTCCGTCGCCGTAATAACCGTAATAACGGTGGATTTGGCGGCGGCTTCGGCGGAGGGGGCGGCTTTGGCGGTGGTGGCTTCGGCGGCGGCAGCTCCGGCGGCGGTGGCGCCGGCGGCAGTTGGTAGTTGTCCGTTCCGTTGTTCGTTAAGAACAGGAAAGCGGTAAATTAAATTCCTGTTATTGAGTTAAAAGCGGGCTGTGATACAATCAGCCACCATTCATTTACAAGCAGGGATTGCCCTGCTTTTTACTGAGGTCATCATGGAAACATTAGATAAAATCAAACAGCAAATCAGCGAAAATCCGATTCTTCTTTATATGAAAGGTTCACCCAAGTTCCCGTCTTGTGGTTTTTCTGCCAGGGCAGTGGAAGCGTTAATTCATTGCCAAGTGCCGTTTGGTTATGTCGATATTCTGCAAAACCCGGATATTCGCGCTGAATTGCCGAAATACGCCAACTGGCCGACTTTCCCACAATTATGGGTGGAAGGCGAATTGGTCGGCGGCTGCGATATTATTATGGAAATGTTCCAACAAGGCGAATTGCAACCGATGTTAAAAGAAGTTGCCGCTAAACACGCTGAAACGGAACAAGCCTAAGTTTACTCGTTAAACTAACCGCACTTTGAATTAGTGAAATCGGAAATCAAAGTGCGGTTCTTTATTTTTGATAAATCAAAATATTAACTTACACTCATTTACTATGGCTTGCCTTATTTTACCCACAATGTCAATTATTCAGTTGAAGTAAATGTTATAGTTTGTGCTGTTTATTCCTGACAGAATTTTGTATAAATAATAGTTGTTACATAACAGAATACATATCACCACCACTCAAAATAGAGGAAAATAGCATGAAAACATCACATGACGTTTTAAATGATCCGTTTTTAAATAAAGGTACGGCATTTACATTGGCAGAGCGCGCCAAATTAGGCTTGATTGGTTTGTTGCCTGCTTGTGTGCAGACGCTGGATGAGCAATGCGGTCAAGCGTATGCGCAATTCCAAAAGAAAGATTCTCGGATTGAAAAGCGCCATTTTCTAATGGAAATTTTTAATACCAACCGCACGTTGTTTTATGCCTTGTTTAGCCGTCATGTGGTTGAATTTATGCCGATTGTTTATGACCCGGTGATTGCCGAATCGATTGAACGTTATGATGAACTGTTTGTTGATCCGCAATATGCCGCGTATTTGTCAATCAATGAACCGGAAAATATCGAAGCTACCCTGAAAAATGCCGCCAACGGACGTGATATTAGGCTGATTGTCGCAACCGATGCGGAAGGCATTTTAGGTATTGGCGACTGGGGCGTGAACGGTGTGGATATTTCCGTCGGTAAACTGATGGTTTATACCGCAGCCGCAGGAATTGATCCGAACAGCGTGTTGCCGGTGGTGCTGGATGTCGGCACAAACCGCGAGCAACTGCTCAAGGATCCGCTCTATTTAGGCAACCGCCACCAACGCGTACGCGGTGATCAATATTATCAATTCGTCGATCAGTTCGTGCAAAAAGCCGAAGCCTTGTTCCCGAAACTCTATCTGCATTGGGAGGATTTCGGGCGTTCGAATGCGGCGAATATCTTGAATAAATATCGCGATAAAATCCCAACCTTCAATGATGATATTCAAGGCACGGGGATTATCAGCCTTGCCGGGATTTTGGGCGCATTGAATATTTCTAAACAAAATATCACTGATCAAACCTATCTTTGCTTTGGCGCAGGCAGTGCCGGGGCCGGTATCACCAACCGTATTTACCAAGAGATGTTGCAACACGGCTTAAGCGAAAAAGAAGCGCGTGCCAAATTCTATATGGTTGACGTGCAGGGATTGCTGTTCGATGACATGGACGATTTGACCCCGGAACAACGTCCGTTTGCGCGCAGCCGTGCCGAATTTGCCAACAGCCATGAATTGACTTCACTTGAAGCGACCGTCAAAGCGGTGCGCCCGACGATTTTGGTCGGCACATCAACCCAAGGCGGTGCATTTACCGAAAGCATTATCAAAGAAATGGCGGCGCACACCGAACGTCCGATTATTTTCCCGCTCAGCAATCCGACCGAACTGGCAGAAGCGACCGCCAAAGATTTGCTGACCTGGACCGACGGCAGAGCCTTAGTCGCGACCGGCATTCCAACCGATCCGGTTGAGCTGAACGGCGTAACCTATGAAATCGGACAAGCAAACAATGCCTTGATTTATCCGGGCTTAGGCTTAGGCGTTCTGGTATCGGAAGCGCGGATTTTAAATGACACCATGATTTCCAAAGCGGCGCATTCGCTTGGCGGCTTGGTTGATCCTAACAAGGCAGGTGCAGCGGTGTTACCGCCGGTTTCAAGATTAACCGAATTTTCACGCACCGTTGCCAAAGGCGTAGCGCAAAGTGCGGTGGATCAGCAACTGAATAGACAGCCGATTGCCGATCTGGATAAAGCCATTGATGAATTGAAATGGATTCCGATTTATCAAGATCTCAGTAAATAAAAGGAACAGCCAATGCAATTTCTCTCTTCGATTGAAAGCACCTTGCCGATTTTGCTGATTATCGCCCTCGGTTACGGCTTACGAAAGAAAGGGTGGTTTGCAGATAGTTTCGGTGGCAATCTTTCAAAATTGATTTTGAATATTGCCTTGCCCGCAGGGATTTTTGTTTCGATTTTGAAATATTTAACCCGCGATACGCTGTTTTCGCTGTCGGGCGGTTTGGTCTATTTTGCATTGGCAACGGCGTTGGCGTATGTCGCCGCCTTTGCCTTAGCCAAATTGCTCAAGGTACGCCGCGGCAGACGCGGCGTCTTTATCAACGTGATCGTCAATGCCAACACGATTTTCATCGGCTTGCCGCTGAATGTCGCGCTGTTTGGCGATCTGAGCTTGCCGTATTTCTTGGTGTGCTATTTAGTCAATACGATTTCAACTTGGACGCTCGGCGCATGGTTGATTGCCAATGATGATCCGACGGTTGATCCGACGGCGCATAAAGGCGGTTTTGATCCGAAAAAACTGCTGACTCCGCCGATTGTCGGCGCAGCCTTGGCATTCGTGTTTCTGCTTGCGGATATTCCGTTGCCGACCTTTGTTAACTCGACGCTGGGTTATGTCGGCGAATTGGTGACGCCGTTAGCATTAATCTATGTCGGTATCGTGCTGGCGGACGCCGGTTTGAAAAGCATTAATTTTGACCGGGATACCAGCGTTGCTTTAATCGGACGTTTTATTTTAATACCGGCAATTACTATTGGGTTAATTCTGTTTGGTGCGGATTCACTTGGTTCATTGCCAGCAACAGAAGCTTATACACTGGTTGTCCAATCCGCCGTACCGGCATTGGCAGTGCTACCGATTTTGGCACACGCCGCCAACGGCGATGTGAAATACGCCACCAATACGGTCACCACCAGCACTTTGCTGTTTATCATCGTGATCCCAATCATCAACGCGATTTTGCCGTTGATCGCCTAATGCAATACCGCACTTTGCTTGTTTAATCCGTGCAAGTGCGGTTTTCTCTTGGTTTGAAAAGACATAAAAAAGGCGAATAAAGATATTCGCCTTTTACTGTTTAGCTCATAATCATAAGTGATTAACTCACCACATTGCCAATCAAACTGCGCGTGAGCACATTCACTTCCACCAGCTTAATTTGGAGCTGATCGCCGATTTGATAGGTTTTTTGATCGTTGATGTACAATGCCAGTTCGTCGCTATTGACGCTGATTTCCTCTTTTTTATCGTGCAGAGTCGAAATCGGTACAAACACGCTTGCGCCGTTTTCCGACAGTTGTACGCGCAGACCGCCGCGGCTGACATCTTGGATTTCGGCGGCGAAAATCGGGTTTTGTTCAACTATCGGTGCGAAATAAAGGGCGTATAACCAATCGGCGATATCGCGTTCCACCATGCGGTTTTGACGGCGTGCTTCTTGCAGGCGCGCTAAAATCGCGTCCGCCGGTTTGACCGCACTTTCATTCAAGAGACACTGTTTGATAATGCGGTGGTTCACCATATCGGAATATTTACGGATCGGTGAAGTCCAAGTGGCATAGGCGCTTAAACCTAAACCAAAGTGCGGTGCGGCTTCGGCTTTGAATTCGGCAAAGGTCAGGAAACGGCGCAGGCGCATTTCCAAAAAGCCGAAATCATATTGCTCGATATCGTGGCGCATTTGGCAATAGCCGTCGAGTGTGGTCAGCTTTTCAACGGAATAACGTTGTGCCAATTCCGCGCGATTGTCATCATTGGCAAGAGTCGCCAACAGGAAATCATGTGCCGATTGTTGGAATTTCGGATCGAACCCGCTGTGGGTGTTGAAGATACCGCACTTGGCGTGTTGATCCAAATAGTGTGCCGCACTGGTGTTGGCGATAATCATCGCTTCTTCCACGATTTGATTGGCGATACGGCGGTGTTTGGCGTGAATCGCTTTGACTTTGCCGTCTTGCTCCAACTCAAAACTGTAATCAGGGCGTTCTTTAAACAGCAAGGCGTGCGTTTTGCGCCACTCGATACGCGCAAGGGCAAATTGGTGTAATAATTCGATTTGCTGTGCGATTTTTTCATCGCTTGGTTGCCAATGATTCTCTACCTGTTCCAACAGATCGGAAACCTCGTCGTAATCCAATTTGGCTTTGGATTCGATCCACGCCGCAACAAAGTGCGGTTCGGCGCTGGTCTTGCCGTTGCGATCCGTTTCAATCGTACACACCAACGCCGGGCGTTTTTGCTGCGGCATTAATGAACACAGTTCGTCGGACAGCTCGCGCGGCAACATCGGAATGTTAAAACCGGGCAGATAGTTGGTGAAACAGCGCTGTCTGGCGTCAAGCTCGATTTGTGAATCCAATGGGATATAGGCGGTCGGATCGGCAATCGCAACGTGTAACTTCCAGCCGTTTTCCGTGGTTTCGATATACAGCGCGTCGTCCATGTCTTGGGTGGAAGCCGCGTCAATCGTGACAAAATCCAAGGCGGTCAGATCTTGACGTGACAGGGTTTGATCCAATTGATACGAATCCAGTCCGGCAACCGGCGTGCGTGGTTGTTGGTGACGGGCGAGCGTGACCCACCACGGTGCAAAATTGTCATCGCCACGGCAGATAAATTGTGTGACTTGCGCAAAAAATGCGCGGTCATCGCGTAGTGGGTGCTTTTGCAATTCCGCCACCACCCAATCGCCGTCTTGCAATTCTTCGCTGACGGTTTGGGCTTTGTTGGCGGCAATCAGGTTATTAATGTTCGGGTGATCGACCGTCAGTTGTAATCTTTTCTCTTTGTTGAACCGCACTTTGGCGATAAAACGGCTTAACATCGGTTCGATTAACGTTTCCGGTTCGGCATTTTCTTTATCGCCGTTGCTTTCGATCACCGCTTTGATCTTGTCGCCGTGCATGACTTTTTTCATTGCCGGCGGGGTGATGAAATAGCTTTTTTTATCGCATTCCAAAAAGCCGAAACCCTTATCGTTGGCTTTCACCGTGCCTTCGGCGCGCGGCTTGTTTTCACGGATTTGTTGCTTAAGTTGGCTTAACAGCGGATTGTTTTGAAACATGATGTTCTGTCCTATTAAAATCAAATGAGCAGACGGATTTTAAATTTCCTTTCCTCGCAAGCGGAGGGCAATAAATTAGGGCGG
The DNA here is from genome assembly GCF_053570765.1 of Testudinibacter sp. P17/SS/0325. The sequence goes on along the minus strand of NZ_CM131635.1, from coordinate 2,343,772 downwards.
ATATCAATCCGCCCTTGGTTTTTATCTTGAATGTTGAGGCTTATTCGGCGTCTAATTCATTCATTGCCGCGATATTGAAACCGCCGTCAACGTGCAACACTTCGCCGGTTACGCCGGAGGCTAAATCAGAACACAAGAATGCGGCGCTTTTGCCCACATCTTCAATGGTAACGGTACGGCGTAGCGGGGTGACCGCTTCGCAGTGTGATAACATTTTCTTGAAGTTTTTGATCCCGGAAGCGGCTAAGGTGCGGATTGGGCCTGCTGAAATCGCATTGACACGAATGCCTTCTTTGCCCATCGCATTCGCCATAAAGCGCACGTTGGCTTCTAAAGAGGCTTTTGCCAAGCCCATCACGTTATAGTTAGGAATCGCCCGTTCCGCGCCTAAGTAAGATAAAGTGACTAAGCCTGCACCCTGATTCAACATCGGACGCGCCGCTTTTGCCATCGCCACAAAGCTGTAAGAGCTGATGTCGTGCGCAATTTGGAAGCCTTCACGGGTAACCGCATTAACATAGTCGCCATCCAATTGATCGCCCGGTGCGTAAGCAATCGCGTGTACGAAACCATCGAATTTATCCCAATGTTTGCTCAATTCTTGGAAACAGTTTTCAATGTCTGCGTCGCTGCCGACATCACAAGGAATTACGATAGAAGAGTTAAAATCTTTGGCAAATTCTTCAACACGCGGTTTTAATTTGTCGTTTTGATAAGTGAACGCCAATTCCGCACCGGCTGCAAACATCGCTTGCGCAATGCCGTAAGCGATAGAGCGGTTGCTGGCGACACCGGCGATTAAAATACGTTTGTTTGTTAAGAATCCCATAAAACTTTATCCTGTTATTAATTGAAAAGATAATGGCGATAACAACGCACCGCCAAATTAACGTGGCGTGATTATACGCTACTTTATCGCCTGATTCCATTCTTATCAAGAATCGTCATTCTGCTGCGGGGAATTTTTTAATAATAACAATGAAACCACACCGATAGCGGGCAATATCAACCATTTTCTGCCCAATAACAGGCGGGTCGAAAGCGAAATCAGCGAGGAGCGGATAATCGGGTTGGAAACGGCTTTTAAGTAGCGCAAAGGCTGGCGGATTTCTTGCTGTGTTTTTTCTGTCTGCAAACGAAATTTATTGCGCAACACTTCGCCTTTGAGTAACAATAATTCTTTTTCCAATGCACGGTGGCTGGGCATAAGGCTCTCCTTGCGCGGTCTTTATTTTGAAGAATTGACGCTTTGTTTTATTGCGGCAAGATCTAATTTGACTTCTCTTAAGGTGTCATCAAGAAAACCACGCTGTTTACGGATTAAACGGATAATCAGAATCACCAGGGTCAGCACCAGCAACAGACAGCCGCACCCGATCAGCGTAAACACGCGAAATTTATCCGCTTCGGGCAGCCAGGCATTGAGGGCGAACATCAGGCTGAGGCCGGCAAGTAACAGTAACAAAAAGCTACATAAGGCAAAAACGATAACGAGTTGGGCGTGTTCTTTTTGTTCGTTGAGTTCCAACTTTGCCATTTCCAGACGGATACTGGCAAGTTCAAGGGCGGTGATAAAACTGTGTTTCAGACCGGATTTAATTTTATTTATCGTTTGCATTTTTTATCTCCTGTAACAGAAAGATCGGGAGGCCGCAGTGTTGCGGCTTCCACTATGCTCCGGATTATTTATTGCGGTTAATTAACAAACCCGCAATGAACGCGACCCCGGCAACGATCCCGATGGCTTTGTACGGATTCTCTTGAATCATGGTATCGGATTGTTTCGCTGCGTTTTTGGCGGTTGCCGCGACTTTGTTTTGCAGATCTTCCAATTGTTGGCGATAGCCGTCGGAGCTGGCATTCAAACGTTTTTTCAATTTTTTGAATTCGTCCGCCCCAACGTCTTTCCCTTCTTCAAACAAGTCTTCCGCAGTTTGTAGAATGTCTTGTAATTCAGAAAGCAGTTCTTCGCGTTTGCTGTCAAAGTCATTTCTCATACTTGTATCCTCCGTTTGATTGAGATGATATTTTGGTGTTGCAAATTTATCCTAAGGGATTATTTGAATAAGATCAAAGCGAAAACCGGATCTTTACAAATCAGCGTTCAGACTATGCCGGATTGTCAATATCATGAAAGAGCACATCGAACGCATAATGTTGTTGCAGCCATTCGCCTAATTTTTTAATGCCGTAACGCTCGGTGGCATGGTGTCCGGCAGCATAAAAATGGATGCCTTGCTCACGGGCGGAATGCGTAGTGCGCTCGGAAATCTCGCCGCTGATAAATGCGTCAATTCCTTGCGCTGCCGCCAGATCAATGTAATCTTGTCCGCCGCCGGTGCAAAGTGCCACGGTGCGGATTTTATCCGGTGCATTGCCATACGCACCGCCGCCACAATAGAGCGGTTTACGTTGCAGAACCCGTTCCAAACGTTGCGCCAATTCTTCGCCGGAAAGTGCGGTTTTCAACTCGCCGTAGACCGGAATGGATACCGCACTTTGTTCAAGGGATTGTAAATTTTCAATTCCCAACATTTCGGCCAATAACGCATTGTTTCCCAATTCCGGGTGCACATCGAGCGGCAGATGATAGGCGTATAAGTTAATATTATGCGTCAACAGGGTACGGATTCGCTTGCCTTTCATGCCGCGGATCAACGGCGATTCGTTTTTCCAAAAATAGCCGTGATGTACCAACACCGCATCGGCTTGCTGCGCAACGGCGTAATCCAATAACGCTTGGCAAGCGGTCACGCCGGTGATAATTTTACGCACCGCACTTTTGCCCTCCACTTGCAAACCGTTGGGGGCGTAGTCGCTGATGGCGTCACTGTTTAATGTGCGGTTGAGCAGTTGTTCCAATTCCAGATTATTCATTTCTCATTCCTGTTGATTGGTTAAGCATAGGTTGCCGCTTTCATCTTGCGCACAAATTCGCCCAACAAGCGCAGTGTTTCCGCATGATTATCCAAATGATTTTCGATAATTTTGACAATCGCCGAGCCGGAGATTGCCCCGGCAGTGCCGCTGTTCAGCGCGTCGATCACTTGTTGCGGTTGTGCGATACCGAAGCCTTGTAAAATCGGCGGTGCGTTGTGCGCTTTCAGTTGCGCAATCAAACTGTCTAAATTACCGGCGTGGGCTTGGTTTTCCGCACTGGTGACGCCGGCACGGGAGACCAAATAAGTGTAGCCCTCGCTGGTTTGCGCCACGCCTTGAATGGTGTCCGAATCGGCATTCGGCGGGCAGATAAACACCGGTTGCACGCCGAATTTTTTCGCCGCGGCAACATAGGGTTCGCAAGCCAATAGCGGCACGTCGGCCACTAACACCGCATCGACACCGATTTGCTGACATTGTCGATAGAAATTGTCCAAACCCTGTGCATAAATCAGGTTGGCACACAGTAGCAGGCTGATCGGAATCTCAGGGTATGTTGACCGCACTTTGTCTAATAACATAAAGCATGCTTTGGTGCTGCAACCGGCATTCAGCGCGCGGTTATTGGCGGCTTGGATCACCGGGCCGTCCAGTAGCGGATCGGAAAACGGAAAGCCCAGTTCCAAAGCGTCTGCGCCGTTATCAACCAGCGTGCGGATAATGTCAAAAGAGCGGTCTAAATCCGGATCGCACAGGGTGACGAACGGTACGAATGCGCCTTGGTTTTTCAGTTGTAACTGTCGGAAGCATTGTGCAAAACGGCTCATGATTTTCCCCCTTTTTCAGTTAAAATTTTATCGACGGTGAAAATATCTTTGTCGCCCCGACCGGACAGATTCACCACCAACAGTTGTGCTTTTTGCGGCTCTTGTTTGATTAATTTTAACGCATACGCCAAGGCGTGCGAGGATTCCAACGCCGGAATAATCCCTTCGTGCTGCGCCAGTTGTTGGAAGGCGTCAAGTGCCTCATCATCGGTGATTGATTCGTATTCCGCGCGTCCAATCGCATTCAAATAGGCGTGCTGCGGTCCGACGGAAGGGAAGTCCAGTCCGGCGGAGATCGAGTAAGACTCTTCGATTTGTCCGTCTGCGGTTTGCATAATCGGCGATTTCATGCCGAAATAAATGCCGACATCGGCGTGTTTTAACGGCGCGCCGTGTTCGCCGCTTTCAATGCCGTGTCCGGCAGGTTCGATCCCAATCAGGCGCACCGCACTTTCCTCAATAAAATCGGCAAACATACCAATCGCATTCGAGCCGCCGCCGACGCAGGCAATCACCGCGTCCGGCAAGCGCCCTTCGCGCTCCAACACTTGCCGTTTGGTTTCTTCGCCGATCATTTTTTGGAATTCGCGTACAATCGTCGGGAACGGGTGCGGGCCTGCCGCGGTGCCGAGCAGGTAATGGGCTTTATCGTAATTGGCTGACCAATCACGCATGGCTTCGCAACAGGCGTCTTTCAACGAACAAGAGCCTTTGTTGACAGGAATCACTTCCGCCCCCATCAGCCGCATACGGAACACATTCGGCGATTGGCGTTCCACATCTTTCGCCCCCATATAAATGCGGCATTTCAGCCCCAACATCGCACAGGCAATGGCGGTGGCAACGCCGTGTTGTCCTGCGCCGGTTTCGGCGATAATCTCGCTTTTGCCCATGCGGATTGCCAATAACGCCTGCCCCAACACCTGGTTGGTTTTGTGCGCGCCGCCGTGCAGCAAATCCTCACGTTTCAGGTAGAGTTTGGTATTCGAGCCTTTAGTCAGGTTACGGCACAGGGTAAGTGCGGTCGGACGGCCGGCATAGTTTTTCAGCAAATCATTGAATTCAGAAATAAATTCAGGATCGTCTTTCGCTTCTACAAAGGCTTTCTCCAGCTGTTGCAGCACCGGCACTAAAATTTCCGGCACATACATCCCGCCAAATTCACCGAAATAGGGATCGAGTAGGGTTTTATTGCTCATGTTGTTTTCCTTTTAAAATCGAATAATCGTGTCGAATAGCGCGGCAATTTTCTCTTCATCTTTAATCCCGACCGCACTTTCCACGCCGGAATTGATATCCACGCCCAAGCAGCCTTGAATCAAGGCTTGTTCGATATTTTCTTGTTTAATCCCGCCGGCTAAAATGGTGCGTTTTTTGATATTCGGCGGAATTAATGTCCAGTCGAAAATCAAGCCTGTGCCGCCTTGTTTTCCTTGTACTTTACTGTCGAACAGGAAATGGTCGATAAGCGGATCATCGGCAAGTTTAATCTGCTCGTGGTTGTCGATATCGACCGAAATCACATTCCAAATTTGGCACGTTGTCGGCAATTTTTCGCGTAGCTGTTGCATAAACTCACGGCTTTCATTGCCGTGCAGTTGCACCGCAAACAGGTTTAATTCGCGGGCGATTTCCGCGATATAGTCTAGCTCTTGATTTTGAAACACGCCGACAAAGCGCAGTGGCGCAGCGGTAATCAGCTGCTTGGCTTGGGCAAGGCTGACTTTGCGCGGCGATTTTTCGGCAAAAATCATGCCGCCGTACAGCGCGCCGTGTTGATATGCCGCGTTGACATCTTGCGCCCGGGTTAAACCGCAGACTTTGTTTTCGCCATAAATCACCTGCCGTACCGCACTTTGCAGATCGTCTTCGCCCATTAAGCTGCTGCCGATTAAAAACGCGTGTACATAAGGCTTCAGTTGCTGAATTTGCTGATGATGATAGATCCCCGATTCGCTGATGATAATCCGATCCGCCGGAATTTGTTGCGCCAATGGCGGCGTACGGTTGAGATCGACGCTTAAATCATGCAGATCGCGGTTGTTAATCCCGATAACTTTCGCATTAAGTTGAATCGCGCGTTCCAGTTCGGCTTGATTAGAGGTTTCGGTCAGCACGCCCATGCCCAATTCGTGCGCCAAATCGGATAATTTGCGATAGGTCGTATCATCCACCACCGACAACATCAGCAAAATCGCATCGGCTTGATGGTAACGCGCCAGATAGACCTGATATTCGTCAATCATAAAATCTTTGCACAAAATCGGTTGCGACGCGACAGACCGCACTTGGGCGATAAAATCAAAATTGCCCTGAAAATATTTTTCATCGGTCAGCACCGAAATCGCCGCCGCATACTCTTTATACACATCGGCAATTTGCGCCAAGTTGAAATCATCGCGGATCAACCCCTTTGACGGCGAGGCTTTTTTGCATTCCAAAATATAAGCAGGGCGTTGGTGCGAGCCTTGGGCGAGGGCGTGATAGAAATCGCGATCAGCGCGCTGCACTTGATCCTGAAATTGCGCCAACGGCAATGCCGCTTTTTTGTTTTTTATCCATTCGATTTTATCGTTGATGATTTTTTGCAGAATGGTGGGCTTATTATCCATATTCACGAGTTTTACCTTTATTTTCTCTCATTTTTTTAAGGGTTACGAATTGGGCGATCTTTTTCTAGTTGTGCCTGTTTAAGCCATTTTTGCAAACTCGGCAGGTGGTAGATCCGTTCGGCATAAGCATTGGCTTCAGGGCTAAGGTAATTACGCAGTCCATAATGAACTAAACGGATCAACACCGGAGCGAAAAATGCATCGACAGCGGTGAAAGCGTTACCGGCGAGATATTCACCACCGAAACGGCTTAAGCCCTCTGTCCAGAGTTGATTAATCCGAGCCAGATCGGCGGCAAGTGCGCTATCGATTTGATCTAATGTCACAAATTTTTGTGTATTCATGCTGCATTGGCTGCGTAACGCAACAAATGAGGCGTGCATTTCAGCACAAGCACAACGCGACCAAGCACGAGCGTTGCGCTCGCTTGCCCACACTTGCGGATAATCTTCCGCCACATATTCGCAGATCGCCAAGCTGTCCCAAATCACGGCATTGTTGTGATGGAGTGCCGGCACTTTCGAGGTCGGCGAGGCTTGTAAAAAGTCGATTTTTTGCAGAGTTTTATCCGGCTGAAAATAGAGCTGCGCTTCTTCGAATGGAATTGCCAACTGTTCCAACAAAATCCACGGGCGCAATGACCAGCTTGAGTTCGTTTTATTGGCGATAAACAGCTTATACATATTAATCCTTATACTGGCGCAATTTTTGTAGGGTTTCAAACGGTTTGCCGCCGGCAAGGCAGTCTAACACCATTTCCGCATTTTGTTTCAAATCCGCATATCCGAACAATTTCAATAAAAGTGCGGTATTGATTGCCACCGCTTGCGCGTGATATTTGTCGCCTTTGCCTTGCAAAAGTGCGGTCAGCATGCGTGCGTTGTCCGCCGGTTCGCCGCCGCGTAGCACCTCTAACGCTTGCGGCTCGAATCCGAAATCATACGGGGTAATGTCGTAATATTCGATTTCGCCGTTATGGATTTCCGCCACTTGGGTTTTGCCGTGCAACGCTACTTCGTCCAAACCGGCACCGTGCACCACGAAAGAGTGTTTGTGTCCGAGCATAAGTGCGGTTTCCGCATACGGTTTGATCAAATCGGGGGTATAAACGCCGAGCAGTTGCCGTTGCGGTTTTGCCGGATTGATTAACGGCCCGAGGATATTAAAAATGGTGCGGGTTTTCAGCGCGTTGCGCACCGGCATGGCGTGCTTAAAACCAAGATGATATTGCTGTGCAAACAGGAAGCACACGCCGATCTCATCTAACGCTTGGCGTGCGGTGTCGGCACTGAGGTTGATATTCACCCCAAGTGCGGTCAGCACATCGCTTGAGCCGGTTTTACTTGAAACGCTGCGATTGCCGTGTTTGGCGATTTTGGCGCCTAAGGTTGCCGCGACAATCGCACTGGCGGTCGAGATATTAATCGTATCCGCGCCGTCGCCGCCGGTGCCGACAATATCGGCGAACGGATAATCAGGGCTTGGAAACGGCTGTGCATTTTGTTGAAGTGCGGTTACCGCACCGGCAATTTCGGCGGTGGTTTCGCCGCGCAGTTTAATCGCGATCAGGGCGGCGGCAAGTTGTTCGTTACTTAGTTTTCCTTGTACTACGGCATTGAACAGGGTATAGCTTTGTTGCTGATTCAAAGCCTGATTGCTGAATAGCGTGTCTAATAGCGTTTGTGTTTCCATAACTTACCTTTTGATATTGTAATTAAAACAGGCTTCGTCGCCGGTCATGCCGCGAAAGCCCCAGCAGTGCGGCTCTTGTTCTTTGATCGTGATTTGTACATCGACCGGTTTGATTTTCAGTTGCTTATAAATTTCATCGAACAGCATGCGAATCAACAATTTCTTTGCCTCCGCGCTACGACCGCTCATCATATTAATTTCGATAATGGTGTAAGCCTCGCTGCGATCCGACGGATAATAATAGTCGTCCGCCTCAAGTCCGATAAAACGCTGCACCCGTTTATGCTCCGGAAAGTCGAGGGCAAACATCAAGCAACGGTGAATAATGTCCGATAGCTCTTTTTTAATCGGATCAAGCCGAGTTTTTAAACCATAAACCACAATCATTGCCGTTCTCCCAGTAACCAGTCGATACTTTGCGCCAGCAATTGCGAACCTTGCACGGTTAAGATCGATTCCGGGTGAAATTGAAAACTGCAAATCGGCAAAGTGCGGTGGCGCACCGCCATAATGATATTATTGAAACGTGCATTGACCTCAAACTCCGCCGGAATTTCCGTTCCCATTAACGAGTGATAACGCGCGACCGGCATAGGGTTCGGCAGATTGGCAAACATCGCTTGTTGATCGTGTTCAAGCTGCGACACCTTGCCGTGCAGGATTTCCCCGGCGTGTACGATCTTGCCGCCGAAGGCTTCGATAATCGCCTGATGTCCCAAACAAATGCCGATCAACGGCACTTTGCCTTTCAGTTCACGAATCAATGGCAACAGATTGCCGGCTTCTGCCGGATTGCCCGGACCGGGCGAGAGCGCGACAATGGTATTCGGCTCGGCAAGTGCGGTGTTCATCAGATGATCCAACTCACTGTCATTGCGGTAAACCACCACCTGATGTCCCAACACCCGAAACTGATCGACCAAGTTATAGGTGAACGAATCAAAATTATCAATAAATACGATTTTCGCCATAATGAAATCCTTAGATGTTGTTATTTGTTTGAATAATGGCGTTTAAGACCGCTCTTGCCTTGTGCCGAGTTTCGTCCGCTTCCATTTGCGGATCGGAGTCCAGCACTTCGCCGCAGCCGGCTTGCACGTGGGCGATACCGTTTTGCACGAAAGCGGAACGGATCACGATACAGGTGTCGAAATTGCCGTCGGAGCTGAGATAGCCGACTGCGCCGCCGTAGCTGTGGCGTTTTTGTTTTTCAAATCGGTAGATCAATTGCATTGCCTTGATTTTCGGTGCGCCGGTCAGCGTGCCCATGTTCATACAGGCTTGGTAGGCGTGCAGCGCGTCCAGCTCGGGGCGCAATTTGCCGACCACGCGTGAGACAAGGTGCATAATGTGCGAGTAGCGATCGACTTGCATTAATTCTTTCACTTGGCGCGTGCCGCTTTGGCAAACGCGGGCGATGTCGTTGCGTGCCAAATCGACCAACATCAGGTGTTCCGCCAACTCTTTTTTATCCAAACGCAATTCCAATTCCAAACGTGCGTCCAGTTCCGGATCGATTTTGCCGTGCATATCAAAACCGCGCGGGCGTGAACCTGCGATCGGGTAAATTTCCAACTGACGGCTGGCTTGGCTGTATTTCAATGCACTTTCCGGCGAGGCGCCGAACAGGATAAAATCTGCGTCGTGCATATAAAACATATACGGGCTTGGATTGGTGATTTTCAAACGGCGATAAGTCGCCAACGGATTCGGGCATTCAAGGGAAAAACGGCGTGACGGCACGATTTGGAACACGTCGCCGACAAAAATATGCTGTTTTAGCTGTTCGATGATCCGCTTAAATTCGGGATCGTCAATATTCACGCTCACTTCGCTTGAAGCCGCTTGAATCGGCAAATTATCCTGAATTCGGCGCAGTTGCCGTTTGATGTTTTCCGCCGCGGAATCCAAGTGCGGTTGCTGTTCGGCGATAAAGCAGAAGGTTTGTAATGTTGCCGATTGTTGCTGGTGATCTAAGCGCAACAACTGCTCGGCTAAATAAAAACAGTAGTCGGGGCAGCTGATCTGATCGTCTTGCAGGTTGATATTTTCCATCGGGATAAACCCGGCAACCAGATCATAAGCAAACAAACCGCCGAGATAAACCGCACTTTCAGCTTGATTAAACAGTTGATTAATCACGCGCAAACCGTCAAACACCGTCGCTGCCTGTAATTTGCTGTCTTCGTCCAAATTCGGATTGAGTCCGCTGAAAAGTGCGGTCAGCACATTGTCTTGCGTATAATTTATTGCTTTTGCAATACCCTGTAACGTTTTTTCGATTAACGGTAATAACGCTTTTCCGTTGGCACTTAATGCCGAAAAGGTGACGTTTTTATCCAAACAGGTGATTTTGAGCGCACTGTCGATAAACAACAGACTGGTCAAGCTGTTTTTGCTTTGAATCTCGGCGGATTCCAATAGCAGGGTATTGGTTTTATCTTGGCATAGGGTTGCAAAAATCGCAGTCGGATCAGCGTGATAAGCAACGGCTTGCTGGGTGATATGAATATATGGCATTGGTAATCTCGTTCGGGTTGAATTTTTGTACTATTAAACTAGTGCAAAAGGATTTGGTCAAGTGATTTTTTTGCTTTTAGTAAAAATAGCAGGATAGTGTATGATAATCCTTTCATTTATCGGTAATGACTATTTATAACAAGGAAAAACCATGTGGTCTGAAATTTTAATTAATTACGGGGTGTTTATCCTCGAGGTGCTGACGATTTTATTGGTGATTGCGGCGATTTTCGCCTTTATCGTCAATCTGCGCCAAAAAGAACAAAGTGCGGTCGGCGAGCTGAAAATCACCGATTTGGCAAAACAATACAAAGAAAATCAGGAAAAGTTACAGGATTTCCGTTTAAGCGACGAACAATTAAAACGGCAGGAAAAAGCACGTAAGAAACAAGACAAGCTGGACGCGAAAGCCAAGAAAAAAGCGGCGAAGAATGGCGAGGCGAGTGAAGAAAAAGCCAAGCCGTGTTTGTATGTGTTGAATTTCCACGGCGATATCCAAGCCAGCGGCACAACCGCACTTGCCAATGAAATCAGTGCGGTTTTGGCGGTGGCGAAAGCCGATGATGAAGTGTTGCTGCGTTTGGAAAGCCCCGGCGGCGTGGTGCATGGTTACGGCTTGGCGGCGTCGCAATTAAGCCGTTTGAAAGCCAAAGGGGTGAAATTGACCGTGGCGGTGGACAAAGTGGCGGCGAGCGGCGGTTATATGATGGCGTGCGTGGCGGACAAGATTACCTCCGCCCCGTTTGCGATTTTAGGCTCGGTCGGCGTGGTGGCGCAAGTGCCGAATATTCACCGTTTGCTGAAAAAACATGATGTCGATGTGGAAGTGATGACTGCCGGCGAATACAAACGCACCATGACGATTTTAGGCGAGAACACCGAAAAAGGACGCGAGAAATTCCAGCAAGAATTAGAGGAAACCCATCAACTGTTTAAAGATTTTGTTGCCACTCACCGCCCAAACTTGGACTTGGAAAAAATCGCCACCGGCGAACATTGGTTCGGGCAACAGGCGTTGAATTTGGGCTTGGTTGATGAAATCGCCACCAGCGACGATCTGATTTTGGCGGCGTTAGCGGATAAAGACGTGTTGGAAGTGAAATTTATGCGTAAAAAATCATTAATGCAAAAAATCGGCAAACAAGCCGAGGAAAGTAGCGACAACCTGCTAATGCGTTGGTTGCAGCGTAGTAACCGCACTTTGTATTAAGCGTGATAGAGATGAAAGTGCGGTTGAGCAGGTGAGTGAGCCGTACCGCACTTTTGCTGAAATCAGGTTTAAATTAGTAGCTGACAACCACATCATCGACTTGTACGCTATCACCATAAACCGGTAATAGCGTTTTGTTGTACGCTTCCAGTAATTTGCCGTTTTTGCCTAAAGTTTCGATTTCACTGTTCAACCAATTCAACAATTCGCTGTCGCCTTTTTTCACCGCTGGCGCAATATAATCCAAATCGCCTAAGCTACGCACACCGACGGTATAACCCGGATTTTCTTTTGCCCAGGCGAACAGCAGCGTGTTGTCGTGTGCCAATGCCGCGCCGCGTCCGTCACGCAAGGCTTCGAAGGTTTCGGTGTTTTGCTCGAATTTCAATAAATTCAGGTTCGGATAATTTTTGCTGAAATAGGTATCAGCCGTCGTGCCTTTGTTGACCAACAAGGTTTTGCCGTCTAATTGTGCCACATCGCTGATGACTTCACCGTCTTTTGATACAATTCCCAATGCCACTTTCATATACGGTTTGGCAAAATCGACCACTTCGGCACGTGCCGGGGTTTGGGTGAAGTTGGCAAGGATAATATCGACTTTATTCGATTGCAGATATTCCACTCGGTTGGCGGCTTCGACTAACACGAAATCAATTTTGTTTTCATCACCGAGCAGATTTTTTGCCAGATCTTTGGCGATTTCAATGTCGAAACCTTGATTTTTACCGTTGCTGTCAACGTAGCCAAAGGGCGGTTTATCGCCGAATACGCCGATCCGAATCACATCATTTTTCTTGATTTGTTCCAGAGAAGATGTGCTTTGTGCGCTGTTGGATTCCGCTTTATCGCCGCAGGCGGTTAAGCCGAGTGCCAACACCAAGCTGCCCAGTAGGGCTGAAGCGTACTTAATGGTTTTTTTCACGTTGTTTTGCATGGTTGAGTTTCCTTCTATTGAGTTAAGTTAATAAAAAATTAATAGCTCAGCATATTTAAAAAGGCTTTTGCGCGCTCGGTTTGCGGCGCGGTGAAAAACGCGTGTGGGGTGGACGACTCGATAATTTGTCCTTTATCCATAAAAATGATCCGATCCGCGACTTTTTCGGCGAACGACATTTCATGGGTGACGATCAACATGGTCATGCCGTCTTTGGCAAGATTGAGGATCACGTCCAACACCTCACGCACCATTTCCGGATCAAGCGCCGCCGTCACTTCGTCAAACAGCATAATATCGGGGTTCATACACAACGAACGTACAATCGCAATCCGCTGTTTTTGTCCGCCGGACAGCTCGCGCGGATATGCTTGTTTACGATCCAACAAGCCGACTTTTTCCAGCAGGCGATCCGCTTGTTGTTCCACTTCGGCGCGCCGGCGTTTTTGCACTTTTAACGGTCCGAGCAGGATATTGTCGATCACCGACATATGCGCGAACAGCTCATAACTTTGAAACACCATGCCGATATGTTGGCGCGCCTGTACCCAAGACATCTCCGTGCCCAGTTTGCCGCAGCCTTGTAGCAAAATATTTCCTGCGCTGATTTCTTCCAGTCCGTTGAGGCAGCGTAACAACGTGCTTTTGCCGCAACCGGACGGACCTAAAATCACCACCACTTCGCCTTTTTCGACGGAAAGTTGGATATTTTGCAAGGCTTGCACGCTGCCGTAATGTTTATCTAAGTGTTGGATATCGAGTAGTGCCATAATGTCGCCTGCCTATTTTTCCCAAATTTTTTCAAGATGACGTGAAAATAACGAAAGGGGATAGCAAATTAAAAAATAAAGGATAAAAATCAAGCCGTAGATCCAAAACGAGGCGGAAGGCAAGGTTAACAGCGAGTTTTCAATAAGTTGTTGTCCGACCTTAATCAACTCCAACACACCGATTAACATTGCCAACGAGCTGGTTTTGACCATGCGGGTGAACAGATTAATTGCGCCCGGGGTGATGCGTTGTAAACTTTGCGGAAACAAAATATAGCGGAACAGTTGCATTGGGTTTAAGCCTAATGCTTGCCCCGACTCGATTTGATGTTTTTCAATCGAGGTCAGCGCACCGCGCACCAAATCGCCCATTTCCGCCGCACCCCAAAACACAAACACCAAAATGCAGACCTGTACGCCGCTGAGGTGCAAGCCGAACCATTTTGCCATGCCGAAATAGGCGAGAAACAGCAACACCAGCAATGGCATAATCCGTACCACTTCCAGATAGAAACGGCAAACGGCGCGAATCCAATAGGCTTTGCCGGTCATCAATAAACCGATGGCAACACCGAATATGCCGGAGAAAAACACCGAAATAAATGAGATTTTAATCGTGATCCACAAACCGCCGAGTAAGCGGGCGCAATTGCTGCCTTCGAACAGAATATCAAGCCCCATATTTTGCTTTCCGTTGTCTGCGTTCCAGTTTGCTGATCAGTAAAGAAACCGGTAGCAAAATAATCAAGTAGAACACCACCAGTAAAAACAACGCTTCGTTGGTTTTATAATCCATACCGATAAGGTCTTTTGCCAAAAACATCAGTTCCGCCACTGCAATCGCACTGACAACCGAAGTTTCTTTCATCAAAAACAGACAGTTTGCGCCGATTGCCGGAATGGAAATCGCAAAGGCTTGCGGTAAGGTGATATAGCGGAACACTTGTTGCGGTTTTAAACCGATACTCAAACCCGATTCAATCTGGTTTTTCGACACGGCTTGCAAACCGGCGCGAATTGCTTCCGCCATATAACTGCCGCCCAAAAATGCCAAGCCAATCACCGCGCAGGTGAAACCGCTGAGTTGAATGCCGATTTTGGAAAGCCCGAAATAGAGGAAAAAAACTTGGATCAACAGCGGGGTATTGCGTGAAATTTCGATATAGCATTTCACCGGCAACTGTAAATACCGCACTTTGTAAGTGGTCACGATACTGCACAACAAGCCGAGCAACAGCGACAGTACAATTCCGGCAAACGCCAGTTGCAGCGTAAGCAGGGTTGCCTCAAAGTATCGCGGAAGAACGCTGTAGATATACGACCAGTTCATATTATGTTTTCAGTCAATTTAGATGACAGAAATCATAAAAGATTGCATTGAGAATAAATAGCTGATTAATTAGACGAATTCGCTATTTATTATAACCAATCGAAATATGACGACTGGATTATTCGCAAAAAGAGAATAATTGATCAATACTTTGACACAACAAAGTGCGGTTGTGGCGGTAGCTGATATCGTCGTCATTCAGTTGCCGCGCCAATACTTTTTTGTGTGGCAGATCGTGATAATCCGCTTCGGGATAGGTGATGATACCGTCAATCACACTTGCGCCGACCGCACTTTCGATCCAATCGATTCGATCTTTGAGCGACAGATTCGCTGCCGGGCTGTGCTCTACGCCAAGATTATCAATAAATAAAATTTTTGCCGCTGATTGTCGCAGGGCTTTGGCAATTTCAGGCAACAGCAACGGCGGCATAATGCTGGTTAGAAAGCTGCCCGGACCGAGCAGAATCAATTCGGCTTGTTGCAGCGCCGTGACCGCTTCCGGCGTAGCACTGACTTGCGGAATTAAAAACAGGCGTTTCGGCAATTGATCGAATTTATCGATATTGACTTCACCGACCACCGTTGCGCCGGAATGCAGTTTCGCCCCCAGATGTACCGGTGTTTCCGACATCGGAATCAAATGCGAACGCACCCGCAGCAAATTACGGATCAAATTCACGCCCTCTAATGGGCGGATCCGCATATCTTCCAATGCTTTTAACATCAAATTACCGAGATTATGCCCGGCGAGATCGCCACTGCCGCTGAAACGGTATTCAAACAGGGCGGAGGCGGTGCTCGGTTCGGTAATCATCTGATTGATACAGTTGCGCAAATCGCCCCAGGCAATGCCGCCGTGTTGCAGGCGGATACGACCGGTCGAACCGCCATTATCGGTGGTGGCGACAATGCCGGTCAGGCGTTCTTTCATAAAGCCCAACGCCGACATCAAGCGCCCCAAGCCATGCCCGCCGCCAATGGCGGCAACTTGTTGTAATCGGGTGAGATGTGGCAGACGGTCAGTATGATAATTCATGCAAATACTCGTTTTTAATAATAAATTGCGCTTTTTTCACGTTATTTTTATATTATCCGCTAAAAAACCGCACTTTAAAACGGGGGCAGATCACAAATGCGGAAAATAGCCGCAATTACATCATTTTGGGGATTGCGCTTGTCAATCAGAATGCTAAAATTAGCCCAATTTATTAACAACGCATCACTCCGAGCTTGTTTGACCTACGTTACCGTTATGCTATTAACGGCAATATGGCGACAAGCCTGTTAGCACCGCGGTTTGTGCTACGCCGGATACGCTGGAAACGGTTTATCCGCTCGTGTTTAGAAAGGTGACGAATGCAACCCGAATTTACTTCACAGATCCCGTTTTGTGCGGTCGACAATACGACTGCTTTAGTTGATCGCTTTCAGCGCAAATATCAATATTTACGCTTATCGATCACCGATGTATGCAATTTCAAATGTAATTATTGTTTGCCCGACGGCTATCAGCCGAAAGCGGACAAGCCCTCGTTTTTAACCTTAAGCGAAATCCGCCGTTTGATTAATGCCTTTGCGGCAATGGGCACGGAAAAAGTGCGGATCACCGGCGGCGAACCGACCTTGCGCAAAGATTTCAGCCAAATCATCGAAACCGTGCGCGCCAACGACAAAATCAAAAAAATTGCGCTGACGACGAATGGTTACCGCATGGCAAAATCCGTTGCCGATTGGCAGGCGGCAGGTTTGGACGCAATTAACGTCAGCGTGGACAGCCTTGATCCGAAAATGTTCCGCCAAATCACCGGCGAAAATTTGTTTCATCAGGTGATGAGCGGCATTGATAAAGCGTTTGACATCGGTTATCAGCAGATTAAAGTCAATTCGGTGCTGATGAAAGGCTTGAATGATCGTGATTTCGAGGCGTTTTTGGCGTGGATTAAAGATCGCCCGATTGAAATGCGTTTTATCGAACTAATGCAAACCGGCGAGATGGATCATTTTTTCCAACGTCATCACCTTTCCGGCACGGTGTTAATGCAAAAACTGTTGCAAAACGGTTGGCAATTACAGCAGCGTGCCGTGACCGACGGTCCGGCAAAGGTGTTTAAGCACGCCGATTATCAAGGTTCAATCGGCTTGATTATGCCGTATTCGAAAGACTTTTGCGCCGATTGCAACCGGTTGCGCGTGTCGGCGAAAGGCTTGTTGCACCTCTGTTTGTTCGGCGAAGAAGGCACGAATATTCGCGATCTGCTGCAACAAGATTGGCAGCAAGCCGAGTTGCAACATCGCCTGTTGTCGGCGTTGCAAGGCAAGCGCGAACACCACTATTTACATCAAGGCGACAGCGGCGTGCGACCGCACTTGGCATCTATCGGCGGCTGATCGCCCCATTCTATTTATCGAGAAACTTATGCAGCAATTTACCCATATCAACAGTAACGGCGAAGCCAATATGGTCGATGTCGGCAATAAAGCGGAAACCGTGCGCGAGGCGTGCGCCGAAGCATTGGTGACCATGTCGGCACAAACCTTAAACATGATTTTATCCGGTGATCACCATAAAGGCGATGTGTTCGCCACCGCACGCATTGCCGGAATCCAAGCGGCAAAGCGCACTTGGGAACTGATTCCGCTGTGCCACCCGTTATTATTGACCAAAGTCGAAGTCAATCTGACCGCACTTCCGCAAAGCAACCAAGTGCGGATCGAAAGTCTGTGCCGTTTAAGCGGCAAAACCGGCGTGGAAATGGAGGCCTTGACCGCCGCCTCCATCGCCGCCTTGACGATTTATGATATGTGCAAAGCGGTGCAAAAGGACATTGTGATTGAGCAAGTGCGGTTGTTAAGCAAAAGCGGCGGCAAATCGGGCGATTTTTTGGCGGAAGAAACAGGAGAGGGTAAATGATTAAGGTGCTGTTTTTTGCGCAAGTGCGTGAATTGATCGATTGCGACGAATTACAACTGGCGGCAGAGTTCGCTACGGCGGAAGCGTTGCGCCAACATCTGGCAAGCAGAGGCGAAAAATGGGCATTGGCATTGCAAAGCGGCAAATTGCTGGTGGCGATCAATCAAACCCTAATGTCGCTAGACAGCCCGCTTCAGGACGGCGACGAAGTGGCGTTTTTCCCACCGGTGACAGGGGGCTGAGATGGATTGCGAGATTCGGATTGCGGTACAAAGCGAAGTGTTCGATCAAAGTGCGGTTTACCAATGGTTGTCCGCACCGAACAGCAGCGGTGCGGTGGTGCTGTTTATCGGCAAAGTGCGCGAAATGAACCTCGGCGACAGCGTGCAAACCCTGTATTTGGAACACTATCCGGCAATGACCGAAAAAGCCTTGCGCGACATCGTGCAACAAGCCTGCCAACGCTGGCAGTTGCAACGGGTGCAACTGATTCACCGTGTCGGCAAATTGCACACTGGCGATGAAATCGTGTTGGTCGGGGTTAGTTCCGCTCACCGCGGCGACGCGTACCACGCCAACGAATTTATTATGGATTACCTCAAAACCCAAGCGCCATTTTGGAAAAAAGAACTGACCGACAAAGGCGAACGCTGGATCGAAGAACGCGCGAGCGATAAGCAAGCGGCGGAGAAGTGGTAGGTGAATCGTTAGTAATCAAAAGCCTTGATATTTAAGTATCAAGGCTTTTTTGTATTTGCTGGCGACATCTGAATTGATCGCTGTGAATGGCGTAAATACTGGGGTTTTATCAATTCAGTTTTTGATTGTATTACCAACTGTATTACTAAAAATAAAAATCACAGAAAAAAATAAAAAAAATCGAAATAAAAAAATAAAACTTTTATGGGGGGGTTAGCTACTTATCTACTATTTTAGATCGATATGATTTTAACTTATTGATATTAAATGCTTTTGTTTTCAGTAGTTGACTGATTAGATGAAAAGTACCTCGTTTTTATTTTGAAAACAGCTACTACTTTTTCACGACAACAAAAAAGGGCGGTTAAGCCCTTTCTGTATCGTTGGTTATGTTATCCCTCCCACTCCTCAAACGTGGCGTGGCGGTCTTTCCAGTAAATATTAGTGAGCTGCGCATTGTCTTTTTTGCGCTCTTCTAGCGTGGCTTTTTGCCCGGCTTCTTTCAATGCGTCCGGCAATGCTTGCTTAAAAGATAACAGGCTTAATCGCTGGTTGTAGTTTTGGCAATCGCAGTATTTGAGATAGGCTTGATAAAGTGCGCTATCTGCGTTGCGTTTGCTGGTGCCGCTTCCCCAATAAAGCCCGTTGATTTTTGCGTTGCGCTCTCGTAGCGAATCGCTTTCGTTGATCGGCTCGACTTTAAACGCTGAGGCGAAATCAATCAGATGATTTGTTTTTTGCTTGATATTCACCCCGTCAGCGTGATTTTTAAAGTTTTCTAAGATTTGCCGGGCTTCTTCCGGATTATCTTTAAAACGGTTTAGCAACAAGTGAACAATACCGTAAATTTCACCTTTGATTTTATCAATAAAATTCACGTCTTTTTTGCTTTCGGGGATTGGCTTATCAAAGAAAATAATCACTCGGCGGCGTGCGATACCGCCGTTTCTGTCGGTGAATAAAATCGGGTCATTGGTGATCATCATGTAATTAGCCGTTGGCTTATAGTCAAACGGATCTTTATACAATAATTTGACCGTCATTAAATCGCCACCAGTGAACGCTTTTAAACCGTCTGCGCTGCCGGTGTAGGGTTTTTGATCGGGTGAGTACGCAAAAGACTTACCAATGAACAATGACCGTGTTTCCGCCTTGTCAAAATCTTTGATTGCCATTATCACGCTGTTGCCGCGTCCGTTGAGCGTGGCGGCGATTTCACCAAGTAATGATTTTCCAGCACCACCAACGCCGGTGACTTCAAGGAATAACCCCCAATGGTGTTTATTGGTTAGAATCATGTATAAGCCAGCCAGAATAGCGGATTTCTTTTCTTGGCTGCCGTTGGTGGCAAAATTTAGCCAATCATTAAAGTGCGGTGTTGCCTTGCTGGAAATGCGGCAAGGGAAATGATCAATCAGCCTCAAACCCAGATCGGGATTATGTGCGATAAATTCACCGGTCTTTTTATTGAGCGCGCCATTCGTGAAGCCGATGTAATCCATGCTTTCTATTGGCATTTCGTCAATGCTTAGCGTGATCAGCTCCGCCAGTTTTCTCAAGGTGTTGATTTTGTAATCCGCTTTTTTGTCGCGATAAAAGGCTAGAACTTTGCGCTCTAGTCGTTCCTGCGCGACTTCTTCCCACACTGCGCCGGTGTATTGGTAAGTTTTGCCTAGGGTAATATCTCGTTTCAAAGGGCAGTTGTGCCACGCTATGAATGCTTTCACTTTGTCGTTATCGCGGGCATGATGAAGATCAATTTCAGCGGTGGCATTTTCCGCCACCACCGCCGCTACGGTATCACCCGCACGAATGCGGGCGATATAGTCGCTTAAATCTTCGTTTAACTGTCCTACGTTATCGCACAATGTGACTTTATCGGCGGCAGTGTGTACCGCCAAATTATGACAAAGTGCGGTGATTTGTGCGGCCGCAAGTTTCCCAAATTGGTATAAGCCGATAATTTTCTGATCTGCTTTGGCAATTCGTAAGCGGTGGAGTTCTGCCAATTGCTCATTACCGATAATCACCGGCTTAATGCCGTCTTTATCTCGGATCTGTTTTGCCAGCACCTGCCACCCTGTGCCGTTGCCGTCTTTGCCGTAAGCGTGCCACGCACCACCACCGACAAGAATAACTGCTTCATGTAGTGGCGTGTCCGGCTGATCTTTCAAGTGCGGTGCGTTTTTTAATCTAGCCATTGATAACCTCTTTACCTAAATCAAGGCGTTGAATGCGAACTTCTTCAAACTGATAACGATTGATTAGCGTTTTGGTCTCTTCTAACGCTTGATAATGGTTATCGCATAAAGTGAGCTTGTATTGTTTGCTGTTAGCCGTGATTCCGGTTATTTGCCACTTTATCGGGTCGCCGTTCAGTGGGATAACTTCGTGTGATTGAAAGCCGTCCAGCAACCGCCGCGCAAATTTAGCAAAATCTTCGGCGTTCTTGTCGGTTTTGTAAAATCCTAGAATAAGCGGCACTGAACCGCTCAATTCTCCAGCCATACCGTGATTAAAGAACGCTCTGAGCATAAAACAGGTTTTAGATTGTTGAGTAGTGTTAGCCATGTTTCACCTCCAAATCAGTCATGATGATTGTTCTATGGCGCAATGGTGCGCTTTCATCAAGCATTTTTTGATAGCTCGCCTTGGCTTGTTCTCGCCAGTCCTCGGCTAGACTGTCGGCGTTGATGATTTGGCTGATGTGGTTAAGGTTTCCGCCTGTCCATTCGGTGGCATTGGCTAGATATTGCTCGCCTAATTTTTCATTAATAAATCGCCTGATTTCGGGAGTTTCGGCTAGCACCTTGCCTAAAACGTGGTAATTCATGAAATGGACCGCTAAGTTAGCGATTAAGCCGATTTCTTCGCCTTTTTGGGTTTCGATGTGTTTGGCTTCGTTAAATCCGTAAGGCAAGTTATAAGCGGTAGCAAGCTCAGCAAGATAAACGTCAAAAGCATTGCGTCTGTCTTCGGTGATTAGATTACCCTCGGCGGTTTTCGCCATAACCGATTTAAAAATAGCGTTCGGGCTTGGTCTGCTGGTGGCTGAATTACGCATAAATCACCCCCTTGACGTCAGCAGAAAGGACAATAGGCGGATTTGTGGCAGTGTTGGTATGGGTTTTCATGATGGGATTTCCTGTTATTTTAGTTAGTGAATTACCGCCCATAATAGGGGCGATAAGGCAATCAACTACCGATAACAGTCGGCGGGGCTTATTCGTGCGATTGCTCGCCTTATTTCGCCCTCTTAACCTTATCGCCAATTCGGTATTAAACGGGTGTAGTAAGCCCGTTTGAGGAATTTTTGATAAAAAAATACCGCTAAGCTGTCGGGTGCGGTTGCCGCTGTTATCATTAGTCGTGTCAAGGTGAGTAGCCTTAACGTTAGAAATACTAACGACTTTATTTTTCGCTGTCAATGCACCAGCGGTCAAAGTGCGGTCATTTGCGGCGCTGTCGGGCAAACGTCCTAACAGCACCAGCACAAAATCCCTGCCTAAAACGGCGCGGGCGTGGGTTTCGCTGTCGGCTTGAATACGGATTTGTTGCGCTTGGGTTTTGTCGTAGTGTTGGCGGGAAATGCCTAAAAATTGATAAATCATGGCTGTAACTCCTTGTGTGATTTTAGAAGTTACCGCGGAAGTTTCGAGGCTTGGGCGGTAACGTGCGACGGGCTCGAAAACTGCGACACAAGGAAAGCAGCAAAGGGCGAAACCTTTCCCATCGCACGCCACCATAGATAGACGGTTTTCCGTCTTTTTGGGTGTGCGAATGCTACGCATAAAAAAACACGCTTCGGGCGTGTTATGCGCCTTGTATCTATTCGAGTTTCGAGGCTCGGCAGTCGATTTTGCGACTGCGCAATTAAAATAGCCTAAAGTGCGGTGCGGTGTAAAGTGATTTCGATCACATTTTTGAATATTGGTAGGGTGTCCGCCGTTGGCTGATACTGCTGCCAACGTTTGGGCGGTGGTGGTTTTTCGGGTATAATTTTGCTTAGCCATAGTCTTATCCTTAGTAAGATGGTTGGTTAGAACGCCCTTGAGTGTTGCACCACTTCGGGGCGTTTGCTTTTTCGTGTCTATTGCAATACAATTGGTTGACACTTGATAAACTATAACGAGGTGATAACCCCATGTCAACCACTTTCAAAACTAAAGGCAATAAACAGATTGCATTGCGTGTAGATCCATTGCTTGAAAAAGGTATTAGCGAGGCTGTTAAAATTGATGGTGACGCTTCTGTTTCTGCTTGGATAAAGCGCATAATCCGTAAAGAACTTGCCACTCGTGGCATTGAGTTGAAGGGGTAAGAGGTTGATTTTAAAGCAAAGCCGAAAATTCGGCTATGTAATTCATTGTTTTTAAAGCAAAAACCAAAATTGGGTTTTGTAGTAGGTGTCATAAATTTTAGGATACCTAGACAGTTAAGCGGGGTATGTCCAAAAAACGCTACACCCCCCGCAAGAAATTTGGTATCATGTTCTTGATTTAAATTCACGTTGATAGCCTTTGAGCTACTTTGTGAAAATAAATCCGTGAATTGGTAATGTATCAAGTTCGTAGTTGTGAAAATGATTATAAGTTTAGGCATATGCTTATAGTCCTTTAAATTAGGCTGGAGTGATTCCAGCCTTTTTTATTGGTTAATGGAAAACGTCACAAAGTGATTTTTTCTGTTTCGGTTTTTTAGTATTGCGGTGAACCGTTTTCAGTGTTCGATTAAATACGGTTAATAAATTCACTTCCATAAAATCCACCAGCAACGGAATATTACTTGTGGCTTGCTGTACGGCGATAATATCCGCCAGCTCCTCAAACGTTTCTACCTGTGAAGTAACAATGAAAAAATTATTTTTGCTTAAATGCACCGCATGGAAAAAGCCAAGCTCTTCATCATAGCTAAAAGTAAAAAACGGATATTGATTTTTATAGCGTGTAATCAATATCGGCAGTGCGCGAATTTCTTGTTCTTCGGTTAATTCTTGGTTCATGATTGTTTTGCTCCTATTAAATTAATGGCGTGTTGAATTTCGTTATCGGTGATGAATGCTAACTCTAAATAACGTTTGAAATGTTGCTGCTGATATTTCAATTTGGCGTTATAAAGCTCGGCGACTTTGTGGATTTGTTCGGCACTTCCCAATAAATAACGGGTGTAATTCCGTCCGGTTTCGCTTTTTTCTCTTACTCGCTCAATCTCAATATTCAAGGTTCTCTCGATTTCGTTCACCTCATTGCGGGCATTCAGAAAGTGGCAATTGAAATAAGATTCCTTTTCGCTAACACCGATATGCGGATTGGTGATCAAGGCTTTTGCGACGGTCATTAATCGGGTCATTGTGTTGCTCCTCGATTTGCTTTTTGTTGCTCGATCCATTCCGTGACTTCTGCCAAATCCCAGCGAATAAAGTTGCTGGTCAGGCGGATAGGCTGCGGAAATTGATTTGTTTTGACTAACTCATTGAGTTTTGTGCGCCCAAAGGAAAGCATTGCCATAACCTCGGCAGTGCTGATCCATACTTGGTTTTTTTGGGGGGATTGTGGTTGTATTTTCATTAAATAACCTCTCGTCCGTTTTGTTTCGGGGTGTTGCGTAACGTTACGGGGGTTATTTAAGTCAATTTTAGATGTTTTGAAAAACCTATAAGCAACTTACCTGATTACATAAGTTGCTTATTAGATCATATAAGTTGCTTTTATGATCTATCAGATAGTAAAAAAGCCCTTGTTAGGGCTTTCTTTTTGGGTTTAGTTGTCTAATCCAGTTTATTATTGTTCTAGGATTTTGTGTTAAATCTAACTTGTCTTTTAATTGGTATGCCATATCTTCTAAAGATATTGTGTTATCTTTTTCCCAAATATCTTTAGCCCATTCTTCGGCTTTTAGTTGTTCGGGTTTCTTTTTCTTTGGAGATTTACCTTTTATAGAACGCTCAACTTTAGCGGAAACCTTAGTATAAGAATAAATTTCGTTAATACTTGATTTCATCATTGAATACATGAAGTTAAATAGTATGATGTATTTTCGATCTATTTTCTTTCTATCGTTAAACTCTTTATTCATTTCTTGAACATCAGGGAATATATATTTCAAATCATTTTTCATAAATTCATCTTTAGTTTCAACTAAACAATTAAATAAATGATTTATTAAATCCAATCTCAATAACAGCTGTTCCTTTGTATATTCTGGTATTTTATTGTCCTCTAATAAATTACCAAATGCGTCATATTCATCTTTCCCAATCTCACTAATGGCATTATTCCATATGGTCAATGCTTCATTTAATTGGGAGTCTGATAGTTCTGCCTCAGTTTCAAGTCGTTCGATAAGGCTGAGTAATTTAGTTGAAATGAAATTAAAATCCATAACGCCCCTTTCGCATTTATCCTTAAGAGTGGAAACACACCAACAAGATAAGGTTTCTTGCTTTCGGGGATCAGCCTAGGCGTGTTTTATTGGGTTATTGTATCTTTTTTTGTAGCTGATTGTTACATGTAATACAGACTGCGTTAGTTGCTTCTGGGGGATCGGTGTCCAGTGTAATCGCTATATTGTGCGTATCATTTACATTTTTTCTTTTTTCGTACCAATTCCCCATTGAGTAATTTGATCCTTTTTGATAAAACTCGAATATTGATTCAGTTTTACAATTCTCACACCTTAATTTTATTGTATGATTATCAATTACCACTATTTACCCCTCTCTTATTTGATATTAATTATTATGTTAATCTTTTGTTCTTCGCCACCAGCAGCCGGAATAAACGTCGCTGTGCCGGTTGCTTTGAATAGTGGTTCAGGCTCTTTCTTCTGTTGTGCTTGGCGATAGCTGTCTATTTTCTGCTGAATGAATCTAGCTCGGTTAAGTTCTTTTTGTTCTTTCTCTATTGCTTTAAATTTTGCTTTGCGGTCAGCAATAGCGGTATAAATGATGGAGAAAATCGCAAAAATAACGATACTAATTAAAAATAACTCCCAATGAGCAAAAATAAATCCGGCAGCAAAAAAGAGTATGTAGGGGGCTATAAATAACAAAAAAAATACTTTTAATATATATGTCATCGCATGCCCCCATCATCATTAATCATACTTAGAAAGTACCAATAATAGCGGGGTATTTCAATTATTTTATGATGTTTTTAGTCTCTTTTTTAAACTCTTCTAAAAAGGTTTGGGCGGTGGTTTTTAGTGCGCGGTCTTTGCCTTGGCTTGCGCCTTTTTCTATAAAGTGCCGTCCGGGCATTTTCTGCGTACCGTAGTTCACCATCCACCAGTAAAAAGGATCGGTGTTATCCCGTGTATTTTCGCCCACTCTCGCCATGCGCTTTTTACCAGCTCGGCGAATACCTATAAAGGTTCGTCCGCTTAATCCGTCCTTGGCGACTTTGGTTTTATGCCGCACGTTCTTCTTTACGGTGCCTTTTGCCCGAAAGCTGGCCGCACTTTTTAACACGGGAACATTCGGACGAATGGATTTCTTTAAGTCATTCGCACCAGCGGTTAAGGCTTTTCGGATTGGCTTTCGTGCGGCTTTTAATAAGGCTTTCTCAACCTTTCCCATGTTGATTTTTATCTCGGCCAGTCCGCTGATTTTGGTTGTTGTTCCCATTGTTTCCCCTTATGGTACAGGCGGCTGCCACCGCCTGATTATGCCTATTCGTCGTCTTCGTCACTGTCTTCTTCGTTGCGATAAAAGCTGATCGCATATTGCAACACGGCGTTGCGGTACACGCTGTTATCGTCATCGGTGCTGTATTGAATGCTTTCAAGATTGCTTGATTCCAAGAGGTCAATAGCGGGCAATTTGCGGATATGTTGGATCACCTTTTCCGCCAAATCGTCTAGGTGTTCTTCCGCCACCACCGCCGGCACATACAAAGAAACGTTTAATTTACCGCTCCAGTAACTGCCGCATAAATCGTCATCATCGGTTTGTAATTGATCAATATACACCGACAATGCCGGGAAATCGGCTTCATTCAAAACCAATAAATGCCCGTTGTGGTAAAATCGAATTTCGGGGAAGTGTCCGCTCAGGTGTGAAAAAACATGATTGCGGATTGTTTTAGCTTGTTGCATTTTTGTTGCTCCTTGGTTTGGGTTATAAATCAATGCCGTTGAAGTTATCAAGGGCGGTTTTGTGTGCTTCGCTCATTTCAAAGGCAATATCGCCATATTCCAGTTGATAAGTGCCGAATGCCATTAAGAACGCAATTGCCGGGTCGATTTTATTCGCCGCCTTTTTCTTGTTGGGCTTAATGTTGGCGTTGGCGTCGGTTTCCATGACCACGTTAGACAATGCCCACGCTAAAACCGGATCGCCGTTGTGTTCGATGACCTGCCGATTAATCAGCACTTCCGCCGATTTCGCCACCGGGCTAAAACGCTGATAGGTTTGCGGGAATGGCTCAACCTCAAGCCCTGCGCCTTGTAATTGGGTTCTGAGGTGCGTGGCGTTCCATACGTCAAAGCCGATTGTTTTCAGCTCAAATCGTTCTGCGTCCTTTAAAATATCGTCTCGGATTTTGTCATAATCGATACAATCGCCCTCGGTGGTGATTAACCAACCTTGCCGCACCCATTGCCGATAGATAGCACGGTTCTTGTTCGCCACGTTGTTAAGCTGAAATTCGGGGATATAGTGCCGGGCATATAACCGCACTTTGTTACCGTGCGGAAAGGCATAGCATACGCTGGTTAAATCGTTGGTGCTGGATAGATCCAATCCCATGTAACATTCTTGGTGAAGTAAATCGGTTTCGCTGTAATCCCGTTGGCACGCCGCCCAATTGCCGTCACCTAGCCACGGCGTAGAGCCTTGGCACCACACATTAAAGCGTTTTGTCAGCATTTCCACCCATTCCGACGGAATGCCGCGCGCTTTTTTAATCGTGTTCTCGAAGTCTAAGTGCGGTATCGATTTGCCGATATTCGGATTCGCCTTGATCCAATTGTCGGGGTTGTCTATTTCGCTCTCTTCGTCCAGTTCAAAAATCAGCACAAATAATGAATCGTTGTGCTCGTTGCCGTCTAAAATTTGACAACAATAATCATAGTGCTGTTTACAGGCAGAAATCACATTGCTTCCGGCGGTGGTGATCGCGAATAGCAATCCCTCTGGGCGTGCGCCTTGCCCTAATTCCAGTGCGCTGTACACGCTGTTGTCGCTGTGTAAGTGGTACTCGTCCACAATGGCAAGACTGGGGTTTGTTCCCTCAATGGTGCTTGACTTCGCCGCCAGCGGGCGCATAAGGCTGTTATTTTTCGGGTAGATCATTTTATGTTGCAATATGCTGACCCGTTTTTTAAGCGGCTTTGAGAGTAGGCACATTTGGCGCGCGTCATCAAACACGATTCGGGCTTGGTCTCGGCTCACGGCGGCAGTGTAAATATCCTGTTGTCCTTTTTCCATGATTAGAAACCAGTTGGCAAGCACGGCGGCAACGGTAGATTTTGCGTTTTTGCGTGC
This sequence comes from Testudinibacter sp. P17/SS/0325, assembly GCF_053570765.1. The sequence continues at coordinate 2,315,897 of NZ_CM131635.1, read as the reverse complement.
CACTTGAACATAAGCGGACCGGTATTTTCTCAATCCGGTAGCTTTATGCTTGAAGCCGAACAGGTTAGCAAATAAAAATTGTTGCCAGTCTGACAACGCAATCGGCTGTCCGCGCAAATGTCCTTTGACGTGCGGGCATAGACGAGAAAAGGCGATAAACTGCGTTACAGTCGTTTCATCGAACACATAAAGCGGATTATCTAAGTCCGAAAAATAGCGCGCCACCGCTTGTTTTATGCGCTTACAAGCAATGATTTGACCGTCTTTTACCGCCGTTGCGTAGTCGTGCCACTCGCTCATTTATGCCCCTAGCTGATCTAATTCGTCCATATCTTCGGTTTCCACCGGCGTTTTACGGCGGCTAACCGGATCGAAACCCAGCAAGGACGACATTTTAATCATAATTTTTTCCGCGTCAGCCTTGGCAGTCAGTGCCGGATTGCGTGCTTCCGTGCCCTGGGAATTGGTGATCGAAAAGCCACGCTGTGCCAAATCTTGAACCGCGCGGCGATAAAGCGAGTAGTTCAAGCAGTACATTTCAAGGTGAACTAAATCCGCGTCTTGAATATCGCCACGCTCTAATAGCTGTTTGATTCGCGCTTTCCATTGTTGTGTTGCGATGTCGTCTAAGTAATCCGGTACTTTCGGGGTTCTGCGTCTCGTCATTGTGTTTCCTATATTTTCAAAAAAATCATCGTGCGTAAAAATTAGAGGGGGCGGGCGGTTTTCGTTGGGGCGGGGTTTGTTTCCAAAACTCCCCCCACCCCTTGCTTACCGCTATTCAAAACATGCTTATCAAATTAAAGTCATTCAATATCAATGTGTTATTATTCTTTGCTTGATTTGTTTAATCCCCTTAACTTTCGGGAACGTTACTTCTTCGCACCATAACCCCGTTTATCTATCACCCTAGTCTTGTAGCTGTGGCAGTCACGGCATAAGGCTTGATGATTGTCAGCCGCCCAAAACAGCGGATCGGCTTGCCCGTTCTCTATTGGTGTGATGTGGTCTATCACGGTTGCCGCACTGTATTTACCCTTGGCTAGGCACATCACGCATAGCGGGTGAGCCTTGAGATATTGCGCGCGGTACTTCGTCCAATGGCTATCATAGCCACGCTGTGAGGCGGTCAGGCGGTTATCTTTCGGCTTATGCTCCTCACATCGTCCGGATTGTACTTTGTTACGGCAACCGGGATAGGTGCAACGCCGCAATGGTTGATAAGGCATAGGCTATCATCTCAATATAAACAGGGTTCACGGTACACACTCCATAGCGCACTAATCGACATCGGCACGGTATGAAGTGCGGTGTCGGTGGTAATCTCACGGTTAGCATAGAGATGACCGACATACATCAAACAGCCAATCTTGATAGACTGATTAAACGGCACTGTCTCTGCTGTCAGACTATCGCCAAAGGTTTTGCCGATATGCGTTTGTGCCACCTCAAGGGCGGCCGCGATATAACCGGTAATCACATTGTCGTCCATATCGTGATCGACAATTAAATGCGCCTTGGCTTCGTCTAAGGTGATGAAACTATCGGGCATAGGCTTCCCCCTCTTTACACATCAATTGAATTTCCCGGTGGCTCTCTCGGCTGTCTATCACCGAATAAATCGCCAATATGCGATCGCCGTAACGCAACCGCATTTTGTTGGTGATATTCGGCAGATAGCGGATTCTCACGCGGATAATGTTTTCTCCCAATTGGTACGGACCGCTAAAATATTCCCGTCCTTGTAACGGTTCGATAGCGGCGTGAACGGTTGCCACATCTTCCCACGTGGTTGTATGGTGCCCGTAATTATTCGGGGTACGAATCGGGCGCTGAATGGTGACTGGCTTGTTATAGCGTCCTGCCTTAATCATTCTTGCCATTGCCCGCCTCTTTCTCGTTGCCGCCTTTTTTCACTTCGACGGTTTGCTTCCATGCTTGGCTAAATTCCTCGCCACCGGCATACGGGGTTAAACCCTCTTTGCGGCGGACTTCATTCGGGCACATCACGCCGGATTTAATCGCCACATCGTAACTATTGAAGCGGTCATTTTGACTGGTGCGCAATAAATCGCTGGTGTCAAATTCAATCAGATAGCGTGGTGAAGTGCGGTTCAAATCCACCATAAGCGCGTCTTTCAGTTGCTGTTCAAAATTCGTCAGCCACGGGCGCAAGGTTTGCGACAAAAACGCACGGCTGGCTTCGCTGAAATTGCTGTAGCTGCTGTTGGAATAGTCTTGTAAAAAAATCGGGCTGATATTGAAAATGCGGGCAATATCGCTAATCGTGAACGTGCGGCTTTGTAACCACTCGGCGTCTTGGTTAGTCATGCCCAATTGCTTATATTCCATTGAGCCTTCAAGCACCGGCGTTTTACCGGCGTTTTTTGCGCCTTTGTAGCGTTCAAGTGCGGCTATGGCTTTTTTAGCTTTTGCTTCGTCCAGCCATTCCGACGTAGTAATAATGCCGCTTGGCATTAAACCGTTTTTCATCACTGCCGATCCGTGGCGTTGTTGCGCTAATCCTAGCCCTATCGTTTCACGGCAAATCGTAATCGGGGAACGTCCCATAAAGCCGTCATCGGACGAGTGCCGCAAGTGTAAAATCTCGTCCTGTAGATAGGTTTTGACGTTGCCGCTTAAATCGGTGATTTGATAAATATAGCTGCCGTTCAGTTTGCGTTGAATATTAACCGCACTTGGTGGGTAGGGCGTTAAGGATAACGGCTCGCCGCTTTTATCCCACTCAATCACCGCATAGGCATTACCATTTAACAAGCAGTGCCTCATCATCGTGTATTTGAATTGGTACGGCGTTTGATTGCGGTTCGGCATTTCATTCAGCAAGAAATCCACCGGGCTGTTAAATACCCGTTCCCGTCCATCCTTTTCCAAGCGATACAGATAACAGGGCATAGCCGCCACCGCCTCACTAATCACCGTGACCGCATTCAACACGGCGGGCAAGGCTTCGGCAGTGGACGGGCTGACAAATTCCCCTGCGCCGGTATTGCTCGCCCCTAGGTAAGATAAATACTCGTCAATGGTGAATGCGTTGCGCTGTTCCGTTTTGCGTTTAAATAAACCAAACATGATTACACCTCGGCTAAATCCGCCCAGCGCGCATAAAGTGCGGTAGGGTTCTGTTGCTTGCGGGCTTCCGCCATTGAGCGTTTAGCGATTTGAACACTGCTTTCCGGATATGCCGGAATACTGGTGATCGTAATCTCTACCAGCTCGGCACGGTTTACGGTGCGCAAAATCGGCTCTTGCTCAAAATCCCATGAATCGCTTAAGGTGCGAAAACCGAACGACATACCGGAAATATCGCCACGCTCCACCGATACCAGCAAATCACGCCCCAGTGTGGTGTCCGGCGGCACCAGCTCGAAACGTAAGCCGATATTATCCTCCACCAGCGATAACGTGCCGGCGGCGGTTCTACCCAGTAATTTAGCGTGGTCGTGTTCAAACAGTGCGCGCACGTCTTGCCCCTCGGCTAGCGATTCCGCAAACGCATTGGGGGCGAACTGCTCGACAAAATCCCATAACGGTTTAGATTGGCTATTCCAGCGCACCACATAGCCGATCAGTTTTTGGCTGTCGCAACTGATTTCTGATGACCTGATTTCAAATTCTTTCATACTATCCCTACTGATAAAAAAGGGGACTTGCCGCCCCCTGATTTCCTCGGCTTACGCCTTGGTTTCAATAAATTTGATTGCGTTGGAATCCACCACGCCACCACCCAAATATTTATCGGTGTGGACTTTGTAAAAGCCCGGTGAAGTAATGCTATCCGGACGAGTGCGGATGCCGGTTTCATGATCGACAATGTAATAACCGCGTTTGAAGTCACCCAATGCGATCACGGCTTTACCTGCGCCACCTGCCGGCATAGTTTCCAAATAGTGAACCGGCAAGCCTAATAGCGTTGCGGGTGCACCGGCAGATAAACCGTCACGCCAGATATAATCACCGTTCCCGTTTTTCAGTTTTTGAAGTTGCGCGGCAATCGCTGAACTCATCACCCACACCGCATTTTTACGGTATTTGCTGTGTAAGGTATACAACAAATCAATCAGGGTATCGGCGGTAATCCCGGCGGCGTTCGCCACTTCCAGTTTTTGAAGGGTGCCAAATGCGCGCGTTTTATCGGCGGTAGTCGCACGGGCATAGGTTAATAACCCTTTCGCTTTTTTATCGCCGTCACCGTCGGTTAAATCGGTTTCTTCGGTTTCGGTAAAGGTTTCACTGATTTCTTCCGTCAGCCAGCCCAGCACATCAATTGAGCTAAAATCTAAGATTTCTTGGGTGGTTTTCGGATAAGCATAAATCGCATTTAAGGCAATCGTGACCTCGTTTAATTTCGGCGTGTTGGTTTCCGTGCGTGCTGTGCCTTCCGTTCCATGTTGAACCACGGCACCACCGGCAGAAACCAATTTTTTATACTCTTTTGCCCCCATTGGCAAACGCACCACGTTACAGATTTGACGCATAACACTGTCATCGGTTAAACGGGTCATGACTTGCTTATCCAACTGCGGAATAACTGAATAGCCGCCGTCATCTTTGGCGGTGGTGGATAGTGAACGCAATTCGCCCGTCTTGATATAGTGGCGCAAATCGTCATTGTTTAACGGTGTTTGCTTGGTTTCTACCGGCTGCCCCTGCTTACTGCGCTCTTCATCGGCTAACGCCTCATAGCGCGCAATATCCGTATTCAGTGCGGCGGCTTGGTTGCGCAATTCGTCAAAGGCTTTGGCTTCCTCATCGCTTAAACTGCGGTTTTCGGTGTCGGCTTGGGTCAGCATACTGCGCATATCCTCCGCCAGTTTCGCCTTTTGTTGGCGTAATTCGAGAAGTTTTTTAAACATGTGATTAATCCCTTGAAAGTTATCTTAATTAAGACGGCTACAAGTAGCCCATATCATAAAATAAACACTTCTAGGGGGTTGTAAATAGTGGATTTTTAATGTGATAAATGACGATAGGCTACGAACAAGGAATTTACAAAATTATTGACATGGAACGGGCTTTTTTAACGAATTGGGCTTGTTTGTTGATCTTGCTTTTGCCAATGTGTGAAATTGAAGTGTCTATTTTTATCCCCTTATCTATTCTTTATCTATTTATTCATCTACTTCTATTTTTTCTTTATAAATCAAAAAAATAAATATATATTATATTTAATAAATAGATAAGTAGATAAAAATCAAAAAGTTTAAAATAATAACAAAATATAAAAAAGCCAGCGCAAAGACTGGCTAAAAGTTATCCGTTCACAATTTGAAGATGGAATTTAGGGATCGCACTCTGTGCGGCTTGTTCGACATAATCACCCCACCACTGCAGCATATCAAAACGATGTGGCAAATATTCCGCCCTGAGATAAGCCATGCGCACGTCGTCGTTATTGATATGTGATAATGCCACCTCGATCAAATCTTTATCAAAGCGGCGTAAACCGTCGGGCGTTCTGGCTTTGTTTAAGACGGTGCTGGCTATAGCTCGCATACCGTGCGCCACCAGCTTGCCCTGATAACCAATTCTTTTTATAGCGGCGTTTGCGGTTTGGGTGTTGATGTGGGTTGTCGGATTTTTAATGCTTGGGAATAAATACGTTTTGCCACCACTGATTTTTTTTATTTCACGAAGAACAGCGATAGCTTGCCTTGATAGCGTAACTTTATGCTCTCGTCCCTCGTCAGTCGTTTTTAAGCCTTTTTGAATGTAGATAGTCCATATCCTTTCTTTCTCGTTTATGTCACTGTAGCGCGCCGTGGCGGCTTCTGCTGGGCGTGTCATTGTCAGCAGTTGCCATTGAATTAAAAGCCGCGTAGTGAGCGTTAAATTCGCATTTGCGAGGGCTGTCAAAAATTCGCCCAATTGTTCCGGTTTAATTGCTTTCATGTGGGTAACGGTTGGACTGTCGAATTCTTTGCCAATGTTGGCGATTGGGTTATTTTCAATAATTCCTCGGTGTAGGGCGTAAGTCATGATTTCATTCATTTTCTGAATTGCGCGCTTTAAGGTTTCCAGCGTTCCGCGAACCTGCAACGGCTTAAACGCATTAATTGCCATAAGTGCGGTAATTTGTGTTATTGGCAATTCGCCAAAGTGGGGGAGTAAATGACGTTTGATCATGCCCCAAGTATCAGTTGCAGTTTTCTCTGAAAAGTGGGCGCGGGTTTTCCGTTCTTCAAACCATGCCCCGGCAATCTTGGCAAACGTATTATTATCCGCTTGTTGCTGCCGTTCGGTTTCTTGTTGCTGGTAGAGTTGCGGATCGATATTTTGAGCTAGCAACGCTTTAAATTCTTCTCGTTTGGATCGTGCTTGAGCAAGAGAAAGATCGGGATAATTGTTCAAGCTGATATAGGTGCGCTTTTTGGTTATCGGCTTGTAATAATTAAATTGCCACGTCTTTACCCCATTGGGCTTTACTAACAGATACAATCCGCCACCGTCAGCAAGATGATAAGGCTTTTCTAATGGTTTTGCTTTATCAACTTGTGTATTGGTTAAACTCTTAACAATCCTAGACATATCAAGCCTCCGGGCGTTTTTAGTAATACGGTTTTTAGTAATACGATCGGCATATTACTAAACGTATTACTAAAATTCTAGATTTAAGGCGAAATAATACGACAAGCTACGAACAATAAAAAAGCCTAGAGGCTTGTATTCTCTAGGCTTTCCGATACGCTACGAACAGTAACGATATATTTTTTGGTGGAGCTGAGGGGATTTGAACCCCTGTCCGAAATTACTCTACCTTCAGTCCTACATGTTTAGTCGGTCTTTAATTTCACTTACCTACTGCGGACAGACACGCGACAGATAAGCTAGCTTGATTCAATTTAACGTTTCGATCCGCAAGCGGAGGCGTCCACGCGATCTCGTTTGGGATGACTCCTCTTGATCCCCGCCTTACGAGCGGAAGCTGGGGAGAGAAGGCTATGAGCAGGTTATTAAGCTGCTAAAGCGTAGTTTTCGTCGTTTGCGACTATTGTTTTGCGGTTTGTTTACGAGACCTACCGCACCTCGACATGCACCTTGGGCTTCGCCAATCCCGTCGAATCCAGAATCAGCCCCAAATGAGGTTGTGAAGTGTAACAAAAATCCGCTAAAAACAAAAGGATTATTGCCGCTTTTTCGCTTTGGAGAAATGCAATGCAAACGGCTGTTTTTCGGTGACAATATCGTAAAGTGCGGTTAGAGTGGATATCGCTGTTTAAAAAATAGGCAGTTAAACTTTTTTGTTTTATGACAGTTATATGACAAAAATAAAAAAATATTCTATTTCATAAAGATAATAAAATAAAAATAGCGTCATAACTAGCTTTTTTGTTGGTTTTCGCAAGGAAAAAAGGGCTTGCCTGATAAAAATATTGGTCTATATTCGTGCCATAAGTTTTATGTGGCGGGGCAGAAATGGGCTGCCATAAGGTCGAGAATCATCAGATTTAATACTTTTACTTTAAGGAGACTCTCATGAAAGCTATCAAAAATAAATTTGTCCGTACTTCGTTATTCGCATTAATGGGTTCAACCATGGTATTGGCGGCGAATAGTGCCGTTGCGGTTGATATTACCGGCGCAGGCGCATCATTCCCGGCGCCGATTTATGCAAAATGGGCTGACACTTATCAAAAAGAAACCAAAAACCGTGTCAATTATCAAAGTATCGGTTCTTCCGGCGGCAAAAAACAAATCATCGCCAAAACCGTCGATTTCGGTGCAACTGACGCGCCGATGAAAGATGAAGAATTGACAAAAGAAGGTTTATTCCAATTCCCGACCGTCATCGGCGGTGTGGTGTTGGCGGTTCACTTGGACGGAATCAAGAGTGGTGAATTGGTGTTAGACGGTAATACCGTGGCTGACATCTATTTGGGCAAAGTGAAAAAATGGAATGACGAAGCGATCAAGAAATTGAATCCGAATCTGAATTTACCAAACAAAGACATCGCGGTTATCCGCCGTGCTGACGGTTCAGGCACCACTTTCGTGTTCACCAGCTATTTGTCAAAAGTCAGCGCAGAGTGGAAAGAAAAAGTGGGGTCGGGTTCAACCGTACAATGGGCGCCGGGTTCATTCGGTGGTAAAGGCAACGAAGGGGTTTCCGCTTCAATCCAACAACTTGACGGCGCAATCGGTTATGTTGAGTATGCTTATGCCAAACAAAACAACTTACCGTATGCCAGTTTAATTTCCGCTGACGGTGAAGTGGTGCGTCCTAGCTCTGACAGCTTCAGTAATGCGGCTGCCGGTGCCGATTGGAACAGCTCTTTCGCCCAAGATTTGACTCAACAAAAAGGGGCGAATGCATGGCCTATCACTTCAACGACTTTCATTTTGGTTGAAAAACAACCGGGTAGCGTAGAGCGTGCGACCGAAACCTTGAAATTCTTTGAGTGGGCGTTGGATAAAGGCGGCGATGAAGCCTTGGCTTTAGACTATGCCGTCTTACCAAAATCAGTTGTTGATACCATTAAATCAGCTTGGAAAGCAAATATTGTTGATAAAGACGGAAAAGCGCTTTACTAATTCCGGATGTCAACTCAACGGAGTGTGAACACACTCCGTTTTATTTCCTAACGATTTATTTAGAAAGGACGTAATATGTCAAATAAATCCTCAGCGGTAATATCACCAAGTAAGAAAGGTGATATTTTTTTTGAATTACTGGTCAGATTTTCAACTTATCTGACGTTGTTAATTCTTGGGGGAATTATTCTTTCGCTGATCATTTCTTCCCTGCCGGCAATGAAAGAATTCGGGATTGCTTTTCTTTGGTCAAAAGAATGGAATCCGCCTTTAGATCAATATGGTGCGCTTGTGCCGATTTACGGAACGTTGGTCACGTCACTCATCGCCTTGATTATTGCGGTTCCGGCAAGTTTCGGGATTGCGTTTTTTCTGACTGAATTAGCGCCGCAATGGCTGCGCCGCCCGTTGGGGACGGCGATTGAGCTTTTGGCGGCAGTGCCGAGTATCGTTTACGGGATGTGGGGCTTTTTTATTTTTGCTCCGTTGTTTGCCAAATATTTCCAACGTCCGGTTGGTGAAGTGGTTTCCGGTTTCCCGATTATCGGTTCGTTATTTTCCGGTCCAAGTTTCGGGATCGGAATTTTAGCCGCCGGGATTATCCTTGCGATTATGATTATTCCCTACATTGCTTCGGTAATGCGTGATGTGTTTGAACAAACCCCGGCGTTGATGAAAGAATCGGCGTACGGAGTGGGCTGCACCACTTGGGAAGTGGTATGGCGCATTGTGCTGCCTTACACCAAGAGCGGTGTGGTCGGCGCGATCATGCTGGGTTTAGGGCGTGCCTTGGGCGAAACCATGGCGGTAACGTTCGTGATCGGAAATACTTACCAACTCGACAGCTTGTCGTTGTACATGCCGAGTAATAGCATTACCTCGGCAATTGCCAACGAATTTGCCGAAGCCGAATCCGATATGCATATTTCCGCCTTAATGGAATTAGGCTTAATCTTGTTTGCTATCACCTTATTAGTGTTAATCGTATCCAAACTTTTGGTGCGTCGTCTGTCGAAAAATGAGGGGGCGAAGTAATGGCAACTGCAACCAACAATAAATACGAAATTGTCAAACAGCGGTTACAAAACAAACGCCGTATGATCAATAATATTGCGATTGCAATTGCGATGTTGGCGATGGTGTTCGGCTTAATCTGGTTGGTCTGGATTTTGTTCACCACTTTGGAAAAAGGGATTGCCGGCTTATCGTTGGATATTTTCTTAGAAATGACCCCCGCACCGAATGCGGAAACCGGCGGATTAGCGAATGCGATTGTCGGAAGCTTGATGATGGTGATCTTAGCCACGGTTGTCGGCACCCCGTTGGGCATTTTGGTCGGGATTTATCTGTCGGAATACGGCAAAAAATCGTGGTTGGCGGAAGGCATGCGTTTTGTGAACGACATTCTGTTGTCGGCACCGTCGATTGTTATCGGGCTATTTGTCTACGTGCTGTTTGTGGCGCCGTTTGGTAATTTCTCCGGTTGGGCGGGAGTTGTCGCCTTGGCCTTGCTGCAAATTCCGATTGTGATTCGTACCACCGAAAATATGCTGAATCTGATTCCGAATAACTTGCGTGAAGCGGCGTATGCCCTAGGAACGCCGAAATGGAAGATGATTCTGTCGATTACCTTACGCGCTTCGACTGCCGGGGTGATCACTGGGGTGTTATTGAGTGTGGCGCGTATTGCCGGCGAAACCGCACCATTGATGTTTACCGCACTTTCCAACCAATTCTGGAGTTTGGATATGAGTAAACCGCTGGCGAGTTTGCCGATGACGATTTATAAATTCGCTTCCAGCCCGTTTACCAATTGGCAAGAATTGGCTTGGACCGGAGTACTGATTATCACGTTCGCGGTGTTACTATTAAATATCTTGGCGCGCGTTGTATTTAAAAATAAAGAGAAGAAGTAAGGAATAACCGATGAGCATTATTGATTTGAATAAAACCGAAGCAGGCAAAAAAATTATCGAAGTAAAAGATCTCAACTTTTACTACAGCGATTTTCATGCCTTGAAAAATCTGAATTTGGACATCGAAGCCAATAAAGTCACGGCGTTTATCGGTCCGTCCGGTTGCGGTAAATCCACTTTGTTGCGTACTTTTAACAAAATGTATGCGCTTTATCCGGAACAACGGGCGGAAGGGCAAATTTTATTGGACGGCGAAGATATCATCAGCAGCAAAAAAGACATTTCCTTACTGCGTGCCAAAGTCGGCATGGTGTTCCAAAAACCGACGCCGTTCCCGATGTCGATCTATGATAATATTGCTTTCGGGGTGCGTTTGTTTGAAAAACTGTCGAAACCTGAAATGGACGAACGCGTCGAGTGGGCGTTAAGCAAAGCCGCGCTGTGGAATGAAACCAAAGACAAACTGTTCAAGAGCGGTTACAGCCTCTCGGGTGGGCAGCAGCAGCGTCTGTGTATCGCACGCGGCATTGCGATTAAACCGGAAGTATTGCTACTGGACGAACCCTGTTCGGCACTCGACCCGATTTCGACCGGGATGATTGAAGACTTGATTCTTGAGTTAAAAAAAGAGTATACCGTGGTGATCGTCACCCATAATATGCAACAGGCGGCGCGTTGTTCCGACTACACGGTGTTTATGTATTTGGGCGACATTATCGAACACGGCGAAACGGAAATGATGTTCAACCGTCCGAAAGACGGCAGAACCGCAGATTACATTACCGGACGTTTCGGCTAGAAACCCCGGTTAAAAGGAGAAAAAGATGACATTAAATGAAAAAAAACACATCATAAGACAATATGATCGTGATTTAAGCCACCTATTATCGTTGTTGCTGACCATGGGCAGTTTGGTGCAAAAACAGCTGTATGATGCGTTGCAAGTAATGAAAGGCAATGCCGAGATTAGCGCAAACGATGTAGTGGAAGGCGATCAACAGGTCAACTCGATGGAGGTGGCGGTTGACGAGGCATGCGTCACTTTGATTGCCCGTCGCCAGCCGTTAGCCGATGATCTGCGCTTTATCATCACGATTTTAAAAGTCGCTTCCGAATTAGAGCGTATCGGCGATTCGGTGGATAAGATGAGCCAAACCGCCTTGCATGATGACGTTAAAATTGAGAAAAGATTGCAAGATAAGATTGATGTCATGACGCAAGACGCAATTGCGATGTTGCATGATACCTTACGCGCATTTTCCAGCATGAGTTTGGAAGAAGCGAAAAGCGTATACGTGCGCGATATTAAAATTGACGAGCGCTATAAAGAGATTATGACAGATGTGAAAGAAGGAATGCGGATTGCGCCGGACAGTATTGACAGTTTGCTGACCGCACTTTTAGCCGCTCGGGCGATTGAACGTATCGGCGACCGTTGCCAAAATATCTGCGAATTTATCTATTATTACTTGAAAGGCGAAGATGTGCGCGAAACGACCGAGCGTGTGTTTTAACAGCTGAAATCCTAGTCTGAGCCGCAGTTGCGGCTCATTTTTTTCTATTTATCCCAACGGCGTGCCTTTCAACAATTTGCGTAGCCAAGTGCGGTTTGGATTGAGGGCATGCAAAATATCTTCGCCCAGCGGCAGCGGCTCGCCTAAAACCTGACAAACCAAGCTTTCCGCCAATAACGGCGCAGACGTTAAACCGCGTGAACCGAGTGCGCCGATAAGATACAGATTCGGATACACCGGCGCAGGAGCAATCGCTTGACGGCGACGGCGTAGATTGAACAGGTTGCGGTATTGTTCGGCGGTTTGTGCAAAGTGCGGTACGCAACCCATGATCGGCAAACGCTCGCGCGTGCTGCAACGCACCCCGATACGGGCTTGATTATCCTCGGCGTTGACTTCTCTCAACCAAGCGCAACCGGCTAAATTGTGCTGAATTTTTTCCACATTCTGGTGTTGCTCCGCCGGACTAAAAGTGCGGTCGGCACTGTTGCGCACATGGCTGGCACCGATACAATGGCTTTGTTGCTGCCAATCCGCCGGCGTTAAATAGCCGTCATAGCACAACACCGTTTTTAAATGGCGCAACTGTGCGCCGGTTCGGATTTGGCTGACCTGTCCGCGCACCGGGTACAGCGGCAGCCGTTCTGTTTGGCGGAATTGGGTTAATCGATGTCCGTTTGCCAACATCACCACTTGGTGTTGGAAATGTTCGCCTTGTGCGTTATTTAATCGCCAACCGTTTTCTTGCGGGTTCAGTTCCGTGATCGATTGGTTGAAACGAATCGTTAAACCGCACTTTTGTCCATCGTGTGGATAGACGGTTTGCAAATGGGCAAAACCGTTTTGCACCAGTTGTTGCGGCGCAAGCCAACCGCCTTTGGCAATAAACGCGCCGTCGCAAGGCAACTCGATTCCGCTTAAACGGCTAAGTTCGCTTTGGTCGCACAGACGGAATAAATCATCGCCCCATTGTTGCGCCGCAATGTGTGCCAATTTTTGTTTGACCTTACAGTTGTACGCGCAAATTGCCACCCCTTGCCAGCCGGATTCAAACGCAACGCCTTGCTCGATAACATCCTGAATCTGTTGCAATGCATAACCAAACGCGTGCGCATAAAAACGGCTGTTACGCCGATCATCATCGCTCAATTGCGGATAGAGTGCGCCCTGTTTATTGCCTGAGGCATTCAGCGCAGGTTGCGGATCTTCGCAATACACGGTGACTTTTAAGCCGCGTTTTAAACAGGAAAGTGCGGTGAACAGCGAGGCAACGCCGCCGCCGATAATTGCAACTTCGTTCACATCGCCGACCGCACTTTGCGCCAAATACCACGGCGTTTGCATTTGCGGCGCGTGATTTGGATTTTTATAACCGCATAACATCTCGCGTTTATGCGCAAAGCCTTTCCGCTTTGCCACCGTGAACCCCGCGGCTTGCAAGCCCTTGCGCACCGCACTTGCCGCGGTAAAGGTGGCAAAGGTGGCATTGGGCTTACTGTAACGAGACATCGCTTGGTAAAGATCATCATTCCACATCTGCGGATTCTTACTCGGCGCAAAACCGTCCAAAAACCACGCGTCGATTTTTTGCCGCATATAATCGCCCAACAGCGGCAAATTATCTTGAATATCGCCGAACCACAGATCCAAAATCGTGTCGTCGAAATGCAAACGGTGGCATCCGTTCAGCGCAAACGGATAATGGCGGCACAGGCGTCGGCTCAATGCGGCGAATTGCGGCAAAGTGCGGTGCGCTTGTTGCAGTTGTTGCGGGGTTAGCGGGTATTTTTCAAACGAGAGAAAATATAAGCGGGCTAGTTTATGCGCAGGATTTTGGCGACGAAATTCACGGAACAGCTGCACACAGGCAAAAAAGTTCAAACCGCTGCCAAAACCGCTTTCGGCGATCACAAAGTGCGGTTGCGCATGCTGCTGCCAACGTTGCAACAAGTTGTTTCCTTGCAGAAAAACATAACGGCTTTCGGCCAAACCGTCTTGTACGGAAAAGTAGATGTCATCAAACTGTAACGAAAGCGGCGTATTATCAGCGGTAAAACTCAGCCGGGCTGAGGCGGTTTTGAGCGTCTTGTTCATAGGCATTATGGTTTGTGGATTTTGCTTATTGTAGCGCGAAATCCTTAGGGGTGAAAATGCTGTCTGTTTTTTGAGCAAGCGAGAGGGTTAAAACCCGTCGGCAGGCAATAAAAACTTGCATTATTTTATTTTCATAGTAACTTGTTCAGCTAACAGTTGTAAGTTGAAATTTTGACATAAATTTTTTAATTATCGCATTTCGAGTAAGGATTGGAGTAAATGAAAAGAGCAGTTATCACCGGCTACGGTATCATTTCAAGTATTGGTAATAATAAAGCAGAAGTATTGGCGTCGTTGCAACAAGGTAAATCCGGGATTACAACTGTACCGGAATTTATCGAAGTGGGCATGCGCAGCCATATTGCGGGTACGGTGAAACTCGATCCGAAAGAGTTGATCGACCGTAAAATCATGCGCTTTATGGGCGACGCCGCAGCTTATGCTTATCTTTCGATGCAGGAAGCGATTGAACATTCGGGATTGACCGATGAAATGGTGTCGAATAACCGCACCGGTTTGGTGGTCGGCGCCGGTACCGGCTCGGCACACGGGCAGATCGTTGCCGCAGACGCCATGCGCGGACCGCGCGGCGTGAAAGCCATCGGACCTTATGCCGTGACCAAAACCATGGCGTCCAGCGTGTCCGCTTGTTTGGCGACACCGTTTAAAATCCGCGGCGTCAACTACAGTATCAGCTCGGCTTGTGCCACTTCGGCCCACTGTATCGGACATGCGGTCGAATTGATCCAACTCGGTAAACAAGATGTGGTGTTTGCCGGCGGGGCGGAAGAATTGGCATGGGAATGCGCCTGTGAATTTGACGCGATGGGGGCATTATCGACTAAATACAACGATACGCCGGAAAAAGCCTCGCGTACTTACGACGCCGCCCGTGACGGTTTCGTTATCGCCGGCGGCGGCGGTATCGTCGTAGTGGAAGAGTTGGAACACGCGTTAGCACGCGGCGCAACCATTTATGCCGAAATCGTCGGTTACGGCGCGTCTTCCGACGGCTATGACATGGTCGCGCCAAGCGGCGAAGGTGCGGTGCGTTGTATGCAGCAGGCGATGGCAACGATTGACGCGCCAATTGATTATTTGAACGTGCACGGCACCTCAACCCCGGTTGGCGATGTCAAAGAATTGGAAGCGGTAAGAGCGGTATTCGGCGATAACACCCCGGCGATTTCTTCGACTAAAGCCATGACCGGGCACTCATTAGGAGCGGCAGGTGTGCATGAAGCGATTTATTCCTTGTTAATGCTAAACCACGATTTTATCGCACCGAGTATTAACATCGAAGAATTGGATGAAAAAGCGCAAGGAATGAACATTATTACCGAAGTGCAAACCGATAAAAAACTGAATATCGTGATGTCAAACAGCTTTGGTTTCGGCGGCACTAACGCCACCTTGATTTTCAAGCGTTACGAATAACCGGGCATTATGATTTATCGGATAGGGCAATCCATTGTGGTTGCCCTATTTACATTGTTTTTAATATATTTCGGTCATGATTTTTAGCGATTAGGCGTAAAATAATCTCACCCTATTTACATTGACCAATTTTGTGAGTTAGTTTCTATGAACCAACCTGTTCCAAAGCCATTCCCGATTCCAGTCAACTATTTTGGTATTACGCTGGGTTTGTTTTCCATCGGTCTGGCATGGCATCATGCCGCGGCGTTGTTTGCCGGTTTGCCGCAATGGATAGATGAAATGTTGCTGTGCGTCAGCGGCGTGATTTGGTTAGCGCTGTTGGCGGTTTATATTGCCAAATGGGTTGTGGCACGGCAGAGCGCGCAAGCGGAATTACATCATTTGGTGATCTGCTGTTTTATCAGTTTGATTCCGATAACCGCCATGCTATTCGGTATGTCGTTATTATCATGGGCTAAACCGCTTGGCGTTAGTTTAATTGCATTAGGTACTGTCGGACAATTGCTGTTTGCCGCCTACCGTTCGGCCGGCTTATGGCGCGGTATCCATAAAGCCGAAGCCACAACGCCGGTTATCTATTTACCCACGGTTGCCGCCAATTTTGTCAGCGCGACCGCACTTGCCGAATTAGGTTATACTGCATGGGGCATGGTGTTTTTCGGCATGGGGCTGATTTCATGGCTAACCTTGGAACCGGCGGTGTTGCAGCGTTTGCGTAATTTAAATCCGTTGGATGACGCGGTTCGACCGGTAATCGGCATTCAGTTGGCGCCGGCGTTTGTTGCCGGCAACGCCTATTTTCACTTAAACGGGGGCGCAGTAGATACCATTAGCTTGATATTGCTCGGTTATGGCTTGTTGCAGGTGCTGTTTCTGGCGCGCTTGTTTCCTTGGATTTATACCAACGGTTTCAGCCTCGGTTTTTGGGGATTCTCATTCGGTTTAGGTTCATTGGCAAATGTTGGCATTTATTTAACGCAAGCCGATTTGCAGGGCATTGAGGCGATCGGTTTACCGCTGTTTTGGTTTGGCAGCATTGGTATTGCCTTGCTGTTTGTGGCAACCTTAATCCGTATTGCGCAGGGGCGTTTTTTGCTAAAATAAAGTCGCGCAAAACACATTCAAGTCTATAAAAAACCGCAAAAATCAGGTAATCTACCACATTACCTGATTTTTTATTTTTTACTGTCGGCGGAATTGCGAAAATGTCAAAGAAATTAACCAAAGCCCTTGATGCGATTGATATAAAAATTTTGGACGAATTACAGCGTAACGGAAAAATTTCCAATATCGATTTGTCGAAAAAAGTCGGGTTGTCGCCAACGCCTTGTTTGGAGCGGGTGCGCCGTTTGGAAAAACAGGGAGTGATCACCGGTTATCGTGCGTTGCTGAATCCGGAATTGCTCGATTCGCCGTTGTTGGTGATCGTCGAAATTACCTTGGTGCGCGGCAAACCCGATGTGTTTGAAGAATTTAACGCCGAAGTGCAAAAACTGGATGAAATTCAAGAATGCCATTTGGTATCCGGCGATTTTGACTATTTGTTGAAAACCCGCGTTGCCGATATGGCGGCATACCGCAAATTGCTCGGCACGACCTTGCTGCGCCTGCCCGGCGTCAACGACACCCGCACGTATGTGGTGATGGAAGAAGTGAAACAAACCAATTACCTGCAATTGAAAGCGAAAACAGAATAGACGTACACCATGATTCGAAATTTAAGACCGAAATACACGGCAAAACACTATATTACCGAAATGATTTTAGGCTCGATCGCCTTATTCGGGGTTTACCTGATTATCGCTTGGTCAAGCTACAGTCCGTATGACAACGCTTGGACCGTCGCCAGCCCGCAGCAAGGAGCCTTGAATAAAGCCGGCGCATTCGGCGCTTGGTGTATTGATATGCTGTTTGCCTTGTTCGGTTCGATTGCCAATTTTTTACCCTTTGTCTTGGTGATT
The DNA here is from genome assembly GCF_053570765.1 of Testudinibacter sp. P17/SS/0325. The sequence goes on along the minus strand of NZ_CM131635.1, from coordinate 2,298,419 downwards.
TCATCGATCCTATTGTTGCGTAATAAATGGCGCGATCAATTCAGCAAAGGGCGGTTAGTGGTCAGATTGATCGGCTTCGTGCTGCTGCTGTGTGGCTTGACCGCACTTGCGGCCTTGCTGTTATCGAATAGCGATACTTATCTTGCCGGTGGCGTGTTGGGCGGTTGGTTGATCCAAAGCTTTTATCCGTCTTTCGGCGTGTTCGGCAGTTTTATGGCCGCCTTTTGTTTAACTGTGGTCGGTTTTATTCTCAGTTCGGGCATGTCGTTGGTGATGTTGCTGGTCAGCGCCTACCAATGGCTAACCGCAAAATATGAGGATGAAGAGCAAACGCAAGCCGAGGATGAATTAGAACCGACACCAATGAGCGCGGCGCCGGTTGAGCAGTTGGACGAAGTGATCTTACCGGAAAGCGTCTTGCGCGCCAGAGAGGCGGCGGCGAAAAGAGCGTTAGAAACCAAATTGGCTGAACGGCGTCAAGCGGATACAGCCGACAGGCAAAGTGCGGTAGCGCAACGGGTGATTATCGGGTTGCAACCGCAGCAACCATCGGCGCCGGCGGCAGCGGATCAGCAAGCGGAATTGCCATTAAGTGAAAATGACGATTTGCCGAATTTCGCACAATATCAGATTGAATCGACAGCGGAATTGCCAAAAGTATCGATTGCGAGCGCCAGCCCGGTGGGGCAAACGCTTGCGCCGTCAGAATTGTCCGTGCCGACCTTGGACGGCGTAGCGAAAGTCAGCTTGGCGACGGCGGCGAAGCAAACCGAAGTGCGGTTTGATGTTGATGATCTGTCGTCGGCAGAGGAGACAAACATCGATCTGAATGATGAATTGGCGCGCCAGTTTGCCGCACGGGAACAGCAACGTTTAGACGAAATGCAGCGGCAGGCAAAGGCATTAAATGCCGAAAAAGAGCTGCAAGTGATTTTAAACGGCGCACCGACGCCGGAAGTGGAAAGCACAAGTGCGGTCAAAACCACGCCGGATTATAAACCGTATGAAAACAGCTTGATTCACCCGCTGCTACAACCGAAAGTCAGCCATAAAGGCAAACCGAATACGCCGTTGCCAAGTCTGGATCTGCTCGAACAGCGCAAAGCGGAAGAGCAAGACATCAGCCGGGAAGAAATTGACGAAACCTCGGCACAGATCGAACACCAACTGCGCAATTTCAACGTCAAAGCCAAGGTGCAAAGTGTGCTGGTCGGACCGGTGGTCACCCGTTATGAGTTGGAATTGGAGCCGGGCACCAAAGCCTCGAAAGTCAGCGGTTTGGACACCGATTTGGCGCGTGCGTTGATGTTCCGTTCAATCCGCGTGGCGGAGGTGATTCCGGGCAAGCCGTATATCGGCATCGAAACCCCGAATCTGCGCCGCCAAACCGTCAGCCTGCGTGATGTGCTTGCCAGCAGCCAATTTAAGCAGAGCAACGCGATTTTGCCGCTTGCTTTGGGCAAAGACATCAGCGGCGAACCGATTGTAGTCGATTTGGCGAAAATGCCGCATTTGTTGGTGGCGGGTTCAACTGGTTCAGGGAAATCGGTCGGTGTTAACAGTATGATTTTAAGTCTGCTGTATAAACGCAAACCGGAAGAGGTGCGTTTTATCATGATCGATCCGAAAGTGGTCGAACTGTCGATTTACAACGACATCCCGCACTTGCTGACCGAAGTGGTCACCGATATGAAAAAAGCCGCCAATGCGTTGCGTTGGTGCGTGGATGAAATGGAACGCCGCTATCAATTGCTGTCGTCGCTGTATGTGCGCAATATCGAGGGCTTCAACGGCAAAATCGACGAAGCGGAAGCGATGAATTTACCGATTCCAAATCCGACCTGGCGTCCGGGCGACACCATGGATACCATGCCGCCGGCGCTGGAAAAATTGAGTTATATCGTAGTGATCGTCGATGAATTCGCCGATTTGTTGATGGTGGCAGGGAAGCAAGTGGAAGAGTTGATCGCACGCTTGGCGCAAAAAGCGCGCGCGGTGGGGATCCACTTGATTTTGGCGACCCAACGCCCGTCGGTGGACGTGATCACCGGCTTGATTAAAGCCAATATTCCAAGCCGGATTGCCTTTACCGTGGCGAGCAAAATCGACTCGCGCACCATTTTGGATCAAGGCGGCGCCGAGGCGTTATTAGGGCGCGGCGATATGCTGTATTCGGGGCAAGGCTCGTCCGAACTGATTCGGGTACACGGCGCGTTTATGAGCGATGAAGAGGTGTCGAAAGTCGCCGACGATTGGCGCGCGCGCGGTAAACCGCAATATTTGGACGACATCGTGGTGTCGCAAGAGGACGAAAACAGCGAAAGTGCGGTCGGTGCTGGTGATGATGATCTGGATGAACTGTTCGACGCAGTGACGGACTATGTGCTGAACAGCGGCAATACCTCGATATCCTCGATTCAACGTAATTTCAAACTGGGCTTTAACCGTGCGGCACGGATTGTTGATCAAATGGAAGCGCAAGGCATTGTTTCCGCGGCGAGCAACGGCAAACGTGAAATTTTAGCGCCGCGTAATCAATATGATTAAGACGCGCTTAAGAACCTATTGCTAAGCTGATTGTCTTATCTGTACGCAACTTGATTAAACGTATTAAAGGAAAGAGCATGAAATACCTGAACAAAACCGCACTTTTACGCCATACCGCACTTGCCGCGTTGCTGTTTTCAGCCGCCACCAATCTGTGGGCGGCGGCGGTTGACGAATTGCAACAACGCTTGGCGGAAGTGGGATCTTACAGTGCCGATTTTAACCAACGCGTCACCACCGCCAACGGTAAATTGGTACAAGAGGGGAATGGCAAATTCCAAGTGAAACGCCCGAATCTGTTCCGTTTGGACACTCAAAAACCGCAAGAAACCCAGATTGTCGCCGACGGCAAAACCTTATGGTATTACGATCCGTTCGTACAGCAAGTGACCGCACGCAAAACCGAAGATGCGATTGATAACACGCCGTTTATTTTGCTGACGACAAACGATCCGAAACAGTGGGCGCAATATACCGTCAGTCAAAAAGACGATACCTTTACCTTGAAGCCAAAAGCAAAAAACAGTGCGATCAAACAATTTGAAGTGCGGATCGACAAAAATGGGCTGCTACGCAATTTCAGCACCATTGAGCAAGACGGACAGGCGAATTTATATATGTTGCGCAATATGAATAACGTCACTCTGGATAGTAAATTATTCCAATTCAACGTGCCGAAAGGCGTGGAATTGGACGATCAGCGTTAACAAGTCAGGTCAATATGGCAAAAGGTGTGAATAATCTCTCGTTTGATTTTGCCGAAAGCGATTTTCGCCCGCTAGCGGCGCGCATGCGCCCGACTACGCTGGAGAATTACTTTGGGCAGTCGCATTTATTGGCGCCGGGCAAGCCGTTGCGTAAAGCGATTGACGCGGGGCATATTCATTCCATGATTTTGTGGGGCCCGCCCGGCACCGGCAAAACCACACTGGCGGAAATTCTGGCGCAGCGGATCAACGCCGAAGTGGAGCGGATTTCAGCAGTCACCGGCGGCGTGAAGGAGATTCGCGAAGCGATTGAACGCGCCCGCCAGAATAAACAGGCGGATCGGCGCACAATCCTGTTTGTCGATGAAGTCCACCGCTTTAATAAAAGCCAGCAAGATGCATTTCTGCCGCACATTGAGGACGGCACGATTATTTTTGTCGGTGCGACCACCGAAAATCCCTCGTTTGAACTGAACAGCGCGCTGTTGTCGCGTGCCAGAGTGTATCTGCTCAAAGCCCTCAGCCAAGCCGAAATCCAACAAGTGTTGCAACACGCCTTAACGGACAGCAAGTGCGGTCTGGGCGGCGAACGAGTTCAATTGGAAGAGAATTTACTGGCAATATTGGCGGAATATGTCAATGGCGACGCACGTCTCGCTTTGAACTGCCTTGAATTAATGGTCGATATGGCAGAGGAAGTTGATGGTGTGAAACAGCTTACGCAAGCGTTGTTGGTCGAAGTGCTGGGCGAACGCCAAGCCCGTTTTGATAAACAAGGGGATCGTTATTACGACCTAATTTCGGCGGTACATAAATCGATTCGCGGTTCCGCCCCTGACGCGGCGTTGTATTGGTATGCCCGGATTATTACTGCCGGCGGCGATCCGCTGTATGTGGCGCGGCGTTTGTTGGCAATTGCCTCGGAAGATATCGGCAACGCCGATCCGCGCGCAATGCAAGTGGCGCTTAGTGCGTGGGATTGCTTCACCCGTGTCGGGGCTGCCGAAGGCGAACGGGCGATTGCGCAAGCGATTGTCTATCTCGCCGTTGCGCCGAAAAGCAATGCGGTTTATCAAGCGTTCAACACCGCCAAACAACAAGCCACTCAATTCCCTGATTACGATGTGCCGGTGCACTTGCGTAACGCCCCGACCAAACTGATGAAATCCCTCGGCTATGGCGAGGAATACCGCTACGCCCACCACGAAGAAAACGCCTACGCCGCAGGGGAAAACTACTTCCCGCCTGAGCTGAAAGACAGCCGTTACTATTTCCCGAGCGAACGCGGCATGGAAGCTAAAATAAAGCAAAAATTGGATTGGTTGGCGCAACTCGATCAACAAAGCGCTAAAGTGCGGTATCAAGATCAATAGACCCTCAGAAAGGAGCAAGCCATGTTTCGATTAGACGACCCTCAATTACTCAAAACTGAATGCTACATCGACGGCAAGTGGCGCCAAGCCTTAAATGGCGAAACCGTTGCGGTGCTGAACCCGGCAACCGGCGATATAATTGCCGAAATCCCGCAAATGGCGGAGCAGGAAGCGTTGGACGCGGTAGCGGCGGCGCAAAAAGCGCTTAAAGCTTGGCAGCAAAAAACCGCCAAAGAACGCAGCCGTTTGCTCCGCAACTGGTTTGATTTGATCGTGCGGCATAAAAAAGATTTGGCGACCATTCTCACGCTGGAGCAAGGCAAACCGTTGGCGGAAGCGGAGGGCGAAGTGCTGTATGGCGCTTCTTACATCGAATGGTATGCAGAAGAAGCCAAACGGATTTACGGCGACACCATTCCGGCGCCGAGTGCAGATAAACGTATTATCGTCACCAAGCAAGCGATCGGGGTTTGCGCCGCGATCACGCCGTGGAATTTCCCGAATGCGATGATCACGCGCAAAGCCGCCCCGGCACTGGCGGCAGGCTGTACTTTTGTGATTCGTCCTGCTTCGCAAACGCCGTTATCTGCGTTGGCATTGGCGGAATTGGCGGAACGGGCGGGAATTCCAGCCGGGGTATTCAATGTGATTACCGGCAGTGCGACCCGAATCGGCAACGTGTTGACCGAAGACGATCGAGTGAAAAAATTCAGTTTTACCGGCTCTACCCAAGTAGGACGCTTGCTAATGCGGCAATGCGCCTCAACCATTAAAAAAGTCTCGTTGGAATTAGGCGGCAATGCGCCGTTTATTGTGTTTGACGACGCCGATTTAGACGCCGCCGTGGAAGGGGCGATTGCGTGCAAATTCCGTAATGCGGGGCAGACTTGTGTCTGTGCCAACCGAATTTATGTGCAAAGTGCGGTTTATGATGAATTTATCGCCCGCTTCCGACAGGCGGCTTCGCAACTGAAAATCGGCAATGGTTTGCAAGCCGGCGTCACCTTCGGACCTCTTATCGATCAAAGTGCGGTCGCCAAAGTGGAAGAGCATATTGCCGACGCGCTGAGTCACGGGGCTGAAATCGTGTGCGGCGGTATGCCTGCCGAACAAGGCGGATTGTTCTATCAACCGACGATTATGCGCAATGTCAGCGCCGAGATGAAAGTGGCAACGGAGGAAACCTTTGGGCCGCTGGCGCCGATTTTTAAATTTGAAACGGAAGACGAGGCGGTCGCAGCTGCCAATGCCACGGAGTTCGGTTTGGCGTCCTATTTTTATAGCCGCGACATCGGGCGGATTATGCGGGTTTCTGAAAAGCTGGAATACGGCATGGTCGGGGTCAACAGCGGCATTTTATCCAATGAAGCCGCCCCGTTCGGCGGGGTGAAACAATCCGGTTTAGGGCGCGAAGGCTCGAAATACGGCATTGAAGATTATCTGGAAATCAAATATATCTTATTGGGCGGCTTGGATAAATAAGTGAATGCCTGGCGATCAGCGCGGTAATCTTGTTACCGCACTTTATGTCATCGGCTGAGTTAACGGCTCGGTTGCGCGTCCTCCACCGGTGCCGGAGCGTTGTCTTGATTCAGCTCTAGCGCGTCCCAAATACTCGGTTGTTTTTCAACCGCACTTGGCGTCGTATTTTGCAGCGAGGTTGCCGCAGCCGGCGCTGTACCGCTCGGAACCGCCGTCGCGGCAGAAGCGCAAAAACTCTGGTTTTTATTTACCCACACCGGAATGGTGCGTCCGCTACCGCAATTCCAACTGCCGTTGTTGTTAATACCGATCCATTGCAAATTATCCAAGCGGGTTAAATTCAATTTAACCGGCGGAACACGTTCTAGATAATCACGATACACTGCCAACGCACCGCTTGCGCCGGTCAAACCGGTTTTACCGTTGTTGTCGCGCCCCAGCCACACCGTCGCCACATTTTCACCGTCAATCCCGACAAACCACGTATCGCGCGCCTCGTTGGTGGTGCCGGTTTTGCCGGCAAGTTGATAGCGGGCGAAATTCTGCTGCAAACTGCGCCCGGTGCCGCGCTCCACCGCTTGCTGCATGGCGTACAAGGTTTGAATCGCCGCTTCTTCCGGCACCACCTGTTCAGGCGTAAATGCGCGTTGGTAAATCGCTTCGCCGTTGCGCTGAAACACGCTTTCAATCGACGACAAGGCGACTTTTTTCCCGTCATTGGCAATCACTTGGTAGAGCTTGGTTACGTCATAGGGCGAAATCGAATAGGCTCCCAACAACATTGCCGGCACTTTCGGAATTTTGATCTGATCCCAGCCCATCGCTTTTTGGGTCTCGATCACCTTATCCAAGCCGACTTTCATGCCGATATTGACGGTCGGGATATTGAGCGAGCGCGCCAGTGCGTCGATTAACATCACCGAACCGCTGAATTTATTGTCATAGTTGCGTGGTTGCCAGTCGGCACTGCCTTTGATTTTAATCGTCAACGGGCGGTTTTCAACCGGGGTATTTAAACGGAAACGCTCCGGATCGCTCAATGCCGCCAAGTAAATCGAGGGTTTGACCAAAGAGCCGATTTGGCGCTGTGAACGCAAGGCGCGGTTGAAACCGGCAAATTTGGTTTGCACGCCGCCGACCATCGCCAATACCGCACCGGTGCGGTAATCCGCCACTATCATTGCCGCTTCCAAATCGCCGATTTTTTGTTTTAATTTCAATTGTTGTACCGCACCAACCAGCGCTTGTTCTGCGGCTTGTTGTTTGTTGATGTCGAGGGTGGTGAAAATGCGCGCGCCGGACAGATTATTGGCTTTGGTTTCGCCTAATTGCCGCTGTAAATCTTGCTGTAACAATTGCATAAACGCCGGTTGCGATTTGTTAATCGAACCGCGTGCCTGCACCCCAAGCGGGCGGGCGCTGAGCAAATCATACAATTTTTGATCGATCATCGCGTGTTCCAGCATGGTTTTCAGCACCACATTGCGCCGTTGCAGGGCGTTATTCGGGTTGCGCCACGGATTATACAGCGACGGGCCTTTGACCATGCCGACCAACAGCGCGATTTGATCAAGGCTGATTTCCTGCACCGGACGCCCGAAAAAGAATTGGCTGGCAAGGGCAAAACCGTGAATCTGGGTGTCGCCGTCTTGCGCCAGATAAACCTCATTCAAATAAGTTTCCAAAATCCGGTTTTTATCGTAACGTGCGTCCATCAGCACCGCCATTAGCGCCTCGTTGATTTTACGCGTCAGGCTGCGTTCGTTGCTTAAAAACAGGTTTTTCACCAATTGTTGGGTCAGGGTGCTGCCGCCTTGCACCGTTTGCCCGGCTTGAATATTGGTGATCAAGGCGCGGGTGATCCCCAATAAGCTGACGCCGTCATGTTGATAAAAACGGCGATCTTCGATTAACATCAGGGTGTCGAGTAGCAACCGCGGATATTGGTGCAGCGGGGTGGCGAGGCGATCTTCATTGTTGGATTGCAACATCGCGATCAATTTCGGATCAAAACGGAATTCATCGACGGTGCGGCGGTTGACCAAATCTTCGATCACATTCAGCCGGTTTTGTACAAAGCGCAAACGCAGCACCCGCTGCGGCTCGGCATTGTCGGGAAACGGAAACGCGCGGCGGATCATGACGATGGTGTCGTTTTCAATTTTGAAGTCGCCGGGCGTGCCGAGCAGGTTGGTTTGACGGTAGCCGTTTTCCAGCAACAAATTTCGGAGCGTGGCTAAGGTCGGCTGATCCGCTTGCCGCACGCTTTCAATCCGCCCGTAGACCTCCGCCGGCAGCTGCCACAATTTGCCGTCCATTTTCGAGCGGATTTGCCCGTCCAGATAGATCAAATAAAACACCACGCAGCAAAGTGCGGTAAAACCGACTTTCAGCCCGAACGTCAGGCAGTTGTGACGGTTAAAACGGCTTTTCGGCGCCGATTTCGCTTCGTTTTTTTTAGCGGCGGTTGAATTTGGCTTTGTCTTTTTTGCGGCGGTCATGCGTTTCGCTTTCTTATTTGTAAATGAGCGCAAATTGTACCATAGCCACGATAAGAAACCGCAACAATAATCCGCATTTAATTCTTGTTTTTAATACAGTCGCGCAAGGCGTCATCAATATGTTCAAAGCGGAATTCAAATCCGGATTTGAGCAAACGGCAAGGCAGAATGTTTTGGCTGTCGAGCAGCAGTTGCGCCCGTTCGCCGAAAACCAGTCTGAGGATAAACGCCGGTACGAAAGCAAAGTGCGGTCGGCGCAAAATGCCGGCTAAAGTGCGGTTAAACTCGCGGTTGCGCACCGGATTCGGGCTGCACAGGTTAAATGCGCCCTGGCAAGTCGGGTGGTTGAGCAGGAATTCAATTGCCGCCACCATATCTTGGCGATGAATCCAAGCCCAATATTGTTTGCCGGAACCGAGTTTGCCGCCCAAACCGCACTGATACAGCGGCAGCATTCTTGCCAACGCGCCGCCTTGGCTTGACAGCACATTGGCAGTGCGCAGCAGGCAAGTCCGGCTGTTGGCCCGCAGCGCCGCTTGTTCCCATTGCTCGCAGAGTTGCGCCGGAAATTGATCGCCTTTCGGATTGTCTTCGCTGACCGCACTTTCGCCGTTATCGCCGTAATAACCGACGGCAGAGCCGGAAATAAAGCTATGCGGCGGTGTTTTACCGGCGTTGATTAATTCGGCTAAACGTTCGGTTATGTCAACACGGCTGTCCACCAACTGATTTTTCTGCGCCTCACTCCAAGCATTGTCGAAAATCGGTTCGCCGGCAAGGTTGATCACCGCGTCATATTGATCAAAGGTGGAATAGCTGTTTAAGGTCGGCACGAATTCCAGATCGAGATCGGGGAATTTGGCGCGTGCCTGTGCGGGATTGCGACTTAATAACGTCAGTTCATGACCTTGCGCATGCAAAGTGCGGGTGAGCGGTTGCCCGACCAGCCCCGTACCACCGGTAATAAAGATTTTCATCATAGCCTCCGTTGCGCCTGTTTTGAGCGGATATTACAGCGATGTTTCGAACAGATGTTGAATATTAGACATCAACTGCGTCATTTCGGTTCCGCGGGTCGGGGTGACAAACACCGTATCATCGCCGGCAATCGTGCCGAGAATGCCGTCGTTTTTGCCGAGCGAATCCAACAAACGCGCGATCAGTTGCGCCCCGCCCGGGCTGGTACGAATCACAACCACCGCCGCATTGTAATCAATATCCAACACCAGATTTTTCAGCGGACTGCTGGTGTTCGGCAAACTGAGTTCCGGCGGCAGGCAATAGACCGTCTGCATTTTGGAATTGCGGATCCGCACCGCGCCGAATTTCGCCAACATGCGCGAAATTTTGGATTGATTGACTTGGTTAAAGCCCAGTTGTTGCAATGCCGTCACGATTTCACTTTGCGAGGCATATTTTTCTTCCGCCAGCAAGCTGCGGAAAGCATTGGTTAAAGAATCGTTTTTGGTTGCCATATTCATGAATATGTGTCTCTATGCAAAAAATATGCATAGATAGTGCATATTATTCAACGAAAAAGCAATCATATTTTGCTAAATTTGCGATATGCAATCACTATTTTTTAAAAATATGCTCAAGCTCTCAATATTGAACTTATCCGTTTGAATTAGCCGATTAAACCTTTTACACTAATAAAAGATAAATCATTTAATTTATTACATTAACAAGGAGTTTATGCATGAAAGTAGCAGTTTTAGGGGCAGCAGGCGGGATCGGTCAGGCTTTGGCGTTATTACTGAAATTACAATGTCCGGCAGGCACGGAACTTTCCCTATATGACATTGCGCCGGTAACGCCGGGCGTGGCGAAAGACATCAGCCACATTCCGACCGCAGTCAAAGCCGAAGGCTTTGCCGGGGAAGATCCGACCCCTGCCTTGGTCGGCGCCGATTTGGTGTTGATTTCCGCCGGTGTCGCCAGAAAACCGGGCATGGATCGTTCCGATTTGTTTAATATCAACGCCGGCATTATCCGCAATCTGATCGAAAAAGTGGCGGCAACCTGTCCGAAAGCCTGTATCGGCATTATCACCAATCCGGTTAATACCACCGTGGCGATTGCGGCGGAAGTGCTGAAAAAAGCCGGGGTGTACGACAAAAACAAATTGTTCGGCGTGACTACGTTAGACGTGATCCGCTCCGAAACCTTTGTGTCCGAATTGAAAGGCATTGCCTTGGATAAAGTGAAAGTGCCGGTGATCGGCGGACACTCCGGCGTCACTATTCTGCCGTTGTTGTCGCAAGTGGAAGGGGCGAGCTTCAGCGATGAAGAAATCGCCGGCTTGACCAAACGCATTCAAAACGCCGGTACCGAAGTGGTGGAAGCCAAAGCCGGCGGCGGATCGGCAACCTTATCCATGGCGCAAGCTGCGGCGCGCTTCGGCGTTTCGGTGTTAAAAGGCTTGAGCGGGGAAAGTGCGGTTGAATACAGTTACGTAGAAGGCGACGGCAAATATGCGCGCTTCTTCGCCGAACCGGTACGTTTGGGCAAAAACGGCGTGGAAGAAATTCTGCCGATTGGCAGCTTGAGCGCGTTTGAACAACAAGCAATCCAAGATATGTTGCCGACCTTGAAAGCGGATATCGAATTAGGCGAAAAATTCGTAAATAACTGAGTTTGATTCGCTATGCCGTTAAGAGAAGCCGCTACAGTTGTTAGCGGCTTTTTGCCATGTGATTTGTAAGACGAAGCGGAGGATTTATGCAGGGAGAATGTCTGTGTGGTGCGGTTAAATGACAAATTGAAACCAATCATCATGTAGTGGCTTGTCATTGTGCAATGTGCCGGCAATGGGCGGGCGGTGCTTTTTTCGGGCTGGAGATCGATGAAAAGCCACGTATTAGTGGATTTGAAAATATTATGCACTACCGTTCTTCTGAGTGGGCGGAGCGGGCATTTTGCCAAAAGTGCGGTACACATCTGTATTATCATTTATTAGATTCATCAATGTATGAAATTTCGGCTGGTTTATTTCAGCATGAAGAAAATCTTAAATTAAGCTTGCAAATTTTTACGGATAAGAAAGCAGAGTATTGTGATTTAGCCACTAAAACGCAGATGTTGACAGCACAGCAAGTATTGGAAAAATTTGGGAGTAATTAATACCTCGCCGTTGAAATTCGGCGAAGCCCGTCAGGCACATAACGGATCAACCACTGCTGTAAATTTCGTATTTTATTATTTCCAGAAATGAAATTGTTTTGCGGCGTTAATGGGTTTTTCGCCGAATTGTAAAATTTTACTTTTCTGAACCGGCTATTTATAGTATAGATCTATCTTGCATACACCATTAAAAAGAGGATAATTTTATGCAAAATCTTCACAAATCTTCACAAATCTTCACAAATCTTCACAAATCTTCCTAGAAGCCTATGCCTAATCGGGCTCGCGGTGGTGCTTGGTGGTTGTTCCGCTTCTGCCGGTAACTGCTTTGATCAAGCCTTCTTGCAAAAAAATCTGATCAAAGGGAAAACCACGCCGGCACAAGTTGAACGGTTATGCGGTTCGCCGAAAAGGGCTTCACAAGGTTCCAACGGCCCTAGCACCTACGTTTATTCACATTCTAACCGACCGGGCAATAATCCGCTTTTTGGGCGTGTCGTCGACGCTATTCCGGGATTACAGCAGGTCGTCTCAGCCAGTGATGTTTATGACGGTGCGGCTGCAGCCACCGGCGCCAGTCGCAAAAACCTAATGGTGATCTTCCATAAAGGAACCGTTTCTTCCTACACCCTGTCCAGTGATTCAAACTAAATCATTTTACAGACAAATCATATCTGTTATTCGCCGCCTCTTGTGTCACCTCGCAGGGCGGCTATTTTTATAGCGGATTCTTTCACCGTTTAGCAGCGATTTTTCGAAGTTTTTCGATGAATTGTAAAATTTTACTTTTCTGAATCGGCTATTTATAGTATAGATCTATCTTGCATACACCATTAAAAAGAGGATAATTTTATGCAAAATCTTCACAAATCTTCACAAATCTTCACAAATCTTCACAAATCTTCACAAATCTTCCTAAGGCTCTATACCTAATTGGGCTCTCAGTGGTGCTCGGTGGATGTTCCGGCTCGATGGGAGGGGGTAATTGTTTTGACGACACTTTCCTAAAACAAAATCTCATCGCAGGCAAAACCACCAAAGCCGAGGTGGAAAAATTATGTGGTTCTCCAACTTCCAGCCGTAGCGGTGCTTCTCCACTTTACCAATATGATAGCACGAAAATGGGGCTTCAAGGAATGCTGGGAACATTTGGCTCCACGATTAGTTCAGCTATACCGGGAGTGGGTGGTTCACTCGAAGCTGCTGAAAAAGCAACAGATATAACCTCGTCGCGAAAAAATTTGACCGTTTATTTTTATAATGCCAATGGCACAGTGTCCGGTTATAGTTTAAACAAATAAAACGGTTAGCTAATTGATATAAAATCACACTATTACATATCTTGTTTAAAGCCATTATTGCTAAAAAAGACCATTTTTAAAGCCATCGCTACCGAGATTAATCCGAGCGGTGGCTTTTAATTTTCCAATAAAAGAGAGTGGATAAACTAGCAAAAATCTGTGCCTTGGATTCGTGGCGAATACGACAATAATTTTATGAGAAGAATTCATCAATCCGATTTCAGCATTGCAACGCGAAAAAAAGGGAGTATTCTAAACATACGTGATCAAGGAAAAACGCAACGAGAGGAAATATGGCAAATACGAAAAATTATTATGAAGTGCTAGGAGTTAGCAAAGACGCCAGCCTGAACGAGATCAAAAAAGCCTATCGCAAATTGGTGCGCAAATATCACCCGGATATCAGCACCGAAACCGATGCCGATAAAAAAACCAGCGAAATTAACGTCGCCTATGAAACCCTGAAAGACGAAACCAAACGGGCGGAATATGATGCGATGTTGGCGAATCCGTTTGCCGGGCAACAGGCGGGCGGCGGTTTTCATCGTCAGGATTTTGATCCGCAACGCCACGGTTATCAGTATTACGGGTTTGACGGCAGCCATTTCGGCGACGGACAACCGTTCGGCAGCGGCGATTTTCGTTTTGATGATATTTTTTCCGCGTTCGGCAGCGCCGGGCAAGGGCGGCGCCAAACCTCTCATTCCGGTCCGATAGCCGGCGAAGATCAACATGCGGAATTGAGCATTGATATTGCCGCCGCTTATCACGGCAGCGAACGCAGTTTGAGCTTGGACATGCCGACCCTGACGGCAGACGGGCAAATGACCTATGCGCGCAAAACGCTGCACGTCAAAATCCCGAAAGGCATTATGGAAGGACAACAGATTCGCTTGCGCGAACAAGGGCTGCCGGGCTTTAACGGCGGCGGCAACGGCAATCTGTATTTAAAAATCGGCTTCCACCAATCGGCGGAACTGTATGTCGAGAACCGCAAAGATGTTTACCAACGGATTGATATTATGCCGTGGACGGCGGCGCTCGGCGGTAAATTGGATGTCGAAACCATTGCCGGTAAATTCAGTGTCAATATTCCTGCCAACAGCCGCAACGGACAAAGTTTACGTTTGAAAGGCAAAGGGATTCCGGCGAAAGAGGCGGGCGATTTGTATCTGTTGCTGAATATCGCCTTGCCGCACAGCGACAGTGACGCCGATAAAGCCGCTTGGCAGCAGTTAGCCGATCATTATGCAAATAATCAGTAAGTAAGGGATAGAGGGAATGATGAATCTAGAACAAGATATTCAGCTAACGTTTGAGGAAATCGTGTGCGCCTGCGACGGCAACGCCGAGTGGGTGGTAAGCGTGATCGAGGAAGAGATCATCTCGATTGACGGCAATCCGCAATCCGCCAGTTTCAGCGGGTTTCAGCTTGCCCGCCTGCGCCGCGCGCACCGAATCAGCCGCGATTTTGAAGCCAGCGTACCGGCAACGGCGTTAATCCTGCAATTGTTGGACGAATTGGAAAGTCTGCGCAAAGGTTAAAAAATAACCCGCCGATCATGTTGTTCGCAAACATAAGCTGCAACCTGTTCGGCGTACCCTTCTGTCCGGCAACCGCACTTTGCTCTTTAATCCGGAAGTTTCGCTAGAATTTTGCAGCAATATCGGTTTTAGCGATATTGTTGCCAAACGCTTTGATGTCGGGATCCGCCTGGGCGATGATGTGGCGAAAGATATGATTGCGGTGCGGGTGGCGCCGGATTTGCAAATGTGCGTGGTTGCCAGCCCGACCTATTTGGCAAAGTGCGGTTTGTCGCTTCCATTTACGATTAAAAGTGATACAATAGTATCACTCTTTTTGTTTAGGAGCATAATGATGAAAGTTGAATTAGTGACTAGCTTAAAGCGGCAAGCCACGCGGATTTTAGCCGATCTTCACCACTCCAAAGAGCCGGTGCTAATTACTGAACACGGCAAGCCGTCGGCTTATTTAATTGATGTTGATGATTACCAGTTTATACAAAACCGCTTGGCGATTTTGGAAGGAATTGCACGTGGCGAACGGGCAATTATTGAACATGAGATCATTAATCATGCCGCAGCCAAGGATAAACTGTCGAAATGGCTGAAATAATTTGGACAAATCCAGCGTTAACGGATCTGAATGACATCGCCGAATATATCGCATTAGAAAATATGCCAGCGGCGCAACAACTGGTACAGAATGTCATGCAAAAAGTTGAGCGCTTGGCGTTGTTTCCAGACTCTGGTCGGGTTCCGCCTGAATTGATCGGATTAAATTATCGCGAAATTATCGTGCCGCCGTGCCGGATTTTTTATAAACGATCACAACAAACAGTTTATGTTCTGTTTGTGATGCGGCAAGAGCGGGATCTGCGCAAGTTTATGTTGGCGCATAGTCAGTAGAACCATCGTCGATAGGGTAAAAGGCACAAAGTGCGGTTCGGTGCAACCGCACTTTGCGATCTTAAAACGGTAAATTGATAAAAAACACTAACAAAATCGGCACCAGAATATTGATGATAAAGCCGTAGCTGATTGCCAATGGTACAACTTGCATGCCGCCGGAGCGTTGGATCACCGGCAGGGTGCAGTCAAGTGCGGTTGCGCCGGTGATACCGACGGCGGTAGAGCGGTGTTGCTGCATAAAAAACGGTACTAAAAACAGACTGAGAATTTCGCGCGCCAGATCGTTGAAAAAGGCGATACTGCCGAACACCGGCCCCCATGCGTCATTGATCATCACACTGGAAAGGGAATACCACCCAATCCCGGAAGCAACGGCTAAACCCTGCGATATCGGCAGGTTTAAAATAAATGCGGCAAGCGCGCCGCCTGCCAAGGCGCTGACGGTGACGATAACCGCGGTGTAAATGCCGCGTTTGTTGAACAGCACTTCGCGCAGCGCAATGCCGTTATTGCGCAATTGAATCCCGATCAGAAAAATCAAGGCGATCAGGACATAAGTGCTGCTATCAAGCGGAATCGCCAGATGTCCTTTGCTGAGAAAACCGATAATAAAACCAAGCAATACCATCGAGGACATGAATAACGAATCCAACATTAGGCGCAAACGTGACGGCATTTCTTCGTTGTGATGTTGCAGCGGGCGCGGGGATATTTTGTCGTAAATTGCCAAGGATAAAATATTCAACCCCATAATCGCCGCAATAAAAGTGAGGGCGGAAACGGCGATCACCGGCAGTGTTGCCGCCAGATCGTCCATTTGTCCGAGCGACAGCCCCATAATCAATAAAATCAGATATAACAACATCATAACTGCTTTATTGATCCGATTCAGCCACGCACGGTTGTTGGTTTTGATTAGATATCCGAAAAACATCGGCGCTAAAACAATTAATAATCCACCAATCATAATTACCTCATTGAAATCGAACTGCGATTATAACGAAAAACATGACATTAAACATATTAATAGCGGGCTTTTTTTAGTAAGCTGTTGTCAGCCGAGTGAGGCAAACTAAAAAACGGGGTCAATATGTATTTAAAACAAGTTGATGTGATTGGTTTTAGAGGTTTGAATCGTT
Organism: Testudinibacter sp. P17/SS/0325; assembly: GCF_053570765.1. Next base: position 2,281,813 of record NZ_CM131635.1, on the reverse strand, counting down.
TATCGTTGCAACTGCGCTCCAATATGGTGCTAATCGGGGAAAACTCGTGGGGGAAATCCAGCCTGTTGGATGTACTCAGTTTGATTCTCAATCCGGAAAAACGCCTCTATCAATTTAAACCGAATGACTTCCACCTTGCGTTGGAAGAGTATCAGGAACTCTCGCCGGACAATCCCATTCCCAAACGTAATCACCGCTGCATGGTGTTGTTTACCTTCAGCGAAAGCTTTCACGGCGAACAAGGGCGGCAGGAATGCCAATTTTACCGTCCGCTGTTTTCTGCCCACGAAGACGGCTATGCGCGGATTTATATGCGGGTCAGTGGCGAGCTGATCGACGGCAAAGTCAGCACCGAATACTCCTTTCTCGATGAACAAGGCAACCAGATTGAACTGCGCAATGCGCGCAAATTGGTTGCCCTGATTATCTCCCGCCACCCGGTTTTCCGTTTTCGCGACGCCCGTTTGCAGCGGCACTATCATACGATCCGCCCGTTTTGCGTGAAAGGGGAATGTGAGGGCGAGAGGGATATTTTGCAGGCGGAAATCCACGCCGTTGCGTTGTTGCTGCGATATTATTTTTTAGATAACCAAGATCGTTTGTTGTGGCAGCGGCAAATGCACGACACCACCAAAATGTGGGGGCAAGTCAAGTCATTATGCCAGCGTCTATTGGAAGACGAAAACGGCGGGTTAAAAAAGCGGATTTTGTATTACCTTTCTTCGATGTTTGAACGCGGCAAGGGGATTAAATTCAGCAAACAAACCCGTCCGATTATCCTGTTTGAAGACTTGGAAACCCGTTTACATCCGCGCATGGTGGCGATCGGTTGGGAATTGGCAAGCCATTTGCCGCTACAAAGGGTCACTACCAGCAATTCGGTCGAATTGTTGGCATATGTACGCTTGGAACATATCTGCCGCTTGGTCCGCTATGAGACGCAAACCAAAGCTTATCAATTGGCACGGCGCGATCTGGGCAAAGAAGATATGCGCCGCCTCAGTTTTCATGTGCATTACAACCGCAGTTTGGCGTTGTTTTCGCGGATTTGGGTGATGGTGGAAGGGGAAACCGAGGTCTGGATTTTGACCGAGTTGGCGCATTTGCTGAATATCAATCTGGAAATGGAAGGCATTCGGATTATTGAATTTGCGCAAAGCGGCTTGCGCCCATTGATCAAATATTGCAAAAAAATGGGGATCGAATGGTTTGTGTTGACCGACGGCGATGCGGCAGGTTGGAAATATTCCGACACGGTGAAAAGCCTGATTGAAGATAACGAATCGGTGTACAGCCGCTTATTAACCTTGCCGAAGAAAGATATCGAGCATTTCTTTTATAGCGAGGGCTTTGAAAATGTCTTTTATCGCTTGGCAAACCATGTGCCGCAGCGCAATAAGGTGGTGAGTAAAATTATCCAACGCGCGATCCAGCGTGCCTCTAAGCCCGATTTGGCAATCGCCTTGTCGGATGAAATGGCAAAGCGCGGCGCCAATTCGATTCCGTCGTTATTCAAACAGATGTTTTATAAAATTATGCAGTTGTCAAAAAATCAGGAGCGGGTTTGAGCGGTAAAAGATTTGCATTGGGTCAAATTTTTATGTTATACCTATAGACATGACACAAGTTATTCGTTTTATTCACTTTTATTTTGATTGTGTCATATCCGACCCAAAAACCTTAAAGGGAGAAGTAGTATGTTACATTATTCCGTTATCTTTTTTGTGATCGCATTAATTGCCGCAGCACTTGGATTTGGTGGTATTGCAGGAAGTGCGGTCGGCATTGCCAAAGTGTTGTTCTTTGCTTTTTTAATCCTATCGGTGCTTTCATTTCTATTCGGACGCCGGCGTTAGCGCGGCTCATTCTGTGCACTAATCCATAGCAAAACGGCAATCGCCCGATAACGATTGCCGTTTGTTTATTTGCGGATACAGCAGTGTAACTTATGATCTGACATTTAGGTCAGCAACGACTGCTTTTGCGCTATCAATGCGGCCTTGTTGTGCCGATTCCAAGGCACTGTCCAAATTGTCAATCAACTGATCCAGTTTCGTAGTGGTGTAGTTGACATCCGATTCCAAACGGTAGTTAGGTACGTTACGGATCTCCGCTCCGACCGGAATTGCCGATAGCGTGTTTGTCGGGGCATTGGAACGGCTGTTGAAACAGAATCCGGAAATGAATATTGACTTGCAGTTTTCCGATTCGATTGTGGATTTATTGGAAAATAAAATTGATATTGCGATTCGCGGCGGTTTAGGGGCATTGCAAAATCCGAATCTAATTGCGCGCCATTTGCTGGATATTCAACGGATTACCTGTGCCAGCCCGCGTTATCTGGAGGAATCCGGATTGCCGACAAAACCCCGCATGATCTGTTAAAACACCGTTGGATAGCTTCTCAAAATCCGGCGGCACATCGCCAGTATTTATACTTACAGCAAAGCAGGGCAGAACGACATTGTCCTCACGCCGCAGGTCAATGTGATTTGCGATAATATGCTGATCAGACCGGCTTCGGTCAGCTCGATTTTACGCGTGGTGCGGTTAAATAAGGGTAAGCCGATGTGTTGTTCCGGCAATTTCAGCAAATGGCTGACCGAGGGCGAAGCGATTTGCAGTTTGCGCGCCGCCGCGGCAATGCTGCCTTTGGTCACAATTGCATGAAAAACCGTCAGATAACCGTAAATTGAACCGTTGATTTGCGTGGGCATACATTCCCCTTATTTTGAGATTAACGATAAGATTACCGTAAAAAGGAAAGGGTGGTAGATTTTTACCTTTTAACCGCACTTTACTGTTTTTCACGGGTTCAATTCAAAGTGCGTCATTAGTCAATGTCGAGTGCGGCAAACACGTATTTGAATATTGTTTGACCAGTTAATTATGCTAGTATGTGTTTCAGCGTATTGATCCGGAAAGGAGGGTAGCGTGATGAAGAAATATTTAAAACAGGTGCTGTTACTGTCTGCGGCTTTATCGGTGGGCGGTTGTACGAGCGCGATGTGGGGCAGCGGCACGGCGGTAGGTACGCAAGATATTTACCACCGTTTGGGCGAAGACAAGGTTCATGCTTTCGGTCATGTCCGTACCGACAGCGGGCAATTGCAACAAGGCAGCCTGGTCATGATGGGCGAGCGCTACTGGTATGTGGTGGAGCCGCACGCATCAGAAAGATTGCTGCCCGCTTTGAATGCAAAGCTGCAACACCGCTATCAGATTTTTTCTGTCGAGGGCAGAGAGCGGCTGACTGAACTGCCGGTGACAATTGAAGATACCGTTGGAAAATTCAATAGCCGCTTTTGTCTCAGATATCCTCTTGAAACAAGCCAAAACAGCAAACAGGCTGCACAAGAAAATAAAGTTTTGCTGGCATTGCGCTTTCGTCAGATAAGCCAAGAATCGTCATTGACGACATATGAGCGTTGCTTTTGGCAAAATGGACAATTGTATGATAAACCGTTGCAAGTGAAGCAAAATTATCGGTTTGAACAGTATGTGCCGGTGAAATTGCAGACAGTCGAGCATAAAACGGTGGTTAAAAGTGGGCCGAATCTGTTGAGAAATATTGTGTTGACGCCATTCACGCTGGTGGGGGATGTCGTTGTCACGGTGATTGCCGTACCGGCTTTCATGATTGCCGACCCGAAATTCGGGTTTTGACCCATCCCTCATAACGCCCTGATGTGTCGATTTTGCGGTTGCTAATGCGAAAGCAAAGTGCGGTTTTAGACGCCGTAAATTCCAGTTTATGCGCTATCACCGCGATACTGCTTTTGGTCACAATCACCTGAGAAACTGTAAGCCGCCTTTATTGCGTAACAAATTCGGTGTAATGGCGATAAATTGTTTGTCTTGCAACATATCTGCCGATTACTTCAGGTAATCTTCAAAGCGCGGGGTTTCCGATGTTTGTTCGACCTTTTTGCCGCCCGATGTTGTCGGTCTGTTCAATTTTTCCCGACTGAATGCCCAGTTCAAACAGATTGAAAATCGGCATAGCAGCGACATTTAGGCTTATAATGGACTAGAAAGTGCGGTTAACATGGCTATTTTTTCAGTATACTTTTCATCGATTATACCATTTCCTGTTCCCATGCCCCGCGTGTATCCACATTAGCGGCAAGTGCCAATTTTTCAAGGGTGGCGATTTCGTCAGCGCTCAAAACCAATTTGGCAATAATCCAAAATACCGGCCTCTTCGGGGGCGCGATACAGCAAGCGGTAATGATTTTGTACCGCACTTTGCTTGCGAAAATTAATGCAATTTCAACGACGGTTTTAAGAAACGGTTAATCCGCCCGACCAGAATGTTTTAGTACAGCCGTGCAGCGCACGTTGGTGCATTCGATACAGGGAAATGCAGGCGATCCGTGCCAACCGTCGGTGGGTTGCAGTGTTTTTTAGCGGAGGCTATGTCGTTTTCATCAGTAACCGTACAAACGGTGTCGCAGGCGTATTTTTCACTTGTTGCGGCGTGGCGAATTGTTCAACCTGTCCTTGGTGTAACACTAATACTTTTGTGCCTAAATTGAGCGCTTCTTCAATATCATGGGTTACAAACACGATCGTCGTGCCGAGGGTTTGCCACAGTTGTTTAATCTCTTGTTGCAGCAGCTTTCGGGTGACGGGATCTAAGGCACTGAACGGCTCGTCCATTAAGATGATGTCCGGTTTCGCTGCCAAAGCGCGGGCGATGCCGACACGCTGTTTTTGCCCGCCGGAGAGTTGGTGCGGATAACGGTCTTTTAACTCATTATCAAGATTGACTAACGGCAGCAATTCCGCCACACGTGTGGCGATGGCTACTTTGGGGCGTTTTTGCAAACTCAGTACATAGCCGATATTTTCAGCGACGGTCAAATGCGGAAATAAACCGTTTTCCTGCACCACATAACCGATTTTGCGCCGCAATTGCACCAGATCAGCCGTTGCCAGATTTTCACCGTAAAGCGTAACCGTGCCGCTATCCGGTTGAACTAAACCGTTCAGCATTTTTAACAACGTGGTTTTACCGCTGCCGGATTGTCCGATAATCGTGATGAAATCACCTTGCGCAATTTGCAAACTTAATGGGCAAAGTGCGGTGCGGTCGGCAAAGGTTTTACTCACATTGCTCAGTCGGATCATTTTAATAGCCCTTTGGCTTGTAAAAAGGCTTTTGCCACCGCTTTTTCATCTTTATGTTCGATTTCGACTTCGGCATTCAGCTTTGCCATGTCGGCGTTGGAAATTTGATTATCCAGTTTCGCTAAAATGGTGGCGAGCTGCGGATGGCGGCTTAATGTTTCTGTTCGGATCACGGTGCCGGCATAATAATTCGGATAAAAATGTTTATCATCTTCCAGCACGGCTAAGGCACTGTCGGCTAACTGTCCGTCGGTGGTAAACACATTGATGACATCCACTTTACCGCTCTGCGCCGCTTGATATTTTAACCCGATATCTAAGTCGTGGGTTTGTTTAAAGTTGATGGCATACGTATTTTGTAAACCTTGATAACCGTCTTCCCGTTCGAAGAAATCATATTCCGCGCCGAATGTCAGTTGATCGCTGAGTTTAGCTAAATCGGAAAAGGTGCGGATCTGCCGTTTATCGGCTAAATCGGCACGCACGGCAATACCGAAAGTATTATTAAAACCGTAGTTGCCGAACCAAGTTAAACCTAGCTTTTTATACTCTGCTTTGAGTTCCGCCAGTAATTTTTCATCATCGGCTAGCGGTTGTTTTTTCAATACGTACAACCAGGCGGTGCCGGTATATTCAGGGTATAAATCAAACTCGCCTTTTAACAGCGCCGGATGAATGTTCGCCGTGCCGCCGCCGATCCCTTTTTTGATCTCCACTTTCAGTTCGCTGTCTTGCTCGATTAATAATGCCAGCATTTCCGCAATGATAAATTGTTCCACCATCGGTTTGGTGGCGATTTTGATCGTGGTTTGTTCCGGCTTGCAGGCGGCAAGTGCCAAAAGTGCGGTACACAGTAATAACATTTTTTTAAGCATTTGCTTTCTCCCATTGAGATTTTTTCGCTAACCAAGCACACAAGCTGTCCGCCGAAAATGCCAGTAACATAATTAATAGGCTGCCGCCGACGGAAAGTGCGCTATTGTTGGTGGTGATCCCGCGATAAATCGCCACGCCCAAGCCGCCTGCGCCGATAAAGGAAGCCACGCCGGCTAAAGAAATAATCATCACCACCATGGTGCGAAAGGCGGTTAAAATCGACGGCAACGCCAGCGGTAATTTGATTTTATATAACAGCTGCCAACGGCTACTGCCCATCGCGTCCGCCGCTTCGATAATCGCCGGATTGATTTGGCGAATGCCGGTATTGGTCGCGCCGATCATCGGCAGCAAGCCGTAAAGGGTTAAGGCGATTATCGCGGTCAGGTTGCCGATCCCGCTAAACGGTAGTAACAAACCGAACATCGAAATTGACGGAATGGTATAGATAATATTATTGCTGTGCAGAACAAACGGCGCCAGTTTCGGCTTTTCCGTAATCCATAGCCCCAATACGATTCCAATCAGTGCAGAACCGAATATCGCCACCGCGGAAATCGCCAAATGTTCAAGGGTAAGCTGGCAAAAAAACTCGCGCCGTTCCCATAAAATTGTGAGCATTATGCTGTCCTGTGCTTTATTCACTTTTTAGCTGAAAATTAGTCAATACTATAACGGAAAATGCGAATAGATGTTGAGTTTTAATCTGTTTTTTCGCGTGAGAAGCATAGGAATGAGATTATAAAAATAAAAAATCTACGCCTTAATGTATGGATTCTATCGGGTTGCAGCGTAGATTGTATTAGATGTAAAGCGCATTCGGTTATTTGACAACCGTGATTGTCCATGAAGCATTGCCGATTTGCTCGAAGTTAGTCACCTCATAACCTTCTTCGGCAGCCCAACTTGGAATCGCTTCGGTTGCTTGTGTGCAGTCAAAATCAATGATTAGACCGTCGCCTTTGTTTAATTTAAGCATGGCTTCTTTTGCTTCAACTAATGGAAAAGGGCAGACTAATCCGTTGGTTTCAAGTTTGATATTCATAACGATTTTCCTTATAAATTAAATTGCGCCCGCCAATTGTTGTTGCTGCGGACGAATGATCGTGAAGTAGGCGGCAAACCAAGTGCCAAGAATCATCAAGGGTAACGAAAGCCAGCCTTGCCAAGAAAAGAATGCGGTTTCAACTAAACCATTACCGATTGAGCAGCCGCCGGCCAATGTTGCGCCGATTCCCATTAGCGTTCCGCCAAAAGCACTGCGTAATAAAGTGGTGCTATCCGGAACACGAAAACGGAATTCGTTACTGGCTTTGGCGGCAATAAATGATCCGATTAAAATACCGAGGACGAGAAAAACACCCCAGTTAATATATTTACTGTCGCCGGTAATCAAAAACTGGATAATATTCGATGACGGTCCGGTGATACCCAAGCCGAAGTGCCGCCCGGTTGCCACACTCAACGGCCAAGCCATTAAGGCGATTAAGCCGACTAAGGTTGCCGTGATAAAGGGATGCCAGCGTTTTTCAAAAAGAATATGGGCTAATCCGGTTTTCTTTGCTTTTAAAACGGCTAATTTTGCTTTGGGTTTATTTAAATGCTTAAACGCTAAAAACAACGTGACCGTACTTAATAATACGACAAGCCACCAAGCTGAAATACCTAAGGTTTCATAAATGGTTTTCTGTTCAATAGAATGACTTCTTAACGCATTATTAAAATCAGCCAAAGGTCCGGTGCGCATCATTGCGCTAAATAACATATAGGTAAATAACGCAACCCAACTCCCGATTAAGCCTTCGCCGGCGCGATACCAAGTGCCGGTTGCGCAGCCGCCGGCGTAAATAATGCCGATACCAAAGACAAATGCCCCGATTAATACCGCACTAAGCGCAAGATTTTCAGCCGGAATTTCTAACACGCCAAAATCGCGTAAAATAAATAAACCGACAGATTGCACGCTAATCGCAATCAGTAAAGCGATAAACATTTTATTACTTTTGGTGACGTACATATCACGGAATGCGCCGGTAATACAAAAACGTCCGCGTTGCATGACAAAACCTAATAATAATCCACAAAATAAACCAGTAATCAGCATATAACCTCCTAAAAAATGGAATTTCATTATGTGGAAAAATATTCAGGAGAGAAAATAACTTTTTTAGCGTATTTATAACGGTTTGTTATGAGGTTGTTTATATAGTAAAAAACCCGACTGTAGCCGGGTTTTATAAGACGGGATTTTAAAATGGTTGTTTCTATACTATTAGGATATGTAAATTATAAAATTATTTCAAATCAAATAGTTAAATTAAATTTTGGTTTTTATATTATAAGTAATGTAAAAATAAAGTGTAAGGGTTAGATTTTATTTTGGGGATATCTAACAAATTTGTCACTGTTTTTGCTATCACTTTTGTAATTCCCCCTAAAATAGCACAATTTCATAGTAGAATATTTACAATAAATCTGGAGAAAAACACCGTTTTTAGGGTTAGAGACGGTGTTCTTTTATTCAAGAATAATTATTTCATAAGACAAAAGACTCATAATAATCAAGAATTTCGCTTAAATTTCACTATCAAGTTTTTCATTAATCGTATTCATATATGCCTGTAAGTTAATAGCAGGCACTGTTCCGATTGCTTGTTGCAAATAACGAGTTAATTGCATAAAGAAAGTGATTAATGAATTTTCGGGCTGACTAAATACTAATGATTGAAAAGTTCGATTCTGATAATAATCACGAATGCGTTTTCCAAAATCTTTTTTCTCATTGGTATCTTCTTCCCCTTGATATTGCACAAAGAAACTACCATAATCCACAATACAGCCCAAATCAATCCTCTCTAAATCAGCTAAAGATTTGATATGATTCTCAATGGTATTATTATTATTATGTGTGAAGGAATTGGTGGTGGTTAAAATCCCACCAATGATTTTTGTTAGTGGGCGGGCAGGTAACTTTTGCCCAGAATTAATCATGGATGTTGATGTACGATCTAATTTTCTGACACTGGCAATTTTTTGACCTGCATACTGAATATAATTAGTATTATTAACATTTCCCTGAATATCAGGTTTAACTTCAAAAACAGCATAAACCCCTTCAGCTGGAATGTATTTAAAGCCATTTTGATTAAAAATAAATGGTGTAAACCAATTATCATAAATGACAATATCAATTTGGTCGCTGGTATTTCCGTGATAATCAATCACGATTGCTTTATCTACACTATAACGATTTGGCAAATAATTTTGTAACCATTCAATCCAAGCATTTTCTAAGGCATCGCCTTTTGATCCTGGATGATGGATAAATTCACGATTGGTATTTAATTGGCTTTGCATTTGTCCTTGCATACCACGAAACAAGGCTGATAAATCAACATCACTCATAAACAACTAACCTATCTTCATCAAAAATAAAAAAATTAAAATCTAATAATTTATTACTAGAAATACTCAAAATAAGTAGCACGGGATTATGGAGCTGAACTGTATTACAAGAAACAATATTATTCATCGCTTGTAAATCCGTTAAACTATACCACGCTGATGCATTGGGATGGCTATGCCATTCACCTATATAATATAACCCAGTTTCTTGAAATATTTTTTCAAAATTATGAATTTTTATATTTAATTCACGCCTAAATTCCACAGGCGAGCTGACGTATTTATCAACCAATAAAAAATATTTGATATGCAACCTAGTAAAATCATTAGAGTAATAACCTAAAAGAAACCCACCATATTCACTTGGATAATGATGAATTGCTATTTTTGCCATTTGCTCAACGATTTGACGGTCAAAATCTAATTGAAGGTTTTTGTATTTTTTAACAATCATTAAAACCTCTCAACCTTTAAATTGAGATTATCATCATATTGAATAGTAAAATGTTGATAATTATTCTCTTGAATCATTAGGTTAATTGTTCTTAATGATAACTGAACCATAATGGCAATATCATTATAGGATGCTTTAAAAGTTGGATTCCAACAACCAATAGGATTATATAAATCCAAAACGTCATTCTTCAAAATTTTATCAAACTGATGTCTAATAAATTGGTAATGATTGGGTGAAATGCCACAAGTCAACACTTTTGCATGATTTGTTATGGATAAATTAAATATAGTGCTGGTTAAATTTAGCTTATCTGTAATATACATTAAATCATCATCAGTGGAGCAATCAAAAATATAATCAAATTCTGAAAGTTGCTTTGATAAATGATTAATATCTTCTGATGGAATATCAAATTTAATACATTCTGTTGCAAAATGACGAATAGAACTCACCTCAACAAAAGGAGAGATGCTCCATAAAATACCTGCTAATTCATCTGTTTTATTGGTATAAGGTGGCACAAAATTATATTCTGAACGACAAATGTTTTCTGGTTCTTTAATATCATAATCAGCAATAGTAATATTTGGACAACCGCCTCTAACAAGAGTCTTTGCGACTTGACTTCCAATTGCTCCCAATCCAATAATAAGCACTTTTTTATTGGTTAGATTTGGATGAAACGCACCTCGCCCAAAGAAGTAATTATAAGATGAATTTTTTGAAATAACCCAGCTTATTTGCTTATCGCAAAGTTCATACATGCCATTTTTATTTTTAAAAAATGGGTCTTTTAAATCAATTATGGCAACTTGCCAATGAATATTTTGATTTTTTGTATAGTATCCAATAAAAATAGGTATGTATTCTTGTTTAATGGTGCAAGTAATTTTCCAAATCTCACTTAACATTTCTTGGTTAAATATGGATTTAAACTCTTGCCAATTTGAAAATGAAAACCTGTCATAGATTGAGGGTTTATCTTCAATAAAGATATAAATTCCCGATAAGTCAGTTTTCTTATCTGAGTAAAACGACGACCATTGGCAATTTTTTTGGGTAAAATTATGTGTAAAAGATTGCACTAAATAATTATGCATATCCTTATCTTGATATTTTGATGTTGTTAAGTAAGTATTGGTAACAATGCCAATCTCATTTTGAGAAAATAACTTATCAGTATCAGTATCAGTATCAGTATCAGTATCAGTAAATTGAAATGAGAAATATACTCCATTATAAGTATGATTTGCTGTAATTAGATGTTCATAATGCTCATCTTTTTCTTGGTTAATAACATATTTAATAATCCATTGTTTGATGGCTTGAAAATCCTGATGTAATTTTTTTTGAAAAATGATGCAATGCTGATTATGAAAACAAATAGCATTATTTGACATTACATGGCTAAATTTTTTATATTCATCATCTTTTAAGTAAAAACAAATAGATTCACAATCATCAATTTTTAATGGGTAGGCTGGATAGATAATGACATTAAAATCAATTGGTTTGTCTAATCCTTCAAAATCAAAAGTAATATCAAAATTTACCCGCTCTTTTGAAAATGAAAGAGCAGATAAATTCTCAATGTATGGAATAGACTGAATAGCTTGCTCTAATTCAATTTGAGAAAATTTCATATCAACCAAATCTTTGTGAAACTGGAGGTGTTGAAACTAAAACTGAACTTTTAAGACTATAAGCCTTATTTTCACTCTTATTATCTTCGGTAAATTTTTCATTTAATGGAAGATAAAACTCTATTTGTTTCTCATTTAATTCTATTTGTGCCAATATGGATTCTAATCTACGAACGAGTACACTTTTTTCTCCGCTATCTAAGGATAATGCTAAATCATTATTGCTATTTCCAGGATCTTTGAGTGTAAACCTCTCGCTTTGAATATTATCAATAATATAATTTAAAACGGTTTTAAATTGTTCCCATAAACTACCCTGCGGAGATAATTTTTCATAAGCTTTAATCACCAATAATTCAATAAAAAAAGACTTGTATTTGTATTGATGACAAACTTTCCAAATTTTTAGCAAGCGAATGACTTTTCTTTCATTTTCTTTGGCTTTAATATGTTCAATTTGAGCGTGGATATTGGTTTTAAGATAACCATCATTTTGTGTTTTATGTAGATTTAAATCCTTATATTCTGGAAAAGACTCTTGGCTAGTCTCTCTTGCAGGAACAACATCAATATTAATTTCATCTTCTTCATCAAAAGTTAAACCAATAGAAACCCCTTGTTTTTTCACGGTAGTTTCATCTTTATACTTTTCTGTTAGTTTTTCCAAAACATCTTCAAACATTTCTTCTAATGTTGAAAAAGCATTGCGTTTAAATGGTGCAACCAAATCCAAATCAAATTTGGTATTGATGGCTGTGTGTTTTTTATACGAGCCAGAATTAAATGGTTCATAAATTTTACTACCATATTGTTCATTTAAAAATTGCTTAATCTCATTTCGTTTCGTGCGATATGTTTTTATTAGCTCTTCAACATGTTTCATTCTGTAACTTTCCAGCACAGAGTTTAAGTAATCACTTTTATAGTCAGCCATAGTTAATTCTCATGAAATTTTCAGTACATAACAAATTATTTTGGGGAATGATGAACTCAAAATAATTTTTTTACTATATTGGGCCGTGCCTATGGAATTTCAAGCCTTAACTGATAATAAAGGATGGTTTTGATTAAAATATAATCTTAAATTATGCCCACCCATAAAAACTCTCAATTTTCCCAAATAGCTCAAATCCCTTATGATATCCTTTATTTACAATCTTAACCAAAACCATTAAGGACAACCCCAGGGCAACCGCGAACTTTGTCTAATAATCAACCAATAACACCAAACATCGGCTCTGACCTGAATTCATCTGACCAGCCCGCTGCTTTCAGCTTCATCCGCATACTCATTTTAGCCGGGTGAAGCCGCGATAAATTCAACGCAAAACGGCGCAATATCGCCATATTCTCCGCACCGTCATCCTTGCTTATCACACAAGCATCTTCCCGATAGACCATATCCAGCACCCAGTGCGCCTTATTCTCCACTTCCCAATGACCGCGAATACTGTATGATAATTGCTCCGCACTTGTCTTTAAGCTACTGATATAAAATGCCCTTTCCTCTTGTAGCTGACCGCTCTTTTTATCTTCCCGCCGCCGTTCAACACACACCACCGATTGAATCCCTGCCCACTGCGCCGATTCCGACAGCCAATCACTCACCGGCAATTGGCGGTAAGTCCGTTCGTCAATCCGGCTGCGTTCACAGTTGACCTCTTGGTAAACTTCAATCAAATCAGGCGTCTCACGCTCGATTTTATGAAAGTAGGCTTCGGCTTCTCGCGGAATAAACGATGGTTACGTTTTAACGCCATCACATAATGTCCTTTTTTTTCAATGATTTTCTCCGCAATTTTCTTTTGTGTGTTAATTGCATCGACTGAAATCACGGCATTTTTTAAGATTAACGCATCCAGTACCGCCAATACCCCCTGCTGCTCATTTTTCCAACCTGGCGACTTTTGTTGGGTCAAAATCAACCCCCAGGTTTTACTCCAAACGGTAATGCTGTGCAGCGCATGCTGCGTTTTCTCATCGATGCCGTGACGCAGCGTTTTGCCGTCAATCGCAATCTGCTCAACGCCTTGTGCCGCGCGGATTTCATTTACGAAATGAATAAAAATATCATTAAGTTGCACCGGAGAAAGACGACGAACGATACGCGCAATGGTATCATCGACCGGGATGCCGCGCTCAAAAGGTAAATATTGACGCAACCACGCCAAATGATATTCCCCGAACCATTTAATGTCCGTCCAACCTTCCGCTCCGGAAATGACGGCGCTCATGGTCAGAAAAATGATTTCAAGAAAAGGATATTTTTGGTTGATATCTTTACGCGGGTCTTCCAATTGACCGAAAAAGCGGAATAAGTCCATGACGTTACCTTGTATTTTAAAGTATTAAAGGCTTATTAGATCATATTTTGAGGAAAAGTGCGATCTTGCCCTGAGGACAACCCCTAATGGTTTGATTTATTTAATCCACAATAAAACTCTCAATGGCAATCGTCGTTATCTGAGGCTTAATCACCTCAACCTTGTTGAGCCTATTGTTCGTGCTTGTGGTTTAAATGGACGACCTACGAGAATGGTGAGCCCCGAAATTAGCCAAATTGATGTCAGGTAACACTGAAGGATAGAATTCCAAGAAGATAAGGATAATCTTTTTGAAAAATACCGTTTGAAATTTAGATTTCAAACGGTATATCTTTTACCGATGCTGGCGATTAACTGCAATAAGTGGTTTATTTAGCTTCTCTTCCGTCACCCCATTCATATATGCATTATACTGCCATACAATGAATTGTTGCTTGTATCGCTCATTGATTTCTTCCAAGCGTTCTACCTGAGCTTTCAAATTTTTTGTAGATAATCCATAGTCACATTTGGTATAGGATTAGCTTTTACGCTTTCTTTTATTCTTTGTTTTCGTCTAGTAAAGGCTTTTTGAATATCTGAATAATTTGCTAGAGACTGTCTTTCGATACTTTTAATATTCAGTAGTTCTGATACTTTATTACAAAGTAAATCCCATGTTAATTTTCCTTCCCAGGTATTAATTAATAAGATGATATCTTCTAAATTTTCTTCTGTAATAAGAATTTTGGGCATATTATAACTCCATTAATCTGTATAAATCATCATCTAATTTAGATGCTTCTTGTTTTTGTATACCTATATCCATTCCTTTCTCTAGCAAAGCTAATTTAGCAGGGGAAGGATCATATTCATCCGGCATTCGTAATAACGAACCATTTGGGATAGCCTTATTTTCTAAGAACTTAATTTTAGTTTTTATGTGTGTTAGTCTCCATCCCAAATTACTTATCCAACGATCTGCACCAAAAACACCTATTTTATGGTGTTCTTTAGCTTTATTAAATTGTTCAGTTATCTGGGTTTCTCGTTGCTTTAATATTTCCAAAGAGGATTCTAAACCCTTAATACAAACAAGCTCTTTACATGTTTCACAATCACCATGACGAGAACATGGAGACATCGCATAATCGTGTTCGCAAATGCCTATTTCTGTTACCGTTGCGATTCCAATTCTATCTTTTCCTAGGTCTTCATAGGTAACAGGAAGATTCAAATGAATTTTATCTAAGATTGAAATATCCTCAGGAATGAGTAAATCTCTAGCTGATTCACTTTTTTCTTCTTCTGTTCTGTGATCATAAGCTTTGTTATCTGCAACTCTTGCTCGCCCTGCCCAATTAGCTAAAGTTAACTCATCCATTCCACCTCGTTCAGCTTTTGTACTTAGCCAATGCCTTGCATTGTGTGATAGTAATCTTATAAATTCTCCTTTGGATGTACCTATACAATGCTTTTCCCATAACGATGTTTTAGGGTGAGTTTCAGATTGGTAATTTCATCTTATGACTAGAGATAAATGATTCACTTACTATCTCAAGTAATTTTTTGTATTGAAAATCTATAACGTTTAATAAGATTAAATATAGGTCTTCGGTTATTACTAATTTTTTAAATGTAGTTCTAAATAATCCACCTCTTTTTTTTGCACTAGGAATATTTAAATAGTAGTTCCATGTTCCTTGCGACATTTCTTTTTTTAGGTCTTCAAATTTTAAATGGCGTATTTGAATAGGTCTTCTAGCTGTAGCTTGTAGTAAGTGAATATATGCATATGCTTCAAATGAAATAAGATCTTCTTTCCAAAGTCTAGAGAGTTCAGCCATTAAAGCCAAAACTTCATTTTCAGTAAATGCTCCTGTATAAGGGCATCTCATTAATACCGATTTACCTTTATCATTTCCACTCAAAGTAAAACTTTCTAGCAGCGATACAACAGATTTATCAACTCCATAATAACCATATTCATGCCATGATAGTAAAAAACCTTTTAACGCTCCTAAATACCATTCATGATCTTTTCCTAATTTATTTTTCCAATTCAATATTATTGATACATTGATGTTCTTTAGATTAGTTGAAGTTACTAATCATTGAAACTGTTGATACATGTGAGATACATGATAACTTGAGTATTTTTCGGCATATATCGCTAATGTTTTTTGAATCCTTCTAATGTTTTTTTATTTATATTTAATATTGGCTGAGAAAAATTGATTGTTTTATCTTTACTTATATTCCAAGAGTTTTCATTTTCATCAAATGTATATCCATCTCTTGACTGTCTAAGAATTTTACTATGACTCATAAGTGTCAACCTTTTTATGAAACTCAGTTTGTAGTTCTAATAAGATTTTATTAGCTTTTTCTCGAATATAACGTTGATTGTAAACATTTCCAGATTTCTCTGACGTATGTCCCATAAGATGCTGCCTCATTTTTGCTTCTTTTTCAGGTGAAATAAAATCTTTATGAGAAGAATCATTATTTATATTTTGGTTATTTTTATCTATTTTTCGTGAAAAATCTAAGTTCCATTCATGACGAAAAATATGTGGATGAATTATAGAGAACTTAGAATCTACTTTTTTCATTGTTGGTACAATAATATTATCAAAGGAACTTGTATTAATTGGGCCTCCTTGAGTTTTTCCTTTTCGATGAGTTACAAATAAATATGGATGTTTATTAGCGTTAGGAATTTTAGAACGATGGTTCATAATATAGTCATCGATAAGCTGAGCTATCTTTTGTGAGATTGGTAAACGTCTTTCTTTAGTCTTAGTGACCGACTGTATCTTCCTTGTATCAGATTTATCATCATATGTTCGTCTAATTATAATTGAGGATTTAGTTGTTCCTATATCAATAGATGGAATTTGAATTGATAATAGTTCTCCCCTTCTAATTCCTAACTCTTTTAGTAAGGTGAACATTAAATGGTTTCTTTTTCTAATTCCGATATCTTTAAATGGATTATTGTGATTAGAAAAAACCGCAATAGACATAAATTCATCTAATAGTCCATCAGGTAACTCACTTTCTGGTTTTATAGATAATGTTTTATGATTTTTAGGTCTTGACTCTTTAATTAACGTAATTAGTTTCGTCAAATTTTCGATATATCCGTTAGATACACTAATTACTTTAGATAGAAATAATATGTATTCTGAAAGTGTTGTTAGTTTATTATATTGATGACTAAGAGATACAGAAGAATAAATATCAATAAATTGAGTTCTACCTTTCATTAACACACTTTTTTTGTATTGATTACATTTTTTTGCTTTTTTACATTTATTCTCATATGTCGAATAAGAGATTCTAACTGGTTTTCGGTTAATAGTATTTCTCTATGAATTAGATCACTAATAACAAGATTATTCTGTTTTTCCCAATTCATTATCCATTGTATAGCTCCTAGCTTATTTCTAATGGTGTTTACTGCGGATTGATTGCGTAGTTCCACAGTTACCCATAGAGTTGAATAAAAATCAGGAATACCAGTTTTCTCATTAACTAATAGAGGAAAACGTTCTCCATTCGAAAAAAGGGTTGTTTCTAACTTATACATAAATGATTAAATTTTACAAAAAAATATATATAAATACTATTAAATAAAATGAAACGCGTCAAACACAAATGTAAAAAAAAGAGAAACCTTGTCTAGTAAGGTTTCTCTTAGGGTTTTATAATTTATTTTTACAGAATTTATGTATATGGAATTCAAAACGGAATATCATCGTCAAAATCAATCGGCGGCTCTGGCTGCGACGTCGGTTTTTGTGCCGGGGCAGGGCGGGAAGCCGGAGCGGCGTAAGATTGTTGTTGTGGGGCACTTTGTTGTGGCGAATAGCCGCCGCTTTGTTGTGGCACATAACCGCCTTGTTGTGCGCGATCACCGCGCGAATCCAACATTTGCAGGCTGTCGCCTTGGATCTCGGTGGTGTAGCGGTCTTGTCCGTTTTGATCCTGCCATTTGCGCGTTCTCAATCTGCCTTCGACATAGACTTTGCTGCCTTTGTGCAGATATTCGCCGGCAATTTCGGCTAAACGGCGGTACAACACAATGCGGTGCCATTCGGTTACTTCGCGCATTTCGCCGGTATTTTTATCACGCCAAGATTCGCTGGTTGCCACGCTGATATTCGCAACCGCTTCGCCGTTCGGCATGGTACGGATTTCCGGTTCGTTACCTAAGTTGCCAACAATAATCACTTTATTTACGCCTGCCATAGTATCCTCTTCTTTTTATAGCTGGTTAGAATACGGTATATATTGCCTGAAAATCGCAAAAAAATCACCTTTTAAAATAAAAAAGATACTGGATATTTACACAGTTTTTTTATTTGTGCGATAATCGTTCCAATTTTACAAAACAATCGAGATAAATTTATGGACAAGATTGAGGTGCGCGGGGCGCGTACTCATAATTTAAAGAATATTGATTTGACCATTCCGCGCGATAAATTGGTGGTGATCACCGGTTTGTCGGGTTCGGGCAAGTCGTCGTTGGCATTTGACACCTTATATGCCGAAGGGCAACGGCGTTACGTCGAATCGTTGTCGGCTTATGCGCGCCAGTTTTTATCGTTGATGGAAAAGCCCGACGTCGATCATATCGAAGGGCTGTCGCCGGCGATTTCGATTGAGCAGAAATCGACCTCGCATAATCCGCGTTCGACCGTCGGCACGATTACCGAAATTTATGACTACCTGCGTTTGTTGTTCGCCCGTGTCGGCGAGCCGCGCTGTCCGACCCACGATGTGCCGTTGGCAGCGCAGACCATCAGCCAAATGGTGGATAAAGTATTGGAGTTGCCGGAAGGCTGCCGCATGATGTTGCTTGCGCCGGTGGTGAAAGAACGCAAAGGCGAACACGTGAAGCTGTTGGAAAATATTGCGGCACAAGGTTTTATCCGCGCGCGGATCGACGGCGAAATTTGCGATTTGTCTGATCCGCCGGCGTTGGAATTGCAAAAGAAACATACGATTGAAGTGGTGATTGATCGCTTCAAAGTGCGGTCAGATTTGGCAAGCCGTTTGGCGGAATCGTTTGAAACCGCACTTGAGCTGTCGGGCGGTACGGTGGTGGTGGCGCCAATGGCGGAAGAAGAGAATCAGATCGAAGAATTGTTGTTTTCTTCGAATTTTGCTTGTCCGCATTGCGGTTATTCGGTGGCGGAATTGGAGCCTCGCCTGTTTTCGTTCAATAATCCGGCAGGGGCGTGTCCGACCTGCGACGGCTTGGGCGTGCAGCAATATTTTGATGAAAGCCTAGTGATCCAAAATCCGTCTATTTCACTGGCAAACGGTGCGATTAAAGGTTGGGATCGCCGTAATTTTTACTATTTCCAAATGCTGTCGTCGCTCGCCAAACATTACCAATTCGATATCCAACAACCGTTTGAAGCACTGTCGCCGGCGATCCGCGAAGTGATTTTAAACGGTTCCGGCGACGAGGAAATCGAGTTTCAATATGTCAATGATCGCGGCGATATCACCTTGCGCCGTCATCCGTTTGAAGGCATTTTGAACAATATGGCGCGCCGTTACAAAGAGACCGAATCGACGGCGGTGCGTGAAGAATTGGCGAAAAATATCAGCAATCGTCCTTGCCAAGCCTGCGGCGGCTCACGCTTGCGCACCGAAGCGCGCCATGTGTTTATCGAGCAATTTAATTTGCCGAATGTGGCGGAGCGCAGTATCGGCAATGCGTTGAATTTCTTTGAAAATCTGCAATTGCATGGGCAACGGGCGCAAATTGCGGAAAAAATTTTGAAAGAGATCAAAGAGCGGTTGTCGTTTTTGGTCAATGTCGGTTTGAATTATCTCTCGCTGTCGCGTTCGGCGGAAACCCTGTCGGGCGGCGAAGCGCAGCGGATTCGCCTTGCCAGTCAAATCGGCGCAGGCTTGGTCGGCGTGATGTATGTGTTGGACGAACCGTCCATCGGCTTGCACCAACGCGATAACGAACGTTTGCTGAAAACCTTGATCCATTTGCGCGATTTGGGCAACACCGTGATCGTGGTCGAACATGACGAAGACGCAATTATGGCAGCCGATCATATTATCGACATCGGGCCGGGCGCAGGCGTGCACGGCGGCGAAATTGTCGCCAGCGGTACGGCACGGCAGTTAATGCAAAACCAAGCCTCGCTCACCGGCAAATATCTGTCCGGTGCGGAGAAAATTGAGATTCCGAAAAAGCGCACCAAAGTCAACAAAGAAAAATGGCTCAGTCTGAAAGGCGCGAGCGGTAACAACCTGAAAAATGTTAATTTGGATATTCCGGTCGGCTTGTTCACCTGTATTACCGGCGTATCCGGTTCGGGCAAATCGACGTTGATTAACGATACCCTGTTCCCATTGGCGCAGAACGCCTTGAACCGTGCCGACAATACCCATGTCGCACCGTATAAAAGCATTGACGGTTTGGGGCATTTCGACAAAGTGATCGACATCGATCAAAGCCCGATCGGGCGCACGCCGCGTTCCAATCCGGCGACGTATACCGGGTTGTTCACCCCGATTCGCGAGCTGTTTGCCGGCGTGCCGGAAGCGCGTGCGCGCGGTTATAATCCGGGACGGTTTAGTTTTAACGTGCGTGGCGGACGTTGCGAAGCCTGTCAGGGCGACGGCGTGATTAAAGTGGAAATGCACTTTTTGCCGGATGTGTATGTGCCGTGCGATCACTGTAAAGGCAAGCGTTACAATCGCGAAACCCTTGAAATTCGCTACAAAGGCAAAACCATTCATCAGATTTTAGAGATGACGGTGGAAGAGGGCTTGGAGTTTTTCGCCGCCGTGCCGATGATTGCGCGCAAACTGCAAACCTTAATGGACGTGGGCTTATCCTATATCCGTTTGGGGCAATCTTCGACCACGTTATCCGGCGGGGAGGCGCAGCGGGTTAAATTGGCAACCGAGTTGTCAAAACGCGATACCGGCAAAACCCTGTATATTCTGGACGAACCGACCACCGGCTTGCATTTTGCCGATATCAAACAGTTGTTGGGGGTATTACATCGCTTGCGCGATCAAGGCAATACCATTGTGGTGATCGAACATAATCTGGATGTGATCAAAACCGCCGATTGGATTATCGATCTCGGGCCGGAAGGGGGGGACGGCGGCGGTCAGATTATCGCTCAAGGCACACCGGAGCAGTTGGTCAAAAACGAAGAATCGCATACCGCAAGATTTTTAAAACCGATTTTGGCTAAAAAATAACGCAAAGTGCGGTTGGCGCACAGGCGGATAAATCCGATCCGCCTGTGATTAGGTTGAATTTTACGTTGTGAAAAGGTCTGCTTTTTGGTACATTTAGCACAATTTTTTCGCCCGTCATTTTATATTAATCGCGGCTCAACTTTTTCTCAAATCGGAATTACTATGTTTAAAAAAATTCGTGGTCTATTTTCCAATGACCTCTCCATTGATCTCGGCACGGCTAACACCTTAATTTATGTCAAAGGACAAGGCATTGTCTTAGATGAACCTTCGGTTGTGGCGATTCGTCAAGATCGCGTCGGCTCCCTAAAAAGCATTGCTGCCGTCGGGCGCGAAGCCAAAATGATGTTGGGACGCACCCCGAAAAGTATCGCCGCGATTCGCCCGATGAAAGACGGCGTGATTGCCGACTTTTTTGTAACCGAAAAAATGTTGCAATACTTTATCAAACAGGTGCACCGCAATAATTTTATGCGTCCGAGCCCGCGGGTGTTGGTGTGTGTGCCGGCCGGGGCTACTCAAGTAGAGCGTCGCGCGATTAAAGAATCGGCAATCGGCGCCGGGGCGCGCGAAGTGTATTTAATCGAAGAGCCGATGGCGGCGGCAATCGGTGCGAAATTGCCGGTTTCAACCGCAACCGGTTCAATGGTGATTGATATCGGCGGCGGTACCACCGAAGTGGCGGTGATCTCTCTGAACGGTGTGGTTTATTCGTCTTCGGTACGTATCGGTGGCGACCGTTTTGATGAAGCGATTATTGCTTATGTACGCCGCACGTTCGGTTCTTCCATCGGCGAAGCGACGGCGGAGCGGATTAAACAAGAGATCGGTACCGCATTTATCGAAAATGATGACGAAGTGAAAGAAATTGAAGTTCACGGTCATAATTTGGCAGAAGGTGCGCCGCGCAGTTTCAAATTGACTTCACGCGATGTGTTGGAAGCAATCCAACAACCGTTAAGCGGCATTGTGACGGCGGTGCGTACCGCACTTGAGTCTTGCCCGCCGGAATTGGCGGCGGACATTTTCGAACGCGGCATGGTCTTGACCGGCGGCGGCGCCTTGATGCCGAATATTGATACCTTGCTGTCGCGCGAATCGGGCGTGCCGGTCATCGTGGCGGAAGATCCATTGACGTGCGTCGCACGTGGCGGCGGGGAAGCATTGGATATGATCGATATGCATGGTGGCGATATTTTTAGCGACGACTAATTGCTCGTTGGTTTGAAATACAGGCTTTATTTTTCA
Source organism: Testudinibacter sp. P17/SS/0325 (assembly GCF_053570765.1). The sequence goes on along the minus strand of NZ_CM131635.1, from coordinate 2,259,494 downwards.
CAAGTGCGGTTTTGGCGGTCAGCTTAAAACCGCAACTTTTTTAAGCGTAAAGGCATGAAACCAATTTTTTCTAAAGCTCCGCCTTTAGGAATTCGTTTAATTTTAGCGATTATCGCATCGGTGTTATTAATGATCGGTGACGGGCGCACGAGCGGCATGATCCAGCTGCGTAGCCTGATGGAAACCTCAATCAGCGGCATTTTCTATTTCGCCAATATTCCGCGTACCGTGTTGGACGGCGTATCGGATAATCTGGCGGACACCTCCAAGTTACAAATCGAAAATCGGGTCTTGAAAGAACAATTACGTGAAAAAAATGCCGATTTGTTGATTCTCGACCAGTTGAAAGTGGAAAACCAGCGTTTGCGTTTACTGCTCAATTCGCCGTTGCGTTACGATGAATACAAAAAAATTGCCGAAGTGTTGACTACCGAAACGGATATTTACCGTCAGCAAGTGGTGATTAATCAGGGCAGCCGCGACGGCGTTTATGTCGGGCAACCGATTATTGATGAAAAAGGCGTGGTCGGGCAAGTGACCTCGGTTGGCGCCACTACTAGCCGGGTGTTGTTGATCACCGATGTGACCCATTCGATTCCGCTACAAGTATTGCGCAATGATGTGCGCTTAATTGCCAGTGGTACCGGGCGCGGTGACGAATTGCAGTTGGATAATGTACCGCACTCGGTTGATATTGTGAAAGGCGATCTGTTGGTGACGTCCGGTTTGGGCGGACGTTTTCCGGAAGGTTATCCGGTCGCGATTGTCGATTCGGTTTCTACCGATAAACAAAATTATTTTGCGGTGATCACCGCCAAACCGTTAGCTTCGCTCGAACGGTTGCGTTATTTATTGTTATTGTGGCCGGTTAACGACGAACTGCACCGGGCGCAATCACTCTCGCCGGAGGATGTGCGTAATGCCGTACGTCAGCGCCTATCGACCCGCCAAGACGATTTGATGGCGCCGGACGAACTGAATAAAAATGTAAAAGAACCGATCAATCCGAATCAGGCGGAGGAAAACTCCGGACAAGCGGAGGAGTTGGCGCCGGCGGATGCCAATCAGCAACAGCAGGATGCGTTAACGACCGAGGGGAGCCAATAATGCGCAGTAATTGGATTTTTCAGTTTTTAATGATCATTTGCACTTTTTTAGTGGCGTTGGTGATGGAAATAACACCGTGGTCGGCACAATTTCAAGGATATCGCCCTTCTTGGCTGATCTTGGTATTGTTATATTGGGTGTTGGCGATTCCCAATCGAATCAGTATCGGTTGGGCGTTTGTCATCGGCTTGCTGTGGGATTTGAGTTTAGGTTCGATTCTCGGCGTGCACGCATTGGTACTCTCGGTGTTTGCCTATCTCATTGCGTCCAATCACCTCATTCTGCGTAATCTCTCATTGTGGTTACAAAGTATTTTAGTGGTGGTCGCCGTTGTGATAATCCACATCGTGATTTTTCTAATCGAGTTGTTTATGCACAGCGCCCACTTTAACCCGCAAGAATTGATTGGCGCGGCGATCAGCGGAATTTTATGGCCGTGGGTCTTTTTGCTGTTGCGAACTTTGCGGCGTAAATTTCATTTGCGTTAACAGCCGATATGGAATGATTATTGTTGCATAGATGAAAGAAAAAAATTGGCGTTGAAAAATGATATAAAGCCCCTGTTGATGGGGTTTTGGCGTTTTTAGGCATAGTAAAAAATGGCATAGCAGACAAAATTGTTGGTAAAAAGCGGGCTAACGCCTCATACCTAACCATCCAGGGGAAGGGTGTTGTGGCGGAACAATGATAGACACGTTGCTTGATGGAAAGCGAATTTGGGCTGAGAAGAATATAAGCGCAAATTAATCTGACAGCCCGCTGTTTTAAACGGGGAACTGTCAGATTAGGTTTGATCTTCTACAAATCAAGTAACAGGTATTATTTCGAGGTTTGTTTCTCGCGAATTTCCGCCAGTGTTTTGCAGTCGATGCATAAATCGGCGGTTGGACGCGCCTCTAAACGGCGGATACCGATTTCAACGCCGCAAGATTCGCAATAACCGAAATCATCGGTTTCCAATTTAACCAAGGTGTGATCGATTTTTTTCAGTAATTTACGCTCGCGATCACGGTTTCTCAGCACCAAACTGAATTCTTCTTCCTGTGTCGCGCGGTCTGCCGGATCAGGGAAGTTAGCGGCTTCGTCTTGCATTTGCGCGACGGTTTTGCCGGCTTCATTGACAATTTGTTCACGCCATGCGGTCAGGATTTTTTTGAAATGCTCGATTTGCTTTTCATTCATATATTCCTCACCGTCTTGCTCCTGATAAGCATCGACACCAGCCAAAGATAACAGACTCAAAGATGTTTTTGGAGCTACTGCACTCATGATGTTCTCCCCAGAGGATAATTTCAAACGGTGATAAACAACGTGAAAATTACCCATTTATTTAGTCGAAAATTAGAAGAAATTTACAATGATTAAAATTTCATGCCTTTTTAAAGGCGATATAAATAGCAGATGTTAATTCTTTTGGCAAATAAAAAGCGGGTTGCAGCGGTATGATTTTTAGTCATTCGGATAAAGCCATTAAAAAACAAGTGGTTAAAAAAGTAAATAAAATCTATGTTTTGCGATCCAGATCGCAAAAATAATCTAAGCTACTATTCTAGTTGGCTTTTGTTATTTCACACTGTTTTTCTGTGAACCTGTGGAAATGACTAAATTAATGAAATTATCGTATCTTGCCGTCTGTTGGTTGTTAAGTCTGTGTCAACTCTTTTTTATTCCGGCGGCTTGGCTTGCGGATTATCCGCTGCTGTTTATCGCGGCATTGGGTTTGTTGTTGCCGGCATGGCTGCGTCGATATTATCGCTACCGCACTTACTTTTGGTTTGGGGGCTGTCTGCTGTTTTTCGCCGGTTATCAGCAGCATTATCTGAATGAGGTTTTGCGGCAGGGGGAAAAAATCGCGCAACTACAACACACCGCGCTGGAAAATCAGGTGAAAATTATCGGCTTGCGCCAATTGTCGCCCAATTTGCAGCTGGTGGCGGAGGTGGATTTGACGGCGTATCAGTTAGGCAAGCAGAAAGTGCATTTGAATTGGCAAGCCGAACAATCCCCGCAATTAGGCGACATTTGGCGAGTGCGCTTGACGTTGCGTCCGCTCAGCTCACGTTTGAATGAAGGCGGGTTTAACCGCCAGCGCTGGTTATTGTCGCAATCGGTGTTTGCTTCGGCGACGGTGAAACAGGCGGCGTTAATCCGTAGCGAAGCAAATTGGCGGCAACGTTTGCTGGCGCGCACGATTGAACAAACGGAACATTTGCCTTATCAAGGCGTGATGTTGGCGTTGGCATTCGGTGAACGGGCGTGGCTGAACAGTGAGGATTGGCAGTTATTCCGTGAAAGCGGCACGGCGCACTTGATTGCGATTTCCGGCTTGCATATCGGGTTGGTGGCGGGATTGGTGTGGGGCATGGCGCGGATACTGCAATATATTGCGATACGCCTATTTGCAACCCCAAGTGCGGTTTCGCACCGCCTGCCGCACTTGTTTGCGTTAAGCGCGGCGGTTTTTTATGCCTATTTAGCGGATTTTTTGCTTCCGACCGAACGCGCGTTGTGGGCGTATGCGTTTTGGTTGTTGTTGATTTTTAGCCGCATTTATTTGCCGCCGTGGAAATTATTACTCTTCGTGGTGGCTTGGTTGAGCTGGCTCGATCCCTTGAGCGTACTGAATGAAAGTTTTTGGCTCTCTTGCGGCGCTGTGTTGATCTTGTGTTTTTATTACGCCTTTTTTCCGTTAAGCAATATGCAATGGCGCGGGCGCGGGTTGCGGCAATTCGTACCAAGTGCGGTCTATTGGTTGTTGGGCTTAGTGCATTTGCAACTCGGCTTATTGCTGTTGTTTACCCCGCTGCAAATTTTCATTTTTCATGCCATGCCGTTAGGTGCATTGTGGAGCAATCTGCTGCTGGTGCCGATTTTCAGTCTTGTGTTAGTCCCGCTGATTTTATTGGCGTTATGCTTGAATTTCTTTTTTAATGCGGTTTGGTTGTGGCAAATCGTCGATATTGTTTTGCAGCGGAGTTTACACCTCTTGGCGCAGTTGCCGAATGCTTACCTAACGCTATCCAATCAGCAACAACAGCTAATATTATCCGTTTGTTTTGGCGTGGTATTCTGTTTGCTGTTTCATCGTTACCGCACTTTGGATTTTTCCGTGCTAAAAACGCCCAATCAGGCGGCATTTCGCCGCGCGTTATACTTAAGCGGCGGTGCGGCGGTGATAACCGTAAGCCTGTTGCTGTTCAAGCCACTCAGCCAAGCGGACTGGCGCTTGGAAATGCTGGATGTCGGGCAGGGCTTGGCGATGTTGTTGGTGAGTGATGATCAAGCGACGCTGTTTGATACCGGGCAAGCGTGGCAGGGCGGCAGTATGGCGGAAACGGAAATTTTGCCTTATTTGCGGCGGCAAGGCTTGAATTTGCAGCAAATTATCGTCAGCCACGACGACAACGATCATGCCGGCGGTGTGCCCGCGCTGCTTAATGCTTTTCCAAATGCGCTGTTGATCCAAGCCTCAACGAAAGATTATGGCGCGCAGCGGCGGCGGTTTTGTCATCAGGGCGTTCGCTGGCAATGGCAAGGGTTTGAATTTGAAGCGCTGGCGCCGATGGCAACGGTTGTAACCGCGAAAAATCAGGATTCGTGTGTGTTACTGGTCGGGCGTGATCAACTGCGGTTTGTATTAAGCGGCGATATTGCGGTCGAGACCGAAAAAAGATTGGCGGCACAAATCGGCAAAATCGATTGGTTGCAAGTGGCACACCATGGCAGTAACAGTTCGAGCAGTTGGTTATGGCTGGCTAAACTGCAACCGAAAATAGCCCTGATTTCCAGTGGATTGCATAATCGATGGCGTTTGCCGCATTCGGCGGTATTGGCGCGTTTGCAACAGATGAAAAGTGCGGTTTACAACACCGCACTTGACGGGCAAATCAGGATAACGGTGCAAAACGGACGCTGGCAAATTCACACCGTCCGCAACCGCCTTGTGCCATGGTATCAGATAATTATTGGCTTAGACAAAGAAATACAGTTAGAATAAGCCAATTTTACGCTCGATAATCTCAAACCGGAGCGATAACAATGTATTGGAATCCGTGAAAATGGAAGATAAAGACTTTTCTACCGCCAAAACCTTCAAACGCCTATGGCCGATGATCCTGCCGTTTAAATCGGGCTTGATCGCCGCCGCTATCGCCTTGATTATTAACGCCTTAACTGACGCCGCCTTGATTTCGATGTTGAAACCGTTGCTGGATGACGGCTTCGGCAAAGCCGATACCGATTTCCTGAAATGGATGGCGGTGTTTGTAGTGGTGCTGATTTTCTTCCGCGGGTTGAGTAATTTCATTTCCACTTATTGTTTGGCGTGGGTATCGGGCAAGGTGATTATGACCATGCGCCGCCGCTTGTTCAAACACATGATGTATATGCCGGTCAGCTTTTTCGATAATAATTCTTCCGGCAAGTTGCTGTCGCGTATTACCTATGATTCGGAGCAAGTTGCGTCATCTTCCTCCGGCGCCTTGGTCACGATTGTGCGTGAGGGGGCTTATTTACTCTCGCTGTTAGGCGTGATGATTTACACCAGTTGGCAATTGTCGGTGGTGCTGTTTATTATCGGTCCGATGATTGCGGTGCTGATCCGTGTGGTCTCGAAACACTTCCGCCGCTTGAGCAAAAATATGCAGACTTCGATGGGGGAATTGACCTCTTCCGCCGAGCAAATGCTGAAAGGGCATAAGGTGGTGCTGTCGTTCGGCGGGCAAAAAGTAGAGGAAGATCGCTTTAACCATGTCAGCAACGATATGCGTCGCAAAGGCATGAAAATGATGATGGCATCGGCGATTTCCGATCCGGTGGTGCAACTGATCGCCTCGTTTGCGCTGGCAATCGTGCTGTATTTGGCAACCGTGCCGAGCATTATGAGCCAGAATCTGACCGCCGGTTCGTTTACCGTGGTGTTTTCTTCGATGTTGGCGATGATGCGTCCGCTAAAATCGCTGACCAATGTTAATGCGCAATTTCAACGCGGTATGGCAGCGTGTCAAACGTTGTTTTCCATTATGGATTTACCGACCGAAAAAGATCAGGGCAGTTTGGAAAAAGAGAAAGTGGACGGCAATGTCAGCTTCAAGCATGTTTCTTTCCATTATCAGGGCAAAGAGCAGAATGTATTGCAGAACGTCTCGTTTGAGGTGAAAGCGGGCAGCACCGTGGCGCTGGTCGGGCGTTCCGGTTCGGGCAAATCGACGATTGCCAATTTATTAACCCGTTTTTATGATATTGAACAAGGCGAAATTCTGCTTGACGGGCACAATATTAAAGAATATAGCCTTGCCAATTTGCGCACACATTGCGCGCTGGTGTCGCAGCAGGTGCATTTGTTTAATGACACCGTCGCCAATAATATCGCCTATGCCGCCGCCGAAAAATATAGCCGTGAGCAGATTATCGAGGCGGCAAAAGCGGCGCACGCGTTGGAGTTTATTGAAAGCCTGCCGCAAGGCATGGATACCGAAATCGGCGAAAACGGGGTGATGTTATCCGGCGGACAGCGCCAGCGCTTGGCGATTGCGCGCGCCCTATTGCGCAATGCGACGGTGTTGATTTTGGATGAAGCGACTTCGGCGTTGGATACCGAATCCGAACGTGCCATTCAGGCGGCAATTGACGGTTTGCGCCATAATCGCACCATTATTGTGATTGCCCACCGTTTATCGACGATTGAGAATGCCGATGAAATTTTGGTGGTTGATCACGGGCAAGTGATTGAGCGCGGCAGTCATCAACAATTGTTGGCGGCGGGTAAGGCTTATGCCCAACTGCATAAATTGCAATTTAGTCAATAAGCGAAAAATCACCGCAAAACACAAAAATCAGAAAATAGAGGCGTGGATATGAATTTTTGGTACCAAAAAGATCGCTGGGCGCGTATGTCTGCGTGGTTGCTTGCGCCGTTGTCATTGTTGTTTTGGGGCATTACCGCACTTCGTCGCACAGCGTATCGTACCGGCATTTTTAAATCCTGGAAAGCGCCGGTGCCGGTGGTGGTGATTGGTAATTTGTCGGTCGGCGGCAACGGCAAAACGCCGTTTACCATTTGGTTGGCGCGGCAATTGCAGCGGCAAGGTTTGAAAGTCGGCGTGGTTTCCCGAGGCTATGTGCCGGGCAATAATGAAGTCAAAAATTATCCGCAACTGGTCAATCCCAACTCCAATCCGGCGGAAGTCGGCGATGAGCCGGTGCTGATGGCGCGGCGTAGTGGCGCAAAGATCGCGGTTTCCCCCAACCGCCGCCGGAGTATCGAATTATTGCATAAAGCTTATCATATCGATGTGATTTTGAGCGATGACGGCTTGCAGCATTATGCGTTGCAACGCGATGTCGAAGTGGTGATTGTCGACGGAGAACGGCGTTTCGGTAACGGTTTTTTGATGCCTGCCGGACCGTTGCGCGAATTACCGAGCCGCTTGAAACAAGCTGATGCGGTGGTGTGCAATGGCGCGGCGGCACAGGCACAGGAAATCCAAATGCGCTTACGGGCCAACGTGGCGGTCAATTTGCTGACGCAAGAAGAACGCCGGCTAAGCGATTTTATCGGACAACCGCTTGTTGCCATGGCGGCAATTGGCAATCCGCAACGTTTCTTTAATATGCTGAATAGCTTGGGCTTGAATGTGGTGAAACAGAAAGCGTTTGTCGATCATGCCAAGTTGTCGCCAGAAAAGCTCAACAACTTAACCAAAGCAGAGCAGAGCTTGTTTATGACCGAGAAAGACGCAGTGAAATGCCATAAATTTGCGCGCGAAAACTGGTGGTATGTGCCGGTGGAAGCCGAACTGGAGCCGACAATCAATACAATCGTAGCGAAGATTATGCAAGAGGTGAAAGGTGAATAATAAAATGTTACAGGTGCTTGCCTGTCCGCGCTGTCATGCCAAATTACAGTATGACAAACAACAGCAGCGCTTAATTTGCGAATTTGAAAAATTGGCCTATCCGATTGAAAACGGGATTCCGGTGTTGCTGCCGGAAAGCGGCGTTGCCATAGAACCGGAGAAGGAATAAGCAATATGACTAAATTTAGTGTGATTATCCCGGCGCGTTATGCCTCCTCCCGCTTGCCGGGCAAACCGCTTGCCGATATTGCCGGCAAACCGATGATCCGACATGTATGGCAACAAGCGCAAAAATCCGGTGCCGAGCGAATTATTATTGCCACCGATCATGCCGAAGTGGCGGCGGTTGCGCGTAGTTTCGGGGCGGAGGTGTGCATGACGTCGGAAAAACACAATTCCGGCACCGAGCGTTTAGCCGAAGTGGTGGCAAAGTGCGGTTTGGCGGCAGATGAGATTATTGTCAATGTGCAAGGCGACGAGCCGTTGATTCCACCGGCGATTATCCGCCAAGTGGCAGAAAATTTAGCCGACAATCCGGTGAAAATGGCAACCCTCGCGGTCAAGATTGACGACGCGGAAGAGCTGTTTAATCCGAATGTGGTCAAAGTGCTGACCGATCAAAACGGCTTTGTATTATATTTCTCGCGCGCCGTGATTCCGTGGGATCGCGATCAATTTGCCGCGTTGAACAAAGGCGAGATCAGCAAAGCCGAGCTGAATTTGGCAAAAAGCAGCTATTTGCGCCATATCGGGCTGTATGCTTATCGTGCCGGATTTATTCGGCAATATATCGAGTGGCAGCCGACCGCACTTGAGCAGATTGAATCGTTAGAGCAACTGCGCGTGTTGTGGTACGGCGAAAAAATTCATCTGGCGTTGGCAAATGAAGTACCGGCGGTCGGCGTGGATACGTTTGAGGATCTGGAAAAGGTTCGTCAAATTTTAAGTAAGTAATTAGGGAAAAAATTATGTTAGACAAAATCTTAGGTTCAGTGGTTTCCGGTGTGTTAGGCGGCGAAGCCGGCAAACAAGGGCAGGCAATGGCGGTTATCAATGAGCTGTTGGTTTCACAAGGCGGCATTCAAGGCATTCTAGCCAAATTCCAGCAAGGCGGATTGGACGATCTGCTGCAATCTTGGTTGGGAACCGGGGAAAACAAACGCATTTCTCCGACCCAAATCGAAGATGTGTTCGGCAAACAAGAGTTGCAGCAAGCGGCACAACAAGCCGGGGTGAAAGACGAAGCGGAAGCCTCGGATTTGCTGTCGCAATTTCTGCCGCAAATCGTGGACAAACTCAGTCCGAACGGTGCGTTGGATAAAAATGCCGATAACGATTTGTTGTCAAAAGGCATTCAATCGGTATTGAATAACTTTTTGAAATAGCCGATTTCCCTTCCTCCGCCTGCAGAGGGAGGGAAAATTTGATTTAATATAAAACGCACCCTATGTTTGACGCCAAACGCTTTCTTGCCGAAGTTACCACCGAGCCCGGTGTGTATCGCATGTATGATGATGACAACGAAATCATCTATGTCGGCAAAGCCAAAGATCTGAAAAAACGCCTTTCCAGTTATTTTCGTAAAAATCTCACCAGTAAAAAAACCGAAGCGTTGGTGGCACAAATCGCCCAGATTGACGTGACTGTGACTCACTCGGAAACCGAAGCGCTGCTGCTCGAACATAACTACATCAAAAAATACCAACCGAAATATAACGTACTGCTGCGCGACGACAAATCCTATCCGTTTATTTTGCTGACCAAAGAACGCCACCCGCGTTTGACCGCCTTTCGCGGCAGCCACAAAATCGCCGGCGAGTATTTCGGGCCTTATCCCAATGCCGGCGCGGTGCGGGAAACCTTATCATTACTGCAAAAACTGTTTCCGGTGCGCCAATGTGAAGACACCACCTACCGCAACCGTTCGCGTCCTTGTCTGCAATACCAAATCGGGCGCTGTTCCGCGCCTTGCGTCAGCGGCTATGTCAGCGATGAAGACTACAACCAACAAGTCGATTATGTGCGTCTGTTCCTGCAAGGCAAAGATCAACAGGTGACGCAACATCTGGTGGCGCAAATGGAACGGGCGAGCGTACAACTGGATTTTGAAAAAGCCGCACTATATCGCGACCAAATCCAAGCGGTGCGTACGGTGACGGAAAAACAATTTGTCTCCAACCAAAATACCGACGATCTGGACATTATCGCAATTGCCTATCAGCATGGGATTGCCTGTATCCATGTGCTGTTTATCCGCCAAGGCAAGGTGCTGGGCAGCCGCAGTTATTTCCCGAAAATTCCGAGCCATACCGCACTTGATGAGGTCAGCGAAACGTTTTTCGGACAGTTTTATTTGCAAGGTGCACAAGGGCGCAGTATTCCGAAAAAAATTATCACCAATCGCCAATTGGAGCAAAAAAGCGCACTTGAAACCTTGCTTAGCCGGCAAGCCGGGTTTCAGATCACGATTCAGGATAACGCCAGAGGCAAACAATCGAAATTTTTACACTTGGCGCAAATGAACGCCGACATTGCACTGACCGATCAGCTCAAACAGCGCGGACGGATCAAAGAACGTTACCAAGCATTATGCGAGCGGTTAGGGCTGCGTGAAATCAAACGCATGGAGTGTTTCGATATCAGTCACACCATGGGCGAACAGACCGTGGCGTCGTGCGTGGTGTTCAATCAAGACGGACCTTATAAAGCGGATTACCGTCGTTTTAATATCAGCGGCATAACGCCGGGCGACGACTACGCCGCAATGGAAAAAGCGTTACTCAAACGCTATAACAAACCGTTAGAGCCGGAAAAAATTCCCGATATTATCTTTATCGACGGCGGCAAAGGGCAGTTGAATCGTGCATTGGAGGTATTCGCCAATCTGAACGTGGAATGGGATAAAACCCGACCACTGTTGATTGGTGTCGCCAAAGGCGTGGAGCGCAAAGCCGGCTTGGAAACACTGATTATCAGCAGACAAGATCGCGAATTACATCTGCCGACCGACAGCTTGGCATTGCATTTAATCCAACATATCCGCGACGAATCCCACCGCCATGCCATTGGCGGACATCGTAAAAAACGGCAAAAAGCCTTCGCCCAAAGTGGTTTGGAATCGATCGCAGGTATCGGCAGCAAACGCCGCCAAGCATTGTTGAAATACTTCGGCGGTATGCAAGGCGTAAAAACCGCCAGTATCGAAGAACTGGCAACCGTGCCGGGTATTTCGCGCAAAATGGCGGAAGTGGTGTTTGCCAGTTTGCGGGAGTAGATTGTCCGGTTAAAAATAGGTTATCACGGCATGATTTTTTTATTTGCTTTGTTTATTAGGTGTTAATAAATTCAGTCGGGTTACTTAAATGAAGTGTTTTCCCTTTACATTTTTGTGTATTTTATTTAAATTAAAACGCTTTTTGAATAAATTATCCGGATAAGATCATGCTTTTATATCGCAATATTCAATCTTTTTTACCTAAAATCAGTGTTATTTTTCTTCTTATTACCGTTTTTTCTTCATCAATATCAGCCGTAGAGCCGCCTGCGCAAAACACCGAGCAAACTCGAAATCAAATGGATTTGGACGCCCGACAACAACAACGCCAGCAGGAACAAACCCTTTCAATTCAACGGCAACAAATCAATCATCCGGAAGTGCGGTTTCAAAGCGATATCGAAACCACTCAAGAACGCCCCCTGTTAATTCCCGAAGCCCAATGCCTGACCATTTCCGAACTTTACCTGACTAACCTCGAACTTACCCAAACTGACATGACTGCATACGCTTTAAAAGGTGTACGACCGCCGAGAAGCCAATTCGATTGGGCGTTGGATGCGGTGTATCAAGCACGGGATTTTTCCCTGCCGCATTGTATCGGCGGTGAAGGCATCGGCATTCTGATTAATCGGATTCAAAACGCGATTATCGAAAAGGGTTTTGTCACCACGCGGGTGTTGGTGCAGCCGCAGGATTTACGCAGCGGGAAGCTGATTCTCACCGTGATTCCCGGCAAAGTAAGGCAAATTCAATTACGGGATAACAGCGATTATCCTAAGGCGACGTTGGCAACGGTGTGGTTTGCGTTGCCGACGAAAAGCGGGGCGTTATTGAATATCCGCGCTATCGAACAGGGCTTGGAAAACCTGAAACGCCCGCCGCACGCCGATGCCGATATCCAAATCATCCCGGCGCAAGGCGATGGCGCGCAGCCGGGCGAAAGTGATTTGCAGATTGATTTTCAACAGCGCTTTCCTTATCGCTTGTCTTTATCGTTGGACGATAGCGGCAGCAAAGCGACCGGGCGGTTGCAGGGCACGGCAACGGTGTCGATTGAAAACATGTTGTCGTTGAACGATCTGTTTTACGCTTCTTTTACACACAGTTTCAAACGCGGCAGCGATGATGACGGTGCGCGCGGCAGCAACAATACCAGCCTGTATTACGGCGTGCCGTGGAAAAATTGGCTGTTGAGCGTGTCCGGGTCACAATATGATTACCACCAAACGGTGTTTGGCCCGTTCACCGATTATGAATATGCCGGCAAAAGCACCCATTTGAATGCCAACCTTTCCCGGACGTTATATCGTGACGGCAGCCGCAAAACGACGGCGACAGTTGGTGTCTGGCATCGCCGCACCGCGAACTTTGTGGATCGGTCGGAAATCGATGTGCAACGTCGGCGCATGGCAGGTTGGCAAATCGGGCTGAATCACCGTGAATATCTCGGCAGTGCCACCTTAGATTTCTCCTTCGACTATAAACGCGGCACCGGCGCCAACCGTTCGCTGGCGGCGCCGGAAGAGGCGCATGGCGAAGGCACGTCGCGCCCGAAAATCATCAGTGCCGAAATCAGCTTCAAGCAACCGTTCAAACTGGGCGAACAGCCGTGGCAATTGAGTACCGGTTGGCGCGGGCAATGGAACAAAACCCCGCTTGTTCCGCAAGAGCGCTTGAGTATCGGCGGGCGTTACACGGTGCGCGGTTTTGACGGCGAATTGACCTTAAGCGGTGACCGCGGCTGGTTATGGCGCAATGAATTGGCGTGGAATGTGATGACAAGCGGACATGAGCTGTACCTTGCCATCGACAAAGGTGTGGTGCGCGGGCGCAGTACGGCCAAGCTTCTGGGTCGTCATCTGGTTGGCGGGGCGGTCGGTTTGCGCGGTAATCTGTGGGGCTTGGATTATGCGTATTTTATCGGTACGCCTATTCATAAGCCGCAAGGTTTCCGTACCGGCCATGTAACCACCGGATTTAGTCTGAGTTATCAGTTTTAATCCAAGTCGCCAGAGTAAAAAAGAAGAAAGTAGTAAAAGTAGTAAAAGAAGAAAACAGTAAACGTAAAAGGAACATCCTATGAACAAGCATCTTTACCGCCTGATTTTCAGCAAAAGCCAACAACGTGTGGTTGTGGTGTCTGAAATGGCCACCCGCGAGGGCAAAGCCAAAGGCGAGGGCGGACAGATGGTTGCGGAGGAGGTGGGCCGTTTTACTTTTTTAACCCAAGGCTGGCGGCTAAGTGCGGTCAATCTCAGTTTATTTACCGTGTTGGGCTTTTTGTTGGTGAGCAATGTCTCCGCCAATGAACTGCAAATTCGCGCCGACCAAAGCGCACCGAAAAACCAGCAGGCGATTATATTGCAAACGGCGAACGGTTTGCCGCAGGTGAATATCCAAACCCCGAATGACAAAGGCTTGTCGCATAATAAATACCAACAGTTCGATGTCGATACCCAAGGCGCGATTCTGAACAACAGCCGCACCGAAGTGCAAACCGAACAAGGCGGGTGGGTGCAGGGCAATCCCTATCTGGCACGCAGCGAAGCCAAGGTGATTCTGAATGAAGTCAATTCCAACAACCCGAGCCAACTGAAAGGTTATGTCGAAGTCGCCGGCAAGCGTGCCGAGGTGATTATCGCCAACCCGTCCGGCATTCATTGCGAAGGCTGCGGCACGATTAACGCCGGCCGCACCGCCTTGACCACCGGCAAGGTGGAACTGGAAAACGGGATGGTGAAAGGCTATCAAGTCGAGCAAGGCAAAGTCACCGTTTCCGGGCGCGGCATGGACACCAGCCGTTCCGATTACACCGATATTATTGCGCGAGAAACCGAAATCAATGCGGGCATTTGGGCGAAAGAACTGAAAGTCACCACCGGCATAAACAAGGTCTCGGCGGACAATCAATCGGTGCAAGTCATTCATAAAAGCAAACAAAACGACACGGAACAGCCGGCACAAACCGTGCGCTATGCGGTGGACGTATCGGAATTGGGCGGGATGTATGCCGGCAAAATCCACTTGGTCGGCACCGAAGAGGGCTTGGGCGTGCGCAATGCCGGGCATATCGGCGCGACCCAAGGCCATGTGCGGATTGATTCGCAGGGGCAGATTGTCAATAGCGGCTTTGTCGGCGCACAGCAAGACGTCAAGCTGAGTGCAAAACATCAAATAGAAAACCGCGGCACGGTTTATACGCAACAAGGTGATGTGCAGCTGCAAAGCCAAACCCAAGGTATCGACCAACGCGGCAGCGTGATTGCCAAAGGCGATTCACAAAGCAAGGGCAAAGTGCGGTTGCAGGCAAAAGGCAAGATAGCCCAGCAGGGCGAAACCTTCGCCGAAAGTGATATCACCTACCAAGCCAACCAGATTGAAGCTGGAAAATCCGCCGTGCTTGCCGCCGGCGTGCGCTTTGAACAAACCGAAAACGGTGAACGCAAAACCCTGAATGCGGCAAGCGAAAGTGGTAAAAACCTGACCTTAACCGCCGAGCAACGTGCGGTGGCGCAGGGGCAGAATCTGGCGTCGGGGCAGATTAGCGTACAAGCCGAACAGATTGATTTAAATAATAGCCAAACCAGCGCCAACCGCCTACAGGTCGAAGCGCGCAGTGGTGCGATTACTGCGGACAACAGTATCATCCGCAGTGAAACCAGTGCTGAATTCCGCACCCCGACCGCACTTTCCACCCAAGGGGCGAATCTGAATGCCGAGCAACTGCATATTCAGGCGTACACTGTCAACAATGACGGCGGCAGTTGGCAGCAACGCAGCACACAAGCCTTCAACCTTGATTTGCAAGGAGGATTAAGTAACTGGCAAGGGCAAATCAGCAGTGCCGGCGATATCAATCTGAAAACGGCATGGCTGAACAACCAGCAGGGATTACTCGAAGCCAACGCGAATCTTAACCTAAACACCCAACAGGGCGGGTTGAATAACCGACAGGGCACGCTCAGCAGTCAACAGAACCTCACACTGAACAGCGGTGTATTGAATAACCAGGGTGGTTTGGTACAAAGTGGGGGCAGAATGGTGATGACAACGGCTGATTTTCATAATCAACAAGGGATAGTCAGTAGCTTATCTGATATTCAACTGGATAGCCAACAATACGCCTTGAACAATAAGCAGGGCAAACTGATTGCGGATAAGACGCTTCAACTATTCACCGGCGCGCTTGATAATCAAGGCGGAGTTATTCGGTCATTGCAGCAACTTGCTATTGTTGCTACGGAGGTTATTAATAATCGGAAAATCTCGGATAACGGCTCTCTGATCCAGGCTGGTAATCAGTTAAAGTTGACAACCAAACATTTGGATAATCGTGATACCAAAGCGACTACAGAAAAACCAAAGCAAGGGATATTAGCATATGATTTAGACTTCTTTACCGAGACGGTCAATAATAAGAGGGGCGGTATTTATAGTACGGCAAGCTTAGAGGGGAATATTCGACAAACATTGGATAATCGCGATGGAGAAATTTTCTCACTGGATGAGTTGGCTTTACAAGGAGATTTGCTTGCCTTGTATAACCAGCAAGGACAGATTGAAAGTCGAGGTCATTTAACACTCCATTTAGATCGTTTCATAAATGAAGGTAATATCAAAACTCAAGCGGATGCGGATATTGTGCATCGACAGGATTTAACCTTAAATCAGGCGTTTCAAGTTGATGGTATTCTGAATCTCTCGCTTGATGGTAATTTTAATAATCGTACAAAGCTGATTACTGGTAGGGGGTTGCATATCAAGGCGAAGCAGCTTGATAATCCATTTGGTCGGGAACTTAGCGCAATGAATACATATATTTCCGCCGAGCATATTATCAATCGCGGTTTGATTGATGGTGATGTCAACGTGCTTAAAACAACACAGTTGGATAATATCGGTACAGGACGGATTTATGGCGGGCACCTCTCGCTCCAAGCAACGACACTGCGAAATGATCATGAAACTGTAAACGATGAGACGAAATCGGCGACGATAGCGGCGCGAGAGCAGTTGGATTTGGCCGGTGATAAGATCATCAATAAAGATGGCGCAATAATTTTTAGTTTAGGACATCTTTATTTTGGTACACGGTTAAATGACAGAAATAATGCTACGGGTGCAGGGGCAACTATTACGAATGCAAACGGCGTGATTGAAGCGTTGGGCAATATTGTTTTTAATCATGCTAATGTAAAAAATCTGCATCAGTATCTAGAAACGGAAATTAAAGAAGTTTCTCGAACGTCGATTTACGAATACAGCTTAGATGCGGCTTCTCAACGCTGGCGAAAAGGCGTTGATTCCGTTGAAGTGATTCGAAAGGATAATCAAGGTGGAGGCGGTCTTTTTGGTAATGCAAAAGTCCGTGATTTGTATGCATTAAAAACCCCTGATGGTGGTGAACATGAGAACTGGATGGAATATGACTATACGCGAGTTATCGAACGCACGCAGGTCTTACCGCCACGTTATGCGGAAGGACGCATTTTAAGCGGTGGTAATATTGATTTTGGCGCAGGCAATGTCACTAATCAAAACAGTAAAATTATTGCTGCCGGTCATTTTTTATCCGAAGCGGGAAAGTTTATTGACAATATAGAAACCCCGGGTATCGAACGAACAACCGAGTTAGGTAAAGTGCATCATAAAACCAAAGGACGCAAGTGTGTAAAAAATATTCCGCTTGTAGGTTGTATCGATCATGCCGATACGACGAATACCGCGACGAGACGTTATGCACCACAGATACCGGATAAATCAATTAAGCTTGGTGTATTTGACTATGCGCAATCGGCACAGGAAAAATGGCAGACAGTGTCGGGACAGATAAATAAAACGATTCAAACGCAGACGGCAAATCAAGCGGCAACTCTTACCCTCAATACCAAATCATTGAGTGAAGTAACCGTACAGACTGTGTTCGACACCTTTACAATCCGAACCTATTCCCCGATTCTCACCCTACCGCAGGCGAGTTTGTACAAAATTAATCCGGCGACAAACAGTCATGTTTTGGTGGAAACCGATCCGCAATTTGCCAACCGTCGCCAATGGCTCAGTTCTGATTATATGTTTGATGCTTTGCGTAGCGATCATGCCAATATGCATAAACGTTTGGGGGACGGTTTTTATGAGCAACGTTTGATTAATGAACAGATTAATCAATTGACCGGACGGCGTTTTTTAGGCAATTACCAATCGGATTATGAGCAATACAAAGCCTTGATGGATAGCGGAATCAAATATGCCGAACAGTTTGGCTTAATTCCCGGCATAGCGCTGAGCGAAGCGCAAATGAAAGAGCTGACAACGGATATGGTTTGGTTGGTCAAACGCGAAGTGCGGTTAGCCGACGGCAGCACAAGCACCGTATTGGTGCCGCAGGTGTATATTGTGGCGCGGGATAGCGATGTGACTGCACGCGGCGCGGTGATTTCCGCCAACCGGATTATAGCCAATACCACCGGCGATATTGAAAACAGCGGTGTGATTGCCGGGCGGCAGTTGACCGCACTGTCGGCGGAGAATATCCGCAATCTGGGCGGTACATTACAAGGCGGGCAGTTATTGCTGGAAGCCCGGCAGGATCTGACAAACCTCGGCGGCAGTTGGCTGGCGGATAAAACACTGTCGGCACAGGCAAAAAATATCCAGATTGAAAGCACATTGTCTGAAACCGAAGACAGCGGTGAGTTTTATAAAAAAGGCTTAAATCAACTCGCCAAAGTGCGGTTGAACGACCATGACGGCGAACTGATTTTCCGCAGCCAAGAGGATATTACCATTAAAGGCGCAACTTTTGATATTGCCGGTAAAACGACGATTAATGCCGGCAATCAATTGAATTTAGGCACGCTGACTACCGAAAATAAAGAACACTATAATTTTAATGATGACAACTACTATCGACTGCATCAAACGGCAGAAGTCGGTAATCAATTGAATTTTAATGGTGACGCGATATTGACCGGCAAAAACGAGGTTGTTATTCGTGGTAATCAGATTCACGGCGACGGGAAATTGCTTGTTGCTTCGCAGGGTAATATCCGGATTGAGGAAGCCCGGCAAACAGAACAACTCTCCTCTGCGTCTAAAACCAGCAGTAAGGGGTTGTTGAGTAAAACCACGGAAATCAGAAAACACGATCACGATTATGATTTGGCGGTTGGCTCGCAAATTGATGCGAAAAAGATATTGATTCAGTCCAAACAAGGCGATGTCAAGATTATCGGCAGTGATGTCGTTGCTGAAGATACGATGTTGATTCAGGGCAAAAATGTATCGATTGTCGAAGCGGAAAATCGAATGAGAGAGGAGAATTTCAGCCAAACCACGAAAAAAGGAGTAATGAGCAGCGGAGGGTTTGGTTTTACGATTGGTTCGCGCCAAACCACCTTGGAAACGGATAACCGCAAATATTATTCTCGCGCTAGCCAGGTCGGCACGTTGAATGGCGATATGTTGGTGGTTGCCGAAAAGGACTATTTGCAACGTGGCAGTGCCGTGACCTCGGTTGCCGGTGATACTCAGGTTCAAGCCAAACGGATTAATATTACCGCGGCGGATGATCGATATGAAACCGATCAAAAATATACTTTTGAACAAAAAGGTTTGACGGTGGCAGTGAATGTGCCGGCGTTACAAGCCGTACAAAGTGCGGTAGAAACGGTGAAAAACATCGGCGGCAGCAAAAATGATCGTATTAATGCAATGGGCGCGGCTAATGCGGCTTGGGACAGTTATAAAGCCGGTAAAGATTTGAAAGCGTTAGGGGAAGGGCTGGCGAATGGTGACATGCCAGCACAAAATGTCAGTGTCTCCATCACCTATGGCGAGCAGAAAAATATTAATCAAACCCATACGCAAGGCAATACCGCAAACAGCAGTAAGTTGCATGCCGGCGGCAAAGCGTTGCTGATTACGACGGGAGAGAAAGACACCTCGCATATTCATATCAAAGGCTCGGATGTCGCCGGACTTGAGGGGACGGTGCTGCAAACGGCAGGTAAAATTGATATTGCGGCAGCCGAGCAGAATCATCAAGAACGAAGCAAAAACAGCTCACAGGGTTGGAATGCGGGCGTTGCCGTCAGCTATGGCAGTGATGGTTTTGCTTTTGGCGTAACTGCCGGAGGTAATGTAGGCAGAGGCTACGGCAATGGTGATGAGCGCACTTGGGTCAATAGCCATGTTGGTTTGCAAGAGAGCAACACCACAATCATCAGCGGCGGTGACACGCATATTGTCGGCGGGGTGGTGCGTGGCAAAGGGGTACACACTGACATCGGCGGCGATTTAACGATTGCCAGCTTACAAGACAGCTTGCAATATAAAGGCAAGCAACAAAATGTCAGCGGTCAAATCACGGTAGGCTACGGCGTATCAGGCTCGGCGAGTTATAACCAATCGAAGATAAATGCGGATTATGCCAGTGTGCAAGAACAATCCGGCATTTTTGCCGGAGATGACGGCTACCAAGTGGCGGTGAAGGGGCATACTGAATTGAGCGGCGGCTTAATCACCTCAACGGCACAGGCGGAATCGGAGGGAAAAAACCGTTTCCGCACAGGCACGATAGGTTCTCGGGATATTGAAAACCATGCCAATTACAAAGGCAGTACGCTCGGAGTGAGTGGCGGTTTCAGTGTCGGCGGCGGCGAGAGCGCTAAAGAAGTCGGCGGCGTGAAGTTAGCTCCGCAGGGTCAAAATTATGCCCAACAAGAGGGCGACCCGAATGGCGGTAAGGGCAAAACCGACGTCAGCATGGGAATCGGTTTCGGTTCAGACAGCAGCAGTGCCGGCGGTGTCACCCGCAGTGGTATCAACACCCGCAATATTGAGATAACCGACAGTGTTGCACAGCAAACCCGCACAGGCAAAAGCGCAGAAACGGCATTGCGCGCTCTGCAAACGGATATCACCACGGAAAGTGCGGTAGCGCGCTCAGGCAGGGTGAGCAACCAATTTGATAAAGACGCCTTGCAAAAAGAGCTGGATATTCAACGGACAACGACAGAAAGTTTTGGAAAAACCGCGGCACAGGGCGTGGCATATACCGCCGAAAAACTGGGTGATGTCAAAGCCTATGAAGTGACGGAAGGGATTAAAGCGCAAGCAGAGCAAGCGCTCAAGCACGAAACTGACCCGAACAAACGTGCCGTGCTGAAAAACAAAATTGCACAAGCAGACGCTTATCTTGAACAAAACCAAGCGAACTACGCCTTATGGAAAGAGGGCGGCACGGGACGAACCGCACTTCATGCGATAGCGGGCGGTGTTTTAACCGGCAATGTCAGCGGCGCGGTGGCAAGCGGCACAACCTCGGCAGCCGCACCGCACTTGAATGTGCTGGGTCAAGAGCTGGGCGATGTGGGCAAAGCGGTATTAGATATCGGTGCCGGTATGGCGATAGGGGCGGCAACCGGCGGCGGGACGGCAGCGGTGAGCGCAGGCGGCAATACCGATTGGCATAACCGGCAGTTGCACCCGAGAGAAATGGATTGGATACGGGATAATGCGGCAGCCTTTGCCAAAGAGCAAGGCATTAGCGTGGCAGAAGCGGAGCAACGCTTGGTTGAGCGGGCGGCACAACGGGTGGATTATGCTTGGTCGAAGATGATAGACAGCCAAGATACGGCGGCGGACAGTTTCCTGTCATCGGTTTCGGGTATAAAAGGCGACGTGCCGTCATCAAGTGCGGTGAGCTTTATCAACAGCGACGGCAAGCAACAAAACCTGTTTAGTGCTTCACGCGACGAGTATTACTCCACTGGGAAGTATTCGGATTTAGCCGCAAGGTATAATCGAGAAAACAATCAGTTGCTGACGAATACCCTTGTGCCGAAAGTGAAGAATAATCTTGTTTTTGAGGGAGTGAAAGACGGCGGTAATGCACTTAGTGAGGCGGCAAGGGCAGCCCTAAACTCACCGACAGAGACCCTCCGAGGCGTCACCGGCAATTTGGCACACAGTTTATCGGAATGCTTAAAACATCCGACAGCTTGCGCAACAGAAAAATGGGCAACATTTGATAGTGCGTCAGGCGATTTACTGAGAACGCATTACAATCAAGCGGATGTTAATGCCCTATATGGCAAAGAGATGACTGCCGAAACCGCACTTGTACCGTTAGTCAGAGGCGGAACGGTGGTTGCGGAAGTGCTGCCGGCGGCAAAAGCCGGGGCGGTTGCGGTTAAATCAATCGATAATATGCTATCACCTTTAGCGAAAGGTGTTAGTGCGAATGATAAACTGCCTGTTGTTGGAAAAACAGAAGGGTATGAAAATCAGACCACTACTATTTCGATCGGGGCAGAAAACAATGCAACGGCTGTCCCATTAAAAATTCAATTATCTAATGAATCTCTTAAAGCCAGTGGGTCAAATTTAGATAAAGCAGAGGTAATTGCTAGAGCTGAGTTAAATGGCAAGATTTATATTGATACCAATCAAAAAGCTAGGGCAAATAATTTAGCGGATCATAAAGTGCCAACGCTGATATCTGACGATATTGGAAATAAACCGCCTCAACGTGACGGTACTCCATATCCAAATTCAAACATGGCAGAGGCTCATGCTGAAATAGGAACAATTCAACAAGCCTATAATGAAGGCAGAACACAAGGTCAAAATATGACTATTAATGTTCAAGGGCGTGATGTT
The DNA here is from genome assembly GCF_053570765.1 of Testudinibacter sp. P17/SS/0325. The sequence continues at coordinate 2,237,588 of NZ_CM131635.1, read as the reverse complement.
TGTGATTTTTGTAAAAAAGATATTGCATTAGCAGCTCAGAAAGCAGGTTTAAAATCAGTAGTTGTTAGAGCTGTTGATGAAAAAGGAATAATTAGAAATTATCATTGGACTCAAGGACAAAGTTCTATTAAACATATTAAGGGTGAAAATAATGAATAAAGATATTTATTTTTCTTGCTCTTATAAAATTAATTCTATTTGGTTTATAGCATGCCATGAAAAAAAAATAACATTTATGAATCCTATTAAGGATATTATTGATATTATAAGTTATATAGAAAACAATGAAGGTGAAGCTAGGTTAGAGATATTTCCAGAGCCAGATTTTGGTGTGTCCAGCATACGAGTTATCGCTTATCCTCCAAATCAATATTTACTTACATTAGCAGAATATTTAGATGATGGAGATTTAGTTGTTAGAACAAAATTGGATACTCCTTATAATCCTAATTTAGTTATGTTTGATGGCGATGGTGAAATGTATCCATCTTCTGCAATTATTGATGATTTTGACTTTGTAATAAAAGTGTTCTCTATATTTCTAGAAACAGGTGATGTCCCTTATGACTTAATGGATATATAAATGAACAAAAACACCTACCGCATAATTTTCAGCCAATCCCAGCAACAATTTATCGTTGTTTCGGAATTGGCAAAATCGAAAACGTCTTCTGAGCGCAGAAGTGCGGTAGGTAAGTCTGTGCGCTTTAGTGATGGTGTGTCTATCGGCGGTGATTTAATAATTGCCGGTGTGCAAGAACAATCCGGCATTTTTGCCGGGGATGACGGCTACCAAGTGGCGGTGAAGGGGCATACTGAATTGAGCGGCGGCTTAATCACCTCAACGGCACAGGCGGAATCGGAGGGAAAAAACCGTTTCCGCACAGGCACGATAGGTTCTCGGGATATTGAAAACCATGCCAATTACAAAGGCAGTACGCTCGGAGTGAGTGGCGGTTTCAGTGTCGGCGGCGGCGAGAGCGCTAAAGAAGTCGGCGGCGTGAAGTTAGCTCCGCAGGGTCAAAATTATGCCCAACAAGAGGGCGACCCGAATGGCGGTCAGGGCAAAATCGACGTCAGCATGGGAATCGGTTTCGGTTCAGACAGCAGCAGTGCCGGCGGTGTCACCCGCAGTGGTATCAACACCCGCAATATTGAGATAACCGACAGTGTTGCACAGCAAACCCGCACAGGCAAAAGCGCAGAAACGGCATTGCGCGCTCTGCAAACGGATATCACCACGGAAAGTGCGGTAGCGCGCTCAGGCAGGGTGAGCAACCAATTTGATAAAGACGCCTTGCAAAAAGAGCTGGATATTCAACGGACAACGACAGAAAGTTTTGGAAAAACCGCGGCACAGGGCGTGGCATATACCGCCGAAAAACTGGGTGATGTCAAAGCCTATGAAGTGACGGAAGGGATTAAAGCGCAAGCAGAGCAAGCGCTCAAGCACGAAACTGACCCGAACAAACGTGCCGTGCTGAAAAACAAAATTGCACAAGCAGACGCTTATCTTGAACAAAACCAAGCGAACTACGCCTTATGGAAAGAGGGCGGCACGGGACGAACCGCACTTCATGCGATAGCGGGCGGTGTTTTAACCGGCAATGTCAGCGGCGCGGTGGCAAGCGGCACAACCTCGGCAGCCGCACCGCACTTGAATGTGCTGGGTCAAGAGCTGGGCGATGTGGGCAAAGCGGTATTAGATATCGGTGCCGGTATGGCGATAGGGGCGGCAACCGGCGGCGGGACGGCAGCGGTGAGCGCAGGCGGCAATACCGATTGGCATAACCGGCAGTTGCACCCGAGAGAAATGGATTGGATACGGGATAATGCGGCAGCCTTTGCCAAAGAGCAAGGCATTAGCGTGGCAGAAGCGGAGCAACGCTTGGTTGAGCGGGCGGCACAACGGGTGGATTATGCTTGGTCGAAGATGATAGACAGCCAAGATACGGCGGCGGACAGTTTCCTGTCATCGGTTTCGGGTATAAAAGGCGACGTGCCGTCATCAAGTGCGGTGAGCTTTATCAACAGCGACGGCAAGCAACAAAACCTGTTTAGTGCTTCACGCGACGAGTATTACTCCACTGGGAAGTATTCGGATTTAGCCGCAAGGTATAATCGAGAAAACAATCAGTTGCTGACGAATACCCTTGTGCCGAAAGTGAAGAATAATCTTGTTTTTGAGGGAGTGAAAGACGGCGGTAATGCACTTAGTGAGGCGGCAAGGGCAGCCCTAAACTCACCGACAGAGACCCTCCGAGGCGTCACCGGCAATTTGGCACACAGTTTATCGGAATGCTTAAAACATCCGACGGCTTGCGCAACAGAAAAATGGGCAACATTTGATCGTGCGTCAGGGGATTTACTGAAAACGCATTACAATCAGGCGGATGTTAATACCCTATACGGCAAAGAGATGACTGCCGAAACCGCACTTGTACCGTTAGTCAGAGGCGGAACGGTGGTTGCGGAAGTGCTGCCGGCGGCAAAAGCCGGGGCGGTTGCGGTTAAATCAGTCGATAATATGCTATCACCTTTAGCGAAAGGTGTTAGTGCGAATGATAAATTGCCTGTTGTTGGAAAAACAACTGAGTATCCGGTAGTTGAATTTAACCCGCAAGCACATAATGCAGCAATCTATGAAGCACTAAAATTAGATTTAAAAACTCAGCAGGCGGCTAATCATTTAATAGATAGCTTAAAGAATACAGGGAAATTACCTGATAATTATGTAACTAAAGATATTGCTGAAAAAGTATATAGTTGGCAATCTGGAAAACCATTCAAGCAGGGGCAGTTAGGTGGTGATATTTTTGATAATAATCTTAATTTATTACCATCTACATCAGAAAGAATATGGTATGAAGCGGATCTAGGGATAGATAATAATATAAGTAGAAATAAACAACCGGGTACAAGGTTGTTATATTCTAATGATGGTTACTTATATATAACGACAGACCATTATAAAACTTTTAAGGAGATTGGTAAGTGGAAATAATATTAAATGGGAATAATATTTCTTGTGAAGCTGATTTTTATAATGAATTATGTAGTCAGAATCCAGATTTTGGGGTCTATTTTGGTAGAAATTTAAGTGCATTAAAAGACTATATAGGTCTATTGGATGGCTATACGATCAAATGGTTAAATCATAGCTACTCTAAAAATAAGTTAAAGAGTGATTATGATAAGATTGTTAATATATTTCTTGATAGAAATGAAAATATATTGAGGAAAGAATTGGGTGACTATAGAATAATTAATTTAATACTTTGTTGATTTAATTTCTCTAATGTAAGACTGATAATTTATCAATCAAAAAATTGATGGGTTATAACAAAGGTCCGATAGATATTGGTCATATTTACGGTTGGGAACATCGACGTTTATCTTTGGCGGCTCATGAATTAAATTTTTCCCGACAAGAATTTAATGATTATGTGAATGCCAGACCAGATAATTTTAGGTTGGAAAATATGTCAATTAACCGTAGTCATGTAGATGAAATGCCGGGTAATGGGAATCTAAATGATATTATTGATGATATGAAAAAGTTTAGAGCAACAGGAGAATAATTATGGCTAAACAAAATAAAAATCAGACCTTTGAAGAAAGATATCAAGAATTATATGAAAAAGACTTTGACTTACAAGCTACAGCAGCAAACAGAGAAGAAGATTTATCATTATTAAAAAAGTTATTTTTTGAAGAAAAAAAGTTGGATATCTTGGAAAAAACACCAAAAGAAAAATGGAATTGGTTACACCGTTGCAATCTTTTATCTGCGGCACCGCTCAGTGTGGTTCAATTTTATATTGATCATGGCGTAGATGTAAATGCCCAAGATATGTATGGCATGACCCCATTACATTATGCAATGCGTTCAAAGAATGTAGATGGAGCGATTGCGTTATTAAAGGCAGGGGCAAACCCAAATATTCCCAATAAAGATAATCTTATTCCGCTTCGAATGAGTATTCGTTACCCTAATAGATTGGATCTATTAGAATTGATGTTGAAAAATGGAGGGAATGTACATTATTTTAATGGTGAGAATTATTTATTGGAGTCACTAAAAGAATTTAAAGGTAATAATCCTGATTATAAAGATTATTTTGCTAAATTAGAGGAATATGCTTAGTTTTTAATTATCTTTGCTAGCTTAAAAGTCAAATTTCTCTTGATAAAATTACCAGTGATTATATGAATATCAGGCTGAGAATGTTTAGGTTGAAAAATAGAATGGTTAATCGTAGTCACGTGGATAAAATGCTGATGATTGATACTAATTATATAATTAAAATTGAAAATATTAGTATTTTGAGAGGTGAATGATGATAGAGGCAGGATTTAGAGGTCCTTTGACTCTCGTAGCTATTTCTAATACTCCTAGAGTTGAAATGAATTACTTCTTTCATGATTTAATTAAGTTTTTATTGATAAACTGTGATGTTAGACACAAATTAATATCGGATAGACTATATAAAAGGTATTTAAAATTTGACGAAATTAATGCTGCATATAGCTTAATGAAAAAGTTGGAGAACGATTTTTTAAAAAAACATGAGCTAATAAGGGATTTATATTGTCGATATTTTAAGGCGTTTTATGAAGTATGTGAGGAATTTTTTCTGCAAGAAAGTTCTTGCTCGGATAAATCTATAGGTAGAATTCAAGTCAGTATAGTTACAACGCCTTATCACATATTTGAAAAATTATTACCTGATAAATTCTATGATAATTTACCTGCAGAGGCTGAACCATACTGGATACAAACAATAAGTATGAAGGAATATGTTAAAAAATATTCGAAAGATCCTGAAGTATTAGAAATAGTAGAAAAATGGTAATTATTTCATTATTTGTTGAAGAGATGATTTGTAGAAGATCACGCTTGATCTTCTACAGGTGCGGTGAGCTTTATCAACAGCGACGGCAAGCAACAAAACCTGTTTAGTGCTTCACGTGACGAGTATTATTCTATTGGGAAATATTCGGATTTAGCCGCAAGGTATAATCGAGAAAACAATCAGTTGCTGACGAATACCCTTGTGCCGAAAGTGAAGAATAATCTTGTTTTTGAGGGAGTGAAAGACGGCGGTAATGCGCTTAGCGAGGCGGCAAGGGCAGTTTTAACCTCACCGACAAAAACCCTCCGAGGCGTCACCGGCAATTTGGCTCACAGTTTATCGGAATGCTTAAAACATCCGACGGCTTGCGCAACAGAAAAATGGGCAACATTTGATAGTGCATCAGGCGATTTACTGAGAACGCATTACAATCAGGCGGATGTTAATGCCCTGTATGGCAAAGAGATGACTGCCGAAACCGCACTTGTACCGTTAGTCAGAGGTGGAACGGTGGTTGCGGAAGTGCTGCCGGCGGCAAAAGCCGGGGCGGTTGCGGTTAAATCAGTCGATAATATGCTATCACCTTTAGCGAAAGGTGTTAGTGCAAATGAGAAGTTGCCTGTTGTTGATAAAACAGTAGGGTATGAAAATCAGACCACTAAAATTTCAAGCGGTGCAGAAAATGTTGTCCTTTATCCAAAATTAAAAGAACAATTGCAGATAGAAAATTTAAATAATATTGTAAAAAATAATTCTATTTTAGAACATGCAGCTTTAGGGAAAGGAAATTTAACTCAAAAAGGACACATAACTAGGGAAGAGGTTAAAAAACTTGCAAAAGAGTGGGTTGGTGATATGGCAAAAGAAACTAGTAATGGCTGGATTAGTGCAGATGGAACAAGATTATATCGCTCTCCTAGCGTTAAAAAATATTCGGCATATGCAGAAACAGGAATTCAAGCTAATTTCCAACGGGGGCATATGAAAGACGGTAAGTTTATTACAGAAAGTAATTTACATATTAATATTAAGGATTAAATATGTATGTCTTTGCAGAATTAAAAAGAATTGATTTTAATGGTTACATCCATAACAAGGATGAAGCTCAAAATGCGCTATTAGATTCATCTTATTTTATTCCACTATGTTTATCTATAGGTGAAAAGGGGAAGGATGGAGCTGATTTCTTTGATGTTGATGTATTCAATACTGGCTGGGTTAAAGAGAAAAAAATGGTGTTTGGAGGAGGGAGCTTTATATTTGATGATTTTGATGATTTTGATGACATAGAAAAATCCATAAAAAATTTTATTGATTCTATTTATGGTGAGTCTTGGTCTGACGTGTTGATCAAGTTAAGAAAATATTTCTCTTGGGAATATGAAAATTATCAATGCAAGGATTGATTTTATGTGATCAAAAATAGACGCTGTTTGATGGTGTGTCGGGTAATTTATTTAGAATATATTACAATCAAACTGATATTAATGTTCTCAGGAAGAAGAATGATTGGAGATGATTTTACCAATGTAAAAGTAAAAAATATTATAATAGGTTGGAATAGCGCAGATAAATTAAGAGGATACAGATTTCCTAGTGTAAAAGAATCTGACTATGTTGAAACTGGAGTTCAAGCTAACTTTGAAACATATAAAATAAATCCTGTTACAAATCAAAAAGAAAAAAATGGAAATGCGCATTTAAATATTATAGGGAATTAGTATGAAAGCTGAATTAAAATTAATAACTGATTTGTTTGGTGAGTTTTCACCAGCAGAATACATTCCTATTAATAATGATGTTTTTCATATAACATTGTTATTAGGTATTGGTGGGATTGATGGTGAGGCAATGGATTATTTTGATGTGTCTATATGTACATTGGAGTGGGTAAGGTTAAATAATGTTAAACCAGTTATTTTAAATAATACCATTTTAGTTGATGATTATGATTTTAACAAAATATTGAAATATATAAACGAATGCATTAATCTTTGTGATGGGAAAAACTGGTATGAGGTTGCTAATAATTTATCTAAATTTTTCCTCTGGGAATATGATAGGTATAAGACTTTGTCCACAGTTAAGGAATAGTATCGATAGAATATTTATCAAAAGCTTTTTTCAAGTGAAGATGCTATATTGGTGAGTTATATTTGGTTTTTTAATTGATTTCTATGGAGAGTAAAAGAGGAGCAAATTAAAATGAGTGAATTTTGTTATGCTCCAAGATTAGAATTTAATAACTGGGATGATTTTTTTGATTTCAAAAAAAATATATGTGAATCCGGTTTGTTTAAATTAACGAAAGCACCTGTTGGTGTGGTAAGTTATGGTTTTTTTAAATCATGGTATATTAATAAAGAAACTGATGAATTATGGTGTTTAACTGAGCCTGATCCACCTTTTTATGGAGAGTGGAAAAACGTAAGTAGGGAGAGCGAAAAAACCACTTCTAATCAAGAAGGTGGTAAATAATATGAATATGTCTTATGTTGATATAAGTAATTTAAAAAAGAAATTAGCAAATAAAATAGTAACTAATTTAAGTAAAGACAAATTGCACTTCATGCGATAGCGGGCGGTGTTTTAACCGGCAATGTCAGCGGCGCGGTGGCAAGCGGCACAACCTCGGCAGCCGCACCGCACTTGAATGCGCTGGGTCAAGAGCTGGGCGAGGTGGGCAAAGCGGTATTGGATATCGGCGCCGGTATGGCGATAGGGGCGGCAAGCGGCGGCGGGACGGCAGCGGTGAGCGCAGGCGGCAATACCGATTGGCATAACCGGCAGCTGCACCCGAGAGAAATGGATTGGATACGGGATAATGCGGCAGCCTTTGCCAAAGAGCAGGGCATTAGCGTGGCAGAAGCGGAACGGCGTTTGATTGAGCGGGCGGCACAACGGGTGGATTATGCCTGGTCGAAGATGATAGATAGCCAAGATACGGCGGCGGACAGTTTTCTTTCGTCGGCTTCGGGTATAAAAGGCGATGTGCCGCCATCAAGTGCGGTGAGCTTTATCAACAGCGACGGCAAACCACAAAACCTGTTTAGTGCTTCACGCGACGAGTATTACTCTATTGGGAAATATTCGGATTTAGCTGCAAGGTATAATCGAGAAAACAATCAGTTGCTGACGAATACCCTTGTGCCGAAAGTGAAGAATAATCTTGTTTTTGAGGGGGTGAAAGACGGCGGTAATGCGCTTAGCGAGGCGGCAAGGGCAGCCTTAAACTCACCGACAGAAACCCTCCGAGGCGTCACCGGCAATTTGGCACACAGTTTATCGGAATGCTTAAAACATCCGACGGCTTGCGCAACAGAAAAATGGGCAACATTTGATAGTGCGTCAGGGGATTTACTGAGAACGCATTACAATCAAGCGGATGTTAATGCCCTATATGGCAAAGAGATGACTGCCGAAACCGCACTTGTACCGTTAGTCAGAGGCGGAACGGTGGTTGCGGAAGTGCTGCCGGCGGCAAAAGCAGGGTCAGTTGCGGTTAAATCAGTCGATAATATGCTATCACCTTTAGCGAAAGGTGTTAGTGCGAATGATAAATTGCCTGTTGTTGGAGATTCTACAGGATATTTGCTTAATGAGGTTAAAGTAAACAGCAAAAATATTACGTTAGGCAACTTTAAAGGTTCAACAGCAAATTCATTGGAAAGATTTAATAATTATTTAAGCGATGCGATTGATACTACGGCTGGCAGCGGTGTAAAAAATGCCAAGAAACCAGCAGGTGTATCAATAGAAACAGATTGGGAAAATTTAACTAAAGATGCCAAAATCACATATTCTAATGATAGACGAATTGCAGTTTTTCCATCAGGAGAAAGGGCTATTTTTAGACCTAGTAAAACAGGTCCTATGACAATTGAGTTGCAGCGTCCAGATAGAAAGAAAATTATTGAGGTCTGTTATGAAAATAATTAGAGTGGAACCTTGGTATGAATATTGTGATCCTTATCTGGATTTAAATGAAAAAGATTTTAATGTGAATGAATTTGAGCTTAATAATATAGTATCATTTTATAAAAAAATTATAAACTTTGAATGTGAGGAATATAACACTGAATTTATTCTAAGGGATTTCAAGTTTATTGATTTTCTAAATTTTGATTATGATGACGAAGCAATTATGAAAAATTATATGGAGGACATAATTTCTCAATTTAAATTTTTTTATGCTATACCACTGATTTTTGATGAAAGTGAATTTAATATCATATTAAATTATTTTAAACCAAGTGTAGTATCTAAATTAAAGTCAAGTATTTTCAATTATAATAGAGTTTTTGGTTCAATGATCTCGGATTACTCTGGAGAATTTTTTGTTATATTTAATGATTTTAAAGCTTTTTGTATTGTAAAAAATGGACATTATTTAATGAGATTCCATAATATTGAAGAAATATATATTGATAATTGGTCAAAATTAGAATCAAAAGAAATTGAACTATATGATTATGACAGAAGGGTTATAACTCAATTTCAAGCCTAAATTCAAGAATTAATTGTAGGAAAGTAAAAAGGAAAAAATTAAATTTGAACAAAACGAGTCACCGTATCATATTCAGCCAATCCCAGCAACAATTTATCGTTGTTTCGGAGCTGGCAAAATCGAAAACGCCTTCTGAGCGCAGAAGTGCGGTAGGTAAGTCTGTACGCTTTAGTGATGGTGTGTCTATCGGCGGTGATTTAATAATTGCCAGTGTGCAAGAACAATCCGGCATTTTTGCCGGGGATGACGGCTACCAAGTGGCGGTGAAGGGGCATACTGAATTGAGTGGCGGCTTAATCACCTCAACGGCACAGGCAGAATCGAAGGGAAAAAACCGTTTCCGCACAGGCACGATAGATTCTCGGGATATTGAAAACCATGCCAATTACAAAGGCAGTACGCTTGGAGTGAGTGGCGGTTTCAGTGTCGGCGGCGGCGAGAGCGCTAAAGAAGTCGGCGGCGTGAAGTTAGCTCCGCAGGGTCAAAATTATGCCCAGCAAGAGGGCGACCCGAATAGCGGTCAGGGCAAATAAAAACTACTTTAGCACCGGCACACTGACGACGGAGAATATTGAGAATCACAGTGAAGTCAGTATGCAGAGTGTCAGCGGCGGGTTGTCGACCGATATGGGCAATCTGGCGATGGCGGGCATGTCGGCGGAGATGAGCGCGTTGGGCAATGTCAGCAAAGACGACAGCACGACCACGCAAAGTGCGGTCAGCCAAAATATTAATTTGGACGTCAGAAACGGCGAAATCCCGACCGCACTTTTATATTACCCCTCCCCCCATTTTTCTTGCGAAAAATGGTACTCCCTCCGCACGCGGAGGAAGAGAAGTAAGTTTGTCAGCAATCTCAAATGCGCTTTCCTCTTGGAAAACGCATTTTCATCTTATAAGTTAGCCGGAATGATTAACAATCTTCGATAATCAGATAAACCTGTTTAATCGGGCCGTGGACGCCGATGACTTTGACCAGTTCTATGTCGGCGGTGGCACTTGGACCGGAGATGATGTTGACGCAAGACGGCATGCGTTCGCCTTGTTGGGCTTTTTGCTGCAGGACGGTTGCCAGTTGTGCCACACGCGGTAGGATCGTGCTTTTTTTCACGACCGCAATCGAGATTTGCGGCAGTAGACTGGTTGAGCGACCGCGTTCGGCGGAGGAATATAGCACGATACCGCCCGATTCGGTTAGACCGTATTCGGCGAAGACAATGCCGATATTGGCTTTTTCGGCAAAAGTGCGGTTTTGCTCGCCGGTTTCGGCTGACCAAATGTGGGTGGTATAACGGCTTTGCACCGCTTGGGTCAAGCCGAATTCGTTTAGGCGCGGATCATCGTTGAGAATCACCTCGCCGCCTTGCAGTTTGTCACACAGCTCTAAAAGTGCGGTTGCCGCTTGGGCGCGGGTGGTGACGACGCATTCCACCGCCATCACTTCGGTGGCAACCTTGATGAATTCGGCACAGCGTTGCTCATCATCCAACTCGGTCAAACGGGTGGTCGGTTGTTGCGTCACGGTTTGGTAATTGCCGACCACTTCTTGACGCAAAGGTCTGCCCAGCTGTGTGGCTAAACGGTCTAAAAATTGTTGTCTGTTTTGTTGATCTAACATAGTGTTTTCCTTGAATTCCAGTCCCACATCCTAGCGATTTTTAAACCATTGACGGAAGCTTTCGCCTTCGGCATCCGGCAAATCGCGTGCTTTGGTCCATTCGGAAATGGCGCCGATATTCAATGGGGCTTTGCCGTTTTTAATCAGCTTTTTGCTCAGTTTTGCGCCGATATTCATGCCGACTTTCCACAGTGCGGAATGATTATTAGCAAGGGTAAACATACGTACAGACAGTTTTTCCATGGTCGGGGTAATGCCTTGTTCCACCATTTTGCCGCGATGTTTCAGCAACAGGTTTGCCAGCGGAATTTTTACCGGGCAGACTTGGTTACAAGCGGTGCAAAGCGAGCAGGCATACGGCAGATCTTTAAAATCTTCATAACCGCCCAAAATCGGCGACAGTACCGAACCGATTGGTCCCGGATAAATCGAGCCGTAGCTGTGTCCGCCCATTTGACGGTACGCCGGGCAAACGTTCAAACAGGCGCCGCAACGGATACAACGCAAAATATCGTTGAATTCGCTGCCGAGCGCTTTGGAACGACCATTATCGACAATCACCAGATGAAACTCTTCCGGCCCGTCGGTTTCACCCGCTAAACGCGGACCGGTCAGCCAAGTGTTATAACTGGTCAGACGGGCGCCGACCGCACTTCGTGCCAGTAGGGTGATTAATACGTCCACTTCTTCAAAGGTCGGCGCCAAACGCTCCATGCCCATCACCGCAATATGGGTTTTCGGCAGGGTGGTGGCAAGACGTAAATTCCCTTCATTGGTAACCAAGCAAACGCTACCGGTTTCGGCAACGGCAAAGTTACAGCCGCTGATACCGATGTCTGCTTCGAGAAAATCTTTGCGGATTGCCTGACGGATAAACAGCGTCATCTCTTCCGGCGTGGCTTCGCCTTGATAGCCCAGTTTTTCGTGCAGCACTTTGCGGATTTGGTGGCGATCTTTATGAATTGCCGGCACCACGATATGCGACGGTTTGTCTCCGGCAAGTTGCAAAATGTATTCGCCTAAATCGCTTTCGATCACCTTGATATTTTCCGCTTCCAGTACATGATTCAAGCCGATTTCTTCGGTCACCATCGATTTGGATTTCACCACTTTTTTCGCCTGTTTTTCACGGGCGATTTTTTTGATGTAATCGGTGGCGTCTTGTGCGGTGTTGGCGAAATAGATATGTCCGCCGTTTGCCGTCACTTTTTCAGATAGCTGGTACAAATACGCGTCCAGATTTTGCAGAACATGGTTACGAATGGCTTTCGCTTGTTCGCGCCACTCTTCCCAATGTCCCAATTCGTCGACCATTTTTTGGCGGTTGGCGCCGATACGCTCTTGTGCCATCACCACGGCTTTGCGCATTACTTCGTTGTGAATTTCATCGTTAAGCCGCTCTTTAAACGGAATATCGCTGGTTCTTAATGACATGGTTTCCTCCTTAACGACTCATCAACACTTCGGCAATATGCATGACTTTGATCGGGCTGCCTTCGCGTTTCAGGCGACCGCCGATATTGATCAAACAACTGACATCGGCGCCGATCAGGTAATCCGGCTGCACTTCGCGGATATGTTCGGTTTTTTCCGTCACCATTTCGCCGGAAATTTCCGCCATTTTCACCGAGAACGTGCCGCCGAAGCCGCAGCAGGTGGTTTGATTTTGAATCGGCAGCAATTCCAAGCCTTGTACTTGTTGCAAGAGTTTAACCGGTTCATCGACCACGCCCAATTTGCGGAACAGGCTACAGGACGGGTGATACACCGCCTTGCCGTCCAATTTGGCGCCGACATCGGTTTGTCCGATTTTATTGACGATAAAATCGGTCAGATCATGAAAACGATCGGCAAGTTTGACCGCTCTTGCCGCCCATTCCGGTTCGTCTTGCAGATAATCGGCATAGGTTTTGATCGCATAGACGCAGGATCCCGCCGGTGCGACGATCGGGTAGTCATTGGCTTCAAAAGTGGTAATCAGGTTTTTGATAGCGGGAATGGCTTGTTTGCTATAACCGCTGTTGAGGGCGGGTTGCCCGCAACAACCCTGTTTTTCCAGAAAAGTGATGTCACAGCCGAGCTGTTCTAATAACAACACGCTCTGCTTGGCGACATTGGCTTTTAGTGCATCTGCAATGCAGGTGACATAAAAATTAACGTTCATTGATACTCCAACAAGATAAGTTGCTGCCGAATATCGGCAGCAGAAAAAACTAAGATAAAATCAGGGTTGCGACCAGTGCGGCTATAATACCGTAAATTACCATTGGAATAACGGTTTTCTTGATAATTGCGCCTTCTTGATTTTTAACATCCAACACTGAACAAACGGCGATCACATTATTAATACACACCATATTTCCCATTGCGCCGCCGACGGATTGCAGCGCCAAGGTCAACGGAATGGAAAGTGCGGTAGTTTGCGCAATCGAATATTGGATGCCGCCAAAGGTTAAATTGGATACGGTGTTTGATCCGGAGAAGAAAGAACCGATAGCGCCTAAATAGGCTGAAAAATAAGTCCAGTTCGCGCCGGTTGCCGCGGCAAAATCGCGTCCGATTGTTTGCACCATCGAATTTTCGCCGCCGACCAACATCAATTTGACCATGATCAAGGCGCCGATTAAGGCAAAAAACGGTTTTTTGGTTTGCTTAAAGGTGCTGGAGAAAATCAGTTTGCTGTCCGAAGCTTTGACTTTGAACAAGAATAAAGAAATGAATACCGTCACAATAAATGGAATCAGAGACGGTACATACAGGGTTTTATAACTGTCGCTGACGCCTTGTCCCAAAATGTTTTTCAGGGAAAGAATCAACGCGCGGCTGACTTCAAATTGCCCGAAATGACCCAGCGAAACGCTAAACCAGGTGGTGGCGTCGTTCAGTAGGGCTTTGATACCTAATTGGTGGATACGGGTGACAATCAGAATGACAATCAACATCATGGTTGGCAACATCGCTTTAAAGACGGTTGCCGCGGAAACCGGATCCTGCATGTCATGTTGCTCGCCTTTTGCCAAGCCAATGCCTTTATTTGCCAACAAAATGGAAATTAACAAGCCGACGGCGCCGCCCACTAAAGACGGGAATTCATAGTTTACGCTGGCAAGTAGCAGGTAAGGTACGGTACACGCCAGAATACACAGGTAAATAAACAGTATGTTTTTGCGGATTTCTTGCCATGTGGTCACAAAGCGTAACGCAATCACCGGAACGACTAAGCCGGCGAAGAAGTGGATCAAGGCGCTTTTATACCCGATATCCAGCAACACATCTTCCCCCAGATTCAACGGGGCAAATCCGAACCAAGTCGGCGTACCGACGGCGCCGAACGAAACCGGCACTGAGTTCATCACTAACGCAAAGACCGCAACTTTAATCGGATTAAAACCCAAACCGACCAGAATTGGCGCGGCAATCGCGGCAGGCGTACCAAAACCGGAAGCACCCTCAATCATAAAGGCAAACGCCCAACCGATAATCATTAATTGCGCAACAGGATTCGGGTTGATATTCGATAACCAACGACGCAGCACATTAATCGCACCGGAAATTTCCATCATGCGGTTAAAAAGAATCGCACCGAAAATAATCGTAACCGGCGTTTGGGTGGAAATAATCCCGGAAATCACATTGGCGTTGAGCAGGGTGAAATCTTGCTCAAAATAAGTTAATTGTAAAACATAAACCAATAAGGCGATTAGAGGAAGGGCGATGTAAGAAGGCATGCTGTTTCGTTTCACCATTAGATAGATAAGCAAAACGATCGGAAAAAGACTGAGTGTTAAAGCCATTATAAAAGTCCTTGGGTTATATAAAAAAGAGAAATGTTAAGAAATAACCATAAATATAACATTGCTATTGCAGGGTGTTATATTAATGTAATAAAAGAAAATGAATTGTGATATAGATCGCAATTTTGTGATTAAAATAGCTAGAAATGGAGTGGTTTCAACAGGTTGCTTTAAATTTAAACAATTGCACGGTAAAAAACCGCACTTTGATCGGTTTGTTATACCAAGTGCGGTTGGATAAAGGAGTACTCAATCAGTATTAGCGAGGGGTTTGTAAATACACCATTTGAGTCAGTAAATATTCTTCCAGTCCGTGTTTTCCGTCGGCACCGCCGATCCCGGATTGCTTCCAGCCGGCATGGAAACCTTGCATTGCTTCAAAGTTTTCGCGGTTGATGTAAGTTTCACCAAATTGTAAGCGGCGGGTGACATAAAACGCGTCATTCAGGCTTTCGGTATAAACCGAGCTGGTCAAGCCGAAGACGCTGTTATTTGCCATTGCAACCGCCTCGTCTAATGTGGCGAAGGTGGCAACCGGCAGCACCGGACCGAAAGTTTCTTCGTGCATGATGTCCATGTCATTTTTCACGTTGGTCAAAATGGTCGGTTCAAAGAAAAAGCCTTTTTGTTGCGGGCGCTTTCCGCCCAAATGCAGGGTAGCCCCTTGGCTGACGGCTTTTTCCACTTTGGCGGCAACGGCGTCAACCGCTCTTTTTTCGACCAGCGGCCCCATATCCAGGTTATCTTGCGCGGTTGCAGGATTGCCGAACCGCACTTGCTGCATGGCGGCAGTCAATTTGCCGACAAAAGCGTCGTGTACGTCTTGATGTACATAAACCCGCTCGGCGCAATTGCACACTTGCCCGCTGTTAATCACGCGTGAAGCCACGATGGATTTGACCGCCAGATCCAAATCCGCGTCTTTCAATACGATTGCAGGAGCTTTGCCGCCCAATTCCAAGGATACCTTGGTAATATTTTGTGCGGCGGCAATCATCACTTGGCGCCCGGCTTCGACCGAGCCGGTCAGGCTGACCAAATCGACTTGCGGATGTTGTGCCAAGTGGTTGCCGATCTCTGCGCCTGCGCCGTTGACCACGTTAAAAACCCCTTTCGGCAGACCGGCGGCATGGGCGATTTCGGCAAAAATATAAGTATTAATCGGGGTGACGCTGGAGGGTTTGATCACAATGGTATTGCCGGTCAACAGCGCCGGCCCCATTTTACGCGCGATGAGGAAAAACGGGAAATTCCACGGCAAAATGCCGGCAACCACACCGTGCGGACGTTTAAACAGGAAAATATTCTCGTTCGACCGATCACTTTGAATGATTTCGCCTTCGTAGCGGCGTGCCCATTCCGCTTGGTAATCCAGATAATCGGCGGTGAATAACACTTCCACTTGCGCCAGTTCTTTGGTTTTCCCACCTTCGGCAACAATGGTATCAGTCAATTCCTGTTCTCTTGCGCGAATGCCTTGCGCGATTTTGCGTAAATACGCACCGCGTTGCACCGCCGGGGTTTGTTCCCATTCGGTTTGCGCTTGTTTGGCGGCGGCGACGGCCAAATCGACTTCGGCGGTTCCGCCTTTCGGCTCGTGCGCGATCACTTCTTCGGTTGCCGGGTTTAACACATCACGATAAATTCCGTTAAAATCAGTAACAAATTCGCCGTTAATATACATTGCTAGTTTTTTGACTGCTGAGATTGTCATAGGCACCTCGCTAGGTTGATAGGAAAAGAAATGGTGTAAAGCGTTTCAAATATAACCTATTTTCAGTATCAATAAGGTGTCAAAGTTCACAAAAACAACAATTAATTAGCAAAAAAGTAACATTTTATCCGTATGATAGCGTTAGCCGAAAAAATCAAGGCGCCAAATAGCGCCTTGATAATGAGGGAGAAGAGGTCATTAAGGCAATTTCACCAATGGCGTTTCCAGCACGGTAATTTCGCGATCACCTTGAATATCAGCGATAGCTTGTGCCGCTTTCTGTACCGCTTCTTTGCTGTCCAAAATGGTGAAAGTCAGATCGAATTTTTTAGTTTCACCGGCTTTGATTTTCGGCACTAAGCCTAGATCGCGTTGGTATTTGCGGTTATACGCGTAGCTGGTGCCCGGTTCGATCCCGGTGACATAGCCTTGTTTCAAGGTGTCAGTGTTTTTCCACATGGTCAGCACCGGCAATTGTTCTACGTCAAACCCGACGGCGATACCTTTATCACCGGCTTTGTTTTCCAGCATCGCTAGCGTTTTGCCGTTGGCATCGGCGTAAGGCACGATGTTATACACGGTTTCATCATAATCAACGGTTGGACCGGCATATTGGTTCCAGGTTTTCATTTCGCCGACGGCACGTTGGTTAAACGGTGAAACCTCTTTGATTGCGGCACTGAATTTGGCGCCGTCTTCCAACAACGGTTGTCCGTAGTTGCTGTGATAAATGATTTGGTATTCGTTTTCATAATCGCCCAGATTGGTCAGTTCATCGTGCAATGCAAACGATTTTTCGCCCGGTACCACACTCAAGCCCGCCCACACTTCATAGTCGTTTTTCTTGAAGGTTTTCTCATATACCGAACCTTTGACCGTAATGGTGTAAGGCGCTTCGTCGGCAATATCGACAATTACGGTTGAAGCCGGGGTGTTACCGGCGCGACCGTGCAGACTGAGCAACTGTCCGTCATCGTCAATTCCCGGATGTCCGGTCCATTCAAAGCCGCAGCGCACCATCATTTCATTAAAGCCGTCCAGCCAGCCCAAGCCGTTGCGGCTTTCCAATTCGATAAAAGCAGGGTTGACGATTTCTTTTACCGGCGAATCCCAGCCCAAGCGGATATCACCGCTCTTGACTTCGAAAATATCCATACCACGCGTTGGAATCAGGGTAATTGTCATCACTCCGTTATCGATATCAATCACGCGCACGCCTTCTTGTTTGCCACCGTGTAGCACGCGTTGTTTGACACTAAACGTTTTGTCGATCCCCAACGCTTTATTATCAATACTCCAATTCCCCACATCCGTGCCGGCTTGGGCATCTGTGATAACAAACTCTTTAGCGATTGCCGGGGTGGCTAATAAGGAAAGCAAGGTGATTGCAATAAGTGAACGCTTCATAATAATGACTCCTTTTGGGTTTGGTGAATTGCTTTATACATAAGAAAAAACGATTAAGCTGATTTAATTGTAGTCAATTTTGTCAAAATAAAAACTGCCACTGCTCTATTTGGTGAGGTCGATCACAGAAAATCGAATAATCGCAGACGAGAGGATCAAACTCGCTGTGCGTTTTAGCGTGCTTCAGATGAGAATTTCCATTTTAGACTAGTCACTTAGTGGAATAAGGGCTAAAATAACCCTCATTTTTAGGCAAAGTGCGGTTATTCCGTGCGCTTTCACATAGACAAAAACCACAGGCAAATTAAGATGATTGATCCGAATTTATTGCGCAATAATCTGGCAGAAACTGCTGAAAAACTAAAAATCAGACGAAATTTTAACTTGGATACGGCGAAAATCACCGAACTGGAAGATCAGCGTAAAGCGTTGCAGGTGAAAACCGAAACCTTGCAAGCGGAGCGTAATGCCCGTTCGAAAAGTATCGGGCAAGCGAAAGCGCGCGGGGAAGATATTCAGACGTTGCTGGCGGAAGTCGATTCAATGGGCAATGAATTGGAACAAGCTAAAACCGCACTTGAGGCGGTACAGCGCGAATTGCAACAAATCGCGCTGAACATTCCGAATATCCCGGCGGACGAAGTGCCATTGGGGAAAGACGAGCAGGATAATTTGGAAGTGTTGCGTTGGGGCGAGCCGAAACAGTATGATTTCACGGTGCAAGATCACGTCACACTGGGTGAAAATGCGCAAGGTTTGGATTTTGGCGCCGGTGTGAAACTGGCGGGGGCGCGTTTTGTGGTGATGAAAGGGCAGATTGCTAAATTGCACCGTGCGTTGAGCCAGTTTATGTTGGATTTGCACACCGAACAGCACGGCTATTTGGAAACCTATGTGCCGTATTTAGTCAATCATGAAACCCTATACGGCACGGGGCAATTACCGAAATTCGGCGAAGATCTGTTTCATACTGCCGCGCTGGCAGGCGAGCAGCCGTATGCGTTGATCCCGACTGCGGAAGTGCCGGTGACGAATTTGGTGCGCGGTGAAATTTTAGACGAAGAGCAACTGCCGATCAAAATGACGGCACATACGCCGTGTTTCCGCTCCGAGGCGGGATCTTACGGACGTGATACCCGCGGTTTGATTCGTATGCACCAGTTCGACAAGGTGGAAATGGTACAAATCGTTGCGCCGGAAAAATCGATGGACGCATTGGAAGAGTTAACCGGGCACGCGGAAAAAGTGTTGCAACTGTTGGGCTTGCCTTATCGTAAAGTGTTGCTGTGCAGCGGTGATATGGGCTTCGGTTCAAGCAAAACCTACGATTTGGAAGTGTGGCTGCCGGCGCAAAATACCTACCGTGAAATTTCCTCTTGTTCCAATATGTGGGATTTCCAAGCGCGCCGTATGCAAGCCCGTTGCCGAATGAAAGGGGATAAGAAAACCCGTTTGGTGCATACCTTGAACGGCTCGGGTTTGGCGGTTGGACGCACTTTGGTGGCGATTTTAGAAAATTACCAACAAGCCGACGGTTCAATTGCGATCCCAAGTGTGTTGCAACCGTATATGGGCGGATTGGCGTTTATCGGCAAGTAACAGACCGCACTTTTCAGGAATAAGCCTCCCTCCGCTGGCGGAGGGAGGGAAATTGAAGGGAAACCTCAATATTTTGTTCAATCTCAATAAACTACCAACTATATTTCAATTCCACTCCACCATTAAATTGTGATTTAATCACATCACCGTGGCCGTAGCCGCCTTTGAGGGTGATATTGACATGTCTGCCCAAACCGAAAATTGCCCCCAATTCGCTTTCCATACGGTTTTTGAATAAATCGGCACGTAGGGCGTTGCCATCGGCATAGAGTTCCGCCTTATTATTTATATTTGCCACATAATAAAGTGCGGTATAGAGTTTCACGCCGTTGCCTTGTTCAAAGCCAAAGGTTTTATCCAACATAATGCCACTGCGTGTTTGCCAGAAATCAAGGGCTTTGCCGTGAATTGGCGTTTGATTCAGCGAGTAGTCAACACCATTTAAGCGGTAGTAACTGATTTCAAGCGATGGTTGAACACCGATACTGCCGAATTCCCAACGTTTACCTAAACCGAATGAGGCAATCCAAGCATTTTGTTTCAAGGCTAATTCCGAACGGTTCAGCGTGGTTTTCAAGTGGTTATAACTCAGTACCGCACTTAAGTAGGCTTGGTTATCGAAGATCACTTTATTATATAAGCTGAACGCATGGTTTGTGCTTTTGCCGTTTTGGTTTTCCGAGAACGTATTTTGCCCCTTGCTATGGGTAAATGCCGCGCCAAATAGCCAGTTGCCGCCATCGAAAGCGGTTGCTTTGTCAGCACCGAGCTGTTGGCTGTAAAGTTCTTGCTTATAAGTGCGGTAATCATCACCGGTGTAGCGCATACCTTCGCGATCAATATTCGCCCAAAGCCCGCTATTTTCGACATTTAGGCGAGAAATATACTGGCTTAACAAATTTTGTTGCTTGGTCAAGAGATTAATGCTCGCCGCTTGGGAGGAAAGTGCGGTATTGGCATTTTGGCTAATCCAATCATTTTGTTTTGTTTCTGGCTGTGCCTGTGTTTCGGTAGCGGCGTCGGCAGCGGCTTGAGCTTCCGCAGCAAGGCGCGCTTGCTCTGCGGCGTCGGCAGCAGCTTGAGCTTCCGCAGCAAGACGGGCTTGCTCTGCGGCGTCGGCAGCGGCTTTGGCTTCCGCAGCAAGGCGCGCTTGTTCTGCGGCGTCGGCAGCGGCTTTGGCTTCCGCAGCAAGGCGCGCTTGCTCTGCGGCGTCGGCAGCGGCTTTGGCTTCGGCGGCAAGGCGCGCTTGCTCTGCGGCGTCGGCAGCAGCTTGAGCTTCCGCAGCAAGGCGGGCTTGTTCAGCGGCGTCGGCTGCGGCTTTTTCTTGTGCAATAAGTTCCGGGATTAAGGCGTTATAGAGCACAAAACTATTATCACGCTGTTTTAATTGATAACGGAATGCGCCGAGATCAAGGTGTCCATTGAGTAAGCTTGCATGTACTTTGCGCCAATCTTGCGCGGTATTATTCAAGGTGAGCAATGGCAGGTTCGAGTGGCGCCTTGCCACTGTCTTGTAGGGCTAACACATAGTTGCCGCTAGCCAAACCATTGACAATCACCTTATCGCTTTGCATATCGGCAAAGGTGCTGTTTAATTCAAAGCGCCCGTCGCCAGTTAAATTGCCATTAATGGTTAAGGTGTTAAAATTGCCGCTAGGTATGTCGCCGTTCAGTTTTACCACGGCGCCGTTGACCGCGCTGAGATTGCCAAGCGTGCTATCGCCGTGCAGTGTCCAAGCGGCGTCTTTTTGCAAGACCACTGAACTATCGCTTGCCCCCTGAATATTGCCTTGATAATTCGTTTTGCCTAAATTTAAAGTTGCTTGAGCGGCAAGGGTAATATTGCCTGTTACTTGTGCGTAAGGCAAAGCATTATACAGTGCCTCGCTTAGTGGATTTTGATTACAACTGACCGCGCCGTTAGCGTCACTGCGAATACACTGCCAGCTGTTATCCCAGCCTTTTTCCCCTTTGCTATAGCCTAAACTGACACGGCTATTAGCTTCCGCCTTGATATCGCCCTCCAGATTGGCATAGTTGCCCAGTTGTAGTGTCGCGCCTTGTGTAGCGGTAAAAGTGGTGGCTTTAAAGTGTCGGCTGACCCAATCATCGTCAATCACAACATTGCCGGCGTGGGGCGTTGGGTAACCGGAGAGCAATAGCGTGCCGTTATCGACTTTGATTTCGCCGTTTAAGTTACTGCCGCCGGATAAGGTATAAATGGATGAAGCGGTTGGCGCCGTATAGCTGAAATTGAGGGTACCATTGGGTTTTGTCTCGTCGGTTTCACCCAACATCCCTTGGTACATGGCTTTATTTTTGGCTTCCAAATAAACACGGATAGCGTGGTCTTTATCGGTGCCTAAATATTCCCAACGATCGTTACTGGCTGCATTCGGAAAGTACCAATAAGTCGGCGTTTTTAAGCGAAAATATTGAATAGTGCCATTACGTTGTGGATATTGATAAATAGTACCGACAATTCCTCGATATGGGGCGCTCCAATTATAAATAGTATAATCGGTATCGCCGACCACATGAATAGTAGCCGCTTTTTCCGCATTATGATTCACGATCTGCGCACCGTTATCGACGTTATGAATGCGTTCGAAGGTGAGATCATTGCCGTTGACATCCAAGCGTCCGCCGCGGTAGCCGAAATAGATATTGTCAGGGTTGACTTGCTTGCCGTCAGTCAAAACCACGGTCGGACGACCGCTTGCCAACCGCACTTTGTCAAAGGCTTGTACCGCACCGCTCTCGTCCGCTTGTTGGGCTAAAATTATGGTGCCGTCACCCGCACTCAAACTGCCTGAGTTTTTGCCTTTGGCTTCAATTTTTAGCGTGCCTTCACCGATTTTATGTAAAAAATCATTTTCAACTCCGTTGACTTTCCATGTAACGGTTTTGTCTTTGGCGATAATTAAACCGGCGCCTTGCCAAGTCTGGTGGCTTTCAGGCTGCACAGTGTAATTATTATTAAAGGTCAATCCGCCGGCACCTTGGTTAATGCTGTCTTTTAAAGTAATGGTGGCGCCGCTGCCGTTCAGGTTAATATTTTTACCGGCGTTCATGGCGTGGTTGTAACCGCCGCTATAGGCGTCGCTTAAGGTTTCATCTTTGATGTGCGATGTCCAATTTTTATCGGTTTGGGCAAAAAGTGCGGTTTTATTATCGGCATTTTTTGTCCAAGTCAGATCGGCGTTATTTTCCACCGCGGGATCCGTGTCTTCGTTGTAGCGGGCTTGGTTAAAATTCGGTAGGTAAGCAGCCCAGGCAGAAAATTTATTGTCAGGGGTGGCATTGTTAGCCATGCCGCCGATTTGAAAACCGACCAAGATCCATTGTTTGGTTTGCGTATCCCAAGCATAAAGCGGAGAGCCGCTATCACCGGCGCCGGCATAGCTCGTTAGCGGACTGTAATCGGTATTGTCATACAATCCGCCGTTATCCGCCCAAACCGTATCGGCATTACCTAAACGGTAGAGGGGCGTGACGGTGCCGCCAATCAAATAATTATACGGAGCTGAAAGAAACGTAACATTCCATTCGGGATCGCGTAGATATTGCGTGCCGCTGCCCGTACGGTATAACGCGGTAAAGCGGTTTTTATCGGTGTATCCAATATAATTTAAACCAAGGAGGTTTGCGGGAGCGACTTCAGTCACGTATTTATGCAAACGCGGGGCATGATAGTCAAAATTATTTTCCGTATTGTTGCGATCCACCATAAGATAGGTATGGCGTAAATAATCCGGATTATTGCCCGTACCGCCAAATTGTAAACTGGTATAACCGGTATTGTGTTTGACACTGCCTGAATATTGCGGAGCAACCAAGGTTCCGACGCCATTGGTACTTGCCGAACTAAAATCTGCCATGGGGGCATTATTCAGCGTACCAACCACTTTGCCGTCGTTATCGAAAATAGGCAAATTGAGTGCGCCAGGCGTAAATTGCCCTTTATTTTCGCCGAAATCACGATAAGTCTGGTAAGGAATATCGGTACGAACGACAGCCGCATAAGGCGCAGTGCATGTAAAAAAAGCAATAATCGAAGCCGAAATCGGGGTGAGTTTAAATGACATTCAAGAAACCTATAGTTAAAAAATATAATGGAATTCCGTTTCGAGTCACAAGGTTGCGACTGAGCGTTACATTTTTCCGATAGAAAAACGTGGTAATTCTACAAAGAAGTACCACGTTCAGAAATTGCGTAAATATAACACGATTTTTTGTATTGTTGTCTGTTTTTAAATCATATTTACATTTCGTAAGGCACAAACAACCTTACCAAACATACTTCAATTCCACTCCGCCGTTAAATTGTGAGCGAATGACATCGCCATGATTATAACCGCCTTTGAGGATGATATTGAAATGTTTGCCCAAACCGAAAATTGCGCCCAATTCGCTTTCCATCCGATGTTTGAAAAGCGCGAGCTTGAAAGCCCGTCCATCGGCAGTCAACGTCTGATGGTTGTGTGAATTTCGGACATAATTGACGGCAGTATAAAGTGTTAACTCGCTGCTTGAGGAAAGGGCGACGGTTTTATCCAGACGAATCCCGCCGCGGAGTTGCCAGAAATTCAGCGCGTTATTATGCAGCGCAATATCTTCATGTCGGTAGCTCGTCGCTCCAAGATGATAGTAGGTCACATCGGCGGAAGGGGTGATACCAATCGAACCTAGCTGCCGGCGTTGACCAAGCGCAACGGAGGCGCTGGCGGCGTGCTGTTTCATTTTATTTTTACCCGGTTTACTGGTTAAATAATGATAGTTGAGTACAGCGCTAAGGTAAAACCGGTTATCGAATACCATTTTATTGTACCAACTCAAACTATGGCTGACCCCGTTCCCATTTTGATTCTCCGCAAATGAATTATTGGCTCGGCTGTGAGTGAATGCAATGCCGGCTAGCCAGTAACCGCCGTCAAATGCCTTGGCGGTGTCGACACCGAGTTGTTGCGTCGCGAGTTGTTGTTTGTAAGTGCGGTAGCTATCACTGCTATAACGCATGGTTTCACGATCCAGATTGAGCCATAGCCCGCTATTTTTCTCATTCAGACGTTGTAGATATTGGTTTAATTGGCTTTGTTGTTTGGTTAATTGATTCACGCCTGCCGCATAATTGGAAAGTGCGGTATTGGCGGCACGGCTTATCCATGACGGCTGAAACAGTGCGCCAGCCGACATATTGCCATCGGCACTGTTTAAAATCTTGGCAGCACGACGGTAGCGAGTTGGCTTGCTTGCCGCATTATCGGGGTTTTCAGGCGAATCGTCATAAGCCGAGGGTATCGCCGGCGTTGCCTTATCCGATGTTTGGCTGAAGTTTGCAACGTCGGGATTTGCGCTATCGTTATCGGCGCTGACGGCAGTTGCGGGCAGCAAGGCGTTATATAAGGCAAAGCTATTATTTTTGCGGGTTAAAATATAACGGTATGCACCGATATCCAAATAGCGGTTTGGCAAGGCAATGTTTATTGCATTCCAATCTTGGTTGGCATTGGTCAAGGTGAGTAACGGTAAAAATCCCGGACGGGCGACGGCATTTTTTTGACCGCTGAGATCTAAGCTCAACCAATAATCGCCGGTGGCAAGCCCATTGACGATCAGACGATCGCTTTTTCCGGTGGCAAGATTGGCACTAAATTTAAACAGTCCTTGTCCGTTTAAATTGCCGTCAATGGTGAGCGTATGAAAACGATCATGGTCGGTATCGCCATTGAGCTGTACAACCGAACCGGCGACCGCAGTTAAATTGCCTAAACGACTGCTATCGCTCAGCACCCAGTTGGCATCGTGTTGCAATAGCGTATGGCTGGTCGGCGCGGCTTGAATCGTACCGCGCAATTGTGCTTTGCCGATATTCAGTTTGGCATTTTCACCGAGGGTGATGTTGCCGTTTATACGGGCGGTCGGCAGTACCGCATAATGTTCCGCACTCAGAGGATTCTGCCGGCAACTGACATGACCGTTGCCGTCATTCAAGCTACATTGCCAGCTATTGTTCCAACCGTCATTGGCTTTGCTGTAACCTAAACTTACTTGGCTATTGGCGTCAGCCGCAATATTGCCTTGTAAATCCGCATAATTGCCTAATTGCAGGGTGGCGCCGGCAGCCGATTTAAAGGTTTTCGCCTTAAACTGGGTTGAGATCCAGTCGTCCGCGATGGTGACATTGCCGGCGTGCGGGGTCGGGCGACCGGAAAGAAGTAAAGTCCCTTTTTCGACTTTTATTTCTCCGTTCAGGTTACTACCGCCAGCCAAGGTGTAAATCCCCGTTTCGATTGGCGAACGGTAAGTAAAATTCAATTTACCGTTATATCTGCTACTTTCGTTTTCGCCTAACACGCCCAAAAAGACGGCACGATTTGCACCTTGGAGAATATGCTCAATCGCGGCATTTTTATCCGTACCGAGATATTCCCAACCGTTACCGTTGCTTTGATCCGTCGGGAAAAAACCATAATTTTTTGCAGTAAGCTTAAAATATTCCACCATATTGCGATTATAAATATTAGTGTATTCATACAGGGTGCCGGGCGTGCCGCTTTTCGTCGCCAGCCAACGATAGATTGTCGGATCGCCGCCACCTTTCACAACGATATTTGCGGTTTTATCCGAATGGGAATTGGTGATCCGCGCGCCGTTATCCACATTGCGGATACGGCTGAAAGTGATGTCATTACCATTGAGATCCAGCCGCCCGCCGCGGAAACCGAAATAGATGTTATCGGCTTGGACTTGTCGGCTGTCACTTAATACGACGGTCGGTCTGCCGCTGACAATTTGGATTTTTTCGAAGGCTTGCACTGCACCGTTTTGATCCGCTTGCTGTTGTAAAATCACCGTGCCATCGCCCACGCTCAGGCTGCCGGGATTTTTACCTTTGGCATTGACAAGGAGAGTCCCTTCGCCGATCTTGTGCAGAAAATCATTGGCAATACCATTGACTTGCCAAGTCACCCGTTTGTCTTTTTCCACGATTAAGCCGGCGCCGCGCCAAATTTGTTGGTTTTCCGGCGTTACCGTGTAATTGCCTTGAAATGTTAAACCGCCTGCGCCTTGATTAATATCGTCTTGCAGAACAATGCTACCACTGCCGCGCAACGTTACATTTTTACCGCTATTCAGTGATTGATTAGCTGATAGCGTAGTGTTTGAATCGGCGAGGTGCACCATCCAGTGTTTACCGTCAATTTGTTTCAGCTCGCTTTTGTTGTCGTGTTTGCCTGGCGATTTACGCCGCCAAACCAAATCGGCGGTATTTTCAATATGAGGATCGCGATCATCTTGGTAACGCGCTTCGGCAAACGGTTTGTCAACCACAACCCACCAGTTGCTGGTTGTGCCGGCAATGCCGTGCATAACGCCGACCAACACCCATTGGTTCAGCGAACTGTCCCAGCCAAACAGGGGAGAGCCGCTGTCGCCGGGCTGGCTTTGCATGGCGAGTATGTCATTTTGGGGATCATAAAGATCGCCGTTTTCATTATAAAAAGAGTGATCGGAAAAAACGGGAGCGCGTACTGTGCCGCCGGTAACAAAGTTATAAGCGCCGCTAATCCAACGGTTTTTTCCATTTTTATCTCTCACTTGCTGGCTACCACTGCCCATACGGTAAAAAATCGGGAAGCGCTGCCGGTTTGTATAGACGTTTCTATCCATACCGGCACCGGTGATTTCAGCTGGAGCAACGTCGGTAACGTATTTTTGCAGGCGCGGAATATGCAGATCCTTTCCCCAATGGTTATTACGGTCGACTAATTGATAGTTTTGGCGTAAATAATCGGGATTATTGCCTGATCCGCCGAAGGTGACGTTTTGGTAACCGCCGTTATGTTTGACCCCGGCAAGGTATTGTGCGGCAACCAAGGTTGATACGCCGTAGCGATCGGCACTGCTGAAATCAATCATCGGCGCTTGATTGAGAACGCCCAGTCGGGTGCCGTTTAGGGTATTAATCGGGATATTGGTTGCTCCCGGCAGAAACCGTCCTTTATTTTCGGCAAAATCGCGAAAAATTTGATAGGAAATATCATCGCGGACAATTGAACTGAGCGCAGGATAACTAAAAAGTGCGGTGGTGATCAGTACGGCAAGTTTATTGGGTTTAAATAACATAAATGCTCCGGCAAGGTAGCAAGGAATGGGAGCTGCATTATATGAAGAAATGCCGTCAATCCTATTGAGTTGACGGCAAATTAGCGAAAGTCTGTTTTTATTTTTTTGACTAAATATATTCCAATCAATACTAATCGTCTGAAAATATACGGTTTTGTGTTGCTATGAAAAGAATACACCATATTTTTAAAGGGATAATGCCGAGTGATATCAAAGCAACCGCGAATTCTGATTTATCGCAAATATCATAAGCTTAGATTTGCAACGGATCAAAATGCGCCAAATCAATCCGATTGTCCGTGCCGTAAAATTCGCACAGGGCTTGGCGCAGGGTTTCGGCGCGTTTGGGCAAACCGTGTTGGGCATAGTGGCGGACTTGGGCGTACACCGCACTTTTAAACGGTCGGGTGTCGCCGGTTTGCCCGTTGAGATTATCGGCACTGGCGAAAAAACGTTTGTTGGCGGCGGTGGAGAGAATCCACTCAATCGCTTGCGGTTTCACTTCCACCTGCTCGAATAAACGTTGTTGTTGTTCCGTTCTGCCGTCCGGTTCATACCAGTAGCCGAAATCCTCCAAATGCCAACGGGAACGCCCGGCAACCAGCCAATGGGCGATTTCATGCAAGGCACTGCTGTAGTAACCATGCGCAAAGCGGATCACGTTATAAGTGCGGTTTTCGTCGGCTGGCAGATAAATCGGTTCGTCACCGCCTTTTTCTAATTTGGTGTTATATTCCGCATAAAAACAAGTGTTGAAGATGTTAATCAGATCGTTGTAGTCGTGTTGCATTGTGGGGTCCGTAAATAAAAAAGGATTGAAATGAAGCCAATGAATTAAACAAAGCAAAAGAGCTGAAATCCTCAGTTCAGACTGCTGACAAAGAGTAAATAACTTGATTTTTATGATGAAAGTAGGGGCGGATTATATATCTGCCCGAACCAGACTTTGCATTTTCCCATTGTAGATTAAATGCTTATATCTTACTTCGTAAACGGGCGGATATATAATCCGCCCCTACGTTGCCTTATAAACTCAAAAGTGCGGTTATCTTAATTCAGTTTTTGCAACGCTTCAATCCGTTTTTCCAACGGCGGATGGCTCATAAACAGCGCCGCTAACGGGGTGCCGCGTTTGCCGTTAATTGCAAATGCCGCCAATTCGCCTTCCAGTTGTTGCGGCTCATGTAAGCTTTGCAGACGTTTGAGTGCCGCAATCATTTTTTGTTTGCCGACTAATTGCGCCGAACCGGCGTCGGCGTGGAATTCGCGGTAACGCGAGAACCACATCGCAATAATGCTGGCGAGGAAGCCGAATACGATTTCCAACACCATCGCCACCATAAAATACATGCCGCTGCTGGTTTCGCCGTCGCGGTTACTGGCAACCACTTTGGCGATCATGCGCGAGACAAAAATCACAAAGGTGTTCAGCACGCCTTGCAATAAGGTCATGGTGACCATATCGCCGTTGGCAATGTGGCTGACTTCGTGCGCCAACACCGCTTCGGCTTCATCGCGGGTCATGCCGTTTAACAAACCGGTGCTGACCGCAACCAGTGAGTTCTTTTTGCTGGCGCCGGTGGCAAAGGCATTGACATCGCTAGAGTGATAAATCGCCACTTCCGGCATTGGCAAACCGACTTTGCGCGCTTGCGCTTGCACGGTGTGCAGCAGCCATTGCTCTTGTTCGTTGCGCGGTTGGCTGATCACTTGCGCACCGACCGCTCTTTTTGCCATCGATTTCGACATCAACAGCGAAACCAGCGAGCCGCCAAAGCCGAACAACGCCGCTAAAATCAACAGCCCTGCCGCATCTTGTGATTGGATCCCGGTCAGGGTCAAAATAATATTAAAAACCACCAACACTGCCATATTGGTCAACAAGAACAGAATAATTCGCATCATAAGTAAATACTCCTATCAAAAATAAGGACGGAAACAGCACCATAATATCACAAAGATGGTTATCAAGATGTTAATTTCAAGTCCAAGTGGTCAGTTTAAGAAATTTATTTTTAAATGCGATTTTTTATTCGATAGTGCGCCCAGCCCCAAAGTGCGGTCAAACACAAGTGTTTATATCTGGCTATTTTCAATTTTGCGATCCGGATCGAGAAAAAAAGTGCGGTCAGTGGCGAAACGTGCGTAAAAACACTAGATTAATTTCCGGTTAGTCAGTAAAATCGCCGACTTCTTAAACAGCACCTTTTCGGTATCCTGCCGACAAGCCGTAATGTGTAATAACGAGGCGTGAATCATCATGACAAACAAAACCAATTTACTCGATTTAAACCGCAAAGAGTTGCGCGAACTGTTGCAAGGTTTAGGCGAAAAGCCGTTCCGCGCCGATCAACTGATGAAGTGGATCTACCATTTCGGCGAAGACAACTTTGATAATATGACCAATATTAACAAAGTATTGCGTGAAAAATTGAAAGCGGTGGCGGAGATCCGCGCGCCGGAAGTGGCGGAAGAACAGCGTTCCAGCGACGGCACAATCAAATGGGCGATGCAGGTTGGCGATCAACAAGTGGAAACCGTGTATATTCCGGAAAATGATCGGGCGACTTTGTGTGTATCGTCGCAAGTCGGTTGCGCCTTGGCGTGTACCTTTTGCTCGACTGCGCAACAGGGATTTAACCGTAATCTGACGGTGTCGGAAATTATCGGGCAAGTGTGGCGCGCCTCGAAAATTATCGGCAATTTCGGCGTGACCGGCGAACGCCCGATCACCAACGTGGTGATGATGGGGATGGGCGAGCCGTTGTTGAATGTCAGCAATGTGGTGCCGGCAATGGAAATTATGCTCGACGATTTCGGCTATGGTTTGTCCAAACGCCGTGTCACGTTATCGACTTCCGGCGTGGTGCCGGCATTGGATAAATTGCCGGAAATGATCGATGTGGCGTTGGCGGTGTCGCTGCATGCACCGAACGACGAATTGCGCGATGAAATCGTGCCGATTAACAAAAAATACAATATTAAAATGCTGATGGATTCGGTCAGTCGCTATCTTGCGGTTTCCAAAGCCAATCACGGCAAAATGACGATTGAATATGTAATGCTCGATCATATTAATGACGGCACGGAGCATGCGCACCAATTGGCAAAAGTATTGGAAAATATTCCGTGTAAAGTGAATTTGATTCCGTGGAATCCGTTCCCCGAAGCCCCGTATAACAAGAGTTCCAACACGCGTATCGACCGTTTCCAAAAAGTGTTGATGGAATACGGGCTGACCGTGATTGTGCGCAAAACCCGCGGCGATGACATTGACGCGGCGTGCGGGCAATTGGCGGGCGAGGTGATCGACCGCACCAAACGTACCTTACATAAGAAAGCGTTTGGCGAGGCGATTTCCGTTAAACAGGCTTAACCGATAATCATAACGAGAGGGAGAAAATATGTTCGGTTTTAAACAAGATACAGCGAAAAAAATCCCGTTTTTATCCCTTTTGACCGCACTTTTATTCAGTTGCGTATTGAGCGGCTGCGCCACGCCGCCACAGAACAGTGAAAACCAGCGGGCGGCTTACGCCCGAGTGCAAGTTGCGTTGGGTTATCTGCAACAACGGCAATACGAAGCGGCAAAGCAGAGTTTGGATAAAGCGTTGCAGCACAGCCCGGATTATTATTTGCCGTATTTGGTGCTGGCGCATTACTACCAACAGATCGGCAATGTTAATCAAGCCGAGAGCCATTATTTGCTTGCGTTGGACAAAGATTCGCAACAAGGCGACAGTCATAATAATTATGGGGCGTTTTTGTGCCAGCAGGGCAGATTTAGTGACGCATTCAGCCATTTTGACACCGCACTTGCCAGCCCGGATTATTACCGTTTAGCGCAAACCTACGAAAATACCGCACTTTGCGCCCACCAAGCCGGCGATCGTTCCCGTTTGAATGCCGCATTGGAACGGTTGCGCCATATTGATGTCCGGCAGGCACAACAACTTGCCGAGCTGTTGCGTTAAATGTTATGACAAGCCAGTGAATGAATTTGCCGTTTTTTTCATATATCAGCGCCTGATCCATGATTAACAGTTGCAAAAATAAGGGTAGAATTTTAAACTTTGCGCTTGAAATTCATTTTATGGTAACGTCATGGAAAATCAGCAACAACAAACGACTTTTAATCTTGGCGAAACGCTGCGCCAAGCGCGTGAAAAACTGGGCTTAAGCGTGGAGCAAACCGCTCAGAAAACCTTGCTTAAAACAGCAATTATCAAGCATATTGAAAATAACGAATTTATCGTGCCGTCTTGTCCGCCGACCTTTATGAAGGGCTACGTGCGCAATTATGCCAAATTTCTGAAAGTGCCGGAGTCGGTTTGGAATGATCCGTCGATCACTTACGGTGAAGCGGTGCAGAATGATTTACAGAAAAATATGCGTAATAACTATAAAGTGAATCACTATTCTTCTTATTCCGGCTGGATTGGGCGATTGACTTGGATCGTCGCCTTGGCAATGATCGGGATGACCGCATATTGGTGGTGGCAAAATTACCAACAATCGCAAGACGAACGCACCAGTTTAGTGGAAAATTTTCTGAGTGGCTCGCAAACAACCAGTGCCGCCGCGGAAAGTGCGGTGAGCACCAGCGAGAATCAACTCGTTGCGGCTCCGATTAGTGAGAATCAACCGGCGGTGGCGATTCAAACGGATAATCCGCTTGCCGGTCTACCTGCCGCGGATTCAATTCAGGATTCGACTAATGTTGTTGTCTTGACACCGCCGCTGGAGATGAGTGAAGAAACCGCCGACAATGCAAGCAGCTTGACGCCGGCGGAAGTGCAAACCTCAGGGCAGGTGTTAAGTAATGTGATGGAACAATTGGACGGCTCTACGGCAACGGCAAACACCGAAAACGAGACGCCAATTGCGGTTGGGCAAGCGTTACCTGCGGCGGGCAGCGGTTTGACGATTGAAATTGTCGGCAGTAGCTGCTGGTTAAGCGTGCGTGACGGCAATCGCAAGGTGCTGGCGCAGAAAGAATATAAACAAGGGGAAGTATTGAATTTTGCCGATGGCGAGCCGTATTCCTTAGTCATCGGTGCGCCGCAAAATGTACGGATCACCTTCCAAGGGCAGGAAGTGCCGCTCACCATCGATGGGCGTGTCGCGCGAATCAAACTGCCGAATTAAGAGAGAGCAAAGCATGTTAAAAGAGATTCCGATTCAACGTCGCCAATCGACCAAAATTTATGTCGGCAATGTGCCGATTGGCGGAGACGCGCCGATTGCGGTGCAATCGATGACCAACACCCGCACCACCGATGTGGCGGCGACGGTGGCGCAGATCAAAGCCTTAGAAAAAGTCGGGGCGGATATTGTGCGCGTTTCCGTGCCGACCATGGATGCAGCCGAAGCATTTAAGCAGATTAAACAACAAGTCAATGTGCCGTTGGTGGCGGATATTCATTTTGATTACCGCATTGCGTTGAAAGTAGCCGAATACGGGGTGGATTGTTTACGGATTAATCCGGGCAATATCGGGCGTGAAGATCGCATTCGCACGGTGGTGGATTGCGCGCGCGATAACCATATCCCGATTCGGATCGGGGTTAATGCCGGTTCGTTGGAAAAAGACATTCAAGAAAAATACGGTGAGCCGACACCGGAAGCGTTGTTGGAGTCGGCATTGCGCCATGTCGACATTTTGGATCGCCTCAATTTTGATCAATTCAAGGTCAGCGTCAAAGCCTCCGATGTGTTTTTAGCGGTCGAATCCTACCGTTTATTGGCGAAAGCGATCAAACAGCCGTTACATCTGGGTATCACCGAAGCCGGTGGCGCACGCGCCGGCGCAGTGAAATCGGCAGTCGGTTTAGGGATGTTGTTAGCCGAAGGGATCGGCGACACCTTGCGCGTTTCCCTAGCCGCTGATCCGGTCGAGGAGATCAAAGTCGGCTTTGATATTTTAAAATCGTTGCGTATCCGTTCGCGCGGCATTAATTTTATCGCTTGCCCGACTTGTTCACGGCAAGAATTTGATGTGATCGGTACGGTCAATGCGTTGGAACAACGCTTGGAAGATATTGTCACGCCGATGGATGTGTCGATTATCGGCTGTGTGGTGAACGGACCGGGCGAGGCGTTGATCTCGGATTTAGGCGTGACCGGCGGCAATAACAAAAGCGGTTTCTATCTGGACGGGGTGCGCCAAAAAGAGCGGTTTGACAACGATAAATTGATCGATCAGCTAGAAGCCAGAATCCGCGCCAAAATCGCAATGCAAGATCCGAATTTACGCATTAATACCGCTGATTTAACCTAAGATCTGTTGATCATTTGTGTTTGTAACTTAAATTTTACCCGACAGCGACCTACGGTCGCAATCGGTTAAGCATTGATGAGAGTGGCTTTGCCTCTCCAAAGCAGCCGCAAAGCGGCTGATCTATGCGTAAGCTAGTACGGCTTTGCCGTGCTAGGCTAAAAAGAAATTGAATAATGTACTTAAAACATCAACAGATCCTAGTCAATAAGAAATGAATAAGAAAGGAAAAAACGTGGCGAAAACCATTCAAGCAATTCGCGGTATGAACGATTGTCTGCCGCAAGACACCCCATTGTGGCAATGGCTGGAAAGCACCGTCAGATGCGTGTTAAGCAGTTACGGCTATAATGAAATCCGTATGCCGATTGTCGAATCCACGCCGTTGTTTAAACGTGCTATCGGCGAAGTGACCGATGTGGTCGAAAAAGAGATGTTTACTTTCGATGATCGTGACGGCGAAAGTTTGACCTTGCGCCCGGAAGGCACGGCTGGCTGTGTGCGTGCCGGTATTGAACACGGGTTACTGTATAATCAAGAACAACGTTTATGGTATATGGGCCCGATGTTCCGTTATGAACGTCCGCAAAAAGGGCGCTATCGCCAATTTCACCAAATCGGGGTGGAAGTGTTCGGCATTACCCAAGCGGAAATTGATGCCGAGCTGATTTTGCTGACCGCCCGTTTATGGAAAGCATTGGGGATTGCCGATCATGTCAGCTTGCAACTCAATTCGATCGGTTCATTAGAGGCACGCAATAACTACCGCCAAGCATTAGTCGATTTCCTGCAAGATCATTTGGATATTCTGGATGACGATTGCAAACGCCGTTTAACGACTAACCCGTTACGCATTTTGGACAGCAAAAACGAACAGATTCAGCAAGTGCTGAATCATGCCCCGAAACTGCATGATTATCTGGATGAGGATTCCAAACGGCATTTCGCGCATTTGTGTGCGATTCTCGATCAAATGGGGATTGCCTATGAAATCAATCAAAAACTGGTGCGCGGTTTGGATTATTATAATAAAACCGTATTCGAATGGGTGACAACCGCACTTGGGGCGCAAGGCACGGTTTGCGGCGGGGGGCGTTACGACGGCTTGGTCGAACAACTGGGCGGGCACGCCACCTCAGGGGTCGGTTTCGCCATGGGCGTAGAGCGCTTGGTGCTGTTGGTGCAAGAAGTCAATCAAAACCTGAGGTTACCGCCAGCGGTTGATATTTATGTGGTACACAGTGGCGAACAAGCGGCGCTGCACGCTTTTAAAGTGGCGGAGCAGTTGCGCGCGGCTTGTCCGCAGAAAAATGTCATGCTACATTGCAGCGGCGGCAATTTTAAAAAGCAATTCAAACGTGCCGACAAAAGCGGGGCGGCATTTGCCGTAGTGATCGGCGAAGACGAAGTGCAAAACGGGCGATTAGTGGTGAAGGATCTATTGGGACGCAACGAGCAACAAACTTTGCCAACCGAAGCGGCAATCCGCTTTTTGGCTGAAAACGTATCATTTTAAAGGAGTGAATCCGTGTCATATATTACAGAAGAACAACAAGTCGAAGAGCTGAAAAGCTGGTGGAAAGAAAATAGCAAAGTGATTATCACCACTTTCGTGCTGGTGGTCGGCGGTGTGTTGGGCTGGCGTTATTGGCAGTCCGAACAAATTAACAACCGCATGCTGACGTCAAATAACTATGAGCAAGTCACACAAGCGTATCAACAAAATCCACAAACCAATGCGGAACTATTGCAAAAATTTGCCGATGACAATAAAGATTCCAGTTATGCGGTATTTGCCTTGTTTGAACAAGCTAAAAGTGCGGTTGCACAAAACAATTTGGCATTGGCGGAAAGCAGTTTGCAACAAGCCGTTGTTATCGGCAAAGATAGCAATCTAAAAACCATTGCCAGTTTGCGATTGGCGGAATTACAAGTGCAGCAACAGAAATTTGAAGCGGCACAAGCTAGCTTAAATAACGTCACTGACAGTGCATGGCAGGGGAACAAACAACGGTTGTTAGGGGATATTTTATTGGCAAAAGGCGATAATGCCGCTGCCAAAAATGCTTATCAACACGCGTTAAGCAATGAGAATTTAAACTCGCTTGACCGACAGCTGCTGCAACTGAAAGTAGATAGTTTGGCGCAATAACCATTTTATTTTTTATTAGAGAAGAGGAAAAACCATGTCTGAGTTACAAAGCATTATTGAAGCCGCCTTTGAAAAACGTGCGGAAATCACCCCGAAAACCGTTGACGCTACAACAAAAGCCGCGATTGAAGAAGTGATTGCCGGTCTGGACAGCGGCAAATGGCGTGTGGCTGAAAAAATCGACGGCGAATGGGTAACTCATCAATGGTTGAAAAAAGCGGTGTTGCTGTCTTTCCGGATTAATGATAACCAAGTATTGGAAGGCTCCGAAACCAAATATTTTGATAAAGTGCCGATGAAATTTGCCGATTACGATCAAGCGCGTTTCGAAAAAGAAGGCTTCCGCGTTGTGCCGCCGGCAGCGGTGCGTCAAGGGGCGTTTATTGCCCGCAACACGGTGTTAATGCCGTCTTATGTCAATTTAGGCGCCTATGTCGATGAAGGCACGATGGTGGATACGTGGGCGACGGTCGGTTCTTGTGCGCAAATCGGTAAAAACGTACATTTGTCCGGCGGTGTCGGTATCGGCGGTGTGTTAGAACCGTTGCAAGCCAACCCGACCATCATTGAAGACAACTGCTTTATCGGCGCACGTTCCGAAGTGGTGGAAGGCGTGATCGTCGAAGAGGGTTCGGTGATCTCGATGGGCGTATTTATCGGTCAAAGCACGAAAATCTATGATCGTGAAACCGGCGAAATTCATTACGGACGTGTTCCGGCGGGTTCGGTTGTGGTTTCCGGCAGCCTGCCGTCAAAGTGCGGTAAATACAGTTTATACGCAGCGGTGATCGTGAAAAAAGTCGATGCCAAAACCCGTGGTAAAGTCGGAATCAATGAATTATTAAGAACAATTGACGAAGAGTAGTTGGTTTTTTGCACAAAAATACGCACCCCAATTGTAAAAATTGGGGTGTTTTGTTATATAATGCTCGTTATTTGTACAAATAGACTGAAAAACAGTTGTGCTTCAAGAAAAAATGTTGGACACTTGCCCTCACTCAAATGTGAGTGTTGTGTAAGTGTATTTACATAACATTAACGAACTTAATTGCAAACAGGAGTTTTGAAAATGAAAAAATTGTTAACTACCGTTTTATTGGGTGCTAGCGTATTGGCTGTGACT
Source organism: Testudinibacter sp. P17/SS/0325 (assembly GCF_053570765.1). Next base: position 2,200,411 of record NZ_CM131635.1, on the reverse strand, counting down.
GCATGTGACGACAAACAAGTGCAAGATGTTAAAAATACCGTAGCGGAAGCGAAGCAAGATGTTGTTGATACCGCAACTCAAGCAAAAGAGGCTGTCGTTGAAAAAGCAACTGAAGCGAAAGAAGTGGTTGCGGAAAAAGCGACGGATGTGAAAGATTCGGTGGCAGGCGCTGCAACGGATGTTAAAGAAGCGGCTGCGGCAAAAGTTGAAGAAGTGAAAGAATCTGTCAACAACGTTGTAGAAGATGCGAAAAAATCCATTGATAACACGGTTGAAAGTGCAAAAGGCGCAATGGACGGAGCTAAAGAATCCGTTAATCAAGCCACTGCGGACGCGATGAACGCAGTTGAGAAAACCCAAGCGGAAGCCGCTTCCGCAGTTGAAAATGCACAGCAAAGCGCACAGCAAACAGCGGCACAAGCGGTAGATTCGGCGAAAGAACAGGCTCAAGCGGCACAAGAAAGTGCGGCAGCCGTTGCAACTGACGCAAAAGAAGCGGTTGCGGAAAAAGCGGCTTCAGCACAAGAAAGTGTTGCGGCAACAGTAAGCGACGCTAAAGCGACTGTGGTAGAGAAAGCCGCGGAAGCGAAAGAAAGCGTGACTGCGACAGCGACTGAAGCGCAAGCAACTGTCGCCGAGAAAGCTGACGAAGCAAAAGAAAGCATGAATAAATTATTAGATCAAACTAAGCCGGAAACGAAATAATTCATTGTTGATCATATAAAATCAACCTCTATCTTTCGGATAGAGGTTTTTTTTATTTTCTAAAACAAGGCGATACCAATCAAAGTGCGGTTTTTTTAGAAAAATGGTAATGCTTTATGCTATAATACTCGCCTTATTTTGAATCGGGTCCTGCAAAGACGCGATTTTGTCACGATAATGTAAAGAAAACAGCGCAATAGATAAGAACAAGTGCGGAGAAAGGCATGATAGCAGCTAACAAACGTTCAATTATTACTCTTTTTTATGATGAAACCAGTTTGGGTTCGCAGCAAGTCAGAATGGTTTTGGCAGAAAAAGAAGTCCCGCATGAGCAGGAATTGATCCTGTCCGGCACGATTAATGAGGACTTTTTAGAATTAGGCACTAACGGGGAGTTGCCGACCCTGGTGGATCGCGATTTGGTGTTGTTCAAACCGCGTATTATTTTAGAGTATCTGGATGAGCGCTTTCCGCACCCGCCGTTAATGCCGGTTTACCCGGTCGATCGCGCTAAATCCCGTTTATTAATGCACCGCATTGAACAAGACTGGTTTTCAGTGATCGAGCAGGCAGAGCGTTTGCCGGAAGCGGAAAAATTGCAAATGTTGAATAATTTGAAAGATGAAATTTTAGCGTTTGGTCCGATTTTCGCCCAGAAGCCGTATTTCTTAAGCGAAGCGTTCAGCTTGGTGGATTGCTATATCGCACCGATTCTCTATCGTTTGCAAAGCTATGATTTGAAATTTACCGGTGCCGGCAGCAAAGCAATTAAAAACTATATGGATACGGTCTTTGAGCGTCCGTGTTTTGAAGTATCGTTGCAAAGCAGTCCGCAGAAAATCATCGCGGAAAAGTAGGTTTGAGATGACAAAATCCATGTTTGGTGCAAAGCGTCCTTATTTACTCCGCGCTTATTACGATTGGTTGTTGGATAACGACTTGACGCCTTATTTGGTGGTAGATGCCTATTATCCAAATACCATTGTGCCGGATGATTTTGTGAAAGACGGGCAAATCGTGCTCAATATTTCCCCCAATGCCTGTGGTAATTTACAATTAGGCAATGACAAAATTCTGTTTAACGCGCGTTTTCAAGGTTTGCCGCGTGATATTAGCGTGCCGCTCGGCGCCGTGGTGGCGATTTATGCACGCGAGAATGGCGACGGCGTGATGTTTGAACCCGAATTGATCTATGAACGGGAGCTGGAGCAAAGCTTAGGGGATTTAGTTGAACAACCGTCCGGCTTTAGCGAGGCGGTGGATAAACCACTAAAAACAACGCGCGAAGATAAAGCCAAAACAAAGCGCTCTACTTCACACCTGAAAATTGTCAAATAACGCATTTCGCTTACCTCAAACCGCACTTTAATCTGTGATCAGATCGACAAAGTGCGGTTTGTTCTATCCGGCACAATCGTTTTTTCCACTTAACGAATCAATAATCGGGCATTGGCTTTGTTCGTCCCCGGGACACTCGGCGGCGAGGGATTCCAGTTGGGTTTTCATTGCTTGCAGCTGTAAAATTTGTTGTTCGATATGTGCGATTTTATCCAAGGTGCGCTGCTTGATCTCACTACTGTGGCGACTTGGATTTAGATAAAGTTCCAATAATTCTTTGGATTCCGGCAAAGAGAATCCGATACTGCGCGAACGGCGCAGAAAGGTCAATTCGTCGATGTGGCGAATATCATATTGGCGATAGCCGTTTATTCCGCGTTCAGGCGGACTGATGATGTTTTTACTTTCATAAAAACGGATCGTTTTGGCAGTTAATCCGGTAATTTGTGCGATTTGCTTGATATTCATAAAAAACAGCTTGACCTTATCGTTAGGGGAAGGTTTATTCTAACGCCAAGATTCATTCGATTCAAATAGCAAGAGATAAACAGATAGGAGAAGATTCATGTCAAAGATTATCTTGGGGCTGCAACAGCTGTCGTGCCAAAACTGTGTGCGCCATGTGAAACAGAATTTAAGTCAAGTCAGTGGGGTTGATACGGTTAAAGTCAACTTGCATTACGCAGAGGTGAGCGGCTCGGCGGAGAGCGAAACCTTGATTCAAGCGGTTGCGGCTGCAGGTTATCAGGCGAGTGCCAATCCGCAACCGCACTTCACTTTGGCACTGAGCGGCTTGTCGTGTCAGCATTGTGTCAAATCGTTGGATAAAGCACTGGGCGAATGTGATCCGGAGCTCATTTACAGCCTAAGTCTGAATGAATTGTCGGTTTATGCCGACAGCGATCCGCAAGCCTTGATTCAAGTGGTGGAAGAGGCTGGTTATCATGCCGCGCTTGTTTCTGAATCGGCAGAGGAAGCGCGCGACCCAAAAATTGAACTACTGCCCAGCGAACCGAAAGATACAGCGGAAAAACCGGATTCTGATCAAGGGGTAGTAGGCGAGCAAGATCAGAATCAAACGGTCACCCAGCTGTTGTTAAGCGGCATGACCTGTGCCAGTTGCGTGTTAAAAGTTGAAAAAGCCTTGGAAGCCGTTGATCCGAAAGCTAAAGTCAGCGTGAATTTAGCCGATAACAGCGCCTTGGTTTATGGCGATGTTAACCGCGGTGATTTAATTCGAGCAGTCGAAAATATCGGTTATGGTGCGGAGGTGGTTGAAGATCAGCAATTGCGACGGGAAAAGCAACAGCAACATACCGAAGATGAAATCAAACAACGCAAATGGCAGGCGATTGTCGCTTTGCTCTTTGGCTTTGGCTTGATGTTTTGGGGATTTTTCAACGGCATGGCTGTGACGCCAAGTACTCAATTCGGTTGGATCTTGGTCGGGCTATTGAGTGCGGCAATCATGGCATTCAGCGGACGGCATTTTTTTATCAGTGCGTGGCGTAATCTCAAACACGGCAATGCCACCATGGACACCTTGGTCGCCTTGGGAACCGGTGTTGCTTGGTTATTTTCGATGGCAATCGCGCTGTTTCCGGGCTTTTTTCCTGACAATGCGCGCCATCTCTATTTTGAAGCCAGCTTGATGATTATCGGTTTGGTTAGTTTAGGCAAAATGCTGGAAACCAAAGCCAAACAACGCTCTTCGCATGCATTGGAGAAATTGCTGGATTTGACACCGCCTAGCGTCACTGTGATAACGGAACAAGGTGAAACGGAATTGCCGTTGCAGCAAGTGAAAAGCGGGATGTTAATCCGCCTGAAAACCGGTGATCGTGTGGCGGTTGATGGCGTGGTGGTGAGCGGTGAAGCCTGGCTGGATGAATCGATGTTGACCGGCGAACCGTTGGCGGTGAATAAAACGGCGGGCGATCAAGTCAAAGCGGGCACTATTGTCGATAACGGCAGTTTACGTTTTGAGGCAACCCAAGTCGGGGAACAAACCGTATTGGCAAATATCATCAAATTAGTGCGTCAGGCGCAGAGCAGTAAGCCGCAAATTGCCAAATTAGCGGATAAAGTCGCTTCGGTATTTGTGCCGGTAGTGGTGGCAATTGCGATTGTGGCGGCATTAGTGTGGTATGTTATCGGACCGGAGCCAAAACTGGCGCATTCGTTGGTGGTATTGACCACGGTATTAATTATCGCCTGCCCCTGTGCATTAGGCTTGGCAACGCCGATGTCGGTGATTGCCTCGGTTTCCCGTGCGGCGGAATTGGGGATTTTGGTACGGGACGCCGATGCCTTGCAGAAAGCGGCGAACGTTAATATTGTGGTTTTTGATAAAACCGGCACGCTGACCGAAGGTAAACCGAAGCTGACCGCACTTTATCCGGCGACCGGACAGAATGAGACGGATTTATTGCGGTGGGCAGCCAGTTTGGAAAAATACGCCAACCACCCGCTAACGAAGGCTTTGCTAGACGCTGAATTGATACAAAATGTACAGTTAAACGACGTTGAGGCGTTTATGACCTTAAAAGGCATGGGGGTCAGTGGAAAAATTCATGGGCAACAGCTTTATCTCGGTAATTTGACATTAATGAACTTGCAAAACATTGTCATTCCGACAGCAATGACGGAAAAAGCAAGCCGTGAAAGTCGAGCCGGCGGCACCGTGCTGTACTTGGCGAAAAATGGCGAATTTGTCGGTTTTATGGTGGTGAAAGATCAAATCCGTGCCGAAAGCCCAAGTGCGGTCAAACAGTTGCAACAAGCCGGTTACCGCACCGTGATGTTGACCGGTGATCAGCAGCAAACCGCAGAAGCGGTGGCGAAACAACTGGGGATCGATCAAGTGGTTGCCGGTGTATTGCCGCAAGGAAAAGTGGACGTTATCCGCAAGCTGCAGCAACAGGGCTATAACGTGGCAATGGTCGGTGACGGCATTAATGACGCGCCCGCCTTGGCGTTGGCAGATGTCAGTATTGCGATTGCCAGCGGCAGCGATGTGGCGATTGAAACGGCGGATTTGACCTTAATGCGCCACAGTATTGACGCCGTGTCTGATGTATTGTCGTTGTCACAGGCAAGCATACGCAACATCAAACAGAACTTGCTCGGCGCATTCATCTATAACAGCTTGGGAATTCCAGTTGCCGCCGGGGTGTTATATCCCTTCTTTGGGGTCTTGCTCAATCCGGTTTTTGCCGGGGCGGCGATGGCGCTCTCTTCGATTACCGTGGTCAGCAACGCCAACCGCTTACTGAAATTCAAGCCTTAGCATAAAAAAGAGGTTGGAATCCCAACCTCTTTGCCAGCTAAAATACGCGTTTAAATGGTTTTACCACCACATCGCCATAGACACCGGCGGCAATGTACGGATCTTCGCTTGCCCATTGTTTGGCTTGCTCAAGGCTGTCAAACTGGGCGATCACGGTTGAACCGGTAAAACCGGCCTCGCCCGGGTTTTCATCATCGATCGCCGGATTCGGACCGGCTGTCAGCAGGCGGTTTTCCGCTTGTAAGGCATGCAAACGTTGCAAATGTTGTTCACGAACGGCTAAACGTTGTTGTAACGTGTCAGGTTTATCTTGTGCGAAAATAACGTAGTACATCGGTTTCCCCTTATTTTGTTTGATTGGCTTGATATTCTTGTAGTTCTAAAATCGCTTTTTCCAATTCCGGATTATTGACTTTCGGAATCGCTTTCGGACGCCCGTTTTGATCAATCGCAACGAAGGTAAAGACCGCGTCGGTGACACAGTAGCGTTCATTAAACGGCTCGGTGGAGACTTTTTTCACCCACACTTCCACTTCGATTTTAATTGAGCTGTTGCCGACTTTGACACAGCGTCCGTAGCAACAAATCACATCCCCGACCGAAACCGGGCGGATAAAGTTGATCTTATCGACTGACACCGTCACCACTTTGCCTTGTGCGATTTCTTTTGCCATGATGGCGCCGCCAATATCCATTTGCGACATAATCCAGCCGCCGAAAATATCCCCGTTGGCGTTAGTGTCAGACGGCATAGCGAGTGTGCGCAGCAATAAGCGCCCTTTAGAAATGCGCCCCGGATTGGCACCAAGTGCGGTTTCAACAAATTCGTGTTCCATGATTTCTTCCAATTATTTATTGTTCGTTTGTTCGTTCTCTTTCGGCAAATAACGATAGAGATAGACCCCGGTGATCACGGTGGCGACTAACGTCATACCGATCACACCAAAGACTTTAAAGGTTGCCCAAGCGTCGTCCGACATATAATGGCTGATATACAAATTCGCCAACATACACAGAATAAAAAATAACGCCCAGCCCAGATTTAAATTATTCCATACAAACTGCGGCAGTTGGATTTCTTTACCGAGCAGGCTTTTTACCAGAGGTTTTTTAAAGCCATATTGGCTGACCAGCAAGATAATGGCAAACAGGGCGTATACCATCGTTACTTTCCATTTCAGAAATTCTAAGTCGTTAAAATACACCGTTAATAAGCCAAAAAAGACCACCGCCGCCGCCATGATTTTTTGCTGTTTTTCAATCCCGCCGAATTTAAATTTTAAAATCAGCATTTGGGCGATCGTCGCCGCAATCAGGGTAATCGCACCGGCTTGAATGCCGTAAATTTTATAGGCGGCAAAAAACAGGATTAAAGGGATAAATTCAAGTATTTGTTTCATTGAAACTTCCGTAAGATATTTTTATCGATAAACAATTGGTAAAAACGGTAGGTAAATACCACCGTGAAAATGCTGATTGCCGCTGTAATAATAGAACTCAAAAATATCACAAACAGCGAATTGCCTAAATTAGCTAATTGTAGCGATACCAATAAAGGTAAAATATAGGTTGCCAACACTAATAAAAACAACGGAAACACCCGTTTACCGCTGTTCAGCCAGACTAATTTCAAGGCTTCGCCAATCGTACCGTTTTCAATAATATAGGCAAATTGCGCCAGAAAAAGACGCAGGAATAAGTAGCCGCCGACACAGAATGACAATAAAGCAATAATACCGACATTCGGGGCGGAAAAGCTGGTGATACCCAGACTGATCGGCAGTACGCTGATGATATTCAAAACCACAAAAGGAATGATTTTGCCAAGCGAAAGGTTAAGTGCGGTAGCGAAATTAGCAGCCTGTCCCTTGCTGATTTGAATAATCAGGTTTAACAGCCATAAGACCAGCAATAAGCTGATGATATGCGCTGCAATCGTCAGCATTAAACTGGTGCCGTTGATACGGTATTCCGCGTCGTTCAATACGGCGATCGGCGGCTGCAGAGAACTTAAGATCAGTTGGGTGGCGAGGTTGTTGATAACAAACAGCGCCATCACCGTAATCAATAAGGGTTTCTGGTTAATCAGAAAATTCAAGCTATCTTGAAAGATTTTTGTAAAATTTACGGGCATAAAACGTCCTACGACAAAAAAGCACTCGGTGTAACAAAATTAGATTATTTATATTGGGCAAACAGTTCTTGATTGGCTAACAACTGCGTTTTAGTGAGAGAGAAAACGCCGTCGCCGCCGCGTTCAAACTGAATCCAGTTAAACGGTACCGTCGGGAATTGTTCGATCAAATGCACCATACTATTGCCGACTTCACACACCAATACACCGTTATCGGTTAAATAGTCGGCGGCATTTGCCAAAATCCGTTTTGCCAGAATCAAGCCGTCGTCGCCTGCCTCAAGTGCCAACATCGGCTCATGGTAAAACTCCGCCGGCATTTCATCCAAATCTTCCGCATCGACATACGGCGGATTGGTGACGATTAAATTATATTGATCCTGCGGCAAGGCGCTGAACAGATCCGACTGAATCGGGAAAACATGGTGCAGTGCATTGTGGCGTTCAATATTGATTTCAGTCACTTGTAGCGCCTCGAGCGACAGATCGACCGCGTCAATTTCCGCATGCGGGAATTTCACTGAGCAGGCAATCGCAATGCAACCGCTGCCGGTGCACATATCCAAAATCCGTTGCGGTTCTTCTTTCAGCAAGCCGGTGAAACCATTTTGAATCAGCTCCCCAATCGGCGAACGCGGTACAATCACGCGTTCATCGACATAAAACTCCAAGCCGCAGAACCACGCGTTGTGAGTCAAATAGGCTACCGGTTTGCGCGTTTCAATCCGCTGAACAATCATGCCGAATAATTTTTGTTTTTCATAGTGCGTCAGGTTTGAAGTATACAGTTCGGCGGGCAGATCGTGCGGCAAATGCAATGTCGCCAATACCAATTGAACGGCTTCATCCCAAGCATTGTCCTGCCCGTGTCCGTAAAAAATATCCGAGGCATTGAAACAGCTATAACTCCAACGCAAAAAATCTTGAATGGTTTTGAGATCATCTTGATTAGCCGAAAGCGAAATCTCTTCCACCAAATCGGCATTATATGTCATATTTTCGAGCATAAATCGGGCTGCCTTGTTAAAACAAAATCGAAGGCTATTTATATCATATTTTATTAATCTCGTCATGAGGTGTTGGACTGTGTCTCACTGTCTTCAATAATAAAGAACCTAGGTTTGCAATAAAATGCCAAATCACGCAGAATAACAACGATTACGATTTGAGTAAGTGTTTACTGTGTCGTTTCAGTGGATTCAGAAAGGCATAACCGCATAGAACATAAGGGGATAATGGCATAATGGCATTGGAACAAGAAGACATCGCTCTTTTTCACGAGCAAATTAAAGGGGCGAAGCGCTTAAGACAGGATACCTACGTTGCGCCTCGGCTGAAATCCAAACACAAACGGCAGTATAAAGAATTGGTGCGGCAGCAGGACAATCTGTTCTATTTTTCCGATCAGTACGAGCCGCTGTTGCAAGACGATCAGCAAGTGCGGTATCTGCGCAGCGGGGAAAATTCGCATTTGTTAAAACAACTGCGCCGCGGTGATTTTGAGCCGGAACTGTTTCTCGATCTGCACGGTTTAACCCGCGAGCAAGCCAAAACCGAACTTGCTGCGCTGTTGCACGCCTGCGAAAAAGAGAATATCCATTGTGCCAGCATTATGACCGGTTACGGCACATTTGCTCTGAAACAGCAAATCCCACGCTGGCTGGTGCAACACCCCAAAGTCCGCGCCCTACACCAAGCCCCGAAAGAGTGGGGCGGCGATGCCGCGTTTTTGATTTTGTTTGAAATAGTAGATAAATGATTATAATTGCAAAATAAATAGATTTTCGAGTTATTAAGCAAAAATAAATCTGTTTATCTACTATAAGGTTCTTATAGGAAGATCGATTACTCGATGGAAATATATTGCAACGGCAGTTTACACAAGGTCGCCAATAATTGTTTCGCCATCACTTTTTGGCTGATGTCGGCTTTTTTCTCGATTAATACCGCTCTTTTGATATTTTGTAATTCAAAGCCGTTGAGAATCAGGTTATTAATTGCCACTTGTAATGCCGGTAAACTCGGATTAAACGCGGCGTTTTCCGCATAGCTGCCGATAAAATAGAAATGATCTTCGGTCTCCAGTGCGGCGCCGGCATAGGCTTGGCTGTACGGCGCATGGCTGATGTTAATCGCTTCAAGTGCGGTATCAATCAGTAAATCGTCGGTATTCAATAAGCTTAAGCCATGGTGGCGCGGTGCCAGCAGCAACTCCGTGACATTTAAATCTTGCGGCCCGAAGTGGTTTGGAAGATAACTATGCAATGGATTGTTACTGCTTTGCGGTAAATTGATCACGAGCTTATCAGCCCCGTCCAACTCATTCATAAATTGGCGACAGTGCCCGCACGGCGCATAGTTGACCGAAATCTCATTAATCCCGTTTTCCCCTTGCATCCAAGCGTGGGCAATTGCGCTTTGCTCCGCATGGACGGTTTGTTGCATGCCGGTATCGACAAATTCCATATTGGCACCGAAATAAAAATTGCCGCTGGCGCCAATCGCAATGGCGCCGACATAAAAGCGTGAGATCGGTGCTAACGAATAGGCGGAGGCAATCGGCAAGAGGGCGAGGGAGAGATCGCGTTGGCTTAATTCAAATTTATGGCAGAGATGTTGCACGGTGAAGTGCGGTAAGCGCCCGACAAAACGTTGTTCGGTTAAAATAGTGAAAAGTGTTTTTGCTAATTCTTGGTTCGGTAGTTTGGCGCAAGCAGACCGCACTTTTTCAGAAATATGTAAATTGGAATGATAGTGGTTTGGCATAAGTAATTCTCCATAAATAACAAGCCATGTGAATGTTTATTACTATATTCCAGAATAAACAAAAGATCTTCCTAAGAAGATCTTTTTTGTGAGATTAATCAATTTATTGTGTTATTTGAATCAATTTAGATCATGATTTATTTTTTACGCCCGATAAACAGACTCAGACTGACGAGTAATAGCGATAACAAAATCATTATCGTTGCCAGCGCATTCACTTCCGGCGTAACCCCGGTTTTCACCATCGAGAAGATTTTCAACGGCAGAATTTCATAGCTGACCCCGGTGACAAACGAAGAGACCACCACATCATCCAGGGAAATGGTGAAGCTCAATAGCCAACCGGAGACAATCGCAGGCAACGCCAACGGCAGAATAATTTTACCGAGAATCGTCAGTTCGCCCGCGCCCAGATCTTTCGCCGCTTCCAACATTTTGACATCAAAGCCTTTTAAGCGGGACAGAATCGTCACCACCACATATGGCAGACAGAAAGTGATATGTGCCAGCAATAGCGAAGCAAAGCCCAACTTAATGCTGAACAGCATAAACAATGCCAATAACGAAACCGCCATTACGATATCCGGTGACATCATTACGATAAACAACATCCCGCCGACAAACTTTTTGCCTTTAAATGCGTAGCGATAGAGTGCAATCGCGGTCAAACCGCCGATGACGGTAGCGAAGGTTGCGGCAAAAAAGGCAATCGTTACCGAATGTACGGCGGCTTGGATCAGGGTATCGTTATTGAACAGACGCTCGTACCAGTTCCAGCTGAAGCCTTTCCACGTTAAACCATAGCGGTCGGCATTGAACGAATTGACCACCAGAATAATAATCGGTATATACAAATAGGCATATACCACAAACATAAAACCACTGCGTAGTAAACGACCCATTATTCCAACTCCGGCTTTTTATTCAACAACTTACCTGCACGGTAATAGACATACAACAACAACGCCATCAGAATGGTCAAGCCGATACTGATCGCGGCACCGAACGGCCAGTTGCGCGACACCAAAAACTCACTTTTAATCACGTTACCGACTAATAGCACTTTCGCGCCGCCGAGCAGATCGGCTACATAGAACATGCCCATTGCCGGCAACAATACCAGCAAGCAGCCGGCGATAATGCCCGGCATAGTGAGCGGCAGAATAATCCACACAAAACGCTGTACTGTGCCGGCTCCCAGATCCTTGGCGGCTTCGAGTAAACGTCCGTCCAGTTTTTCAATCGCAGAGTAGAGCGGCAGAATCATAAACGGCAACAGGATATAAACCAAACCGATAATCACCGCCATTTCGGTGTTGATAATCCGAATCGGGCTGTCGATAATGCCCAGTGACATCAGGGCATTGTTCAACACGCCGCGCACGCCTAAGAAAATTTTCATGCCGTAGATCCGAATCAGCGAGTTGGTCCAGAATGGTAAAATCACCATAAACAGCAGAATCGGGCGATATTTGCTCGGCAGTTTGGCAATCATAAACGCAAACGGATAGCCGATCAGCAAACAGATAATCGTTGCCAAGCCCGACATATACAGCGAATTCCACATCACCTGCGCATACAGTGGATCAAACAGCCGTTTGTAGCTGTCTAACGAGAAGGTGAAATCGATCAGATTACTGGTATCACGGGTCAGGAAACTGGTTCCCAACACCAACACATTCGGCACAAGAACAAAGAAAATCAACCAACCGAAAATAATGGCAACGGTGATATTCTGAAAATTACGCGTTGTTATCTTCATCTTCCAACACCACTTCCCAACTTTCAACCCAAGTAATCGCCACTTTTTGATTTAGCGAGTGATCCACGTCCGGATCGTCTTCGTTAAAGAATTCGCTGATGAGCACCATTTTGCCGCTTTCCAACTCAATGGTTGATTCCAGCGTCATGCCTTTGTAGTTGCGTTCGCGCACATAACCGACAATGCCGTTGACCGCTTGGGTTTCGTTGACTTCTTCCAAACGCAAGTCTTCCGGGCGCAGCAACACTTTTAACCGGCTGCCGGCGCTGACGTTTTGCGTAGCGAAAATATCGCAAATCCGCCCTTCCACATTGGCTTTCACCCGTTTTTCGTCTAAGCGTTCAATCACGCTGGCGTCAAAAATATTGATCTCGCCGATAAATTGCGCCACAAACAGATTATTCGGTTCTTCGTAAATTTCGCGCGGCGTGCCGTCTTGCTGCAATTTGCCGGAACGCAGCACAATAATCCGATCGGACATGCTCAAGGCTTCTTCCTGATCGTGGGTCACAAAAATAAAAGTAATGCCCAATTTACGTTGCAACGCTTTCAATTCGTTCTGCATTTGTTTGCGCAGATTGTAATCCAGTGCCGAGAGGGATTCGTCGAGCAGTAAGACTTTCGGCTTGTTTACCACCGCTCTGGCAATCGCCACCCGCTGTTGTTGCCCGCCTGAGAGTTGCGCCGGTTTACGCTCGGCAAATTCCTCCAACTGCACCATACGCAAGGCTTCCAACACCCGCGGCTTAATTTCGCTACTTGGCACGTTCTGCATTTTCAAGCCGAAAGCGACGTTTTCAAAAATCGTCAAGTGCGGGAACAGGGCATAACTTTGGAATACGGTATTCACCGGACGTTGTTCCGCAGGCACTTGACTGATGTCTTGTCCGTCCAGAATAATTTGTCCGCCGTTTAATTCCTCGAAACCGGCGATCAGGCGCAGAATCGTGGTTTTGCCACAACCCGACGGCCCTAATATGGTGATAAATTCGCCATGATTAATGGATAAGTTAAAATCGTTAATAATGGTTTTGCCATCATATTCTTTGCGGATTGATTTCAGCTCAATCACCGGTTTGGTTTTAGCGATGTTTTCCACCAGCTTTGTTTTCCTCCGACCTTACAGCGTTACGGTTACAATAGAACATTAAAGGGCTTGTCTATCTTGCTTACCAATCTTACTTATCAATGGCAGAAGAGAAACAGCCCCCTAAAAAATCAGCGCTAAGAATACCACAATTGGTTTACGGATTGAAAAGGGAAATTAGCCGATTTGACCAAAAAACCGCACTTTATCGCGGAAATAAAAGCAAGGTATAAATATTCAAGAGCAGAGTAAGATTTGCTACTGAACAAAGCAAAATAATATGATAGAATCCGCCCTCGAATTTGCAAACAAAGTATAGGTAGCTTATGAACATTTTAGAAGGCGCGCTGGCAGCGCCAAATGCCAAAATCGCCGTGGTGATTGCCCGTTTTAACAGTTTTATCAATGAAAGTTTACGCGACGGCGCAGTGGACGCGTTAAAACGGATCGGACAAGTAAAAGAAGATAACATCACTTTGGTTTATGTGCCCGGCGCCTATGAATTGCCGTTGGTGGCGCGCCGTTTGGCCGCCGGCAAAAAATTTGATGCGATTGTCGCGTTGGGCACGGTGATTCGCGGCGGCACCGCGCATTTCGAATACGTTGCCGGCGAAGCCAGCAGCGGCTTGGGACAAGTCGCAATGCAAGCGGATATTCCGGTGGCATTCGGCGTATTGACCACCGAAAACATCGAACAAGCGATTGAACGTGCCGGCACAAAAGCGGGCAATAAAGGGGCGGAAGCGGCGTTAGTTGCGTTGGAAATGATCAACTTACTGACTGCAATCGATCAAGCATAAGGATATCGTGATGAGTAAAGTATCTCCACGCCGCCGCGCCAGAGAGTGTGCGGTTCAGGCGTTGTATTCTTGGGCGGTTTCAAAAAATGATATTGCCGAGGTGGAATTGGGGTTTGTCACCGATCAAGAGATGAAAGGTGTTGATATGCCGTATTTCCGCAAATTGTTACAGGGTAGCGCTGAATATAGCGAAGAGCTGGAGCAAATGTTGGCACCGCACTTGGACCGCGGCACCGAAGAGTTGGATCCGATTGAAAAAGCCGTGTTATTAATGGCGGCGTACGAGTTGAAATACCAAGCGGATGTGCCGTATAAAGTGGTGATCAACGAAGCGATTGAAGTGGCGAAAGTATTTGGTGCGGAAGAGAGCCATAAATATATCAACGGGGTGTTGGATAAATTGGCACCGGCATTAAAACGTAAATAATCAACATCCAACAACCTGAAGTGCGGTCGGAGGTAGCATGGAACAGCAGCAAAATAGTGAATTCGATATTATCCGTCAATATTTTAATGCCTCGAGCCGCCCACCGCGCAAAGACGTTGCTTTGGCAATCGGCGATGATTGTGCCATCACCGAGATTAAGGCCAATCAGCGTCTGGCCATCACCACCGATACCTTGGTCGAAGGCATTCATTTTTTCCCGACTATTTCTCCGGCGGATTTAGCCTATAAATCCCTTGCGGTCAACTTGAGTGATCTTGCCGCGATGGGCGCGGAACCGGCGTGGGTCAGCCTCGCGTTGACCTTGCCGAAAATCGATCATGCGTGGTTGAAGGCATTCAGCAATAGCTTTTTCGAAGTATTGGATCATTATAATATTGATCTGATTGGCGGGGATACCACCAAAGGCCCTTTGTCTATCACGATTACTGCGCACGGTTTATTGCCACGCGATAAAGCGTTGTGTCGCCACGGGGCGGAAAAAGGCGATTGGATTTATGTCACGGGTTCGCTTGGCGACAGTGCCGCCGGTTTGCAACTATTGCAGGCAAAAAGTGCGGTACAAAACCGCACTTCGGCGGAGGATTACTTGATTCGGCGCCATTTACGCCCGACCCCGCGCGTTCTATTAGGACAGACTATTGCGCCATATGCCAGTGCGGCGATTGATATTTCCGACGGTTTATTGGCGGATTTGTCGCATATCTTAGCGCGTAGCGATGTCGG
The DNA here is from genome assembly GCF_053570765.1 of Testudinibacter sp. P17/SS/0325. The sequence continues at coordinate 2,185,359 of NZ_CM131635.1, read as the reverse complement.
CGCCAGTTTAGCCTTGGAAAAATTACCGCTTTCATCGCAATTATGCGAAGCGGTCGGACAGCGGCAGGCGGAAATCTTGGCGCTCACCGGCGGGGAGGATTATGAACTTTGCTTTACCGTCGCCGATAAAAATGGTAGTAAACTGGAGCGTGCGTTAACCCATATCGGTGTTGAGTACACCTGTATCGGGCAAATTCGCAGCAAAAGGATGAATAACCGAATTCGCTTGAAACGGAATGGCGAAAAGGTCGAGTTGCCGCAATATTCGGGATTTGACCATTTTCGTGAGGGCGAATAGGAATAACTGAGATGAACGAAAAGCAATTGGCATTAACCAAAGTCAACATGTCGAATCCGATCCATTTCCTTGCCCTGGGTTTCGGCTCCGGTTTAATTTCCCCGGCTCCCGGCACTTGGGGAACCTTGGCAGGCTGGTTGCTTGGGGTATTGGCACTCCAGTTTATGCCGTCATACTATTTATTGTTTCCTGCCGTTTTGGGGTTTATCTTCGGTATTTATCTGTGCGGCAAAACCGCGGATGATATGGGCGTGCATGATCATGGCGCGATAGTGTGGGATGAAATCGTGGCAATTTGGCTGGTATTGGCGTTTATTCCTGAAACAAGCTGGCTTTGGTACGCCGTCGCTTTTGTTCTGTTCCGCTTGTTTGACATCCTCAAACCGTATCCGATCAAATATTTTGATCATAATGTCGAGAACGGTTTTGGCATTATGCTGGATGATCTACTCGCTGCTATTTATACCATATTTTCCGTGTTATCCCTTTTCTGTGTTGTTCGGATCTATTTCTAATGTTTGCCTTATTGACGAAATTATTTTTTATCCATTTGTTCGCCCTTGCCAGCCCAGGACCGGATTTTTTCTTTGTGATCCGTAAAGCGGTTGCAGAAAATCAGCGAAGTGCGGTTTTGGGGATTCTGGGGATTGTCGCGGCGTTATGTATTTGGTTGCTGGCGAGCCTGCTTGGACTCTCCATCCTGTTTAAACTCTATCCGCCGATTGAAATCGTGATGTTACTGCTTGGTGGGGGCTATCTCGGCTATTTAGGCAGTTTGATGTTGCGCACGCAGGAAAATATCAAATTAGAGCAGATTACCGCCAACGCGGCAGCCGTCAAAAGCCATGATGATTGGATCAATTTTCGTCAAGGTTTTTTGGTTAATCTCTCCAATCCGAAAGCGATGATCTATTTCGGCGGTATTTTTTCGTTGGTGATCGGCAGTATCAACGGCTACGGGCAAGCGGGTATTGTGGCGTTGATGATTTTAATCGAAAGTTTTGTTTATTTTTACTTGGTTTCGCGTATTTTTTCACACCGTAAAGTCAAATCGTTTTACCTCAATTACAGCCGTTATATTGATAATATCTCGGGCGTGGTGTTTATCGGTTTTGGTTTATTGCTGTGGTATAACGCTTATCAATTGGTTATCAACTAAAAGTGCGGTGTAAATAAAAGAAAACCCGATATTCAACAGTGAAATATCGGGGGAGGTCTTACAATAAGTAAAATGTAAAAAGACAACTGCGGTTGCAGTGCACTAGCATTAACTAAGACTGGATCCTTGCCAAAAAGTTCAACTAAAAATAAAAAATTTGTCAGCTTTTTTATTTTTTGATGTTAAATCAACGGGTTGAATTATTTACTTCAAAAGTAAGAGCGGATTCTCTAACCGTCCGAACCGCACTTTGTATTTTCCTTTTTAGATTAAATAGTTATGCCGAATTTCGTAAGCGGGCGGATAGAGAATCCGCCCCTACGCTGCCTAAATCAGTCACCGTTGTCAACAATGTAGGGGCGCTAAATGAATCAAAGTGCGGTTTCGATTTGTTGTTGAATGCCTGCCGTATCTAATTTCAAATCCGCCAAGATTTCCGCTTGTTCGCCTTGCGGGAGGAAATAATCCGGGAAGCCGAGTTGCAGCAAACGCGGTGTTGCGGTTTTATTGCGAATGGCAAGCTGATTTAAATATTCTGCCACTGCGCTGCCTGCGCCGCCTTGAACGGCGTTGTCCTCCACGCTCACTAACAGTTGATGTTGTGCCGCCAGTTGGTCGATCCGGGCAGTGTCGAGCGGTTTGACAAAGCGCATATCTACCACGGTGGCATTTAACGCTTCCGCCGCCGCGACCGCACTTGGCAATAATGTACCGAAGTTCAGAATCGCTACGTTTTGCCCTTGACGGATTAACTTCGATTGCCCGAGCGGAATTTCCGCCAATGGCAGCAATTCACAACCGACACCGGAACCGCGCGGATAGCGCACTGCCGCAGGGGCGTTAAGGCGATAGCCGGTGTAGAGCAGTTGGCGGCACTCGTTTTCATCGCTTGGAGTCATGATCACCATATTCGGGATACAGCGTAAAAAGCTGATGTCGAATGCTCCTTGATGGGTTTGTCCGTCTGCGCCGACCACACCGGCGCGATCAATCGCAAACAATACCGGCAGATTCGGAATTGCCACGTCATGAATCAGTTGATCGTAGGCGCGTTGCAGGAAGGTCGAGTAGATCGCGACTACTGGTTTGTACCCGCCGATGGCAAGTCCTGCGGCAAAAGTCACCGCGTGCTGTTCGGCGATCGCGACATCAAAATATTGCTCGGGGAAACGGTTGGAAAATTCGACCATGCCCGAACCTTCACGCATTGCCGGCGTGATCCCAAGCAATTTTTGATCGCGTGTAGCCATTTCACACAGCCAGTCGCCGAAAATTTTCGAATAGTTCGGAATATCCGCTTTGGATTTGGGTAATGTGCCCAGTGTCGGATCAAATTTCGGGACGCCGTGAAACCCAATCGGATCTTTTTCAGCCGGAGCGTAGCCTTTGCCTTTTTTGGTCATCACGTGCAAGAACTGCGGACCTTTCAGATTACGCATATTTTTCAGGGTTGAAACTAATTCGTCGACATTATGCCCGTCAATCGGACCGATATAATTGAAGCCCAACTCCTCAAACAATGTGCCGCCCGAAACAAAACCTTTCACGTGTTCTTCGGTTTTTTTCATGAATTCTTTAATCGGCGGCAGATTTTCTAAGATTTTTTTGCCGCCTTCGCGAATCGACGAATAGAACGAACCGGATAACAAGCGCGCCAAGTGGTTATTCAATGCACCGACATTTTCCGAAATCGACATTTCGTTATCGTTCAAAATCACCAACATATCGCTGTGCACCGCACCGGCGTGGTTCATTGCTTCAAACGCCATTCCGGCAGTGATGGCGCCGTCGCCGATCACGCATACGGTTTTACGGTTGGCGTTCTCTTTTTCGGCGGCAATCGCAATACCTAAACCGGCACTAATCGAGGTAGAGGAGTGCCCGACCGACAACACGTCATATTCGCTTTCTGCACGCCACGGGAACGGGTGCAAGCCGCCTTTTTGGCGGATCGAGTGCATTTTTTCACGGCGACCGGTCAGGATTTTATGCGGATAGGCTTGATGACCCACATCCCAAATCAATTGATCGAACGGAGTGTGATAAACATAATGCAGGGCAACGGTCAGTTCGACCGTGCCTAAACCGGAAGCGAGGTGTCCGCTGGTGCGGCTGACGGACTCCAACAGAAAACTGCGCAATTCATCACACAGTTGCGGCAGTTGTTCACGCGATAACAGACGTAAATCGTCCGGCGTGTGGATTGAAAATAAAATCGGGTAATGTTGCATGGTTATCATCGATTATTACGTAATCAAAAAAGAACGATCTATTTTAAATGACTACTGATATTTGTTAATTTTCCCTCTCTCCGCAAGCGGAGGGAGGTGTCCGAAGGACGGAGGCATAATTTTATCGGATATTATTTCAATCCCCACCCTCCCCATTTTTCTAATGAAAAATGCTACTCCCTCCGCGAGCGAAGGGAGAGAAATTTGTCTGTGTAACCACTAATTTTGTCGTTGCACAATATAATCCGCTAATTTCATTAACGGTTCGGTATCAAAATCCAAATCCTGTAATTCCGCTTTGGCGGAGGCGATCAGTTGCGCCGCTTTTTGTTGTGCGCCGTCCAAACCGAGTAATTTCGGATAAGTGCTTTTATCCAATGCCAAATCCGAACCGGCATTTTTGCCTAAGGTGGCGCTGTCGGCGGTGATGTCCAAAATATCGTCCTGCACCTGAAATGCCAAACCAATCGCCTGCGCGTAACGCACTAAGCGTCGGCGCAATTCAACATCATCAAAGTGCGACGAGCAGAGCAAGCCCATTTCGACCGCCGCAATAATCAGCGCGCCGGTTTTATTGCGGTGAATGCGCTGTAAAAAATCGAGGCTGACCGCACTTTGCTCGGCGAGCAAATCCAAACTTTGCCCTAAACACATTCCTTGGGCGCCGGAAGCCAATGCCAGGGTTTTCACCAACGCCACTTTTTGTTGTGCGCTGATGTCCGGCACGTCGCTGAGACACTCAAAGGCGAACGCCTGTAACGCGTCACCGGCTAAAATCGCCGTGGCTTCGTCAAATTCGATATGACAGGTTTTCTGCCCGCGGCGCAAGGTGTCGTCGTCCATTGCCGGCAAGTCATCGTGGATCAGCGAATAACTGTGAATCGCTTCCACCGCACTTGCGGCATAATCCAAACTGTGAAAATCCGCTTGCAACATTCTGCCGACCGCATACACCAAAAACGGGCGCAGGCGTTTGCCGCCCAGTAAAATGCCGTAGCGCATGGCGTCGGACAATTGCGCCGGTGCGCTGTCAAACGGTTGCAACTGCCGCTGTAAAAATGCATTAATCCGCGTGCGCAGTTCGACTAAATCATCATTAAAGCTGTAGTTCATGGCTAGTTATTCATCATAGTCGGCTAAAGGCGCAACCGCACTTTTTTCTAATAAAATCTGTACGCGCTGTTCGGCTTTTTGCAAACGCTGCTGTCCTTGCTGTGCCAGCTTGATACCTTTTTCAAATTCGCTCAATGCCTCTTCCAGCGGCAAATCGCCCGACTCCAAACGTGAGACAATGCTTTCCAGTTGCGAAAGTGTTGATTCAAAATCCGTTTTTTTAGCGTTAGTGGTTTTTTCCATGCTGAACTCTCGTTGCGGCTGACGTATAAACGGCATATTGTACTTCAGATTCAAATTGTTGTCGGTGTTTTTTTATGAATTTCGTGTACAATGTCGCTAATTTTTTCTTGATGATTGATTTAAAGTTGTTGTTATGAAATTTATTATTAAACTTTTCCCCGAAATCATGATTAAAAGCGATTCGGTGCGTAAGCGTTTTATTAAAATCCTGACCGGCAATATCCGTAATATTCTTGCCAAACACGATGAAAGCGTGGCGGTGGTGCGCCATTGGGATTACATTGAAGTGCGCAGCAAAGATCAGCGCCAACGCCAGCTGATTTTGGATTATCTGCAACGCACCCCCGGCATTCACCATATTTTGGAAGTGGAAGACACCCCGTTCGACTCGCTGCACGATATTTTTGAACAAACTCTGCAAGCCACGCGCGCTGACTTGGAAAACCGCACTTTTTGCGTGCGCGTGCGCCGCAAAGGCAAGCACGATTTCAGCTCGCTTGATGTGGAACGTTATGTCGGCGGCGGTTTAAATCAACAGATTGAATCGGCAAAAGTCAAACTGAGCAAACCGGACGTGACGGTGCGGATCGATATTGAAGATGACCGGATGATGTTGATTAAACAGCGCCATGCCGGTCTTGGCGGCTATCCGATCGGCACGCAGGAAGACGTGCTGTCGCTGATTTCCGGCGGCTTTGATTCGGGCGTGTCCAGTTATATGCTGATCCGCCGTGGTTCGCGCGTGCATTATTGTTTCTTCAATCTGGGCGGCGCGGCGCATGAAATCGGCGTGAAACAGATGGCGTATCACATTTGGCAACGTTACAGTGCCTCGCATAAAGTGCGGTTTGTGGCGATCAACTTCGAACCGGTGGTGGCGGAAATTTTGGAAAAAGTCGATAACGGACAGATGGGCGTGGTGTTGAAACGCATGATGGTGCGTGCCGCGTCGCAAGTGGCGGAGCGTTTCGGTATTCAGGCGATTGTGACCGGCGAAGCGTTGGGGCAGGTTTCCAGCCAAACCTTAACCAATCTGCGTTTGATTGATGAAGCGGCGCAGGCGTTGGTGTTGCGCCCGCTGATTACCCACGACAAAGAACAAATTATCGAACTGGCAAAACAGATCGGCACCGACGATATCGCCAAATCGATGCCGGAATTTTGCGGCGTGATTTCCAAAAATCCGACCGTCAAAGCGATTAAATCCAAGATCGAAAAAGAAGAAGCCAATTTTGATTTTGCGATCCTCGAAAGTGCGGTCAGCAATGCGCAATATTTGGATATCCGCCAAATCGGGCAGCAAACCGAGCAGGAAGTGCAAATCGAAACGGTTTCACTGATTGCGGAAAACGAAGTGGTGATCGATGTGCGTAGTAATGAGGAAGCGGAAGATAAGCCGTTGCAAATCGCAGGGCAGACCGTACGCCATATTCCGTTTTACAAACTTTCTACCGCTTTTGCCGAGTTGGATTCTTCCAAAACCTACTTGCTTTATTGCGAACGCGGCGTGATGAGCAAACTGCAAGCGTTGTATTTGCAACAGCAGGGCTATAGCAATGTTAAGGTGTTGCGGTATTGATAGTTATCTTAAAGTTGCTATCGGCGAAATAGCGAGAGTGATATATCAAAAGTTACTTCCACCACTTCGCAAATTTCACTTTGGCTTTTAAATATTTCGGGGCAACCACCATGCTGCAATAACCGGTATTCGGATTTTGTTTGAAATAGCCCTGATGATAATCTTCCGCCGAATAAAACGTTGTGACAGGGCTGATTTTCGTCACAATTGGTGCGGCAAAGTGCGGTTGCAATTCGCTAAGCTTGTTTTTTGCAAGCTGTTTTTGCCGTTCATCAAGATAAAAAATCTCACTGCGATATTGCGTGCCGATGTCATTGCCTTGCCGGTTGAGTTCGGTCGGGTTGTGGATTGAGAAGAAAATATCCAACAAAGTCTGATAGCTGATGATGTCAGAATCAAAGGTTATTTTGACTGCCTCGGCATGTCCTGTGACACCGTCACAAACCTGTGCGTAAGTCGGATTGGCGAGCTGCCCGCCGATATAACCCGAAACCGCACTTTGCACTCCTTTAATCTGACTGTATACCGCTTCGATACACCAAAAGCAGCCGCCTGCTAAAATTGCCGTTTGCATAAATTCTTCCTTAGTATATGGCTTATCCGTTTAGCGCTTATTGTGAGTGAAAGTGCGGTCAAGCACAAGTCGGACGGGCAGAAAGCGTGTGTGAATTAGGCGGTTTGTGTCATCAACTATTGTAATCCTTGGCAAACCTTGTTATTGTCAGCGCATTTTATGGTCTTTAGTATGTATTTTAAAAGGCAACTGAAAAAAATTTCAGACAACTGATAGGAAAAAGATGAGTAAATCATTAGTTATTGTGGAATCCCCGGCGAAAGCAAAAACAATTAATAAATATCTGGGGAAAGATTATGTGGTGAAATCCAGCGTCGGGCATATCCGTGATTTGCCGACTGCCGGTTCATCGACCGGTGAGAAACGCAAAGCGGTTTCAACCAAAGGCATGAGCGTGGAAGAGAAAGCCACATTGAAAGCCGCCCGTGATCAGGAGGCGTTGGTGAAACGCATGGGGATTGATCCTTATCATGGTTGGAAGGCGAATTATCAAATTCTGCCGGGCAAAGAAAAAGTGGTTGCCGAGCTGAAATCGCTGGCGAAAAATGCAGAACATATCTATCTCGCAACCGACTTGGATAGAGAGGGAGAGGCGATTGCCTGGCATTTGCGCGAAGTGATCGGCGGCGATGATAATCGTTATAGCCGCGTAGTGTTTAATGAAATCACTAAGAATGCGATTAAAAATGCGTTTGAAAAACCGGAACAGTTAAACTTAGATCGGGTCAATGCACAGCAAACCCGCCGCTTTTTAGACCGCGTGGTCGGCTTTATGGTGTCGCCGTTGTTATGGAAAAAAGTGGCGCGCGGTTTATCCGCCGGGCGGGTGCAGTCGGTGGCGGTGAAATTGTTGGTGGAGCGCGAGCGTGAAATCAAATCTTTTGATCCGCAAGAGTTTTGGCAAGTGGCGGTGGATACCACCACCTTGCAAAATCAGGCAATTCGCTTAGATGTGGCGCAGTTCCAAGGCAAAAAATTTGAGCCGGTCAACCAACAGCAAGCGGATACCGCAGTTGCGGCATTGCAGCAAGCAACTTACGTGGTCAGCGCTCTGGAAACCAAACCGACCCGTTCACGCGCCAAAGCCCCGTTTATCACCTCGACCCTGCAACAAGCCGCCAGCACGCGCTTAGGCTTCGGGGTGAAGAAAACCATGATGATGGCGCAACGTTTGTATGAAGCCGGGTATATCACCTATATGCGTACCGATTCGACCAATCTCAGCCAAGATGCGCTAACCATGGCGCGCAGCTATATTGAGAAAAACTTCGGTAAACAATATCTGCCGGAAAAGCCGAATTTTTATTCCAGCAAAGAAAACGCTCAAGAGGCGCATGAGGCGATTCGTCCTTCCGATGTGGCGGTGAAAGACAACGATTTAAACGGCATGGATAAAGATGCGGTACGTTTGTACGATTTGATTTGGCGGCAATTTTTGGCTTGCCAAATGCCGGCGGCGCAATATGATTCCACAACTTTAACGGTGCAAGCCGGAGAGTATGAACTGCGCACCAAAGGGCGGATCTTACGCTTTGACGGCTGGACCAAAGTGTTACCGATTTTAGGCAAAACGGCTGAAGATCAAGTGTTGCCGCAAGTGGCAGTCAATGAAACGCTGAATTTGCAACATATCGATCCGCAACAGCATTTTACCAAGCCGCCGGCACGCTTCACTGAGGCGGCGTTGGTGCGTGAATTGGAAAAGCGCGGTATCGGGCGGCCTTCAACTTATGCGGCGATCATTTCTACCATTCAGGAGCGCGGTTATGTGCGGGTGGAAAACCGTCGCTTCTATGCGGAAAAAATGGGCGAAATCGTCACTGATCGTTTAAACCAATCGTTTAGCGAATTGATGAATTATGATTTCACCGCCAACATGGAAGACCAGCTCGATCAGATCGCCAACGGCAATGCCAACTGGAAAACCGAGCTAAACCAATTCTTTGCGGATTTTTCAGAGAAACTATCCAAGGCCGAATTGGACGAATTGGAAGGGGGCATGACCCCAAATAGTTTGGTAGAGACCGAGATCAAATGTCCGACCTGTGGGCGTAATATGGCGATTCGTACCGCCAGCACCGGGGTATTTTTAGGTTGTAGCGGTTATGCCTTGCCGCCGAAAGAACGCTGTAAAACCACGATTAACTTGATTCCGGAAGCGGAATTATTGAATGTGTTGGATGACGATTCGGAAACCGACGCCTTGCGCAAACGCAAACGCTGTCCAAAGTGCCATACTGCGATGGACAGTTATTTGATTGACGGTCAACGCAAGCTGCATATTTGCGGTAATAACCCGAATTGCGACGGCTACCTGATTGAAGAAGGCGCATTTAAAATCAAGGGTTACGACGGTCCGGTGGTCGAGTGCGACAAGTGCGGTGCGGACATGCACCTTAAATTGGGGCGCTTTGGTAAATATATGGGCTGCACCAATTGTAGCAATACCCGCAAGATTTTGAAAAACGGTGAGGTTGCCCCGCCGAAAGAGGATCCGGTGGCTTTCCCTGAATTACCGTGTGAAAAATCGGACGCGTATTTTGTGCTGCGTGACGGCGCAAGCGGGGTGTTTATGTCGGCGCATAACTTCCCGAAATCGCGTGAAACCCGTGCGCCGTATGTGGAGGAATTGGTACGCTTTAAAGATCGCCTGCCGGAAAAATTCCACTATCTGACCGAAGCACCGACGGTTGATGACGCAGGCAATAAAACGATTGTGCGTTTTAGCCGTAAGGAAAAACGCCAATACATTACCTCGGAGAAAGACGGTAAAGCCACCAAATGGATCGCTGATTACCTCAACGGCAAGTGGATCACTCGTCAGAAATAGCCGCCTGCTATCTAAACAAGTGAAAAGTCAAGTAAAATATCAGTAAAATGCAAAAAAAGAGAGGTTTGCCTCTCTTTTTTCATATCTTCAGCCAAGTGAATGATAATATTGCATTAATTTTGTGATCTGGTACATACTTTTTAGGTTTGATGGTTGCATATTAATCACATTTATTTAAGTATAACAACAGGTTGACCGAGATAACACGTACGGTCAGCCGTCGAGAGAGCCGGGTCAAGACAAAATGAGGTTGCAATATGCAAATTGGAACAGTCAAATGGTTTAACAATGCAAAAGGATTTGGGTTTATCGCTGAGGACGGTGGGGTGGAAGATATTTTTGTTCATTACTCAGTGATTGAAATGGATGGCTATCGCTCGTTGAAAGCCGGTCAAAAGGTTCGGTTTGAGGCGATTCATGGTGACAAGGGTTCCCATGCCACCAAAATTATCCCGGTACCACTAGAGCAAAATCCAACTCTTTGATATATAGGTAATAAAAAACGGATCGTCAAATCAACATCCGTTTTTTGTTATTATTTTATCCCGTTTAACGCTGATATTTTCCCGCCATGCTTTGATAAATAGCGTTTTCATAGCGCAGCAAATCATATTTTGCCTGCAAGATATTGAGCTCGGAATGCTGTTCCGTTGCCAGCGCTGTCAACCAATCTTTCATCCCGGCAATCCCGGCGTTATATTGTAAACGGTAGGTATTGCTGATATTACGATCATAACGGTATTTCTGATTCAGATTTTGGTAGCTTTTTTGCGCCAATTGATATGCTTTATAATTGCTGTCAATTTCGTTCAGCGCGGTGGTAATGCCTTGCTGGAAATTCAATTTCGCCGTTTCATAACCTGCTTCCGACAACTTCACGTTCCATTTCACCCGGTTCCAGTCTAAGAACGGCAGATTGATACCGATTGTACCGGCGCTCAACGGCACATCAAACATATTACCCACGCTGTTGCCGCCGGTAGTTAAGCTGGCGCCTAAGGTAATGCTCGGATACCAGCTTTTTTCCATGGCATTTAAATCTTTAAACGCAGAGGTTAAGCGGTATTGATAAGCTTTCAAGTCCGGGCGATTGGCAATGGTGGAGAGCGGAATATTCAAATTCACCGGTTGTAACTTCAGGTTTTTTAAATTGACCGCACTTAGCCCTAACTTCTGCTGTGGTTGCAGGTTTAGCAAATTACGCAGGGTACTTTCTACCGTTTGTAACTGTGATTGGTAACTGATTAGTTGGTTTTCTGCCGATAGCACCGCTTGGCGGCTTTGATCGGCATCCAACTGCAAGGTCATGCCTTGGTTTACTTGGTTTTGCGTCAAGGTCGCGATTTGCTGGTAGGTTTTGATGTTACTTTGCACAATTTGAATCGCTTGTTTTAAGTATGCGATGTGATAGTAGCTGTCGATGACTTGGTTAATTAGCGTCAATTTCGCCGCTTCCAGATCCAATTCTGTCGCTTTATGCGCCCATTCTGCCGCATTGGCGCTGTCGGCAAGCTTACGCCACAGATCAACGGTATAATTCAACGCGAGTGAACTGCCGTAAGTGCGGCTGGAAATACCGCTTTCGGTATTTTTTTGCACCCGACCGGATACCGAACCATTGAATGCCGGCACTAAATCCGCGCCCAACAAGTTGGCATTGTATAATGCGCGATTCACATTTACCGCCGCTTTTGCCAAGTTCAAATTATTGGCAAGTGCGGTATCAATCAAACGGTTAAGTTGGGAATCTTGATATTGGGTCCACCAATTCGGATCAATGCGGTATTGTTCGCTTAATTGCCGGTATTGCTCGAATTGCTGCATTTCCTGCTGATAGCCGGTTTGCTGCGGATTGCTGACACAAGCGGTGAGAAAGCCACTCACCAGTAAAGCGGCGGCGGAACGACGAAATAATATAGTAGAAATCATATTGACTTTTATTCTCTTGAAAGTGCGGTAATCGGGTTCAATTGTGACGCATTTTTAGCCGGAAGAAAACCAAAAATTAAACCGATTAGCGTGGAGCAGATCACGGCGGCGATAATCGAATCCGCAGAAAACAACATGGTAAAGTCTTGCATCATGCTGTTAAATAACAGTCCGAGCAGATAGGATAGCACGACACCGACCAAACCGCCGATCACGCAAATCAGCGTGGCTTCAATCAAAAATTGTTGCAAAATATTGGATTGCCGCGCACCAATCGCCATTCGGACGCCGATTTCCTTGGTGCGTTCGGTCACGGAAACCAACATGATATTCATCACGCCGATTCCGCCGACAATCAGCGAAATCAGTGCGATTGAAGAAATCAACAGCTTCATGGTGTTGGTGGTGCTTTCAATCGTCTGTTTGATCATATCGGTATTCAGCACGAAAAAATCTTTTTTACCGTGGCGTATCGTCAGTAATTGGGTCAAATTTTTCTCGGCGATTTGGGTATTCACATCATCTTTCACTTTCACTGTGATTGAATCAATGGTTTTTTCACCGGAAATTTTATACATTGCGGTGGTATAAGGCAGCCAGATCGTCAATGAGCTGCTTGGCATGCCCATATTGTTGTTGCTGGCGGCGACACCGATAATTTTTAACGGTTTCTTGTCAATCATAATAATTTGCCCCAACGGTGATTTGTCTGCGAACAGCTCTTTTTGCGTGTTTTCGTCAATTACCGCCACCTGCGCATTATCTGCGACATCTTGCGCAGTAAACACCTTGCCTTGCTTTAAGGTTAAGCCTTTGACGTTAAAAAATTGATCGCCCACGCCGCGTGCTTGTGCGGTGAACGCTTGGCTGCCGTAAGTCAATGTGCCGCTCAATACACTGTTCGGCGTCGAACTCGCAATATAGTGCTGTTTGGCAAGAATATCGGCATCTTGGATTGTCAGATTTTTGGTACGATTTGCGCGCCGATCACCAAAACCGGTACCGTTATAAATATCCATGGTGTTTGTGCCGAGCGAATTGATGTTCGACAAGATTTTTTGTTGCGAACCGTTACCGATCGCCACCACGCACACCACCGAGGTAATGCCGATAATAATCCCAAGCATGGTGAGCAACGAACGCATTTTATGTGCCAAAATCGCACTGACCGACATTTTAAACGATTCCACCAGCTGATCTTTAAATTGTGCAAAACGGTTTTTTTGAATTTTAACCGAGGTGTCTTTGTCAATGATTTGATCCGAGCGGCGACTGTCATCGATAATACGCCCGTCTTTCAGTTCGATAATCCGATTGGCGTAGTGGGCAATATCTTTATCATGGGTGACTAAAATGATGGTGTGCCCCTCACGGTGCAGATTCTGCAAAATTCGCATTACCATTAACCCGCTCTTGGAGTCGAGCGCGCCGGTCGGTTCATCGGCTAAAATAATCTCGCCGCCGTTCATTAATGCGCGTGCGATACTGACCCGTTGCTGCTGCCCGCCGGAAAGTTGATTGGGTTTATTAGTCAGCTTATCGCCTAAATCGAGTTTTTTCAGCAATTCTTCCGCTTGCGCCAAACGTTGTTGTTGCGGCACGCCGGCATACACCGCCGGTAACGCCACATTTTCGACCGCACTTAGCGCAGACAGCAAATTATAACGCTGGAAAATAAAACCGAATTTTTTCTGACGCAAATCGGACAGTTGATCGCGCGACAGCGGCGAGGTGTCCACGCCGTTGATTTTATATACACCGTCACTGGCGGTATCCAGACAGCCGAGGATATTCATCAGGGTCGATTTGCCCGAACCCGATGTCCCCATGATCGCAATAAAATCGCCTTTTTTAATCGTCAGATCGATCGCTTTTAAGATATGAACCCGGTTCTCGCCTTCGCCGAAATATTTGTTCAGTTTGCTGACTTCGATAATATTCATGCTTGCCTCGCCCGATTAAAAGCGCATGCGCATTTGTCCGCCGTTACCGACGGCTTCGCCTTGCCGCATTTCAGCGGAAATCACCTTGTCGCCCTCTTCCAGACCGGATAATACTTCGGTGTTTATCTCATCACGGATACCGATTTTAATCGTGCGGGTTTCCGCTTTGTTATCGGCGGTCAATACCCGCACTTGATACTGTTCGCCGACTTTTTGAATCGTCATGGTCGGAATGGTCAGCACATTTTCGACATCGGCAATCGTAATCGTATTTTGCGTGGTCATGCCGATTCGCAGCGCTTCGTCAGGGTTGTCGATCAAGATATTGGCATAAAAATAAACCGCACTGCTGTTACTGGACGATTCGTTGTAATCGTTATCGGTCAAGGTGGTAAGCGCCGGATCAATCGAGGCGATTGCCGATTGATAGACTTTGTTGGGTTCCGCCAGCGTGGTAAACCGCACTTTCATGCCGGTTTTGACTTTGCTGATGTCGCCCTCGGAAATTTCGGCTTTGATCAGCATTTTCGTTAAATCGGCAATTTGCATAATGGTCGGCGCGGTTTGATTGGCGTTGACGGTTTGCCCTTCGGATACCGGAATGGAAATAATCGTGCCGTCAATCGGCGCCAGAATTTTGGTATAACCTAAATTGGTTTTGGCGGTTGTTACTGCAATTTCCGCTTGTTTAATCGACGATTCCAGTTGGGCAATCGTCGAGTGTGCATTGGCAAGATTCACCCGAGCCGATTCGAGACTGTCTTGGGTGGCGGATTTCTGTTTATATAGCCGATTAATGCGATCATAAGCGGATTGTACGGCGGCTAAATTGGCTTGCGCCGCGGTCAATTGCGCTTGGTAGGAAGCTAATTGCGAAAGTGCGGTATTGAGCGAATTTTCTTGGTTTTTCGCATCAATTTCTGCCAGTAATTCGCCTTTTTTTACCTTTTGCCCTAGATTGACATGAATTTTGAGCAACTGACCTGAGACCTGTGCCCCGATTTCCACTCGGTTATGGCTGCGCACCGTGCCGGTGGCGATGACGCTGTCGGATAGGGAAGCGCGGTTGACGTTTTCCGTCATATAGGTCACTTTATTTTCACTGTGACTGCTTTGCCAATATTGGTAACCGCCGAAAAGTGCGGTTAACACCACTACCGCAAGGACAACGGTGTTGATTTTGTTTGCTTTCATAGGGATATCACGTTGCTTGGGTTAAAATTGTAAATTTTGTGAGTGAGATATACTATATCACCAATTTATTAAGAAGAACTTAAACATTTGCCGCGTGTTAGCGGTTTTTTTCCGCTGCTAAAGCGTGTAGAATAGACCAATTTTCTATTAAGATTTACTATTTTAAGGAAGTGCAATGAGCCAACCTGAAATCGCTGCCGTGAATGCGGCAGAACATCGCCCGTCTAATTTTATCCGCCATATTATTGATGAAGATCTGGCGCAGGGCAAAGTCAATAATGTCTATACCCGTTTTCCGCCTGAACCGAACGGCTATTTGCATATCGGCCATGCCAAATCGATCTGCCTGAACTTCGGTATCGCCAGAGATTATCAAGGCTTATGTAATTTGCGTTTTGATGACACCAACCCGGTGAAAGAAGATGTGGAATATGTCGATTCAATTAAGCAAGATGTGGAATGGCTCGGTTTCAAATGGCAGGGCGAAGTGCGCTATGCGTCGGATTATTTCGATCAACTGTACGGCTATGCGCTTGAATTGATTGAAAAAGGCTTGGCGTATGTCGATGAATTATCGCCGGAGGAAATCCGAGAATATCGCGGTACACTGACCGAAGCCGGCAAAAACAGCCCTTATCGCGAGCGGTCGGTTGAGGAAAACCGCACTTTATTTGAAAAAATGCGTAACGGCGAATTTGCCGAAGGCAAAGCCTGTCTGCGTGCCAAAATCGATATGGCGTCACCGTTTATGGTAATGCGCGATCCGGTGTTGTATCGGATCAAATTTGCCCACCATCATCAAACGGCGGACAAATGGTGCATTTACCCGATGTACGATTTCACCCATTGTATTTCCGACGCGCTTGAACGTATTACCCATTCATTGTGTACGCTCGAATTCCAAGACAACCGCCGTTTATATGATTGGGTGTTGGAAAATATTTCAATCGAGCGTCCGTTGCCGCACCAATATGAATTTTCGCGTTTGAATCTGGAAAGCACGCTGACCTCAAAACGCAAACTGTTGCAATTAGTCAGCGATAAAATCGTGGACGGCTGGAACGATCCGCGTATGCCGACCATTTCCGGCTTGCGCCGCCGCGGTTATACCCCAGCGGCATTGCGTGAATTCTGCGAACGTATCGGCGTGACCAAACAAGACAATATGGTTGAATTCAGTGCGCTGGAAGCCTGTATCCGTGATGATCTCAACATCAACGCCCCGCGTGCGATGGCGGTGCTCAATCCGTTGAAAGTGGTGATTGAAAATTATCAAGGCGATGATGAGCTGGTGACCGCGCCGAACCACCCGAACCGTCCTGAACTGGGCGAGCGCAAGTTGCCGTTCGGGCGTGAAATTTATATCGATCAAGCCGACTTCCGCGAAGAAGCGAATAAAAAATATAAACGTTTGGTGCTGGGCAAAGAAGTGCGCTTGCGCAACGCCTATGTGATTAAAGCCGAACGGGTGGAAAAAGATGCCGACGGTAATATCACCACCTTATATTGCAGTTACGATCCGGACACTTTAGGTAAAAATCCGGCGGACGGGCGTAAAGTAAAAGGCGTGATCCATTGGGTTTCGGCAACGCAAAATAACGCGGCGGAATTCCGTTTATATGATCGCTTGTTCAACGTGGCGAACCCGGGGGCGGCAGAGGATATTCTCAGCGTGATTAATCCGAACTCTCTGACCGTGGTACATGGCGTGGTCGAAGTGAATTTAGCCGACGCCGAAGCGGAAAAAGCCTATCAATTTGAACGCGAAGGTTATTTCTGTGCGGATAGTAAAGATTCTCGTGCCGATAACTTAGTGTTCAATTTAACGGTCGGTTTGAAAGAGAGTAGTGGTTTTTAATCACGCTTAATTTTTAATCTCGCCCTCCGTCCTTTGGACACCTCCCTTCGCCAGCGGAGGGAGGGAATGTAAAAGTGCGGTTCGGTAATCCCTTGAGAGAAATAATGAAAGTGCGGTTTTGGCAAACAAAATCCCTGTTGGAAATGGACGAACAAGAATGGGAAGCGTTGTGCGACGGCTGCGGTTTGTGTTGCTACCGCAAAATCCTTGACGGCTACGGCAAACACGAGCGCATCTATTACACCAGTATCGCTTGCAACCAACTCGATTTGAATAGCGGTAAATGTGGCAACTACGCCCAACGCTTTGAATTGGAAGAAGATTGCACCAAACTGACCAAACAAAACCTGCCTGATTTCGGCTGGCTGCCAAAAACCTGCGCTTACCGTTTATTATACGAAAACAAACCGTTGTTTGACTGGCACCCGCTCATTTCCGGCAATCCCGACTCGGTCAAACTCGCCCGAATCCCGATTGAAAACGGCATTCATGAACGTGACGTGATTGCGTGGTTTGATCATGTGATTGAAGCGGTTTAATAGCGTTATCAATTCAAGAATAAAAGCCCGTTTCTGATATGAAATGGGCTTTTGCATTAGCTATTTAAAGTGCGGTTTATTCCGCTTTCGGATTTGCCAGCACCTGCAAATCGGTCTGTTTTAACCATTTACTGCTCAATGTGCCGGCAGTGATTGCGCCGTTCACGTTAAGTGCGGTGCGCCCCATATCAATCAGCGGCTCAATCGAAATTAAGAGTCCGACTAATTCCAACGGCAATCCCATGGTTGATAGCACCACAATCGCGGCAAAGGTTGCGCCGCCGCCGACACCGGCGATACCGAAAGATGAAATGGTGACAATCGCCACTAATGACAAGATAAAGTGCGGTGCCAGCGGATCAATCCCGACCGACGGTGCAACCATAAATGCCAGCATTGCCGGATAAATCCCGGCGCAACCGTTTTGCCCGATGGTTGCGCCGAACGTCGCCGAAAAGTTAGCAATCGTGCCCGAATTACCCAGTCTATTGGTTTGGGTTTCGATATTTAACGGAATCGTGGCGGCACTGGAGCGTGAGGTGAAGGCGAACAGCAAGGTCGGCAACACTTTTTTGTAATAGCTGAACGGATTAATGCCGCTCAATGCCAACAGCACGCCGTGTACAATGAACATTACTCCAATCGCCAAATAAGACGCAATAATAAAATTCAGCAGGTTAAGAATATCCGCCCAACTAGACGTTGCCGCCATGCGCGTCATCAAGGCTAAAATCCCGTATGGAGTCAGGCTGATGATAATCCGCACCAAGCTCATCACCAATTTATTCAAACTGTCGATCCCTTGCGTGATACGCTCAGCGGTTTCGGTTTGATCTTTACGCAAACGCAGGGTGGAAATGCCCAAAAAAGCGGCAAAAATCACGGTGCTGATAATCGAAGTCGGATTTGCACCGGTCAGTTCCGCAAACGGATTGCGCGGAATAAAAGAGAGCAACATGGCCGGAATGGTTAAATTGGCAACTTGATCTACCCGCCCTAATACGCGTTCTTGTGCCGCGACTTCACGCGCCCCGGCGATTAAACCGTCCGCATTCAAACCGAACAAGGCGCTGAACCCGATCCCGACTAAAGCGGCAATAGCGGTGGTAAACAACAGAACGGAGAGAATGCTAAAGCTGATTTTGCCCAATCCACCGGCATCATGCAGTTTGCTGATCGCCGATAAAATCGAAACAAACACCAACGGCATCACAATCATATGCAGCAAACGGACATAACCGCCACCGACCAGATTAATCCAATCCAGACTGGCTTTGACCGCACTTTGATCGCCGTACAGATTTTGCAATGCAATGCCGAACACCACGCCCAGCACTAACGCCAATAGTACGGTAACCGCAAGCGAATGACCTTGCTTTTTAAAATGATATAAGACAAAGACTAAAGCTAAAAAAATTGCCAGATTCAGCAGCAGATAGAGAGACATAATGAACCTCGGTTAAAAGAATCAATCAATGGAGATAGCATAACCTGTTATACTCAAAAGATGAAATGACAATACACAATAAATTATGCCGAGAAGATATAATAATGCTTTTCTGTTGCGAAAAAGATGATTTTATTCGCATTTTGTTTAAAAAAATAACAATTGAATGCGCAAGACGAAAAAAAACTTGTTCCTTAATCTGAAAGTCGCTATTATAGCGCCACTTCAAAATGCGACCGTAGCTCAGTTGGTTAGAGCACCACCTTGACATGGTGGGGGTCAGTGGTTCGAGTCCACCCGGTCGCACCATCAAGCCGTTCATAACACTTCATCAAACTACACTAACCCCTTATAAAACCTAGCGTTATCGCATTTTAGTTGTTTATTTCACTTCACTATATTACACTTAAATCCACGAATTTTGACTATACGAATGACTATACGGCTAAGGCATAGTTAAAAGCCGTATAGTTAAAAGTTGTTTTTTCTTTTATTCTTCAATTAGTTAAGTGATAACTATACCGCTTTTTTAAATAAAAGGTCGTATAGTCATTCTTAACATACTGAAATAGGTGAATAAATGGCTAAAGTTGTAGCTCCGCTGACTAATACCCAAGTAGCACAAGCAAAGCCCCAAGAGAAAGATTACCGCCTTTTTGACGGTGGTGGATTGTCGCTATTGGTCAAATCAAATAGTTCTAAATTATGGCGTTTTGAATATAAGAAACCATTTACTAAGAAAGCGGCATTACTTAGCTTAGGGGCATACCCTGAAATATCCATAGCTCAAGCACGCCAAAAAAGAGAAGAATTTAGAATCTTACTAGCGCAAGGCATTGATCCACAAATCAAGCGAGAGCAAGAAAAATTAGAAAAGCAATTAGAGCTGGCTAATACACTTCAAGCAATGGCGGAGAAATGGAAAGCTAAAAAACTTCAAGAAGTCGCTGAACTGACCATTAACAAAAACTACCGCAGATTAGAAAAGCATTTATTCCCCTATGTCGCCAACTGCCCTATTTCAGATATTACCGCCCCTTTAATGGTAAGTGCATTGCAACCACTGGCAAAACAAGGCAAATCAGAAACATTACACCGCATTATCGGTATGCTCAACGAAATATTAGATTTTGCGGTGAATGGTGGCTTGCTCACTTATAACCCTTGTACAAATATTCGTAAGATGTTTGCGAAACATACCAAAACCAACAACCCCGCAATTCATCATGATGAGATACCGCAATTTTTAAACGATCTACAAAATAGCAATATTGAGCCGAAAACACGCTTTTTAGTGATGTGGCAAATGCTGACAATGGTGCGTTCTAATGAGGCTGTTTGTGCGGAATGGGCGGAAATTGATTTAGAAAAAGCATTATGGACGATACCAGCGGAAAAGATGAAAAAGACAAGACACAGCCTGAAAAATCCGCACATTGTACCGCTATCACCACAGGCACTGACGATATTGAAAAAAATGCAACCGATGACCGGACATTTAAAATATGTTTTTGCCAGTAGCCTAACCAGTGGTAAGCCGATGAACAAAGAAACCGTAAATACGACTATTAAACGCATGGGCTACAGTGGCAAACAAACCGCCCACGGCTTAAGGCGTTTAGCAAGCACCTATTTAAACGAAATGGGCGAGCCTAGGGATTATGTAGATGCTTGTCTTGCTCACCATATCCAAGGCGTTAGCGGTGTGTATAACAAGGCGACCTACTTCAATCAACGCATAGGCATTATGAACAGGTGGGGCGCATTTATTGAAGAATGCCAAAAGAAAGCCGTTACGTTGTAACGTTATAAAGTGCGGTTGAATTTCCACAGATTTTATTAATTTAGTGCGGCTAGGTGAGGATTAATTACCCACACCGAAAGATAGTAACCCTTATTGCTATTGTCGCACTAATTCAATCAGTAAGGGATATTGTTGCGCTAAGGGGCGTTTTATGACAAAAAATCAAAGCTATTATAATTCATTACCTGAATGTTCTATTATTGATTATGAAGTCATTCCATACCTTGAAGCTGTTTTATTATGGTGCGGAGTTGAGAGAGAAGATCTACAAGGTGTTTTAAATGAAGTAAATGAATTAAGTTCTGGTATTTATCAACACCCTTATATTCCTTGCTTACAGAAAAAGACTAGAGTTTTGGAATTAGCAATTACACAGGGTGACATAAGAGCGGTAAGGGAACATGGATATGGTGGCGAAATTGAAATTTTAGATGACGGCACAAAATGCGTAAAAGATCATGTAGCTAGAAACCGTCGTCATTTTTGGATACAAGATTTAAAAGAATTTATTTCATCAAAATATCCAAATGATAAGCCTAAGACTTTATTTAATGATGATGAAAGAAAAACCCCTTTAACACAAATTCAGTTTGATGAATTACAGAGGAAATATGATAGCCTTTTACTTGAAAAAGTAAACTACAGTCACAACTTAATGAACTTCAAACAAAGTTAAGTTCTGCTGAAAGTTCCGCTAGAGATTATAAATCCGCACACGATCAAATTTCTGAACGATTAGAAAACGCAAAAACATATTTTCATAATTTAAAGTCTGAAAACGACAAATTAAAAAAAGAACATACTGACTTGAAAGCTAAAAATGATAATCCTAAAACTATAAACGCACTAACTAAAACATTAAAAGCATTTATTGCCGTCTGTTTTGGAGAAAATGTAGCGGATAATCCAAGATCACACATTGCCGAAAATGATATAACTCAAGGTACAAAATATACAAATGGCATTATTCAAATAGCCTTTGACAAAAATGGCTATAAAGTTCCTGTTACTGGTAGAACGCTATCAGAATGGATAAAGAATAGTGATATTTCCGATCTAAAACAGTAATGATATTCAAATTTTATTAGGGGGATATTCTCAAGTTTAGGGGAATATTCCTTTTTTTATCACTTTACATTTCATAATTCCCCACGTTGCAACATTAAACCATATAAAAGCCCTTGAGCGTTTATATCTGAATTAATTTCAAACGTGGAGATAATCCGATGAATGTCATCACCTCAAAAGCCTTTCAGCAAAAGCTAGGCATTAAACAAACCGCTTTTTACAACTGGCAAAACCCGAAGCACCCACAATATAAGCCCGATTTCCCTAAGCCGTTTTCACTTGGTGGGCGGTTAAATGGCTATCGAGAAAATGAAGTCAATGACTTTATCGAAAGCCTGATGAATGCCGATAAAAGCCGTAAAACGCACGCATAGGGAGCTTTTTAAATATGACTAATACCGAATATAAACCTACGCTGACAGGCGTTTTAAAACAGCTTTCAGAGCTACAGGAATTTATCAGCCCTGTTCTTGCTGGAAAATTACCCGAAGTGCGAGGCATTGAGCCACCAGCACCAACAAGGGAAATGACACTTAACGAAGTGATCGGCTTTATTGCTGACAAACTCACATTTTGTGAAATGGATTTAGACAAAATTCAACAAGAATTAATCGCACTTTATGGCGAAAACCCGACAAATTCCGCACAAAAGGGGGCATAAATGGCTAAGAAATTGACTGCTCAACAAGAAGCCTTTGCTTTTGCCGTATTTCAAGGCATGAGCTACGCAGGGGCTTATAGAAATTGCTACAACACGCTTTATATGGGAAATGAAACTATCCACACTGAAGCAAGCCGATTAGCCAATAACCCTAAGATTACCGCTAGGATTAATGAACTGAGAGCCGAATTAAAAAGTGAAGTTTTATCAAGTTCTACCGATTTATTGGCGGAATTAGAAGAAGCCCGATTGTTAGCATTGCGACATAAAAACCCTAACGGAATGACCACTGCCACAATGGCAAAAGCTAAGCTGTTAGGAATGTTAAAAGAAATTAAGGCAAAAGGACAAAATCAAGATGAAACAGAATAACCACAGCGCCAGTAATAATATCAGCATTAACTTGTTTCTTTCGGCTGACTTGAAACTATCCGCAATGGAACGCAGACCAATTGTATTATTAAAATTGATTGCTGACGGTGAATTGTCGGAGTTAGACACCTTGAATGCTGGAAATATCCTTAATGCGAGAAATGAAGTTAATGAAATTGAACGATTAGAAAGTTTTGAATTTATTCGAGTGAAGCACGCTAAAGCAAATGGGCGTGGCGAATATACGACTTATCGAGTCGCAAATAAATATCAGGGGGAAAAATTAATTTCAGCTTACAACCTGAAAGCCAAAGCAAAAGGCTATCCACCACTCACACCGATACAAATTCAAACTGCACTTAATAGGTTTGGTGAGCGTAATCCGTTTATCGTGGCTGATGATGAACGAATAGTAGCAAAGCCGAAACGATAAGGGCAATTGGCGTAATTTAAAAAACGCCCTTTCATGTTGTGAAACAGAAAGGGCAATATTTAAACTATTTTAACAGTGGTTATTATATGGGAAATAATGCGCAACGAACAGCACAACGAAAAAAAAGATCATCCAAACAAGAGAGAGCCGAGCGGCTAGGCGTGGATTTCAACAAGGGCGGATTTTCCACACTGCGGCATGATGTGATTAACAGCCCTGAATTTAACGCCCTAAGCGGTAATTCGGCTAAGCTCTTAACGAAATTACTAGGGCAATTCAACGGCTATAACAATGGCGATTTAACCCTATTACAAAACAAGGCGGCAGAACTTTACGGCATGAGTAACGCCACCGCCAAGAAAGCAATTGATGAACTGCTTGATAGTGGCTTTATTATCACCACACGGCAAGGCGGAAAAAATCGCTGTTCACTCTATGCCCTGACATTTATCGCAGTGAATGAGTGTGACAATAAAATTGATATTCAACCGACAAGAAAGCCACTGGACTATTGGAAAAAACCAAGATGACTTTCGCCAAAGGGAAACCCCAATTGACCGCTCAACCTGTTTTACCCCTTTTTGCTCACTTTCCTAATCGTTTTTATATGTAGTGTATATGGTATATTTATAAAGGTAACTAGAAACTAACGCTATTGGGGAGTAAAAAAACACATGACTACCCTAGAAACTAACGCTATTGGAAATAAATTGATTAAAAAATGACCACAATAGCGTTAGAAACTGGGGTAACTTACCCTAGAAACTGGGGTAACGAAAATCTAATAGCGTTAGAAACTAGGGTAATTGAATAGCAACCGCCACCAGCCACCCAACCGAACAAATCAACCGCCTTTATCACACAGGCACACCATTTATACGAATAAAACTAGATTAGCAAACTCAGCCTCGTAAGCACGCTTTACAGCGAAATAAGCACGGCATAGCACCACCATTCAACGACATCAAAGAAACGACCAAAGCAAGGCGGAACAAGGAGCTATACGATCCAACTAATTGTATAAATAACAAACAATTATCTGACTCGTATAAGCATTGATTTTTAATGGTAATTTCTAGATATTCGCATAACACGAACACCCACTAGCAAGACGGCATAGCATAGATTTAGCCAATCCAAAATTGGATTGGCTACAAGCTCAAAATTGAGCCTGTTAATTCACTTACATAGGCTTGTTTTCAAAATTGGTACTCACATGGGGTTAAAATTACAGTTATGGTATCGGTTTAATGGCAATCCTCGGTAAGTTTGCGAAAGTTTCTACGATTTGCGAAATACTAAAAGAACATATACACCTAGCAACAGAAAGGTATTAGGGATCTAATTGCGAAACTAAACTGCGAAAACCAATAATCATCTTGCTTTTCCTGTTTGATTGGCTAATCTATAATAGAAAACAAGGATATTTTGTTGGTTGATTTTCATACTGAATAATTGATGACTTTTGATTTTAACTATACGAATGACTATACCATTATAGGAGTTTTAATAAAAATTTATTAAAATACAATGCATTAAGACTTGATATCGAGTCCACCCGGTCCATCAAGCCTTTCACAACACCCCATTAAACTACACTAAGCCCTTATAAAACCTAGTTTTAGCGCATTTCAGTTGTTTATTTCACTTCACTATATTACACTTAAATCCACGAATTTTAGTTATACGTTTAGTTATACGGAGCTTGTATAGCTAAAAGCCGTATAACTAGAACACCGGTTTATATTATTTCCGGCTGCGTCAGCGTTATCCGTTTTCTAGTGATCGACTTTTTCGTAGCAATTATTTCAGTACCACTGTGGGTTTATTTGCGACAGCAAGCAGTGCGTGGGGCAGTTGGTGCGCTTGTTGAATATCCCAATCAGCAAGGCGGAACACTTCCACCAATTCGCCGACGGCAAAGCTACGCAGATCACTTGAACCACGCCAACAGGCTGCATGATGGCGTTGGCGGAAGCTAGTGCAGGTGCTAGGCGATGAGAGCTAACAACACAATCACAACTTATTAAGGTTTAGTTAAAATAATATCGTTTAAACTAAACTTTAGCGAATATTCTTATGTCATTATTTTTAAAATTATAAATTAGCCGTTGTGTTTAGCACACTGCGCACTGATAATACTCCATATCGAACAGAAATAAACCTGAAATGCAATTGTGACAAAACCATAAATATCAAGCATGATAATTACAAAACAATAACTTAAATTATAGTAACCCGCTTTACTAATTGGCGAAATAGTATTATAAATTTAGCACCTAGCGAGTTTATTTTGGTCCACTAATTTTTATTGAAAAGGAGTTCCAAAAATGAACTATAAATCTTTATTAGCCACCGCCGTATTCAGCATGTTGACATTGAGTGTACAGGCGAATGGATTAGAACAGCGTCCGATTGATGGTCGGTTGGATGGCTTTGATCCAACTACTAAAGGGGGATCGTTGGAATTAGAACAGCGTCCGATTGATGGTCGGCTGGATGGTTTTGATCCAACCACTAAAGGGGGAGTGTTGGAATTAGAACAGCGTCCGATCGATGGTCGGTTGGATGGTTTTGATCCAACGACTAAGGGTGGTTTTTAATTTCTATTTTTAAATAAAAAATAATTAACCAAAGCCCATTTGTAAATAGTGGGCTTTTTTAATGGTGCTTTGTGCACGCGATTGAATAAAGGAATAGTCATGTCTTTAAATACCCGGGATGGTACAAAAATTTATACACCGCTTTCTTTAAAATTATATGATTGGTGGGTGCTCGCGGTTTCTAATCGATATGCATGGCGCTGTGATACACACAATGTACTTTTACCGCACTTTAGCCAACATATTGGGGCTAATCATTTGGATATTGGCGTTGGAACCGGTTTTTATCCTAAAATGATTCGGAATCAGATTGAGCAAATTTCATTTGTAGACTTAAATCAACATAGCTTATCTTATGCAAGAAAAAGTATTGGCGATACCAAAATTCAGCAATGTGTGCAGCATGATATTTTTAATCCGTTTCCAAAAAATATGCATGAAACATTTGATTCGATCTCTATTTTTTATTTATTGCATTGCTTACCGGGAACGCTGCGGGATAAGCAAACCGCAATACGGCATGTTGTTGCTGCACTAAAACCGGATGGTGTTTTGTATGGTGCGACTATTTTGGGAGCAGGTGTTTCGCATAATGCGTTTGGGCGAAAATTGATGCAAGTTTATAATAAGAAAGGAATTTTCAGTAATTATCATGATTCGTTAGCGAGTTTGCAGGAGGTGCTATCGACCTTTTTTGTTGATGTAACTATTAAGGTTGAAGGCGTAGTGGCGATTTTCAGTGCCAAGCATAAAGTCTGATCCCAAAATTGGATAAATTTAAACCACTCAATTGAGTGGTTTTTTTGTAGAAGAAAATCAACATGGTTATAAATTAAGCATGTTTTTTAATTATTGATATGAATCAATTAATGGCGTGGTGATTTGTTGGTTAAATAATGATAAATCAATATTTTATTTTTATGAAAAAAATCAAATTTGATCTATGTCATTTTTTGTATACCTAATAAGGGGTATATTGAATGCGCTTCTAACGGAGGATGGAAGTCATTGGAGTGTTATAACAAGGTTAATGAATAATTTATGAGGAAATCAGTATGAAAAAAACAGCAGTCGCTTTAGTTGCCGCCGCAGTCTTTGCCAGCGGAGCCGCAGTCGCACATGAAGCCGGAAGCGTGATTGTTCGTGGAGGTCCGATTTTAGTTGTGCCGGATACCTCAACGAAAAATTATGCAGGCAATGCATTAGACTATAACTTTGATGTAAATAGCAATGCGCAACTCGGTTTGACCGGTACTTATATGATCACCGATAATATCGGGGTGGAATTGCTGGCGGCAACACCGTTTAGCCACGAATTGTCATTGCCGGGCATTGGCACGGTAGGTAAAACCAAACATTTACCACCAAGTCTATATCTGCAATATTATTTCTTGGATAAAGAAGCAAAAGCGCGCCCTTATTTAGGCGCAGGGGTAAATTATACGACTTTCTTTAGTGAAAAATCGACGTTTGCACCTGTCACAGAACTGAAATTAAAGGATTCATGGGGATTAGCCTTAAATGCCGGTGTGGATATTGGCTTAACCGATAATTTATTCTTAAATACTTCAATTTGGTATGCAAAAATTAAAACCAAAGCCAGCTTTAAATTAAATGGTAATGAACAAAAAGCAGATGTAACACTAGATCCAATGGTGTATTTTATCGGCTTGGGATATAAATTCTAACTTTGCGGATTCTCGACTGATTGCGTAGAACCGCACTTTTAAAGTACAGGTTTTGCTCACATTGAGCAGAACCTGTATTTTTATTATAGATAATGTAAAAGTGCGGTTTAAATCATTGGACGAATGAGTTGGTATTTAAGCCGCTAATTTTAACAATTCTTTGGCATTTGCCAGCGTCGCGTTGGTCACTTCACTGCCACTTAATAAACGCGAGAGAGCGTGAATCCGTTCTTTGCCATTAAGTGCGGTCATTTCAGTGATGGTTTCGCCGTTACGGGTGAATTTTTGTACACTAAAATGGTGCTGTCCGTGCGCAGCGACTTGTGGCAGGTGGGTGACGCACAGAATCTGGCATTTTTTACCTAATTGCCGCATTAAGCGCCCGACCACGGCGGCGGTTGCGCCGCTGATACCAACATCAACCTCATCGAAAATCAATGTCGGTGTCGCCATTTTATCGGCAGTCAGCACTTGTATTGCCAAGGCAATACGTGACAATTCCCCGCCGGAGGCGATTTTAGCCAGCGGTTGTGATAACTGCCCTAAATTACTGCGCAGCATAAATACGATTTCATCTGCACCTAAGCCGTTAACGGCGGAAGGATTGTGTTGAATCCGAATATCAAATTCGGCATTTTCCATGGCTAATTGTTTAATCACACCGGTAATTTCTGAGGACAATTTTTTCGCACCATCCTGTCGGGCTTGATACAACGCTTCAGCCGCTTGTCGCATTGCGCTAACCGCACTTTCAAGCTGTTGTTGCAATTGCGCTTCGCCTTCATTCAGATCGGCCAATTCGGTTAACTGTAATTTTAACTGTGCGTGGTGTTGTGCCAATTGTTCCGGTTCGATATGGTGTTTTTTCGCTAATTGCAGGGTAGTGCCGAGGCGTTGTTCCACTTCCGCCAGCAAATACGGATCTTGCTCAATATTGGAGGTTAAGTTTTGCAGTTCGGAAGCGGCTTCTTGCACTTGAATCAGCGCACCTTGCAGTAGACTCCGTAAATTGGCATATTGATTGCTCATGCCTAATAATTCTTCGCAATAACGCTCGGATTTATTCAACATCGATTCGATATTCACTGATTCATTTTCATTCAGCAACATACTGATGGATTGCGATAGCTGCGCAATCTGTTCGGCATTGGCTAAACAGTTATGTTGTTGTTCCAACTGTTGATATTCATCCGCTTGCGGATTGAATTCGTTCAACTCTTCCACTTGATATTGCAATAGTTGGCGTTTGGCTTCATTTTCTGTCAGTTGTTGTTGAAAGGTTTTAAGTTGCTGTTTTGCTTGTTTCCATTGCTGATAGCTGTCGGACATTTGCTGTAACCGCACTTGGTTATCACAAAACTGATCCAACAACGTTAATTGCGCTTCGCTTTTTAATAGGCGCTGTGAACTATGTTGCCCGTTGATTTGAATCAGTAATCCGCCCAATTCGCGTAGTTGCGCGACTGGAACCGGGTAATTATTGATAAACGCCTTTGAGCGCCCGTCATTGCGGATAACACGGCGTAAATTGCAAAAGGTAGGCAAATCCAGATCTTCCAATTCATATTGTTGTAACCATTGCTGCGCCGCACTATTAAGACTGATATCAAAGGTTGCCCGCACTTCGCCGCGCTCTTGCCCGTGGCGAATCATACTGCTTTCAGCGCGTTCGCCTAAACACAATCCTAATGCATCAATCGCAATGGATTTGCCGGCGCCGGTTTCGCCGGTAATCACGCTCATGCCTTGTTGCAAGGCAAGATCGAGTTGGTTAACGATAGCAAAATTTTGAATGTTCAAATGAATTAACATAGCAACCTCTTTACTGGGTATTTATACAGGTATTTTATACTGTTTTTTTATCCAGTAAAGAGGTTTTTCTGTTTTTGTTCAAAAATATCAGAATAATTTTTGCAACCAGCCGAGTTTGGCACTTAACACATTGAAATAGTTGTAATCATTTAAATGTAACAGACGTAGGGTATCTTGGCTTTTGCGCACAATAATTTTATCATCGGGCGAAAAGGCATGTGCCACTTGGCTGTCGCAACTGATTTCCAGCTGGCGCACAGTGTATTGTGCAAAACGCAGGGAAATCACGCTATTGCCGTCGATAACCAGCGGACGAGACGATAGGGTGTGCGGAAACATCGGCACCAGTGCAATTGCATTCAGTTGCGGTGTCAAAATCGGACCGCCGGCAGAGAGCGAATAAGCGGTCGAACCGGTTGGCGTGGAAATAATCAAGCCGTCGGAACGTTGGGAGAAGGCGAATTTATCGTTAATATAGACTTGAAAATCGATCATATGTGCGATTTTAGCCGGGTGAATCACCACTTCATTGACGGCATTGTTTAAATTGATCCGTTGATTGCCACGTTCAACCATTGCTTCCAATAAAAACCGCTCTTCGATGAAATATTCCCCTTCTTCCAAACAGGAATGGAGCTGTGAGTAGGCATGCTTTGGATCAATGTCAGTGAGAAAGCCTAAATTTCCGCGATTAATCCCGATCACGGCAATGTCATAGCGCGCCAACACCCGGGCCGTACCGAGCATATTGCCATCGCCGCCGATTACAATCGCTAAATCGGCTTTTTCGCCGATTTGTTCAATCGGGGCGATATGGTTTTCGGGAATAGATAAATCTTTGCCAATGTCTTCTTCTACCAGCACTTCGTAATCACGTTCACTTAACCACTGATAGATGTTTTTATGCATTTGCAGGGCATTATGGTTGCGTGGTCTGCCGACCAAACCAATGGTATGGAACTGCCGTTTACTCTTGCTCGGCGTGGAATTTAACGCATTATTGCTCATTTATGCTACTCATAAAAAATAGTAATTGCTTGAAATAGTCAATTTAGCCCCTATCTTAACAAAATAAGATACAATTAACAGTATCAAGGCTGACTTGATACTGGGTTTTTGGGTAAAATAGCCTGTAAATTTGATATTCAGCACAAAATAGGGAGAAAAGATGTCTGATATTACTGATGAGAAAAAAATTGAAGCTGCCGCCGAAGAGAATGCAAGCGTAGAGCCGCAAGAGGTGGAAATCATCAATCAAGATCCGTTAGAAGAAGCAATTGCCCGTGTGCAAGAGTTGGAAGTGCAGCTGGAAGAAAGCAACAAGCGTGTGCAAGACGTGCAGCTCAGAAGCCGTGCCGAAGTGGATAATATCCGCCGCCGTGCCGAGCAAGATGTGGAAAAAGCGCATAACTTTGCCTTAGAAAAATTTTCCAAAGAGTTGTTGGAAGTGATTGATAATCTGGAACGTGCGCTTGATGCAAGACCACAAAGCGATGATGAAAGCAGCAAAGCGGTGTTTGACGGGGTAGAACTGACTTATAAGTCGTTGATTGCGACTGTAAATAAATTCGGCGTCACCGCCGTTGGCGTGATCGGCGAAGCTTTCAATCCGGAACAACATCAAGCCATTTCTATGCAGCCGACAGAAGGTTTTACCACCAATCAAATCACGCAAGTATTACAAAAAGGCTATTTGTTGAACGGCCGTGTGATTCGTCCGGCGATGGTGATGGTTGCGGCGTAAGTGCGGTTTACACGCAAATGATCGAGAAAAAAATCGCCATTTTTATCTCGGAATGGCGATTTTTTATTTTTAAAACATCAAATTACATTTTTGCGACGGTTTTAATCCCTAATAGATCCAACCCTTGTTGTAAGGTTTTCTGTGTCAGGGCGGCGAGTTGCAAACGGCTGTTCTTCACAGCCTGATCCTCTTGATTTAAAATCGGACAATGTTCATAGAATGCAGAAAACGCCCCGGCCAATTCATACAAATAGGCACATAAAACGTGCGGCGTGCCTTCTTTGGCAACCAGTTGCACCGCTTCCTCAAATTGCAGTAATTTAATCGCTAAGGCACGTTCTTTTTCATCTTGCAAATTGATGTTACCCTGTAACGAATTAACATCAATTTGGCTGCGGCTGAAAATCGAGCTGATACGGGTGTAGGCATATTGCATATAGGGGGCGGTATTGCCTTCAAAACTCAGCATATTATCCCAATCGAACACATAATCGGTGGTGCGGTTTTTGGAGAGGTCGGCATATTTTACCGCGCCAATTGCCACGGCTTCGACCACTTGTTGCAGTTCGGCTGCGCTTAGATCCTGATTTTTTTCGGCGATCAGCTTGGTGGCGCGTTCAATCGCTTCGTTGAGCAAATCGGTCAATTTCACCGTGTCGCCGGAACGGGTTTTGAACGGTTTGTTGTCTTTGCCCAACATCATGCCAAAATTGAAATGTTCCAAGCTCATACTGTCCGGAATATAACCGGCTTTGCGTACGATCGTCCACGCCTGCTGTAAATGCTGGCTTTGGCGGCTGTCGGTGAAATATAATGCTCGGTCGGCGTGCAGCACCTCATGGCGGTATTTGGCGGCGGCAATATCAGTCGTAGTGTAAAGGAAACCGCCGTCGCTTTTTTGGATAATCACGCCCATCGCTTCGCCGTCTTTGTTTTTGAATTCGTCTAAAAACACCACCACGGCGCCTTGGTCTTCGACTGCAATGCCTTTGGCTTTCAGATCGGCGACAATGCTCGGCAACATCGGGTTATACAGGCTTTCGCCCATTACGTCATCGTTACTCAAGGTAACATTTAAGCGATCATAGGTTTGTTGGTTTTGCTGCATGGTGATGTCCACCAGTTTGCGCCACATGGCCAAGCAATAATCATCGCCGCCTTGTAATTTCACCACATAATTACGCGATTTTTCGGCAAAGTCAGCGTCGCTGTCATAACATTGTTTGGCGGCGCGATAAAATTCTTCTAAATCGCTCAGCGCCAAATCTTCGGCGTGTTCGTATTCCACTTTTTCCAAGTAAGCGATCAACATGCCGAATTGGGTTCCCCAATCGCCGACATGGTTGGCGCGGATTACGTTGTGTCCTAAATATTGCAACACTCGCACCACCGCATCGCCGATAATCGTCGAACGCAAATGCCCGACGTGCATCTGTTTTGCCACATTCGGCGCAGAGTAGTCAGCAACGATGGTTTGCGGTTGCGCGACAGGCGCAATTAATTGCGTTTGTTTAAGCAAAGCTTGGCTTTGTGCTGCCAACCATTGTGGGTGTAGAAACAGATTGATAAAGCCCGGCCCGGCAATTTCGACTTTTTCCACGAAATCAGTTAAATCCAAATGATTCAGCACTTGCTGAGCCATCTCGCGCGGTACGATACCCCGTTTTTTGGCAGCCGCCATAATCCCGTTGGCTTGGTAATCTCCGAACTGCGGTTTACCGGATTGGCGTACTAACGCCTCACAGTCTTGTTCTGCACCGGCGGCGATCATTGCCTGTTTGATTTTTTGCGATAAAATGTGTTGAATATTCACAGAAATTGTAGCCTTTTAAATTGAAAATTTGGGCGCTATCATACCGTTTTATCGCCAGTGAGAAAAGACAGAATGACAAATTTAACCGAGCCGCACCCGCTATTTTCCGGCGAATCGGCGGATGTAACCGCACTTTCCGATCAATTTGCCGAATTTGAACGGCAGATTGAACAATTAGCGCAGACAATCGGTATTTCGTTGGCGGAATTTGAAATCGATCATCTGGCGATTCGGGTCAACAGCGTGCGGCAAGGACAAATTTGGCTGGCGGCATTGTTAAAGTGCGGTTCGATATTGAGTGATAATCAAGTCAATGGCAGACCGATTTATTTGATTCGATTAGATCGACCGTTGACATTTGCCGGGCAAGCGGTGTCAATCGTTGAATTGCCCATGCCGAAAAATAAAGTCTATCCGCGGCAAGGTTGGGAACATATTGAATTAGTCGTGCCGTTTTTGGTTAAAGAATCGGCAAATGAATGGCTAAATCGAATAAATCAACGGTTTGGTCTGAACGAAAACCCGCGCTTAAGAGTCAAAGTCGACGAACCTAACGTAGAGGGAGAGCAATTGTGTAATCTTTCAATTGCCGTTACTTTACAAGAGAAGACAGAAAATCATTCTTGTATCAAATTACATCCGCACCCTATTGCCGATGTAGTGGGATCAGAAAGACAACCATGACATGTTGAGGAATGTAATCAATGAAAAAATCAATGTTAGCTGTAACCGTAATGATGGGATTGGCTGTTGTTGGCTGTGCCAATAAAGATGTTTATAGCGGTGATGTTTATACGGGGAATCAAGCGAAGGAAGCGCGTTCGATCAGCTACGGCACCATCGTTTCCAGCCGTGAGGTCGCCATTCAGGCACCTAATCAAGGCGTGATTGGCACGGTCGGCGGCGGTGCGATCGGGGGGATTTTAGGTTCGACCGTTGGCGGCGGCACGGGGCAGGCGATTGCCACGGCAGTCGGCGCAGTTGCCGGTGCGGTGGCGGGCAGTGTGATTGAGCAAAAAGCCAGCCAAGTGGATTCATTAGAATTAGTGATCCGCAAAGATGACGGCAAAGAAATCGTGGTGGTGCAAAAGTACGATTCCAAATTAGTGCCGGGCGCACGGGTGCGTATTGTCGGCGGCTCGACGTTAAATGTTTCTGCTTTGTAATTTCAAGCACTAAAAAATAGCGGTTATAGACTTTCATTTATAACCGCTATTTTATTTATAGGATTAATTATTTTCTTCCGCTTGTTGCCGTTTGCGTTTCCAATACGTAAAACCGACAAAAATAATGACCACAGCCAAAATCAGATAAATCCCCATTTGCCCATGGCGCATTTGCGCTTTAATCCAGTCGATATTTTCCGCGCCGTGATGTCCCAAATAAACCCACAGTGGCACTGAAATAATAGCTGCGAAAAAGTCGATCACTAGAAAACGGATAAAGCTGACGCGACGGGTGACGCCGGAAATAATATAAACCGGTGTTCTTAAACCCGGCAGAAAGCGGGCGAAAAACAGCAGACGGTTGCCGTAGCGATCAAATTTATCTTTCACCATTTTTAAACGTTTAAAGGTGATAAACCGTTTAATTAATTTAAAGCGCAGGATTTTAACGCCATAAAAACGCCCTAAACTATACATCAGGCAGTCGCCGAACAACACACCAAGCATTCCGACCACCACCATCCAATGCGGATTGGCATAGCCCAAGCCGGAGATAATGCCGCCGGAAACCAAGGTGATGTCTTCCGGAATCGGTACGCCCATCCCACATAATAATAAGACAAAAAAGACCGCGAAATAGCCGTAATTCGTAAAAAAATCAATAAAAAATTGCACAATTAACCCGTTATTTTCGTTCGTTTAAAGGATTCAACTTCTTAAATTGAAATAAGGTGTTATTTTGCCTGTTTTTACCAATAATTGCCATCATAAAAAAAGAATCCGCCACAGAAACTTGAGAGAGCGGGTCGGATTAAACAAAACAAATGGCAAAGTGCGGTTTTTGTTTGCGTTGCGGACAAAAATTGACTAGAATAGCCGCCCTTGAGTGAGCCGCGCGCCGTTCAAGCCAAACCTGTCGGGATTGCCGGGTCGCCTGTAATCCTTAATTTTAAAGATTCACAAATGAGACATTTAATATGTATAAATTTAATGCTGAAGTTCGTCAAGCGCTAGGAACGGGTGCGAGCCGCCGTCTGCGCCATGCCGGTTTAATTCCTGCAATCGTTTACGGTGGCAACGAAGCCCCGGTATCTATCACCTTAAACCACGATGAACTGAATAACGCGCAAGCGCACGACAGCTTCTACAGCGAAGTGATCACCTTGGTTATCGACGGTAAAGAAGTGGCGGTAAAAATCCAAGCAGTACAACGCCACCCGTTCAAACCAAAATTGGCGCACCTGGATTTCAAACGCGTATAACCATTAACGTGTCATCTGAAAAACACCAGCAATCTTCGATTGTTTGGTGTTTTTTCGTATCTAAGCTAAGGGAAATACTAAAAGAAAGGCGGAGAGAAAATGAAAATTGCCTTGGGGATTGAGTACGACGGCAGCCGTTATTTCGGTTGGCAGCGGCAGCAGGCGGTGAAAAGCGTGCAGCAAGCCTTGGAAACCGCACTTAGCAAGGTTGCGGCGCATGAAGTTTCGGTTTTTTGTGCCGGACGTACCGATTCCGGCGTACACGCCACCGGACAAGTGGTGCATTTTGAAACCGAAGCAATTCGTCAGCCTCACGCTTGGACGTTGGGCGTAAACGCCAATTTGCCCGATGATGTGAAAGTGAAATGGGTCAAACAGGTTGATGACGATTTTCATGCCCGTTTTAGCGCCACCGCACGCCGCTATCGTTATCTAATTTATAATCATGTACTGCGCCCGGCGATTTTGGCGAAAGGGTTAACCCATTATCACCCGCCGTTGGAACACGAAAAAATGCACCAAGCAGGGCAAGCCTTATTGGGCGAGTTGGATTTCAGCGCGTTTCGCGCGGCGCAGTGCCAATCCCGTTCGCCGTGGCGCAATGTACACCATCTGAACGTCAGCCGTTTTGGGCAATTTGTGATGGTGGATATTCAAGCCAATGCCTTTGTACATCATATGGTGCGCAATATTGTCGGCAGTTTGTTGGAAGTGGGCAACGGCAATCAGCCGCCCGAATGGATCGCATGGTTGCAACAGCAAAAAGACCGCACTTTGGCGGCGGCAACGGCAAAAGCGGAAGGCTTATATTTGGTTGATGTAACGTATCCTGCGGATTTTGAGTTGCCGAAAATGGCGTTAGGACCACTTTTTTTACCGGATTAACCGTTAACTTTTGAGAAAAATGTATAAAAAAACCAATAAATATGGTGTAATAACGCCAGTTTATTAACACCCCAATCATATACAAGAACGATCAACAAGGTTATAAGCAATGAGCTGGATTGAAAGAATTTTTAGCAAAACCTCGGTAAGCAGCAGTAGCCAGAAGGCGAATGTGCCGGAAGGTATTTGGACCAAATGTACCTCTTGCGAACAGGTTTTATATCGGGACGAAGTGGTGCGCAATTTGGAAGTGTGTCCAAAGTGCGGTCACCACATGCGTATCGATCCGCGTGCGCGGTTATTGAGCTTACTTGATGAAAACAGCGCACAGGAATTAGCGGCTGAGATTGAGCCGGAAGATGTGTTGAAATTTAAAGATTTGAAGCGCTATAAAGATCGTCTCAGCGCGGCACAAAAACAAACCGGTGAAAAAGACGCCTTAATCGTCATGCAAGGTAAAATCTATGATTTGCCGGTGGTGGTCGCGGCGTTTAATTTTAACTTTATGGGCGGTTCGATGGGATCGGTGGTCGGCGGTAAATTTGTTAAAGCGGCGGAAGCGGCGTTGGTGAATAATTGTCCGTTGATCTGTTTCTCGGCAAGCGGCGGCGCGCGGATGCAGGAAGCTCTGTTCTCTTTAATGCAAATGGCGAAAACCAGTGCGGTGTTGGCAAAAATGAAAGAAGCGGGGGTGCCGTATATTTCGGTTTTGACCGACCCGACCATGGGCGGCGTTTCCGCCAGTTTCGCGATGTTGGGCGATATTAATATTGCCGAACCGAAAGCCTTGATCGGTTTTGCCGGTCCGCGCGTGATTGAGCAAACGGTGCGTGAAAAATTGCCGGAAGGCTTTCAGCGCAGTGAATTTTTGTTGGAAAAAGGCGCGATTGATATGATTGTCAACCGTCTGGAAATGCGCAAAACCTTAGCCAGTATTTTATCTAAGCTTTGTGGACAACCTTCGCCGTTCAAAGAAGCGGAGTTGGTAGAAGAAGCGAATGAAAATACGAATGTCGAACAGCAACAAGAACATAATTAAGCCGAAATGACAATACCTTTACAAGCCACCTCTCCGCTGGAGAAGTGGCTTTGCTATATGGAGCAAAGCCACAGCAAAATCATCGATATGGGATTAACCCGGGTAAAAACCGTTGCCGAGCAACTGGATTTACTCCAACCGGCGCCGTTTGTGATCACCGTCGGCGGCACCAACGGCAAAGGCACGACCTGCCGTTTGTTGGAAATGTTGCTGCTTAACAGCGGTTATCGGGTCGGCGTTTATTCCTCACCGCACTTGTTGCGTTATAACGAGCGGGTGCGCATTCAAAATCAAGAATTGCCCGATCTGGCACACAGCGAATCGTTTTATTTTCTCGATCAGCATAAATCGCAATCGCTCAGCTATTTTGAATTTAGCACGTTGTCGGCATTATATTTATTCAAACAAGCCGATTTGGACGTGGTGATCTTGGAAGTCGGGCTTGGCGGGCGCTTGGACGCAACCAATATCGTGGACGCCGATCTCAGTGTCATTACCTCGATTGATATTGATCATGTCGATTATCTGGGCGATAACCGCGAGCAAATCGGTTATGAAAAAGCCGGGATTTTCCGTAGTGGCAAAAGTGCGGTCATCGGGGAAACGGAATTGCCGCAATCGGTGATCGATTATGCGCAGCAAATTGGCTGTCCTTTATTTTGTGTCGGCAAAGATTGGTACTACCAACAACAGGCGCAGAATTGGCGCTGGCAGAGTGGCGATTACGTCTTACAAGACTTGCCGTTACCGCACATTCCTCTCGCCAATGCGGCGACCGCACTTGCGGTATGTCGGCAATCACCGTTTACGATCAACCGCGAAACAATCGTGAAAACCCTTGCCGAAGTGGAATTAAACGGTCGCTTTCAAGCTATTAAACCTGAAAAATTACATGGTTTGGCGCGGGCTTGGCAGTTGGAAGCGCAAAATTTAGCACAAGTTATCGTCGATGTCGGGCACAATCCCCATGCGGCGCGCTATTTAGCACAAAAATTGCAGCAGCTTAAGTTACAACGGAATGAGTTACAGGGTAACGTGAAAATTCACGCGGTTTTTGCAATGCTGAAAGACAAAGACGCCGCGCACGTGGTTGAACCGTTGGCGCAATCGATTGACCGGTGGTATTTTGCCTCATTGGACGGCTATCGCGGGCAAAGCGCGGCGGAATTACAAAGTGCGGTTCAGCCCTATTTATCTCGGCAACAGCAGCAAAGTGCGGTTAGGGCGGATAATGTGGAAACGGCGGTTAGAACGGCATTGAGCCGGAGTTCTGCAACGGATATTGTCTTGATTTTCGGCTCTTTCTTCACGGTTGCGGCGTTTTTAGCGTTAATTGAGGTGAAAAGTGCGGTATAAGCAGCAACTTGCTGCTCAATTACGATAAAATACTAGCCGTATAAAAAGAAAACAGGTAGGATAAAACCGACGGAGACTACACGGTAGCGAGCAAAAACATGATGAATACGCACGGATTTTTTTATTGGGAATACGACAAGGCGGCAGATTGTCTGACGCTTTGCTCAGACACGACCCAACGAAAAATCCGTACGGCGCTGAAGGGCGAAGTGTTAACCCAAAGTGCTTTTATCAGCTGTGATTGTGAGGCGGATGAGTTTATGTTCTACACCCAGATTATGGAATTGCTTGAATACTGTGATTTGGTTGCCCCTGAAAAACGGGAGTTTCTTGCCTATACGGCGGTTGCCGCCCGCACATTCTTACTGCCGACACAACCCAAAAGCTGGTTTTTTGAAGCCATGGATAATGCGGCAACGGCATTGCCGGAAGAATGCCCTTATTTAGTGCAGACCCGGGTTAAACAAAATCAGCGAATCATTTCTCTGCTGCTATTGGCAAGCGATGGCAATGTTGCCGATTGTTTGTTACTGGAAGATGAACTCAGTCTGCCGGGAC
This sequence comes from Testudinibacter sp. P17/SS/0325, assembly GCF_053570765.1. Next base: position 2,146,158 of record NZ_CM131635.1, on the reverse strand, counting down.
TTTGTTTGCAGTTCGGACAACCGCTGCGCATTTTCAATAATCGCTTACAACATTTGGCTGCAAGCGAGCATTCCACCTCATTTTGGCAACAACAAATTGCTTAATATTCCGTTTTTATCCTTTAATTATCGCCCCAACAGAGATTAATCTATGCAATCCGATACCTTGCAAACCAACTTGCGTTTTGATTTACACTGCCACAGCAACGCCTCCGACGGCGTACTCACTCCGACTGACGTGGTGGCAAGAGCGGCAGAACAGGGAATCGATGTGCTTGCTTTGACGGATCATGACACCGTGAATGGCTTAGACGAAGCGCGGCAAGCGGCGCGGCAGCACGGTATCATATTGATTAACGGCGTGGAAATTTCAACCGTATGGCAAAATCGCGGTATTCATATCGTTGGGCTTGGTTTCGATCACCGCCATCCGGCGATGACCGCACTGTTAACCCAACAAGCCGAGTTACGTCATCAGCGCGCTTTGGAAATCGGGGCAAAATTAGAGAAGTGCGGTGTCGACAATGCCTACCAAGGCGCGAAATCATTGGCGGCAGGGGAGGTGACCCGTGCGCATTATGCCCGCTATCTGGTGCAAATCGGCAAAGTAAAACATGAAACTCAAGCCTTTAAGCGCTATCTCGGCCAGGGGAAAGGCGCATATGTCGCCTCGCAATGGTGCGATATTGAAACGGCTAACCGTGTTATCCATCAGGCAGGCGGTTTGGCGGTTTGCGCCCACCCGTTGCGTTATCCGCTAACGCGCAAATGGCTCAATCGGTTGTTTAGCGATTTCCGGCAATGGGGTGGTGACGCGGTGGAAGTCGCACACAGCGGACAATCCCCCGATCAGCGGCACAATTTAGCCAAACTCGTAGAGGAGATGGGAATGTTTGCCTCCGTCGGTTCGGATTTTCATTATCCCTGCGGTTGGATCGAATTGGGAAAAAATCTTTGGCTGCCGACAAGCTCCAAACCGATTTGGTCGGCAGCGCAGTTTCAGATTTAAAGATGGCAATATATTAGAAAGGCGGAGAGTTCCGCCTTTGTTCAATCGTCTAACGCCTTTTTTTGGCACAGCCTTGTTTCGCTTTAAAGCGCGGATTTTCTTTACAGATCACATAAACCACGCCATGACGACGTACAATTTTACAGCCCTGATGGCGGGATTTCGCACTTTTTAATGAAGATAATACCTGCATAGCCCTTCCCTTATGATTTACTTTTCAAGCCAAATTTTGCAAAACGGTTGGTAAAATCGCTGACTCGGCCTTCCGCCGCCATTTGCCTGGTTTTACCGGTATAGTAGGGGTGTGACGCCGCGGAGGTATCGCACATGAACACGGGATATTCCTTACCGTCTTCCCATAGCATTGTATTGGTAGTACGCGCACAAGAACGGATTAAGAAACCGGTTTTTGCGCTGGAGTCATAGAATAATACCGTACGGTAGTTATCGGGGTGAATACCTTTTTTCATTATTTAGCCTTATTGTAAAAAGTGATTTTCAAGGTCGGTTAGAATACATCATTGATAATAATTATCAATAGCAAAAATGTAAAAACCCTATTTTTTACTCTAAATGAGAATGAATTGAGATTGTAGCGCCCAAAAACAGATTATTCCGTCGGTTGAATCCGACCATAAAAGGTGGACTTTTCACTTTTTATCAAAAGCGGAGATAAATCGGCGGATTTTATCACACAGCGGGATTTCAGCTGCCTTTAAATGTCATAAAATACATATAAATTTGTTTTAAAAATCATACACTAAGGGAAGCCGCAATAAAGAATGGGAATGATAAAAAAAGCCTAAAACATGAGATTATTAATGTTAAAAAATTGTTTCTGCCTGGTTATTCTGTGGTCGAAGCCTCATTCAATAACCAATCAAAGGAGCAAGTTATGCAAGTCATCCATGCAATAAAATCAATGAAAGCGATGGTCTATCATGGTGCTAATGACATTCGTGTCGAGGAGAAACCGATTCCACAATTGATTGAAGCAACCGATGCGGTCGTTAAAATTTTACGCACCACAATCTGCGGTACTGATCTTGGCATTTGGAAAGGTAAAAATCCTGAAGTTGCAGAAGGTCGGATTTTAGGTCATGAAGGTATCGGCGTGATCGAAGCCGTCGGATCGTCGGTTAAAAATTTCAAAAAAGGCGATAAAGTGATTATTTCTTGTATCAGTAAGTGCGGTGTTTGCGACAACTGTAAGAAACAATTGTATTCCCACTGTGAGAATGGCGGCGGTTGGATTCTGGGTTATATGATTGACGGCACGCAAGCGGAATATGTGCGTACCCCGTTTGCAGATAACAGCTTAATTCCTTTGCCGGAAACAATTAGCGATGATGTGGGTTTACTGTTAAGCGATGTGTTGCCGACAGGGCATGAAATCGGCGTGCAATACGGCGATGTGAAACCGGGCGATAGCGTGTTTATCGCCGGTGCCGGCCCGGTCGGAATGAGCGCGTTATTAACCGCACAGCTGTATAGTCCGTCCGTGTTGATTATGTGTGATATGGATGAGGGACGCTTGGAATTGGCAAGGGAATTGGGCGCCACCCATACCGTTAATCCCGCTGACGGGAATGTTCAACGGCAAGTTACTGCGATTGCGGGCAAAAACGGTGTTGATTGTGCGATTGAAGCCGTGGGAATGCCGCAAACATGGGCAATGTGTCAGGATGTCGTGAAGCCGGGCGGACATATTGCGAATGTCGGCGTTCACGGCAAATCGGTGGATTTTAATATTGAACGGCTGTGGATTAAAAATCTCACCATTACCACCGGGTTGGTCAATTCCAATACCACGAAAATGTTATTAAAGGCAATTTCTAACAGTAAAGTGGATTACAGTAAAATGCTGACGCACCACTTCAAATTAGGCGATTTACAGCGGGCTTACGAAGTATTCAAACACGCTTCGGAAAATCGGGCAATGAAAGTGGTGTTAGTGAACGAATAAGATAAAGTTTGCTCTTCTGCGGATAAGGGCTGAAATTTCAGCCCTTATCGTTTTATCCGTTTTAATCTTCACTGTCTTCCGCCAAAAATCCGCCGCTTTGGTGCGACCAGAGTTTGGCATAAACGCCGTTTAAATCGAGCAATTCTTGGTGCGTGCCTTGTTCGACGATTTGCCCTTTATCCATCACGATCAGGCGGTCCATTGCGGCAATGGTCGATAAACGGTGGGCGATGGCGATCACGGTTTTGTTTTCCATCAGTTTTTCAAGGTTCTCTTGAATCGCAATTTCCACTTCGGAATCGAGTGCGCTGGTGGCTTCGTCGAGTAACAAAATCGGCGCGTCTTTCAACATCACCCGCGCAATTGCAATCCGTTGCCGTTGCCCGCCGGACAGTTTCACCCCGCGTTCGCCGACGTGCGCGTCATAGCCGGTGCGTCCGTGCGAATCGTGCAGGTAAGGAATAAATTGATCCGCCGCCGCTTGTTGCGCCGCTTTCAATACCGCACTTTCATCCGCATTCGGACGACCGTAGACGATATTTTCACGCACTGAGCGGTGTAACAATGACGTATCTTGTGTGACTAAGCCGATTTGCGCGCGCAGGCTCTCTTGGGTAACATCTTTGATATTCTGTCCGTCAATCAAGATTTGCCCGTTATTAATATCGTAAAAACGCAATAACAGGTTGGTCAGCGTAGATTTGCCTGCGCCGGAACGCCCGACCAAACCGACTTTTTCACCCGGTTTGATATGCAGGTTGAAATCTTTCAGCAACGTGCGGTTTTCATCATAGTGAAAATCGACCTGATTAAACCGAATATCGCCGCCGCTGACCACTAATGGCTGCGCGGTTTTGCTGTCCACCACGGTGTGCGGTTTCGAGAGCGTACTCATGCCGTCTTGCACCGTGCCGATATTTTCGAACAAACGCGCCGATTCCCACATCATCCAGTGCGATAAGCCGTTCACCCGTAGCGCCATTGCGGTGGCGGCTGCGATCACCCCGACGTTGATATGCCCTTGCGCCCATAAGTAAATGCCTAAACCGGCAGTGGACGCCGCCAGCAGCGTATTCAAAATATGGTTGCAGACTTCCAACTGCGTGACCAAACGCATTTGCGCATGGACGGTGTACATGAATTCCTGCATTGAGGATTTGGCATAATTCGATTCGCGTTCGCCATGGGAAAACAGTTTGACCGTGGTGATATTGGCGTAAGCGTCGGTGATCCGTCCGGTCATTAATGAACGGGCGTCCGCCTGTTTGCTGGCGGTGTCGGCGAGTTTCGGCACAAAATAAAACATCATCGCAAAGAAAAACAGCAGCCAGCCCAGAAACGGTGCTAACAGCCAACCGTCGAATTGCACCAAAATAATGCCTGACGAAATAAAATAAACCGCGACATACACCACCATATCGGCACAAGTTATCACGGTATCGCGCACCGCAAGTGCGGTTTGCATGACTTTGGCGGACACCCGCCCGGCAAATTCATCTTGGTAAAAAGATAAACTTTGTCCCAACATCAAGCGGTGAAAATTCCAACGCAAGCGCATTGGGAATACGCCTTGCAGTGTTTGAAAGCGGATACTGGATAACAACCACAACCACAGCGGACTAACCATCAGCAATAAGCCAATCCAAATAAAACTATCGCCTTTAGCCGCTAACAGCTCCGATGGAGAGAATGCCGTTAACCAATCGACAATCAAGCCCATGATTTTAAACAACAGCGCTTCAAAAATCCCCATGCCGACGTTAAATATCATCAACAGCAGCAACCAACCGCGCAATCCGCCCAAGCCTGACCAGATAAAACTGAGCAGGTTGTTTTTCGGCGTTGTCGGTGCTTCGTCCGGATAGGGATTAATCCGGCTTTCAAACCATTCGAATAATTTTCGCATTGTAAATCCTTATTTAACCGACTTGTTTGAATTGAATTTGTTGCCGCGGATCGATGTCGAGCAAGTCCTCTTCATCTTGCCAGTCGAAGGGCGGCAATTCTTCTTTATCAAACGCAATGTCACCTTCCACACCATTAATCGGTTCGCCACGGCGGATACCTTTAAAGTCGAATAATTGCGGATCACACAAGTGTGACGGTGTCACGTTTTGTAATGCGCTAAACATGGTTTCAATCCGTCCCGGATATTGGCGATCCCAAGTTTGCAGCATGTCTTTCACCACTTGGCGTTGCAGATTCGGTTGCGAACCGCACAAATTGCACGGAATAATCGGGAACCGTTTGGCGATCGAATATTTCTCAATGTCTTTCTCTTTGCAATAGGCAAGCGGACGAATCACAATCTGTTTGCCGTCGTCGCTGATCAGTTTCGGCGGCATGGATTTGAGTTTGCCGCCGTAAAACATATTTAAAAACAGCGTTTCCAACATATCGTCACGGTGGTGTCCCAATGCAATTTTAGTCGCGCCCAACTCGGTTGCGGTGCGGTACAAAATACCACGGCGCAAACGTGAGCAGAGTGAACAGGTGGTTTTGCCTTCGGGAATTTTCTCTTTGACAATGCCGTAGGTATTTTCTTCCACGATTTTGTATTCAATGCCTAAGCCGGACAGATATTCCGGCAAAATATGTTCCGGAAAGCCCGGCTGTTTTTGATCCAAGTTGACCGCCACAATATCAAAGTGGATCGGCGCGCTCAGTTTCAGATTGAGCAAAATATCCAACAGAGTATAGCTGTCCTTGCCGCCGGAAAGACACACCATCACCTTATCGCCGTCTTCAATCATATTGAAATCGGCAATCGCGTTGCCGACATTACGCCGCAGGCGTTTGTGCAGTTTATTCAGGTTATAGATCTGTTTTTTGCTTTGTTGAGTATTATCAACAGAATTATTGGCTGTATTCATAATTAAAAGTGCGGTTTGCAGAATAGGTAAAAATCAGCGCATAGGATAAAGGCTAACGGGGGGAAATGCTACTTTTTTATATGAATTTACCGCACTTGCCAATGCGCTTTTGAGCTGTCAGCCCGTCAATTTTCGTGTACAATGTCGACTTTATTATTCAGATAATGACAACCGATCCTGAATCGGATCTTGAACTTGAGTAGCATATATGACTGAAACGGCACAGACCATTCCGGAGTTGGTGAGTTGGACCAAACAGCGTGAATTTTCGCTGAATTTGCCGACCGAACGTTTAGCCTTTTTGCTGACGATTGCGATTTACAATAACGAACGGATTGACGGCGAGATGATCGAACACGATCTGGTCGACATGTTCCGTTTGGTGTCGAATGAATTCGGCTTGGCGGAAGAGACGGTGCAACAGCGCGCCAACAACGCGATTAACGAACTGGTTAAACAACGCTTTTTAAACCGCTTCAGCAGCGAATTTACCGAAGGGCTTTCCATTTACCGCTTAACGCCGCTCGGCGTGGGCGTGTCCGATTACTATATCCGCCAACGTGAATTTTCCGCCTTGCGCCTGTCGGTGCAGCTCTCGATTGTTGCCGATGAAATTCAACGCGCCTCATCCGCCGCCGAAGAGGACGGCGATGAACACCATTGGCGCCGAAATGTGTATGCGCCGTTAAAATATTCGGTGGCGGAGATTTTCGATAGCATTGATTTGTCGCAACGGATCATGGACGAAAATCAGCAGGGCATTAAAGAGCAGATCGCCGAATTGCTGACTAAAGACTGGCAAGCGGCGTTGCTCAGTTGTGAACAATTATTGGACGAAACCTCCGGCAATCTGCGCGAGTTGCAAGACACGCTCAATGCCGCCGGTGATAAATTGCAGGCGCAACTGTTGCGGATTGAAGACTGTATTATCGGGCGAGGTGAACTGGATTTTGTCGGACAACTGATCGTCAATCTGCAAGCCAAACTGGATCGGATTATCAGTTGGGGGCAACAAGCGATTGACCTGTGGATCGGCTATGACCGTCATGTGCATAAATTTATCCGCACCGCGATTGATATGGATAAAAACCGCGTCTTCTCGCGCCGCTTGCGCCAATCCATTCACCACTATTTCGACGCGCCTTGGTATCTGTGGACGACCCAAGCCGAGCGCTTGGTCGATCTGCGCGACGAGGAATTGAGCCTCAGCGATGAGGACGCACTGGGCGAATTGCCGGAAGAGCTGCAATACGAATCGCTATCCGATCTGCATGAGCAGATTGTGGAGCAAATGCAAAGCCTGTTAATCCGCTACCGTGAAAACAATCAACCGATTGACCTCAGCCAAGTGCTGCGCCAACAGCTTGAGCACTATCCGCTGTCGCGCCATTTCGATGTGGCGCGGATTATCGTCGATCAAGCGGTGCGTTTGGGCATGGCAAACGACGATTTCTCCGCGGTCTATCCGCAATGGCAAGCAATCAACCCGCACGGTGCGGAAGTGCAAGCCAATGTGATTGACGGTTATAAATAATTTTTCTGCTAAATGAACGAACTCACTATGATAAATCAAACTTCTGAAGTCATGCCAACCAAACTCGCCACCGCGATTGCCAATCCGTTGTTTCCTGTGGTGGACAGCCTGCTGCGTGCCGGTCGTCATATCAGCCTTGATGATTTGGATAATCACGCCTTTTTGATGGATTTTCAGTACGAACTGGAAAGTTTTTACCGCCGTTATAACGTCGAATTGATTCGCGCGCCGGAAGGCTTTTTCTATCTGCGCCCGAAATCCAGCACCTTGATTGGGCGCAGCGTATTGAGCGAATTGGAGATGTTGGTCGGCAAAGTGTTGTGCTACCTCTACCTCAGCCCGGAACGTTTGGCGCAGCAAGGCATTTTCAGCAGCGAGGAAGTGTATGACGAACTGTTGAATTTAGCCGATGAGAGCAAATTGCTGAAAGCGGTCAATCAGCGTTCCTCCGGTTCGGATTTGGATAAACAAAAACTGGCGGAAAAAATGCGCGCCGCCTTAAACCGTTTGCGCCGTTTGGGCATGATTACCACCGTCGGCGATCAGTACGGCGGTAAGTTTGTGATTTCTGAATCAGTGTTCCGTTTCGGGGCGGAAGTGCGGTCGGGCGATGATCCGCTTGAAGCGCAACTGCGTTTAATCCGCGACGGCGAAGCGGCAAATGCGGATTCGTTAAAAGAAGAGAAACAAGCGAAGAAAACCGCACTTGAGCCGGAAAGTAACGAGTTTGATAACGAAGTCTTAGACAATGAAGATGACAACGAATTTGATGATGAAATCGACAGCAATGATGAACAAGGGGATCGTGAATAATGTCAGAATTTGAAAACGAACAACGGCTTAACCAAGTCGAAGAGACAACTTCAGATAACATCCTCGCCACATCAACCCCGGTACAAAGTGCGGTTGAACGCGGTAAATTCCGCTCGCTGACGCTGATTAACTGGAACGGTTTTTTTGCGCGCACCTTTGATTTGGACGAATTGGTGACCACGCTGTCCGGCGGTAACGGGGCGGGGAAATCGACCACCATGGCAGGATTTGTCACCGCACTTATCCCGGATTTAACCCTGTTGCATTTCCGCAACACCACCGAAGCCGGCGCCACCAGCGGTTCGCGTGATAAAGGTTTGCATGGCAAATTGCGCCCGGGCGTGTGTTATGCGGCGTTGGATACGCTCAATTCACGCAATCAGCGGGTGTTGGTCGGGGTGCGTTTGCAGCAAGTCGCCGGACGCGATAAAAAAGTCGATATTAAATCGTTCTCGATTCAAGGTTTGCCGCTGGCGGTTGAGCCGACCGCACTTTTCACCGAAGCGGTGAACGAAAAACAGGCAAAAGTGCTGGCGTTAAACGAATTAAAAGACAAAGCCGAGCAGAACGGCGCACAACTGAAACAGTATCATTCAGTGACCGATTACCACAGCATGATGTTTGAGTTGGGGATTATTCCGAAACGGTTGCGTTCGTCATCGGATCGCAGCAAATTCTATAAACTGATTGAAGCTTCGCTCTACGGCGGGATTTCCAGCGCGATCACCCGTTCCTTGCGCGACTATTTATTGCCGGAAAATTTGGGCGTGCGCAAGGCGTTTCAGGATATGGAAGCGGCGTTGCGTGAAAACCGCATGACCTTGGAGGCGATTAAAGTCACCCAAGCGGATCGCGATTTGTTCAAGCATTTGATTAACGAATCCACTGCTTACGTTGCCGCCGATTATATGCGCAACGCCAATGATCGCCGTCACCACATCGACAGCGCATTGAATTTCCGCCGTGCCTTGTTCAGTGCCAAACAGGAACAAACCTTTTCCGCACAAAAACTGATTGAACTCAGCAGGGAAGCGGCGGATTTGGCAGAAAGCGAAAAACGCCTCGAAGTCGATCACCAAAGTGCGGTCGATCACTTGAATTTGGTGCAAAACGTGTTGCGCCATCAGGAGAAAATCAACCGCTATCAAGACGATGTCAACGAGTTGCGCGAAAAACTGGAAGAGCAGCAAATCGTAGTCGAAACCGCCGCCGAACAGTTGGAAGAGGCGCAACAGCGGTTTGAACAGGGCGAGCTTGAAATCGATCAGGTGCGTGGACAACTGGCGGATTACCAACAAGCGTTAGACGCGCAACAAACACGCGCCTTGCAATATCAGCAAGCGGTGAAAGCGTTGGAAAAAGCCAAAGAAGTGTGTGGTTTAAACGATCTCGCCTTGAAAAATGTCGAGCAGTATCATCAAGAATTTGAAGAGCAAGTGGAAGAATTGACTGCCAAGGTGTTGCAACTGGAACAGCGGTTATCGGTGTCTGATGCGGCAAAATCGCAGTTTGACAAAGCCTATCGCTTGCTGAGCGAGATTGTCGGCGATGTGCCGCGTTCTGCCGCATGGGAACAGGCGAAAACCCTGTTGGCGGATTATCCGCAACAGAAAGCACAAGCGCAAAGTGCGGTCGGCTTGCGCAGCCAAGTCAATGAATTGGAACAGCGTTTGCAGGCGCAAAACAGCGCGAAACAGCTGTTGCAAGCGTTTAATCAGCGCAGCGGCTTGGCATTAAGCGAACCGCAAGAGCTGGACGACTTCCATTTACAACAACAAGATTTGGTTGATGAATTGACCCATAATCTTACCGAACAGGGTGAACAGCGTTCCGCTTTGCGTCAAAAACGCGAACAACTGACCGCACTTTATCAAGAAAACGAGCGCAAAGCCCCGGCATGGCTGACGGCACAAGCGGCGCTGGAACGCTTGTGCGAGCAGAGCGGGCAGCAGTTCGGCGACAGCCAAGATGTGATGGATTTTATGCAAACGCAGCTGGAAAAAGAGCGCGAACATACCATGGTGCGCGATCAGTTGCAGTTGCAAAAACAGCAGTTGGAACAACAAATCAGCCGCTTAAGCCAACCGGACGGTTCGGAAGATCACCGCCTGAATGCCCTTGCCGAGCGTTTCGGCGGCGTGTTGCTGTCGGAATTATATGACGATGTGCCGCTTGACGATGCGCCGTATTTCTCCGCCTTATACGGCCCGGCGCGCCATGCGATTGTGGTTCGCGACTTAGAAGCCGTGAAAAAACAGTTGCAAGAGCTGGACGATTGCCCGGACGATCTCTACTTAATCGAGGGTGATCCGGCGGCGTTTGATGATAATGTATTTTCTGCGCAGGAGCTTGAGGGCGGCGTGGTGGTACAGGTGTCCGAACGTGAAGTGCGCTATTCCAAATTCCCGGAAATTCCGCTGTTCGGACGCGCAGCGCGCGAAAAACGCTTGGAAGATTTAGCCGGTGAGTTGGACGAAATCAATGAACAGCACGCGCAGCGGGCGTTTGACGTACAAAAGTGCCAACGTTTACATCAACAATTCAGCCAGTTTGTCGGCTTGCATTTGGCGTTGGCATTCTTGCCTGATCCTGAGCAGGAAATGAAGCAAATCAATGCGCAGCGCAACGAATTGGATCGTGAACTCAACCAATTAACCGCCGGCGAACAGCAAGTGCGGTTGCAATTGAACGAAAGCAAAGAGTTGGTGCGCCTGTTAAATAAACTATCGCCACAATTCAACCTGTTAGCCGATGAAACTTTGCAAGATCGCATTGAGGAATATCGCGAGCAGTTGCTGAATGCCGAGCAAGATGTGCAGTTCGTACGCCAATTCGGGCAGCAATTACAACAACTTGAGCCGATTGCCGCCAGTTTGCAGAACGATCCGCAACAATACGACGCTCTGAAAAATGACTATCAAACCACCGTTGATCAGCAAAAACGCGCGCAACAATGTTTTTATGCGCTGTCTGATGTGTTGCAACGGCGCGCACACTTCGATTATCAACAGCAGCTACAAAGCGAAGGCTCAGAGCTGAACGAACAGTTGCGTCGACGTTTGGAGCAGTTGCAACAACAACGGGAACAGCAACGCGATCAACTGCAACAGAAACAGAAGCAGTTTGCCGAGTTTAACCAAGTACAAATTTCGTTACGCAGTTCGCTGGACGCGAAAAATCATATGTTGCTCGAACTGTTGGAAGAAGTGGATAAAATCGGCGGACGTGCCGATGAAGGGGCGGAACAGCGTGCGTTACAACGGCGCGATGAACTGCACCAAACCCTGTCACAAAGCCGCCAACGCCGCCATTATGTGGAAAAACAACTGACCTTGTTAGAGGCGGAAAGCGAGAATTTGGCGCGTATTATCCGCAAATCCGAACGCGATTACCGCAGTCAGCGTGAGCTGGTGGTGGCGGCAAAAGTGAGTTGGTGCGTAGTACTTCGTTTGTCACGCAACAGTGATGTGGAACGCCGCTTGAATAAACGCGAACTGGCCTATCTCTCCGCTGACGAATTGCGTTCGATGTCGGATAAAGCCTTGGGCGCATTACGTACCGCCGTCGCCGACAACGAATATCTGCGTGACGCCTTGCGTTTGTCGGAAGACAGCCGCAAACCGGAAAACAAAGTGCGGTTTTTTATCGCGGTCTATCAACATCTGCGCGAGCGGATTCGTCAGGATATTATTAAAACCGACGATCCGATTGACGCGATTGAGCAAATGGAAATCGAACTGTCACGCTTGACCGAAGAGCTGACCAACCGTGAACGCAAATTGGCGATCAGTAGCGAAAGTGTCGCCAATATCATGCGCAAAACCATTCAACGCGAGCAAAACCGGATTCGCATGTTGAACCAAGGTTTACAGAATATTGCGTTCGGACAGGTGAAATCGGTGCGTTTGGTGGTGAATATTCGCGATACCCACGCAATTTTGCTGAATGCGTTATCGGGCGAGCAGGACGATTACCAGGATCTGTTCAACAACAATCAAATTACTTTCTCCGAAGCCTTGGCGAAACTGTATCAACGGGTCAATCCGCATATTGATATGGGACAACGCACTGCGCAAACCATTGGCGAAGAGTTGTTGGATTACCGTAACTACCTTGATCTGGAAGTGGAAGTTTATCGCGGCGCAGACGGTTGGTTGCGTGCGGAAAGCGGCGCACTTTCAACCGGTGAAGCGATCGGTACCGGGATGTCGATTTTGTTGATGGTGGTGCAAAGTTGGGAAGAAGAGAGCCGCCGCATTCGCAGCAAAGATATTCTGCCGTGCCGCTTGCTGTTCCTCGACGAAGCCGCCCGCCTCGACGCCAAATCGATCTCAACTTTGTTCGAACTGTGCGAACGCCTCGATATGCAGCTTTTGATCGCCGCGCCGGAAAATATCAGCCCGGAAAAAGGCACAACCTATAAACTGGTGCGTAAAATCGCCCATAATCACGAATATGTGCATGTGGTTGGTTTACGCGGATTTGGGGCGACGGAGTAGGGCAAAGTGCGGTTGAAATTATTAGGGCGTATCATGTACGCCATAACTCCCCTTTTTGAGCGTAGAACAGATGAACACACAACAAATCGACCTTCTCAGCAAACAAAAAGCCTATGATTTATATGACTCCGGGGCGATTCACCGGCTGGAAATCGGCACAACTAAAGGCTTGCAACAAATTCACCATTATTTATTTGACGGTTTATATGATTTTGCCGGTCAGATCCGTGAGTTAAATATCTCAAAAAGCAATTTTCGCTTTGCCAATGCGTTATACCTCAAAGCCGCCCTTGCCGCGATTGAAAAAATGCCTGAAAACAGCTTTGAACAAATTATCGAAAAATACGTTGAAATGAAATAGGAAAAATTATGCACAACCTTGCCATCGCTGTGCTTTGCAGTGTGATCGTGTCGGTTTTTTTGAAAGTGGCACGCAAGCAGAATATCAATATCGCCCAAGCGATTGCGTTTAATTATATTATGGCAATCGGGCTGAGTTATTCTTTTTTGAAACCCGATTTTTCCGGGCAGTCATTTGGCGAAGTCGTGGCGCAAAATGAATACTCCTACTTATTTTTAGCCTTAGGGATTTTGCTGCCGACGGTGTTTCTCGTGATGTCGAAAGCGGTGGAAAGTGCCGGGATTGTGCGCTCCGACGCGGCACAACGGTTATCGTTGTTTTTACCGATTTTAGCTTCGTTTACGATTTTCAATGAGGTGCTGAGCGGCAGCCGTGCGGTTAGTCTGGTACTGGCGTTTACCGCACTTTTATGCTTATTATGGAAAAAAGACGAGCCGCAAAGCATTGTAGCCAAAAGCATAGCGGGCAAAAGTGCGGTCGGCAAAGGTTGGTTTAACCTGCTGTTGGTTTGGCTGGGTTATGGCGTGATCGATATTTTATTTAAGCAAATGGCAAAGAGCGGTAGCGCGTTTCCGTTGACGTTATTTGTGTCGTTTTGCTTAGCGGCCTGTGTCATTTTTATTTATTTGCTGATTAAACAAACCCGTTGGCACGGCAAAAGTATGTTGGGCGGTTTGCTGCTCGGCGTGCTGAATTTTATGAATATTCTGTTTTATATCAAAGCCCATCAAAGCTATAGCGACAACCCGACGTTAGTCTTTGCCGGCATGAATATCGGCGTGATCTGTTTAGGCACGTTGACCGGCGCGTGGCTGTTCAAAGAGAAAATCAACAAAGCCAACGCTATCGGCGTGGGCTTGGGGATTGTGTCGATTATCTGCTTATTTTATTTGGATAAAATCATAGGCTAACAAATGGCGAAAGAATTTAGCTTTTTTATTTACGACTACGAAAGTTTCGGTATCAATCCGGCAAGCGACCGACCGGCGCAATTTGCCGGCATTCGCACCGATGCGGATTTTAACATTATCGGCGAGCCGGTGATGTTGTATTGCAAGCAGACCAACGATTACCTGCCTGCGCCGGAGGCTGTGTTGGTGACGGGGATCACGCCGCAAGCGTGCAACGAAAAAGGCGTATCCGAACCGGAATTTGCCGCGCGTATTTTGCAAGAGTTTGCTCAGCCCAATACTTGCGTGATGGGCTATAACAGCATTCGCTACGATGACGAAATGACCCGTTACACCTTTTACCGCAATTTTATCGACCCTTACGAATACAGTTGGAAAAACGGCAATTCCCGTTGGGATTTGCTGGATGTGTTGCGCGCTTGCTATGCGTTGCGCCCTGACGGAATTCATTGGGTATATGACGAAAACGGCTTGCCGTCGTTTAAATTAGACCGCTTAACAGTGGCGAACGGCATTGAACACAGCAACGCCCATGACGCAATGGCGGACGTGTACGCAACGATTGAAATGGCGAAATTGGTGAAAGCCAAACAGCCACGCTTGTTCGATTATTTTTTCAATCTGCGCAACAAAAAAGCGGTGGAGAAACTGATCGACACCGCCAATATGACCCCGTTGGTGCACGTTTCCGGCATGCTCGGAAACTATCGCGGCAATACCGCACTTGTCGCACCGTTGGCATGGCACCCGACCAATAATAATGCGGTGATCGTGTGTGATTTGAGTGCCGATCTCAGCGATTTGTTGAGCCTGAATGCCGAAACGTTAAAAGTGCGGTTATACAGTAAAAAAGCGGAGTTGGAAGCGCAGGGGATTTTACCTGTACCGCTAAAATTGGTGCATATCAACAAATGCCCGATTGTCGCCCCCGAAAAAACCTTATTGCCGCAAAGTGCCGAACGCTTGGGGATTGATCGTGAACAATGTTGGCAAAATCAGCAGCGTTTACTTCAATCTTACGAAATTCGCGACAAAGTGATCGCTATTTTCAGCGAACAGCGTGAATATTCCGACGAGTTGAATGTCGAAACCGCACTTTACAACGGCTTTTTCAGCAATGCCGATAAACGCAATCTGCAAATTTTGCGTAGCTTGAGCGCAGAGCAGTTGCAAAACCCGGATTTAACCTTTGAAGACAAACGTATTCCCGATTTACTGTTCCACTACCGCGCCCGTCATTTTTACCGCACGTTGAACCGTGCAGAGCAGATTAAATGGCAGAAATACCGCAAATTGAAACTGGAAAAAAGTGCGGAGGTCTTTGTACAATCGCTGCAACAATTAGGCGAACAGTATCAAAATGATCCTGAAAAACTGGCGTTATTGCAACAGGTGTATGAGTACGGCGAAAAGTTGCTGAGTTAGTCATAATCCGTTGTTAAATAATTTTGAGTAGTATTGGTAACATTATTGCGTTAAAAAAATTGCGTTTAAAAGGGCTGGCTTGAAGCAAGACGCGTGTGCAAAACTGGTCAATGTATCTCTCTAATAACTTCCCTCCCTCCGTATACGGAGGGAGGGAAGTCAGTTTGTCAGCAATCTCACGCCCTGCCGAAGCAGGGCGTTGCGTATCAGTAGTAAAATTTAGAACGACGCATTGCGCGGGTAGCGTGGGAATGGGATGACGTCGCGGATATTTTGTATCCCGGTGACGTAAACGATCAGGCGCTCGAAGCCCAAACCGAAGCCGGAGTGCGGTACGCTGCCGTAGCGGCGCAGGTCGCGATACCAACTGTAATCTTCTTTGTTTAAGCCCATTTCGGCTAAACGCTGATCCAACACCTCTAACCGTTCTTCACGTTGCGAACCGCCGATGATTTCACCGATACCCGGCGCTAATACGTCCATTGCGGCAACGGTTTTGCCGTCGTCGTTAAGGCGCATATAAAACGCTTTGATGTCTTTCGGATAGTTTTTCACCACCACCGGGGAATTGAAATACTCTTCGGCTAAATAACGCTCGTGTTCGGAGGATAAGTCGATTCCCCATTTCACCGGGAATTCAAAGGTTTTACCGGATTTCAGCAACACCTCAATCGCGTCGGTGTAGTCGATTTGGGCGAAATCAGAGGCAATGAATTTTTGCAGACGGGTGATCACGTCTTTATCCACGCGTTCGGCGAAGAATTTCAGGTCATCGGCACGCTCTTCCAATACGGCTTTAAACACATATTTCAACATTGCTTCCGCCAACGCGGCATTGTCGGCTAAATCGGCAAAGGCTACTTCCGGCTCAACCATCCAGAATTCGGCAAGGTGGCGGGTAGTGTTGGAGTTTTCGGCACGGAACGTTGGTCCGAAGGTGTAAATTTTGCTCAAGGCGCAAGCATAGGTTTCGCCGTTGAGTTGTCCTGATACGGTTAAAAACGCTTCTTTACCGAAGAAATCTTGCTTGTAATCCACCAAGCCGTTTTCGCCACGCGGCAGATTTTCTAAATCTAAAGTGGAGACACGGAACATTTCGCCCGCACCTTCGGTATCAGACGCCGTGATGATCGGCGTTGCCACCCAATAGAAGCCTTGTTCGTGGAAGAAACGGTGAATGGCTTGCGCTAAGCAATGACGCACCCGTGCCACCGCGCCGATTAAATTGGTACGCGGGCGCAGGTGCGCCACTTCGCGCAAATATTCGACACTGTGGCGTTTTGCCGCCATCGGGTAGGTTTCCGGATCTTCAACCCAACCGCTGACAACCACATCGTCCGCTTGCAGTTCAACCGCTTGTCCTTGCCCTTGCGATTCGACCACTTTACCGGTTACGATTACGGAACAGCCGGTGGTTAGATTCAATACTTCATCTTGATAATTCGCCAGGCTATTGCTGACCACCGCTTGAATCGGATCAAAGCATGAACCGTCATAGACCGCCAAGAAAGAGAAGCCTGCTTTTGAATCGCGGCGGGTACGAACCCAACCGCGAACGGTAATGGTTTCACCGACGGCAACTTTTCCTTGCAGAACATCATGAATAGATGAAATTTTAGCCATTTTTTCCTCAAATTAGACAAATATAAAAAGTGCGTCTAGTTTACTGATTCCAAGCCAAAATACAACGATTTGAATGGAAATAACCGATTTTCCGCCGAATGGTTAGATAATATTTATTTGAGAAAAATATTATGTCGAAATCGTGAGCTGATTAGCATATTTGATAATATCTTATTGTAATTAAATAAATAAATGCGTATAACAAGAGGCTATCGAAAATATTCTTATCGGCAATAGATGACAACACAAGAGAAGAACTTATGCCAAAAATAAAACAAGAAGGTGCAAATCGGGTCAATTTGCAGCATTTAGGTGCAGTTTACCGCCTGATCGAGCAATTTGAATTAATTTCAAGAATTGATCTTTCCAAGATTTCAGGTTTTGCGCCCGCGAGTATTACCAATTTGACCAGAGAATTGATCAATTGCCATTTTGTGATTGAAAGAGCGGTGCAAAATACTATCGTGCGCGGGCGTCCGGCGGTCGGGATCTGCTTGTCGCCATTTTATTGGCAATATTTGGCTGTCACGCTGAGTGAAAAAAGTTTGGATATCAGCTTATGCGAGCTCAATGGAAAGCAGTTGCAGGTGCAACACTGCCCGTTGGATAAACGGGTGGTATTGGATGAGTTTATCGGCTCGGCGATTAACGGTTTCTTAAAACAGCACAATGAAGCGGCACAGCATATTTTGGCGTGTTCGTTGTGTATTCTCGGACGAGTCGATAAATTTGAAAAACGGGTTTACCTTGGGGCTGAAGAGTTGAATCCTGAGTTGCAGGACATGTTACAGCAGCATTTCAAATTTCCGATTATCGTGGCGGAACACTTTGCGATGTGGACTTTCGCCGAAAGCCACTTAGGCAATGCGATTAACAGTAATAATGTGATTTTCTTGCAGTTTGACGATGCGATTAATATCAGTGTGCTCAGCGAAGGCAAGATGATTAAGAACGAAAAACAGAAACGGATGAATATCGATAAAGTGTCGTTGCCGAAAATCAGTGAACTCAGCGATCAAATTGCATTTGATGTGCCGGAAGTCGAGCGGCACTATCTGTATAATCAGGTCAGCAATAAAGCGATTTATCAACTGGTTGATTTATTGTTGCCAAACGAGTTGCCGAATGATGAAAACAAAATTCAGTTTTTATGCGAACAGGCGCAGCAGGAAAATCCGGCGGCGATTAAGATTATTCACCATCTGGCAGACAATGTGTCGTACTTGTTGATGTATCTGACCAATATTTTTGCCTCGGAAAAAATCATGATCAACACCCGGTTATTGTCGGTCAAAGATCTGTTTTTACAGCGTTTGGCGTTGAAATTGCAAGATGCGCTGCTATCGGACGAGCAGCAGGTGGAGATTATCACCTCTAAATTTAGCTGGAATGACCCGGAAATCGCGTCATCGGCGATTAAACAACAACTGTACAACGGCGAATTATTTGCCGATATTGTTCGATAATTGGCGGCGCCTGTTAATTATTTGCTAAAAACTTGTGTTAGCTCAATAAATTGCTTTTCATTTTTGCTTAAAATTTTCCCCGTACTACGAATGTCGAGGGAAAATTATGAGTTGTTTTTTTGTAACCGGCACCGATACCGGTGTCGGTAAAACCGTGGCAAGCAGGGCGATTATCCAGGCATTGCAAAAGCAACGTTGCCAAATTGTCGGCTATAAGCCGATTGCCTGCGGTGACGGAGGTTATCATCCCTATCTCGATGCGCCGACAGAACAAAACGATAAACAGAACGGCGATGTACTGACGTTATTGGAAAGTTGCACCGAACCGTTGCAATATCATGACATCAACAGTTATACCATGCCGTTGGAACAAGAGCCGGGTTTGAATGAGTTCTTGGAGCAGCCGCAGGTGATTCAAATCGAAAAAATCAATAGCGATTTGCGGCGATTGACATCGCGCTATCAAACCGTTTTGGTGGAAGGCACTTTTGGTTGGCTGACACCGATTAACCGCACTTTGGATTTTTCCGATTGGGTTGCCGAGCATAAAATGCCGGTGGTATTGGTGGTCGGAATTAAAGAGGGCTGTATTAATCATGCGTTGTTGACAGCGCAAGCGATTGAAAAGAGCGGAGTGCCGTTAATCGGTTGGGTGGCAAATCGGATTAATCCCGGTTTGAGTAATTACAGTGCGATTATCGAGTTGCTTTCCAGTAAAATCGACGCACCGTTATTGGGGCAAATTCCCTATTTACATCAGCCGGAAAAACAGGATCTAGCGCATTTTATGAATAACATTGAGCGCTTAAGTTATTTGCAGACCATGCGCTAGCTTTGATTTCTCTCCTTCCGTGTACGGAGGAAATACCGCTTTTCGTTAGGAAAAATGGGGAGGGAGGGAAATGGCGTTCGGCGCTTGTCGCACTATTCTTTCCACACAATATGATATTCCGGATTTTCCATATCGTGCGAAATCAAGACTTTGGCGAAAATATCGTCCATTTCGTCTTTATCATTCACCAATCCGACCCAGACTTCGGCATAGGCTTCCGGATCGATTAACACGCCGATTTCTTCATCCCAATTGTCGGCGGTTTCCACCATTTCCACCGCTCCGCGTTCTTCGAATTGCAGGTTAAACAACAAAATATCCGCCGGGTCGAGGTTTTCCTCCGCCATTTCCAAAAAAATATCATAGGCGGTATCAATCGCATTATCGGGATCACGTTTGGTTGTCATTATTTATTCCTCAAAGGGTAAGCAAAGTGCGGTTAGCATACCTGTTTCTGCGCGGGAAACCAACGGGTAACCGCACTTTTATAAAAAAATACCCCTGCTATCAAGATAACAAGGGCATTATCGGTTACGGTATGATTAACCGGTATTGCGCATTCCTGCCGCGATCCCGGTGATGGTGATCATTAAAGCTTGATTTAAGTGCGAATCTTGCTGTTCTTCCGGCTGTTGGCGCAGGCGATGTAACAGTTCCACTTGCAATAAATTCAACGGATCGGTGTAAACGTTGCGCAGGGCAATAGACTGTGCAACCCATGGCAAATCGTCCATCAATTGATCTTTATGCGATAAGTCAAGCAGGGTTTTGACATCGGCTTGCAATTGTTGGCGTAATTCTTGCCCCAAAGCCCATAAGTGCGGTTCGACTAAACGTTGATCGTAATATTCGGCTAACCATAAATCGGTTTTACTGAACACCATTTCCAACATGCCGATACGGGTAGAAAAGAACGGCCAGCCTTGGCACATTTCTTCCACCACCGCACTTTTGCCGTTATTCAGCAACGTTTGAATCGAGGCGCCGGCGCCCAACCATGCCGGCAACATTAAGCGGTTTTGCATCCAAGCGAAAATCCACGGAATCGCACGCAGACTTTCAACCCCACCTTTCGGGTTGCGTTTTGCCGGACGCGAGCCTAACGGCAGGCGCGACAATTCCTGTTCCGGTGTCGCAGAGCGGAAATAGGGCACAAAATCCGGCTGTTCGCGCACAGTGCCGCGATAAATCTCACAAGAGAGCCGGGATAAATCATCCATAATGCCGCGCCATTCGGCTTTCGGTTCCGGCGGCGGCAGTAAATTGGCTTCCAAAATTGCGCTGGCATACAACTCCAAACTGCCGACCGCCACTTGCGGCAAGCCGAGTTTAAAGCGAATCATCTCGCCTTGTTCGGTCACACGCAGACCGTTTTTCAGTGATTTAGGCGGTTGTGACAATAACGCCGCGTGCGCCGGAGCGCCGCCGCGGCCGATTGTGCCGCCACGACCGTGGAACAGCGTCAATTCGATATGCAATTTTTCACACAAATTCACTAACGCTTCTTGCGCGCGGTATTGCGCCCAAGAGGCGGCCATCATGCCCGCGTCTTTGGCGGAATCGGAGTAGCCGATCATCACCATTTGTTTATTTTTAATAAAACCGCGATACCAACCGACATTAAACAGTTCTTCCATCACAGCTTCGGAATTGTCTAAATCTTCCAGCGTTTCAAACAATGGCACGACCGGGATATTCTTATTGCAGCCGGCTTCTTTCAATAATAAGTGAACGGCCAACACGTCAGAAGCTGACTTCGCCATAGAAATGACATAAGCCGAAATCACGCCTTCGTTTTGTTCCGCCACCACTTTGCAGGTGTCTAAAATCTCTTTGGTTTCCGCACTTGGCGACCATTCAATCGGAATCAACGGACGACGCGAATTGAGTTCGCGAATCAAAAACGCTTGTTTGTCGGCTTCGTTCCATTGCGCATAATCCCCCAAACCGATATAACGGGTCACTTCGGCAATCGCCATGCTGTGACGGGTGCTTTCTTGGCGAATATCCAACTGTGACAGGGTCACGCCAAAGCAGCGGATACGGCGTAAGGTATCTAACAATAAGCCGTTGGCGATAATCCGCATTCCGCAGTTGGAAAGGGACGTGTAGCAATCGAACAGCGGTTGCCAAAGTTGCTCGTTTTTGGTGATAATCTGGTCGATTGTGGTTCTCGGCTGTCTATCCGCCAATAAGTCATTGTAGTGATTTTGCGTCGCTTTTAATTTGGTACGCAGATCTTTGACGATATAGCGATACGGTTCTTGGTGTTCGCCGTATTTGGCTTTGAACTCCTCGGTCGCTTCCACCATTGAAAGTTCATCGGATAACAGCTTAATGTCTTCCAAAAACAACTCGGCGGCTTTGGCGCGCGCCAAATTCAACACATTGCGGGTGACGGCGCTGGTGACAAACGGGTTACCATCACGATCGCCGCCCATCCATGAAGAAAATTTGACCGGGGTAAAATCGACCGGCAGGGTGAAATCCAGATAGTCGCGGGTGCTGTCGTTGAGTTGACGCAAAAACATCGGCACGGCTTTCCATAAGCTGTTTTCAATCACCGAATAGCCCCATTTTGCCTCTTCAAACGGAGTCGGGCGCTGCGTACGGATCTCATTGGTGTGCCATGCCTCGGCAATCAGTTGCAACAAACGGCGTTCGATTGCGGTGCGCTCTTTCACGGTCAAATCGGAATGCTCCAATTTGCTTAGGCATTTATTGATTTCAACGTGTTTATGAGTCAGTGAACGGCGGGTGACTTCGGTCGGGTGAGCCGTCAACACCAACTCGATCAACAGATTATCGACCGCACTTAGCACCTGTTCTTGTTTGATACCGTGCTGTTTGAGCTTACTGAACAAGCTGCCAATCGAGCGCTGGCTGGAATTTGCGTCGTCATGGTGGCGTGAAATGGTTTGGTATTGTTCGGCAATATTGGTCAGATTCAAGAAATGGCTGAACGCACGCGCCACCGGAATAATATTGTCATTGGAAATCGTTGCGAGGGTATCGAGCAACGCTTGGCGCGCTTTGTCGTTGCCGGCGCGCGAATCACGCGAAAGAACACGGATATTTTCGATCAAATCGAGAATATCGCTGCCTTGCGCATCACTGATGGTTTCGCCTAAAAACCGTCCGAGCATACTGATATTATTGCGCATTTCACTGTATTGCTGAATCATAGTTTATTCCTTATTCAGAAAGTCAATTTTAAAATTTAGAAACTGTGATAGATATAACAAAAAATAGGAAAGGCGGTCAATCTAAATTAACTCGGATTTGGTATTTCTGATAAAAGATTGCATTATTTTTAACAAATACGAAAAATAACCATGAACGATGTGAGAAAATCATCATCTAATTAAACAGAATTGAAACAAATATAGATTTTTAAAGTGGAAAAATAAAACCAATTGATTTTTATTTTTTAATATAAAAAAACCGCACTTGGCTTATTTTGAACAGCCAAAGTGCGGTTGCTTAGACAACTATTGGCAGTCAGACTTTGACAATCCAACCTTCCGGCGCGGCTACATCACCGAATTGAATGCCGGTCAGTTCCGCATAGAGTTTTTTAGTCACCGGTCCGACTTCGGTTTCGGAGTAGAATACATGAAAATCATCACCGTTTTGAATGCCACCAATCGGAGTGATGACCGCCGCCGTGCCGCAAGCCCCGGCTTCGATAAACTCATCTAATTTATCAATATACACATCGCCTTCAACCGCTTTCAAGCCCAAACGTTGTTCTGCCAAATAGAGCAGTGAGTATTTGGTGATACTTGGTAAAATCGATGGTGACAGTGGGGTAACAAATTGGTTGTCTTTGGTGATACCGAAGAAATTCGCCGAGCCGACTTCTTCGATTTTGGTGTGGGTTTTCGGATCAAGATAGATACAATCGCCGAAGTTGCGTTCTTTTGCCTCTTTGCCCGGCAGCAAGCTGGCGGCATAATTACCGCCGACTTTGGCTGCCCCGGTGCCTTGCGGCGCAGCGCGATCATATTCGGAAATAATGAAGTTAGTCGGTTTCATCCCGCCTTTGAAATAGGCGCCGACCGGACAGCAAAAAATCGAGAAAATGTATTCCGGGGCGGCGTGTACACCAACATTATCGCCCACGCCGATTAAAAACGGACGCAAATACAAGGTTGCGCCGCTGCCGTAAGGACCGACAAACTTTTCATTGGCTTTAACCACTTGTTTACAGGCATCGACAAACATCTCCACCGGCACTTGCGGCATTAATAAACGTTGGCAGCTGCGTTGCATGCGCTTGGCATTTTCGTCAGGACGGAACAGGTTAATACTGCCGTCTTTACAACGGTAGGCTTTCAACCCCTCAAAACATTGTTGCCCATAGTGAAGTGCGGTTGAGCCTTCGCTGATATGCAGCACATTATCGGTAGTCAGTTTGCCGCCGTCCCATTTACCGTCTTTCCAGTGGGAAATATAACGGAAATCGGTTTTGATATAGCCAAAGCCTAAATTTTCCCAATCTAATAAAACATCACTCATTGTTTTTCCTTACTCTTATTTCTTTGCTTTAGATAAAAATATCCGTCATTTTTATCCTATTTTTACGTCAAATCAATCATTAATTGATTTCGGGCTGAATTTTTGCAGCAAGCGTTGCAGTTGTTGCGTTTCACTCGCAGACAGGGCGGCGAGCAGCGTCGCTTCAAATTGTTGTAACAACTGGTGAATTGCTTGTTCTTTATGTTGTCCCTGTTTAGTCAGAAAAATATTTTTGCGCCGCGCATCACGGGGGTTGTCTTTGCGCACAATAAAATTTTTCCGTTCCAACAGATCAATAATTTTGGTCATCGAGGAGGATTCAATTTGCAGCTGCTTCATCAAGCTGCTTTGATTTTGCCCATTTTCGCTAAAAAGCAACAACAAAACCCGCGCTTGCGAGAGGGTCAAGCCTTCTTGCTGTAACAGTTGATCAAGGGATTTGTTAAGGCTTAACGTCAGGTTTTTTAACTGCCAAATAATAGATTGACTTTGGTTTTCAGAACTCATAACTGATTTTCCCTGCAAAAATGAATTGGCTGAAAATTTAACATAACAATCGGCCGGAAGATAGGATAAAAAATGCAGGTTTATGTTAGAATAAGCGGCAGAAAAAAGCCACTCAAGGATTGAGTGGCCGATAAACCAAATGGGTTTTAAAATATACAGGAAGTTAACAGTAAAACTCAAATCTAGTGAACTAGATAAAACACAACATCATACTTAAAAACAACACCATGTTGCTTAAGCAATGCGACCATTTTAGGTTTTGCCGTCACGAGTAACAATTTATATTTTTTTATCGTTCGCATAAATTTTATTTATGCGATTTTAACGACAGGATATGTCATGCATAAACGTTTGCCCCCGTTAAATGCACTTAAAGCGTTCGAATCGGCCGCCCGTCATTTAAGTTTCACCAAGGCTGCAGATGAACTGTTTGTTACCCAAGCCGCTATCAGCCACCAAATTAAATTATTGGAAGATTTCTTAGGCAATGCGCTGTTTATCCGTAAAAACCGCGCCTTGGAGCTGACCGAACAGGGCAGTGCTTATTTTCATGAAATCAAAGTGATTTTACGCCGCTTGGCGGAAGTAACGGATCAACTCAGAAACAGTCAGCATGATCTGGAACTGACCATCAAAGTGCCGCAAACCTTTGGTTTGGCTTGGTTGGTGCCGCAACTGAGCGAATTTAATCGGTTATATCCGGCGATTGAAGTGAATATTCAGGGTTTCGATTATGATGAAAGCGATATTCTCGCCGATGCGGATGTCGCGATTTTTTATGGTAAAGGCGATTGGCGCGGGCTAAAAAGCCAGCGTTTATTGGAGGGGTGTTTGTCCATTTTGGCCGCCCCGAAACTGCTACAGCATAAGCCGTTGCAAAACTTAACCGATTTGTCGCAACACAATTTACTGCATATCCACACCCGCGAAAATTGGCAGCGGATGGCGGCACATTTGCAGTTGGACAATCTCAATATTCAACACGGCTCGGTGTTCAGCCATACGTTTATGGCGTTACAAGCCGCATTGCATGGGCAAGGGGTGGTCTTGGCAAACAAGATTCTGGCACAGCAATATATCAATGACGGCTCGCTGAAAGAGGTCTTTTTCACCGATGTGACCGATCCAAAATCATTTTATGTGGTGTATCATCCGAATTATTCGGATAAAATACAGACCGTTTCGTTTATCAATTGGATCATCGAACATATCCGACAACACCACTAACCACCCGACAGACCAAGGATTACTATGGGAAACCGTTTTTTAACCTTTGCCGCCATCAGCGGTTTTTTCTGCGTCGCATTCGGCGCTTTTGCCGCCCACGGTTTGGAACCGCACTTGACCTTTTTACAACTGGATTGGATCGAAAAAGGCTTGAGATACCAAGTTTTTCATACCTTGGCGTTACTCGCATTGGGGCTCTTTGTCACCGCAACCAAGAACCAGCCTGCGCCGGCGTGCCGTAATCGTGGTTTAAACTGGATCGGTTACAGTTGGGCCATCGGCATTCTCTGTTTTTCGTTCAGCTTGTACGGATTGGCATTAACCGATATCAGAAGTTTAGTGTGGATCACGCCGATTGGCGGCACGGCATTTTTAATCGGCTGGGGCGCGTTGGCGTTTATCAGCATTGCCGGCAGTATGAAGCCAAGAGGTTAAGCTCGTGAATAAATTGGCATTATATTGCCGTATCGGTTTTGAAAAAGAACTGGCAGCGGAAATCAGCGAAAAAGCAGGCGATTTAGGCGTGTACGGCTTTGCGCGGGTGGTGGAAAACAGCGGTTATGTCATTTTCGAGTGTTACCAAGCAGGCGAAGCCGATCGCTTGGCGCAACAAATCCCGTTCAACCAACTGATTTTTGCCCGCCAACTGATTGTGGTTTCCGATTTATTGAGTGATTTGCCGCTTGACGACCGTATCAGCCCGATTGTGGTACAATATCAGCAAAATCAGCAGGTTAACTTGCAACAAAGCACCGAGCTGTGGGTGGAAACCGCCGACACCAATGAGGCAAAAGCGTTATCGACCTTTTGTCGCAAATTCACCGTGCCATTAAGGCAACAATTGAAAAAGTGCGGTCTGCTGAATTTTCGTGAAATTCGCGGCAGCGGCGTCACCTTGCATGTGTTGTTTATTACCAATGATAGCTGCTATGTCGGTTATTCTTACAACAACAACCATGCACCGCACTTTATGGGCATTCCACGCCTGAAATTCCCAAGCGACGCGCCAAGCCGTTCCACCTTAAAACTGGAAGAAGCGATCCTGACTTTTCTCAGCGAAAAAGAAGAAAAGCAACGCATGAACGATCAGATGAAAGCCGCTGATTTGGGTGCTTGCCCCGGCGGTTGGACTTATCAGTTAGTCAAACGCGGCATGTTTGTGTATGCGGTCGATCACGGTAAAATCGCACCGTCGCTGATGGAAAGCGGACGGGTGGATCATTGCCCGGAAGACGGTTTCAAATTCCAACCGCCGAAACGCACCCGCTTGGATTGGCTGGTGTGCGATATGGTGGAGCAACCGGCGCGGATCACCGCCTTAATGAGCAAATGGTTGCTCAACGGCTGGTGTCGTGAGATGATTTTCAACCTAAAACTGCCGATGAAAAAACGCTATCAAGAAGTGCGGTCTTGTTTGCAAACATTGAGTGACGATCTGAACAAAAAGGGCATTAGCCATCGGCTGCAAGCCAAACAGCTTTTTCATGATCGGGAAGAAATTACCGTGCATGTCTATCTGGATTCGGTTTACCGACCGTCTTCGAGTGATAAATAATATTGGATACATAGAAAGTAAAATGAGGAATTAACGATGACAGATTTACGCATTGCCGTTGCCGGCGCAGGTGGGCGCATGGGGCGCCAATTAATCCAAGCGGTGAAGAACGCCGAGGGCGTGGTGTTGGGGGCAGCCTTGGAGCGCAGCGGTTCGAGTTTGGTCGGTGCAGACGCCGGGGAACTTGCCGGAATCGGCAATATCGGCGTGGCGGTCAGCGACAATTTGGACAGCGTGAAAGATCAATTTGATTTGCTGATTGATTTCACCCGCCCGGAAGCCAGTTTTGGCTATATTGATTTTTGTGTCGCCAATCAGAAAAAAATGGTGATCGGCACCACCGGTTTTGACGACGCAGGCAAACACGCGATTGCGCAAGCGGCGGAAAAAATCGGTATTGTATTTGCTTCAAACTACAGCGTGGGCGTGAATTTGGTGTTCAAATTATTGGAAAAAGCAGCCAAAGTGATGGGCGATTATTGCGACATCGAGGTGATCGAAGCACACCACCGCCACAAAGTCGACGCGCCGTCCGGTACCGCACTTTCAATGGGCGAACATATCGCCAAAACCTTAGGGCGTGATCTCAAAACCCACGGCGTTTTTGCCCGCGAAGGGATCACCGGCGAACGCAAACGCGATGAAATCGGCTTTGCCACCATTCGCGCCGGTGATGTGGTCGGCGAACACAGCGTCTGGTTTGCCGACGAAGGCGAACGGGTCGAAATCGCCCACAAAGCCTCCAGCCGCATGACCTTCGCCAACGGTGCGGTGCGTGCCGCCAAATGGCTGCAAAGCAAGCAAAACGGTTTGTTTGATATGACCGATGTGTTGGATTTGAATAATCTCTAAACACAAATATCAAAATAATCATCAAAGTGCGGTTTTCAGCGAACCGCACTTTGGTCTTACACCGCTTTTACTTCTTTTTCCAACGCAACTGATACAAATCATTGCGCCGATCCTTCAAATTACGCACGCTGCCGAATTCATGCAGTTCGCGCAATTCATCAATATTCACATCGGCAATCAGCACCATTTCGGTATTCGGTGTCGCTTCGCTTTTGACGCCGTTGGTCGGGAAGGCAAAATCGCACGGTGTGAAAATCATCGACTGGGCGTATTGGATATCCATATTATGTACATTCGGCAGGTTGCCGACCGAACCGGCAATGGCAACGAAACATTCGTTTTCAATTGCACGTGCTTGGGCACAATGGCGCACCCGTGAAAAACCGTTTTGCGTATCGGTTAAAAACGGTACGAACAGGATTTCCATGCCTTGATCGGCAAGCAAACGGCTGAGTTCGGGGAATTCGACATCGTAACAAATCAAAATGCCGATTTTGCCGCAATCGGTATCAAACGCCTTTAATTGGTTACCGCCGATCATGCCCCAAATTTTGGCTTCGTCCGGGGTGACATGCAATTTTTCAAAGCGCTCGGTGCTGCCGTCGCGTCGGCATAAATAGCCGACGTTATATAAAGAGTCGTCTTTGATTTCCGGCATGCTGCCGGTGATGATATTGATGTTGTAGCTGATGGCCAATTCTTCGAATTTACCGACAATCGCCGCAGTATATTGCGCCAATTTACGAATCGCTTCCGGTTCGGAATCGTTATTATATTTCGCCATCAGCGGCGCATTGAAAAATTCGGGAAAGAGAACAAAATCGCAGTGGTAGCCTGATACCGCGTCAATAAAATATTCCGCCTGCTGCATTAATTCAGCGACATTGCGGTAGGGGCGCATTTGCCATTGGATCAAACCCAACCGCACTTCTTTCTTGTTTTGGGTTGCCAAGTCACTCGGCGGTTCGTAGTAGATATTATCCCAGCGCATTAACACCGCATATTCGTTCGAGGCGACATCGCCTTCGAGATAACCTTTCAACACTTTGCGCGGGTGGAAATCATTCGACATTTGGAAATTCAATACCGGATCGTTGATTTCTTTGCGTCGCACTTTGTCAATATAGGCTTTCGGCGTCAATTGATCGGCATATTTATGATAGTTGGGAATCCGCCCGCCGAAGGAAATGCCTTTCAGATTCCGCTTTTCACATAAATCCTTGCGGTAATCGTATAAACGCCGCCCCAAACGCAGCCCGCGGAATTCCGGTTTGATAAATACATCAATCCCGTACAAAATATCGCCTTTGTCGGTGTGCGAATCAAAGGTATCGTTCGCGGTGATTTTTTGGTAGGTGTGGTTGTCGCCGTATTTGTTGTAATCGACGATGATCGACAGCGCACAGCCCGCCAAACAATCATTCACTTTAATCACCACCTGACCTTCGGGAAATTTATTAATCAGGCGTGAAATTTCCTCTTCGCTCCAATAGGCATTCGGCAGAAGGGAATAGGCGCTGATCATCGCGTCTTTCAATTCCTGATAGTCATTCAAGGTGAGATAAGTCAGTTCGATATTCTCAATATCTTTGGTGTCCATAAGGTTCTTCCTGTTATTGATTAACTGCTTGATTTCAGGATAAAACGATAGTTGAGAAAAATCAAATGTTGAGTAATCGGGCTAAACCGCACTTTGCGCCAGCAACTCACCGGCTTGTTGCCAATCGTTGTTTTTCTGCAATTGCACAATGGTTTCAAAATCGATACTGTGCATGAGCAAATCGGCACTGTGATTTTTACCTAACGCCTGATTGACCCCGCGATTGATCTGCGAATAGTAGAGCAGGGTGCTTTCCGGGCTCATGCCGCCGATAATACCGATTTTTTGCATAGGATTATTTGCCTAACGTTGCAATATACGCCGCCAAATTTTGCCTATCTTGTTCGGTTAAGCGCGACTTCACTGTGTTGCCTGCCCCTTCGATTTCACCGTTTTTGCGTTTTTCCAATGCCGTGACAATGTCATTTTTTGCCATGCCTGCAATCACCGCTGAGGTGTCAAATGCCTGTTTTTCCGCATTGCGGCCGTGGCACATGGCGCATAACTGCTGATATTGGCGTTTGCCTTTGGCAATATCCGCCTCGGCGACCGCACTTTGTGCCGTCAGCAAGGCGAGGGTAATGGCGCATAAGGCGGGGGAAAAATGAAACCGCATGTTGAAAATCCTGTTGTTAACTGAATAATGCCGCTATTTTAGTACAGAATAAGTAAGCCGTCCGCAATTATTCAAACAGCGCATTAACCCGTTCGTGATCGAAGCCTTCCATGCGTTGTTGTAACACGCCGTTGGTGGCGATGAGAAACGAAGTCGGCGTGCCGATCACTTGGTAACGTTCGGCGGTGATGCCAAGTTGATCTCTCACCACCGGCAGGGTAATGCCGCGTTGTTTGGCGACGGTGGCGGTGTCGGCGTTTTTACCGTCGATATTGATCGCCAGAAAATCCAGTTTATCCGGATGAGCTTGTTGCAAGCGCTGTAATTCCAACATTTCGGCAATGCAACCGCCGCAGTTTTCCGACCAAAAGGTGATAAACAGCGGTTTTTGTTGCACCACATTTTCCAGTTTCACCGCTTCGCCGCTCAAATTAAAAGTTGCCAGTTGCGGCGCTTTTTTGCCGACGGTGGCCTGTTGCTCTTCGCAGGCAGTCAGGAACAGGCAGGTTAGCGCAAATAGGGTGGTTTTCAACAACGTTTTCATCAATTTGTCCTCGATTCATATTTTTCTTCACGCAAAAATTTGCCGTGTTGCAAGAAGATGGTGCGGTGTGCCAGTTTGCCCAATTCCGGATTGTGGGTCACCATCACGATGGTGCGCCCTTGCAGGTTCAGTTCGGTCAACAGTTGCAGGATTAGGCGTTCGTTGGTTTCGTCCAGATTGCCGGTCGGTTCGTCGGCAAAAATCACCGGCGGACGGTTGACTAATGCACGGGCGATACACACCCGTTGCTGTTCGCCGCCGGACAGTTGGCTTGGCAGGTGATTGATTCGATGTGCCAAACCGACTTGGGCGAGCACCGCTTTCGCCGACGCTTCGTCGGTGACACTGTGATAATGTTGCGCCAACATCACGTTTTCAAGTGCGGTCAGGTAGGGAATCAAATGGAATTGTTGGAACACCAACCCGATTTTCTCGGCACGAAAACGCTGACGTTGCTCTTCGTTCAGCTTGGCGGCGTCTACGCCGTCTAAAATCACCTTGCCGTCGCTGGCGGTGTCCAAACAGGTCAAAATATTCATCAGCGTGGTTTTGCCGGAACCGGAAGCGCCCATAATCGCTACGAATTCGCCGGCGGCGATTTGAATATTGATATCGTCAAGTGCGGTCACCTGTCCGAAACGTTTAACCAAATGGCGGGTTTCGATCACCCATTTTTGCTCTGTCATTATTCACCTTTCAATACGTTGGCGGTTTCAATTTGTAATGCCCGTCGGGTCGGCACGATCACCGCAATCATCGCCACAATCAGCGAGAGCAGCAGCGTGATCGGAATTACCGGCAAGCGCAGATCAATGCTGGATTTAAACACCGCGATCCCCAACACCTGCGCGAGAATATAGCCTAAAATCAAGCCGGCGAGTGTGGCAAGCAGGGCAATCAGCAGGGTTTCGGTGGTGATTTGTTTGATGATATCGCCGCGTTTGGCGCCCAATGCTTTTTGCAGCGCGAACTCTTTGGCACGCTCGGCGATAATCGCAATTAAGGTGGTGTTGACGCACAGGGTCGCCAAGATCAAAATCACCAACGAAATTAAGCCCATTAAGCCTTTGATTTTATCCAGAATCTGCCCTTCGGAAGCGGAAACTTTACGAATCGGGCGAATTTCCAAATCGGGATATTGGCGGCGCAGCTGTTCGGCGAATTGCTCCACCTGTCCCTGTTCATTTTTCACGCTTAACAGCGCGTAACTGATTTGATCAGGCTTGTTCAGCCATGCCTGTGCAAATTCCAGATTGACGATCAACATATTGTCGGTGGCGTCACCGGCTTCCACGATCGCTTTAATTTTGAAACTGCGTTTTTGCTGCTGCTCGTTGCTTAAGGTGATCTCGTCGCCGAGTGTTAAGTGCAGCCGCTCGGCTAAGGTTTTGCCGATCATCGCATTG
Organism: Testudinibacter sp. P17/SS/0325; assembly: GCF_053570765.1. The sequence goes on along the minus strand of NZ_CM131635.1, from coordinate 2,114,019 downwards.
CGCTGATCGAAATTCACTCCGATTTGTTGTCCGCGGATTTGCCAATAGGGCGCGAGGGTCGGCATGGCGTCGTACCACACGCCCATAATTGCGATTTTTTCCAATTCACTGCGGGTCACGCCGTATAAATAGGGGGCGGCGGCATTTAGCAAACCGGTCGGCGCTTGTGCCAGAATTTGTTGAAACGGCTGTTGCGACAGCGTGGTTTGATGTTTCGAGCCGATATAAAAATTGGCGCCGAAAGTGCGTAATTCTTGGCTCATTTTGGTATTGATATCAAAATAGACCGCAGACATCGCCGTGACAATTGCCGCGCCGACGGTCAGGGCGGCAAAAATAATCGCGACCCGTTGCAGGCGCAAGCGCAACGCACGGAATACCAAACGCCAGAACATATTAACGCCCATACAACACCTCGATCGGATAGAGTTTGGCAATGCGGTGCGCCGGAAACCAAGTGCCGATAATCGCAATCATCACCGACAAAAACAGCACGCACGGCACCACAATCCAAGCAAAAGAGAGCGGTTGTCCGAACAACGCATCACCGATAAAACCAGCCAAGCCCCAACCGGCAAGGCAACCGAATAGCCCGCCGATAACGCCGCTTAAACCGGCTTCGCAATAAAACAGCAGATTGATTTGCCGTTGATGTGCGCCCAGCGCTTTCATCAAGCCGATCTCTTTGCTGCGTTCGATGATATTGCTGGTCATCAACGAAGCGATTCCCATTGCGGAAGCCAACAGCGCCGCCAACGTGACGACCGCCAACAGCAACTGGATTTTCTCAATGACCACGCCTTCGGAGGCGGCGACCTGCCAAATCGGGCGCACCACTGCGCCGGATACCGCTTCTTCCAGCTGGTGGGCGATTGACGAAACATAGGCGGTGCAATACCAGCGGTCATACTCTTCGGCGTCCAACGCTTCCAGATTTTCCCGCGCTTTGCGCGACAGATCGTTTTCCGGCACGGTCAACGCCGAAACCCGTACCGACTGCACTTTGCCGTGGAGGTTCAAACTGTTTTGCAGTGCGTGCAGCGGCACGATCACCTGATTTTCTTCATTGCCGCCGCTCGACAGAATTCCGCTTACCGTTACCTCTAAAAGTGCGGTCATCTCTGCGCTAGAGTCAGTGAACGGACGTAATTGCAACCGATCACCGATATGAATATCGGCACTTGCCGCCAGTTGGCGCCCGACCAGTGCTTGCGGCGCAACCGCACTTTGAGTGTTAGCACGGTTATGGCGGTGTTTGACACTGTCATCCACCCATTCGCCGTCCACCTGCCAATACGGGCTGATGATTTTCTGTCCGGTGTGATAATCCGGATCGTCCGGAATGCCGATCGGATAGTCAAAAAACGTGCCCAGTACGCTGATATCTTGTTGCTGCGCTTGTCCGTTACGGCTAATCAACTCAAAAGGCGCATTCAATTGCGGCGCAAAGCCGACGATATTGTTGCCCCAAAAAATATCTTTAATGTTAGGCAGTTCTTTTTCGTCTAAAAAATCCTGCCCCTGCAACAGATTTTCCCGTTCTTGATCGACTTGCGGCAGCGCGGCTTGGGCGGCAGGTTCAATCAAAATATTGGCGCCGTAGGATTTCAGCTCTTTTGCCATTTTATCGCCGATATCAATCGACACCGCCAACAGGGCGGAGATTAAACCGGCGGCGAGAAAAATGGTGAAAATCGCCAAAAACTTGCGCCGTAACCCGTTTTTCCACGATTGTAACAACATACGTAACAGCATAACTTATTCCTCCGCCAAGCGGGTTTGCGGCGCTTGGCTTTGCGGCGCAAGGTAGCGCTCAGGATTGTCACGGAATTGATTGATATTCTGTTCCGAAGCAAAAAAGTAGGTTTTGCCGGCGTAGTTGTATTTAAATTTGGCGTCGGTGTTGAGCAGCTTGCTGCCGTCTACCGGATCAATCACCTCCAATTGCACGATGGTCGAGAAGTAGTTCAAACCTTCTTCCAAGCTTTGCTTGCTGATGATCACCTGTTGTTCGGTTTGCCGCCAATCGTTAATCGGTACCGGATTGCAGCCGCCCGGCTTACCGATCGACGGAATAAACATATGCACGCCGCAAGCCACGCAGATCACCTGATTGCCTTGCATGACATAACCCTGATCGCCGCACAGCAGGCAGGCGTCAAACACCACGCCCAAGCTGACACGATCGCTTAACCGGTTGATAATAAAGAAACGCACGGCTTTGCCTTCGTCGGAAATCCAAACGAAGCGGTGTAATTTGCCGTCGCTGACCTGTTTGATGTCGATATGCACTTGCCCGTCTTGTGACAATGTCACCGGCGTGGCTTGCGACAGGCGCGGCGGCTGCGAAGCGATTTTATCCCAATACAGCTGTGCGGCGATCACTATCAGCGCCAACAGCAAGCCCGATAGCGTAATGCGGCGCGCTTGGCGATAAAGTGCGGTTTTTTGCCGTTTTTCGATCAGATCGGTTTGCTGTGCCAACACATGCTGGCGCGGACGCTGCACGCAAATGAAAAACAGCAGGCTGATAGCGATAAGCATGCCCGCCAGCAGATAATTATTCCAAATGGTCAGATTCAGGCTTTTGGCAACAAAACTGAGCAGGGTTTTATCCAGATCGATCAATTGCAATTTAATCAGCGACAGCAAAATTTGCCCGCTGAGCGGTAACAACAGCCAAACGCCCAACAGCAGCATAGCTATCAGCCGCAGCTGCCAACAAGCGGAATAAGCCAATGCGCTTTGCCGCAACAGACTGACAATCCAGTTGGCGCACAACAGACAGAGCAAAAGTGCGGTCGCTATTGCAAACAGATTAAGAATAAAATCAGTATTGATGATCTCGGTGGAGGTGATTGCACTCAAATTCGGATTTTGCGCCCAGAAAATACCGGCGAACAGCAGTAACAGGGTTTGCGCAAGGTAGAGCAGTTGCCGCCGATTCAGCCAAGCACTGAACAGGCTAAACAGCAACACCGACGCATAACCGATTGACAGGATCAGTTTCAGGCTTTGGTTGACGCTGAACAGTTGCCATAGGACAAAGCCGCTGCAAAGTGCGGTCAGAGAGAGCCAAAACAGCGCTTTGTCCGGCACGGTTCGCTGTTTTGCCCACAACAAACCGCTGAGTACGCCGAACGGCAGCAATAATTGTAAAACCGAGGTGAAAAAGTAATTCATTGCAACAACCTTTTATGTTTTTAAATCCTATGCAGATTGGAATAAATAAGATTTAAAAAGATAAAATTACCACCCTGAAAAGCGTGCAAAACACCGGCAAAGCAGAGTGGTAACGACCGATTTCAGATCAATTCAAACCGGTATATTTAAATTCAAACGCCGCATCAAACGGTTTCCACCAGCGGCCGACACCGGTTTCGTCATCGGTATGGCGGTGCAACCCCGCTTTTGACGGCGGCTCGATGTGGTAAGTCACTTTATAGTTGCCCACGCCCATCATTTTGATGTTGGCGCCGTAGTGCGGACCGTCGCCGGCAACCATCGGCATAAACGTGCCTTGTTGTTTTTCACCGGTATCCAAATTTTCCAAGGTATAATTAATGGTCAGATACGGCATCCATTCGCCGGCGCCGAAGCCGTTTTTATTGCCTTCGATCGCATGAATATCCGCTTCCAGATGGATATCCGATTTCGCCGCCGGTAAACCCATACCGCGCGGTTCCATATCGATCGGCTGCAAATAAACCGCTGCGATTTCCATTTCGTTCATGGTAACCGGTTCGCCTGCCGGATACTCTTTGAATGCCAGCGCCGAGGTAGCGGAGAAGATACCGGCGACGAGGGTGGCGGTGAGCAATGTTTTTTTGAAGTTCATAAAATACCTCTTAAAAGTTTAGGATTAAATAGCGTGTAATGCCTGTTTTTTAGCGCTGATTTTCATATACAACAGGGCGAAAATCGCCGCCAAGATTAAAACGGCTTGCGGAATTAAGGTTTCGAGATACGGATAAATTCCCAACCAGGAAATTTCAGGGAAGCCGTCCAGTAAGGTCGGTTGAACCAGTTTTCCCTCAATCAGTTCCAACACGCTTTTACCGGCAAAGACAAACGCCATCAGATACATAAAGCCGCCCGTCAACATAAAGAACGGTTTTAACGGCAGTTTGACCACGGTAAAACGCATAATCAAATAGACAACCAACAATAACATCACGCCGATCGCAAAGCCGCCGAACAGATATACATAGCCGTCGGCAGATTGGATATCGCCCACTAATGCGTAGTAAAACAACACGGTTTCCGCCCCTTCGCGGTAAACCGCCAGAAAACTGGTGAGCCATAACCCGATCAACGAGCCGGTGGTCAGGGCGGTGGAGAGCTTGCCTTCAAGGTAGCGTTTCCAATTTTGCGCCTCTACTTTCGACAGCAGCCAATAGCTCATCATAAACAGCATAACCACGGCGAAAATCATGGTGATACCTTCCAATAATTCACGGTTTGCGCCGGAATTTTCAAACAGCAACTGGAAGATAAATGCGGTGATCACACTGGCGACAAGGGCGATAACCACCGATTGGCGGATAACCGGCAGCTTGTCCTGATGATGGTTTTTTACCAAATACGCCACAATCGCCGCCACAATCAGCAAGGCTTCCAAGCCCTCACGCAGGATAATCAGCAGGCTGTAGAGGAAAATATCCCAAGCGCCGCCGCTGTTTTGGCTTAATAAACTGACCGCACTTTGCAACTGTTGCGCCAAGCCGTCCGCTTGTTGTTGCAGTTGCTCCGGCGATTGCTGCGCTTTCATTTGCCCGACCAGACGGGTGAAAAAGCCCTCCAGGGTGGTTTTCAAATTGCTGTCGCGCGAGCCGATACTGCTTTCCATGCCGGAACTTTCGAACACATCGAAATAGGTGTCCTGCACCGCCATAATCGCCTCGTCACGCTTACCTTGTTGATAGTGTTGAAGTGCTTGCTGAATGCCTTGATTAACCTCGGCGGCGACCTGTTGCCAATTTTGCGTGCTGTTGTTTTGCGGCTCGGCGGCTTGCATTGCCTGCGCTTGTTGCGCCTGTTTGGTGGTCGGCAGGTTCGGCAGTTGATCTTCGATATCTTGTAATAATTGGGTAGTTAAATAGCCCAGCTCGCTCAGGTTTTCAGCCTGTTGTGCGGCTTTGATCAGATCGTAAAATTGTTGGTTGAGAGCGGAGGACTGGGTGGAAGAGCGGTTTTGCCGAATTGCCATTTCCATTTCGGAATTTTTGTAACCGTCATATTGCGCCTGTTGAATCAACTTCTTGGCGCTGTCCAAATCGCCCTCTTGGTAGGCGCTGATCGCTTGTGCCAGCAGATCGTCGATAATCTGAAAACTTTGTTGCCAATAAGGTGCAATCTCACTGTTTTGATACGCGCCGTGTTGCCCTTCGGCGGTGAGGCGGTGTCCGTCGTTCAACACCGATTCCAGCCGATTCAACTCATTTTTCAACCAATCAATTTTTTCTGCGATAACCGACTGCGGCTGATTTTGGGTGATCATCTTGCGGATTTCGCCGAAAGCGGCTTCCAACTGGTAGCTTTTTTGTGCGGAAATGTTGATTCGAATCGGGCCTTCCAAATTCTCAAACACCTCGAAATACGCCATTTGCACCGCACTTTTCGCCTGATTGACCTCGCCGTTTTGATAATACCCCAGAGTGTTATCCAAGCGTTGTTCAATATCGGCGATATAGGCGCGATAACGGTTATCACCGTCAGTTTCGGTCGCGCTCAGATTCAGGCTGACGGAGAAAAGTGCGGTCAGTAATAAATATTTAATAATTTTTAACATATTAGTAACACGAATAAAAATGAGAACCTTTATCATGATAAGATAGGCAAATTATGAGCCGATCAGAATTTATTTCAAGCGGATTTTCTCGAATATTTGTTCTACCTCAAAAAATGCAGCAATTTAATTCGGCAGTAGCGTGTTTAATATTGACACTAATAGTCGGGAAAAAGATTGAAGCCGCAGGATTTTTAGCGTTTTAGTCGCTAAGATTTATTAAAAAATATTCAATTTCATCTAAAAATCTTGCGCAAAATCACAAAATGACTATTTAATTCGGATGATACTTGCTCTTCATTCAAGATTCGAGTATCTTACGCGCACAATAAAAAGCGCTATTTCAATAGCCATCTATTTGCTTTCCGAGTAGTGCCCATTTCATGGGCACTTTTTTTTTAATCAGAAAAATCGAGACATGTTGTGAAAAATAAAACATTGGGCAGCACTTTATTGGTTGCCGGAACAACGATTGGTGCCGGGATGTTGGCAATGCCGATTACCTCCGCCAGTATGGGATTTTCATTTACCGTTCTTTTGCTATTGATTTTATGGGTTTTATTGTCTTACAGTGCGTTGCTGTTTATCGAAGTGTATCAAACCGCGCGGATTGACGACGGCTTGGCTTCATTGGCGGAGCAATATTTCGGTTCTGTCGGACGGGTTATAGCAACATTGGCGCTGCTGATTTTTATGTATGCGATTTTATCGGCTTATGTCACCGGCGGAGGTTCTTTGCTCAGCGGTTTATTACCGATCATTGGCGATGATGAAACCACAACCCAAGTCAGCATTGTGTTGTTTACCGTGGTGTTAGGCATTTTTATTATTCTCGGCACATCGAGTGTGGATGCGGTCAATCGGCTGTTTTTTCTAAGCAAAATCGCTATTTTTCTGTTTGTGTTGCTGATGATGTTGCCGCGCGTTTCTTTAGATAACCTGATGGCAATGCCGCTAAATCATGCGCTGATCTTATCTGCCGCCCCGGTTTTCTTTACTTCGTTCGGCTTCCATGTGGTGCTGCCGAGTATCGTGAAATATTTAGACGGTGATGTGAAGCGCTTGCGTATCTCAGTGATTGCCGGTACCGGACTTCCATTGATTGCCTATTTGTTATGGCAGCTATCCACCCATGGCGTGCTGAGCCAATCACAATTTCTACATATTTTACAACAAGACCCTACCTTGAAAGGTTTGGTCAATGCCACCCGTGAAATCACCGGCAGTCAGATTTTAAGCGAAGCGGTGCGGCTGTTTTCTTCGTTAGCTTTGGTGACTTCGTTTTTAGGGGTGTCTTTGAGTTTATTTGATTGCTTGCATGATTTGCTCAAACGGGTCAAAGTGCGGTCAAATCGTGCGTCGCTGGGAGTATTAACCTTTGTGCCGCCATTGATTTTCGCGTTGTTTTATCCGAAAGGTTTTATTTTAGCCTTAGGCTATGCCGGGATTATGTTTGCCTTTTATGGTTTAGTGTTGCCGGTTGGTTTGGCATGGAAAGCACGCCGTTTACATCCGAACCTGCCGTATCGCGTAATTGGCGGCAATACCGCACTTGTGCTCGCATTGCTGTTGGGACTGCTGATTATCGTGATTCCGTTTTTGATTGATACCGGTTATTTACCGAAAGTGATTGGGTGATCTCAATAATCAGACATAAAAAACCTGCTGTGAAAAGCAGGTTTTTTTGTCGGCTTATTATTGCTGCAAGCAACGATTATTGCGTTGCTTGAATGGCGGTTAATGCGATGGTGTAAACAATATCATCGACTAACGCGCCGCGTGATAAGTCATTGACCGGTTTGCGCATGCCTTGCAACATTGGTCCGATAGAAACCAAATCGGCAGAGCGTTGCACCGCTTTATAGGTGGTATTGCCGGTGTTCAAATCCGGGAAGATGGATACCGTGGCTTTGCCGGCAACAGGGGAGCCGGGGGCTTTAGAGCGCGCCACATCTTCCATCACCGCCGCGTCATATTGCAACGGACCGTCAATGATCAGGTCAGGACGTTTTTCTTGTGCCAAGCGGGTCGCTTCGCGTACTTTTTCCACGTCCGAACCTTGACCGGAAGAGCTGGTAGAGTAGGAAATCATCGCCACTTTCGGATCGATACCAAAGGCTTTTGCCGAATCAGCCGATTGAATCGCAATTTCAGCCAATTGTTCCGCACTTGGATCCGGATTCACCGCACAGTCGCCATAGACCAACACTTGATCCGGCAGCAACATAAAGAAGATGGACGAAACAATGGAGTTGCCCGGTGCGGTTTTGATGATTTGCATTGGTGGGCGAATGGTGTTTGCCGTGGTGTGAACCGCACCGGAGACTAAACCATCGACTTCCGCGGCTTCTAACATCATCGTGCCTAATACCACATTGTCTTGCAGTTGTTCTTCCGCAACCACTTCGGTCATGCCTTTATTTTTACGCAACTCGACCAAACGCGCCACATAGTTTTGGCGCACCATTTTCGGATCGATAATGGTGATACCCTTGCCTAATTGAACGCCTTGCGATTCAGCAACACGGTTGACATCTTCCGGGCTTGCCAACAAGATACATTCGGCAATACCGCGTTCAGCACAAATCGCCGCCGCTTTAACCGTACGCGGTTCGTCGCCTTCCGGCAACACGATACGTTTTTTGGCGCTGCGTGCCAGTTCGGTTAATTGATAACGGAATGCCGGCGGCGACAAGCGGCGCAAACGCGAAGAAGAACCGACCAAACTGTCGATAAACTGCGGATTATATTGCGCACTGGTGAATTGTTTAATGGTTTCGATTCGTTCCGCATCATCCGGCGGCACTTCCAAATTGAAACTTTGCAGGTTGAGCGAGGTTTGCCAAGTGTTGCCTTCGACACGCACCACCGGTAAGCCGGTTTCAAAAGCTTGTTGGCACAGTTTGCTGATTTGGGTATCGATTTTATAACCCCCGGTCAGCACTAAGGCACCGATTTTGACGCCGTTCATTGCTGCCAAACAGGCTGCAACCAATACATCCGGGCGATCCGCAGAGGTCACCAACAGACTGCCGGCACGGAAATGCTCGACCATGTTCGGTAAATTACGGGCGCAGAAAGTAATGCCGTGGATACGACGGGTTTTGATTTCACCTTCATAAATGATTTGCGCATTTAAGTGCTTGGCAATATCAATCGCACGGGTTGCAATGAGGTCGGCATTCCAAGGAATACTGGCGATCAAAGTCAACGGGCTTTTTGAGAATAAATGGCGAACTTCATTGATTGAGCTTTCGTTCTCTTGGAAAGAATCAAAAATTTCGCTCAAATCCGGACGGGTGCGGCCGCTTTGATCGACCGGAGCATTAAATTTATTCACCACCACACCGACTAAATTCGGGTTGTTACGTCCGCCAAAATCACTGGCAACCGCTTCCAAACGTTCGATTAATTGGCTTGGGGTGTCCGTGCCCGGTGCGGCGACCAGAATAATTTCCGCATCCAACGCTTGCGCAATTTCATAGTTAACACCGGAGGCATAGGTGCTTTTACTGGTTGGAATCAAGCCTTCCACAATCACCAATTCGTTTTTGCTGCTTAAGGATTGGTGTTGCGCAACAATTTTTTCCAGCAACACATCGGATTGGTTTTGACCGATCAACGATTCCGCTTTACTCAGCATAATCGGTTCGCCGGTATCGACTGAGGTGCTGTTGCGCAGGATAGAGGTGGTACGGTCAATCTTATCTTCGCCACTGCTTGGTTGCGAGATCGGTTTCATAAATGCAATTTTTACGCCTTTTTGTTCAAGCGCATGCACCAAACCCAAACTGACACTGGTCAGACCGACGCCGGCACTGACGGGAGTTAAAATAATGGTACGAGACATAATAACGCCTTTTGTATATTGAATAAAAATCTTAACCAAAAAACTGCCGACTTGAGTCGGCAGCGGAAAATCTTAGTTTACGGCCAAGCGCGCTGTATCTTGGGCAATAACCAGTTCTTCATTGGTCGGGATAACCAAGGCTAATGGGGAATTATCGCTGGTAATTTTGCCGGATTTACCGAAACGCGCCGCCAAATTGCGTTCGTTATCCATGTCATAACCGAATAATTTCAGGTGTGCCAAAGTCAATTCACGGATATGCGCCGAGTTTTCACCGATACCGCCGGTAAAGACGATGGCGTCCAAACGCTCGCCGATCACCGCCATATAAGAACCGATGTATTTGGCCAAACGGTAGCTGTACACGTCGATAGCGCGTTTGGCGTCTGCTTTGCTGTCATAGTTGTCTTCCGCATAGCGGCAGTCGCTGGTCACTTCGGTCAAGCCCAATAAACCGGATTTTTTGGTCAGTGTCGTTTCGATTTCTTCCATTTTCATGCCGAGGGTATTGTACATATAGAAGATGATCGCCGGGTCGATGTCGCCGGAACGGGTTCCCATCACTAAACCTTCCAACGGGGTTAAACCCATTGAGGTGTCGATACATTCGCCGTGGCGAATCGCTGCAACCGAACCGCCGTTACCTAAGTGACAGGTGATCACGTTCACTTTATCTTCCGCAATATTCAGCTCTTTCGCCACTTCGCGGCTAACATAATAGTGGCTGGTGCCATGTGCGCCGTAGCGACGAACGCCGTGTTCTTTATACATGGAATACGGCAGGGCATATAAATAGGCTTCCTCCGGCATGGTTTGGTGGAATGCCGTATCAAATACCGCAACGTTTTTCTCTTTTAACTCAGGGAAGGCTTTAAACGCTTCTTCAATCCCGATTAAATGCGCCGGGTTGTGCAACGGCGCAAATTGTACTGCGTCACGGATACCTTCGATGACGTCGTCATTAATCAGTACGGATTGAGTAAATCTTTCACCGCCGTGTACGATACGGTGACCAATCGCCACAATACTGTCTTTTAATCCTTCGCCTTGTGGTAAAATTTGGTTCACGATAAAATTTAATGCTTCGCTATGCGCCGCACCGGCGCCCAAATCGGCATTGCCTTTTTCGCCATTCAATTTCCATTTGATACGGGCGTCTTCTAAGTGAAAAGCTTCTGCCAAACCTGACAGTTTCTCATCACCGGATTGAGGATCTAAAATGGCAAATTTCAAAGAAGAACTACCGCAGTTTAGAACCAGGATCAATTTTTGTGACATAATTTTTTAACCTATTTCATGTTGAGTTAAGTAAAGGCGCAGTATGCGCAGAAAATTATCCGATATAGGATACACTTTTGATAGAATAAAATAAATTGCAATTCGAGAGAAATCCACGCAAAACGTGATCTTTATAACGATTCATTAGCGATGAGCAGGACAACATGCACCTTTTTACCACTTTTAAGTTAGGACAACATTATCTGGAAACATGGCCGCAACAGGCAAAATTAGGCATGATTTTTCCGGAAAACCGGGTTATACGGGCGGTTCGTTTTGCGCAAAAAGCCATGCCGGCAATTGCCGTGGCGGCGATAGTCTGGCAACAAATCGCCCTGCCGGGCAATCAAATGGCGTTGGCGGCGGCAGTGCTGACCGCACTTTTCGCCCTCAGTTTTCCGTTGCAAGGGTTGTGGTGGTTAGGCAAACGTGCGCAGCAGCCGTTGGCGGAAAGCGCCAAACAAGCCTATCAAAAAATAGCCTCGCTTTTGCAACAACAGCAGGTATATCTCATCTTGGCTGAAAAACCGACTTTTATGGATTTGGCAAAGATATTAAAATCAGCCGATAAACACTTATCGGCTGATTTTTGGGAGGAATTGTAGAGTGCATTTATAATGCAATCGTTTTAAACGAACGGTTAAAATAGAGCAGTGCTTCGCCGGGTTGCAGGTCAATCGTATCAATTTCAATAAAAAAGACACTGTGCGTGCCGATATGATTATCGGCAACAATACGCCCTTGCAGATTGACCAAGGCATTGCGCAAGTGCGGTATGCCGTTTTCGGCATTTTGCCACACATCCCACGCCAAGCGTTGTTCCATCGTGCTGTCCGCCATCGCGGCAAAATGCAGCGCTAAATCTTGTTGTTCCGCCTTGAGAATATTCACTGTCACCTTGCCATTCCGTTTGATAATATCATGTACTTCGCTGGCTTGATTGATACAGACTAACAAGGTTGCCGGGGAGTCGGTAACGGAAGTTACTGAAGAAACCGTAAGCCCAATCGTGCCCGCTTCGCCGCTGGTGGTTAAAATGCTGACAGCCGATGCCAAATGCGCCATGGCATCACGGAAAGAGGATTGTGTGATCAAGAGAGTATCCTGTGTTAAAAAGCGTGTTAAAAAAATGTTTCTAAACAATAGCAGAAAACCGTTTTAAATTCGAGATCTATCGTGGCGCAACCGAGCAGGAATGTTTGCTTTGTAAATGGAATTGACCTTGATTTAAAAATTTCACTACGCAACCATAGCCTTTTTTTGTACAATAACGCCTTCATCACGCTTAGCGTTCCTTTCTATTTTTCCTAGAGTTTTTACATGATAGATTACCTGATTATCGGCATTATTATTTTCTCCCTTATCGTCAGTTTATTGCGTGGTTTTGTGCGAGAAGTGATGTCGCTCGCCAGCTGGGTGATGGCTTTTTTCGTTGCCAGCCGCTTTTATCCTTATCTTGCCGGCATGCTAACCCAAATTGAATCGGAACATATTCGTATCGGCGCCGCGATTGCCATTCTGTTTATTTGTAGTTTGATTGTCGGTGCCGTGATTAATTATATTATCGGACAATTGGTCGACAAAACCGGTTTGACCGGCACCGATCGTGTGTTAGGCGCCTGTTTCGGCGTGTTGCGCGGAGTGTTGATTGTTGCCGCTTTACTTTTCTGTGTGGATACGTTTACTAATTTTGACCAGTCCGAATGGTGGAAAAATTCAAAACTGATACCGCACTTTGGTTTTGTGGTAGAATGGTTCTTCGAACAGTTACAACAGAATTCTTCTTTTTTAACGCCTAAATCTAAATTTTAACCGTTAAATTAACTCTCAATTTATACTGCTAATTACACCGCTAAGGACGAGACAAAAATGTGTGGAATCATTGGAATTATTGGGCAGACCCCCGTTAATCAAGCTATTTACGATGGTTTGACCGTGTTGCAACACCGTGGACAGGACGCCGCCGGGATTGTAACGGTGGATAATGAAAATCGCTTCCGCTTGCGTAAAGCCAACGGCTTGGTCAGCGATACGTTCCAACAAATCCACATGACCCGTTTGCAGGGCAATGCAGGGATTGGGCATGTGCGTTATCCGACCGCAGGCAGCTCCAGCGTTTCCGAAGCACAACCGTTTTATGTCAACTCTCCTTACGGCTTAACCCTCGTCCACAACGGCAACCTGACCAACTCCGAGGAACTCAAACAAAAACTTTTCACCTTAGCCCGCCGCCACGTCAATACCAATTCCGATTCCGAAGCCCTATTAAATATTTTAGCCTATCATTTAGATCAAGCCGACGATCTAGACTTATCCGCAAATGATATTTTCAACGCAATCAGAAAAACCCATCAGGATATTCGCGGCGCTTATGCCTGTGTGGCGATGATTATCGGTTTCGGTATGATCGCATTCCGTGATCCGCACGGTATTCGACCGCTGGTATTGGGACAGCGCCAATTAGATAACGGGATTATCGAATATGCCTTTGCCTCCGAAAGCGTCGCGCTGGATGCAATCGGTTTTGAGTTTGTGCGTGATGTCAATCCGGGCGAAGCGATTTATGTTGATTTTAACGGCAATTTCTCTTCCGAACAATGTGCGGTCAACCCGGAATTGTGTCCGTGTATTTTTGAATATGTGTATTTTGCCCGCCCGGATTCCTGCATTGACGGCGTATCCGTTTATGCTGCGCGGGTACATATGGGCGAGCGTTTAGGCAAAAAAATTGCACGCGAATGGCAAGATTTGGAGATTGATGTAGTGATTCCGATTCCGGAAACCTCCACCGATATCGCCTTGCGGATTGCACACGAATTGGGCGTACCGTATCGTCAAGGTTATGTGAAAAACCGCTATGTCGGGCGTACCTTTATTATGCCGGGGCAGGAACAGCGCAAAAATTCGGTACGGCGTAAACTGAACACCATTTCCTCTGAATTTAAAGATAAAAACGTGCTGTTGGTTGATGATTCGATTGTGCGCGGCACAACCTCGGAACAGATTGTGGAAATGGCGCGCCTTGCCGGGGCAAAGAAAGTCTATTTTGCCTCCGCCGCACCTGAAATTCGCTATCCTAACGTATATGGCATTGATATGCCGACAAAAAATGAACTGATTGCTTATGGACGCAGTGTGGAAGAAATTGCCGAACTGATCGGTGTTGATCGCTTGATTTTCCAAGATTTAAACGATTTAACCGAATCGGTGCGCCAAGAAAATCCAAACATCCAACATTTTGACACTTCGGTATTTACCGGCGAATACATTACCGGTGATGTGTCAAAAGAATACTTAGAGAACATCGCGTCGGTGCGCAACGACAAAGCGAAACAAACGCAAGCAGACGCAACTAATTTAGAAATTCATAACGAAAGATAAAACTTAACGTGAAAAAACCCCGTTTAATCATTGCCATAAGTGGCGCATCCGGTGCGATTTATGGCATTCGTTTATTGCAAGTGTTGCAGCAAACCGAGATCGAAACCCATTTGATTATCAGCAATGCCGCCCGCCAAACCATTGCAATGGAAACGAATGCCAGTATCGCCGACGTGCGCTCGCTTGCCGATGTGAATTATGATATTCGTGATATTGGCGCGGCGATTTCCTCCGGCTCATACCGCACTTTAGGGATGGTGGTTGTGCCGTGTTCGATCAAAACCTTATCGGCAATCGCTCATTGCTACAGCGACGATCTGATCAGTCGCGCCGCCGATGTCTGCCTGAAAGAACGTAAACCGTTGCATTTATGCGTGCGTGAAACGCCGCTGCATTTAGGGCATTTACGCCTGATGACCCAAGCCGCCGAAATCGGCGCGCAAATCACCCCGCTCATGCCGGCGTTTTATCATCAACCGCAAACCCTCGACGACCTGATTAACCAAAGCGTCAACCGCTTGCTCGATCAGTTTGATATTGCACTGCCGCAAGATCTATTTCAGCGTTGGGGCTAATGGCATGATTAACCAAGTGGCTGACTGAAGCCTTGCAAAATGGTGCAAAAAGCGGGCAATTCTTTGAAACCTTTGTTGTGAGTGAAATTATTAAATCATTTTATAATCAAGGAATTATTGAACCGCCGCTATATTATTATCGTGATACCAATCAAAAAGAAATTGATTTGATTATTGTTGACGGGCAGACCCTCTATACCGGTTGAGATTAAAACCACGGCAGCACCGAATAAACAAATGGCGAAAAATTTTGCATTACTCACAAGCATTATTTCGCCAATAGTGAAATTACTGTTGCGCCAGGGACAATTATCAACCAATATCCGGAAAAATTATGGCTATCGGCTGATGTGGCGGCTTTACCGATTGATTACATCTAGCTCGGCAACTTGATTTCCCGAATCGCCATATTCAAGCCGTCGATCATCAATAGCCGTCCGCACAAGTTTTTACCGATATTTAACCGCACTTTGATTGCCTCCAAGGCTTGAATCGAGCCGACGACGCCAACAATCGGCGCAAGCACGCCGGCTTCGACGCAACTTAGGGTATTTTCACCGAATAGGCGGCTCAACGTGCGGTAGGTCGGGGTGTTTGCTTGATAGGTAAATACCGAAACCTGTCCTTCCATGCGGATTGCCGCGCCTGAAACCAGCGGAATTCGGGCTTTTTCACAGCAATGATCCAGTAAATTACGAATTTCAACGTTATCGGTACAATCTAATACCACATCCGCCCGAGTGACAACGTCACTTAACTCGATTTCATTCAGCTTGGCATTGATGGTTTCAATTTGAATATGCGGATTTAATTTCTGTAGTGAAAGTTGCGCCGACCGCACTTTGGGCATGTCTAAACGGCTGTCATCGTGCAACACTTGCCGTTGCAGATTTGACAGCGACACCGTGTCAAAATCCAACAGCGTTAAATGTCCGACACCGGTAGTTGCTAAATATTGCGCGGCGGCACAGCCTAAACCGCCCAAACCGACAATCAACATTTTGCTGGCTTTCAGCTTTTCCTGTCCGTCAAAATCAACCGCTTTCAGGATAATTTGGCGGTTGTAACGCAATTCTTCTTGATAACTTAATTCGGTCATTTTAAGCACTTAATTTAAAATAGCGGTATCGAACGGTTCAATCGTAACCGTTTCGCCGACAGCAACATTGCCACGTTCCTGTTCCAACACGATAAAACAGTTGCTGGCAACAAACGAGCTAAACATATGCGAGCCTTGAAAACCGACTGAGCGCACTTCCAGTTTGCCTTCCGCATTGACGCTGTAAAATCCACGTTGAAAATCCAAACGGCCGGGGGCTTTTTTCAGCGGCGTGGTTGCAACGGCAGTTAATTGCATGGGTTTTTGCCATTCGGCATAGCCGCTTAATTTGGCAATCACCGGTTGGACTAATTGATAAAACGTGACCAAGGCTGAAACCGGATTGCCCGGCAAGCCGCAGAACCACGCCTTTTCCAATTTGCCAAAGGCAAAGGGTTTGCCCGGTTTGATTGCCAGTTTCCAAAAATTAATTTGCCCTAGTTTTTCCAATACGGTTTTGGTGAAATCCGCTTCACCGACCGAGACACCGCCGCTGGTGATCAACAAATCCGCTTGCTGCTGGGCTTGGGTAAATTTTTGTTCAAACAGAGTAGCATCATCAGGCAAAATGCCGTAATCCAGAATTTCACAATGCCATTTTTCTAACATCAGTTTGACTGCAAAACGATTGGTGTCATAAATTTGCCCGCTTTTTAGCGGCTGTCCGACCGCAACCAATTCATCGCCGGTTGAAATCAATGCCACTTTTAACCGTTTGAAAACACGGACTTTTTCAATACCTAAAGAGGCAAGCAGCGGCAATGAAAGTGCGGTCAGTTTCGCCCCTTGTTTCAACACGATTTCACCGGCTTTGACATCCTCGCCGATACGGCGGATATTTTGCCCGGCTTTCACCGGCGCAGTAAAGCGCACGTTACCGTCGCTATCAAGTTCCGCCTGTTCCTGCATAATCACTGCATCGCAACCATATGGAATCATCGCACCGGTCATAATTCTGACCGCACTTTGCGCCGTCCAATCGCCAATAAAAGGCGAACCGGCGAAACTTTTTCCGGCAATGGGTAGAGTTTGATTTTGTTGTAGATCGGCAAGGCGCACCGCGTAACCGTCCATCGCCGAATTATCAAAATTCGGCACATTAATCGGCGAGGCAATATCTTCGGCACAAATGCGGTTTTGCGCTTGATCCAATGGAATGAGTTCGGTTTGTGCGTCCGCCGGAAAGGGAAGTGCGCTAACGATCTGATTTAATGCTTGTGCAAGGGTTAATAATTGATTCATACAAGGTCCTCAGTAAAATAATGGCGCTATTTTAGTCTTATTTTAACGTTATTTCGCATGATAATAATTAATTTTTCGCGTTTTTTTTGCTAGAATGGCGCACTTAATTTTAACTGGAGTAATAAATGAGCAATATTTCTGTTGAAGCCGCCAAAGTGCGCGATGCCTTGTTGGCGAAAGGGATTGAAACCCCGATGAAAAGTGTGGGTTTAAGTTTGGAACAGCGCCGTAAACAAATTGAAAAACATATGCGCGAAGTGTTGCAGCTGATCGGCTTGGATTTAACGGACGATAGTATTGAAGAAACGCCGGTTAGAATGGCGAAAATGTATCTTGATGAAATTTTCACCGGCATGGATTACGCCAATTTCCCGAAAATCACCAATATTCGCAACCGCATGAAAGTCAGCGAAATGGTGTTGGTGAACGATGTTACGTTAACCAGCACCTGTGAACACCATTTTGTCACCATCGACGGCAAGGTTTCGGTGGCGTATTATCCGAAAGATTGGGTGATCGGTTTGTCAAAGATTAACAGGGTAGTTGCATTCTTGGCGCAACGTCCGCAAGTGCAGGAACGCTTAACCGAGCAGGTTTTGACCGCACTTCAAACCATTTTGCAGACTGAAGATGTGGCGGTTTATGTGAAAGCCACTCATTTTTGCGTAAAATGCCGTGGGATTAAAGATACCAATAGTTACACCGTCACTTCAGCTTTCGGTGGCGTTTTTCTCGAAGACAGAGAAACGAGAAAAGAATTTCTTAGCTTGATTAGCAAATAATAATAAAAGACTGACTTATTAAAAATCCACTGAATAGTGGATTTTTTTATCGCGACAATACACAGATCAAATATCCCGTTTCCAACAGATTTCATCATAACAATCGTTGTTTTTTGTTGAAATAATGTCATCCCAAATAACGCCATCAATCAATTTCACCTTACACTTACAAAATAATGACGTTGTAATTTCAATAAGGATAACTGATTAAAACCACGTGCCAAATCAGCCTAGAGCGGCGACTTTCTGCGATTTCATTCATTTTCATCCTTGTGTATAACCCTGTGATTTATTTAACCCGTAGCGGTCACTCACCGCATAACTGATTTCGCATAATGCATATTATGTTAAATAAAGGAAATTAACAAGTCACTTTTATGTCACTTCGGATATCCTCTGTTTTTGTGACGCTGTCTTGATAAATTGCATTATTTATTCAGATAAAAATCCGTCCATGCTTCACATTCATTTCGGTTTAGATTGCAATTACAACGGATAACACGATTTGATTTGATGAAAAGATAAATTTTTTAAATTCGCCCGTACTCCCTTTAGAAATATCAGGCTTTAGCAATTTGAAGATAAGGATAAAACTAAAATCCCTTTTATTCATATTCGGATTTCAAATTACCCTACAGGTTGATGATTGGGATTCTAAATATTTTATAAATGATAACGGTTGTGATTGTTTTATTTATTAATAAGTTACGGTCATTTTTTGTCTTTTTTGCTTTTATTTGAGTGTAATTCGGCGTATTATGTTCAAGGTAACTGCTATTAATGTCTCAATTTTAATAGTTTTCCTCAAATATCAATCACTTTTTGAAAAGGACATAGCTATGTTAGACAAAAAAGTCATCAATAAGCTAAACGAACAAATTAATCTTGAGTTCTACTCTTCTAATTTATACCTGCAAATGAGCGCATGGTGTTCGCAAAAAGGATTCGAAGGTGCGGCACAATTTCTGTTACGACACGCCGATGAAGAAATGCAGCATATGCAGAAACTATTCCAATATTTGAATGATACCGGGATTATGCCGGTGTTGGGCGAACTGGACGCGCCGCAAGCGGAATTTTCTTCGTTAAAAGAAGTGTTCGAACTGACGCTGGAACATGAAAAATTTATCACGAAAAAAATTAATAAACTGGTTGAAGTCACCTTTGAGTGCGGCGATCAATCCAGTTTCAATTTCTTACAATGGTACGTTGCCGAGCAACATGAAGAAGAAAAGCTGTTCAACAGTATCATCGACAAATTCAATCTGTTAGGCGACTCAGGTTTATCGCTCTACTTCATCGACAAAGAATTAGCCACATTACAATAAGGAAGAGATCATGTTATCGAAAAACGTTATTGATGCATTAAATGCACAACTGAATTTAGAATTTTTCTCCTCTAATCTTTATCTGCAAATGAGCGCTTGGTGTGAGAAAAACGGCTTTCCCGGTGCGGCTCGGTTTTTATTGGCGCACGCCGATGAAGAAATGCAGCATATGCGCCGTTTGTTCACATACCTGACCGAAACCGGCGCGTTGGCGGTGATTGGTAAAATTGAAGCGCCGCAATCGGATTTTGATTCGTTAAAAGAGATTTTTGAATTGACCTATAAACATGAAAAATTGGTCACCTCAAAAATCAACGAATTAGTTGCGATGACCTTTGAAGACAAAGACTTCTCTTCTTTCAACTTCCTGCAATGGTATGTTGCCGAACAGCACGAAGAAGAAAAATTATTCAGTGGTATTCTGGATAAATTTAATTTGGTCGGCACCGATGGTCGCGGCTTGTACCATATCGATGGCGATTTAGCGACGCTGTCGGCGGCGACTGCGGAAAACGCAACAGGCTAAAAACTAACCG
The DNA here is from genome assembly GCF_053570765.1 of Testudinibacter sp. P17/SS/0325. Next base: position 2,094,160 of record NZ_CM131635.1, on the reverse strand, counting down.
CACTTCCTCTTTTACCTAAGCCTGCTTTTCTCTCGGAATAAGCGGGCTTTTTGCGGCTAAGCTTATTGGCTGCTATCCGTTTGCTCCGATTCCGACTCAAGTGCGGTTGGCGGATGATACTGGCAACTGCGATAGCTGAATGCCCCAATTAAAATAATCATTGCACTTAAAAGCTGAATCAAGCGCTTTTTTGTCAATTTTTCTGCTGCCATTTTGTATCCTTGTCATTTTAATACTTCTTATATATCTTGAATAATGCTAAAATTATTGAGATAGATCAATTTTTTCTTTAAAAGGTGTGAAGAATGACCCCAATGAATATTTCTGCTGTACGCGTCCAATCTGGTGGCTGCGCCATTCACTGTCAAGAATGTAGCATCAGTACGCTGTGTATTCCATTCACATTAAACAATCAGGAATTGGATCAACTTGACAATATTATAGAGCGAAAAAAACCGATTCAGAAATCACAAGTGATGTTTAAAGCCGGTGATCCGTTGCGCTCCTTATACGCCATCCGTTCCGGCACGATTAAAACCTATACCATTAGCGAAACCGGCGAAGAACAAATTACCTCTTTTCATCTACCGGGCGATTTAGTCGGTTTTGATGCGATCACCGATATGCGCCATCCAAGCTTTGCCCAAGCGTTGGAAACGGCGATGGTGTGTGAAATTCCATTCGATATTTTGGATGATCTTGCCGGCAAAATGCCGAAACTCAGGCAACAAATTATGCGTCTGATGAGCAGCGAAATCAAAAGCGATCAAGCGATGATTTTATTGCTATCGAAAATGAATGCCGAAGAGCGGTTAGCCGCGTTTATCAATAATTTGTCACAGCGCTACTCTGCACGTGGCTTCTCATCGAAGGAGTTCGGTTTAACCATGACCCGCGGCGATATTGCCAATTATCTTGGCTTGACCGTCGAAACCATCAGCCGCTTATTGGGGCGTTTCAAGAAAAACGGGATTCTTTCGGTGCAAGGCAAATTTATCACGATCACCGATTTAGACAAATTACGCGCACTGGCTGATTCGACAAAATGTAAGACGCATACATCATAATGCCTTACTCATCAAAAAATGACCGAAGATAGTTGTTGTTTAATAAAATATCCTCTATATTGATAGTGTTCTCCCACTATGAATTTGGAGGTTATTATTATGCGTTTCAATAATATTTTGGTTGTTATCGACCCCATGCTGGACACTCAGCCCAGCCTTTTACGCGCATTACATCTGGCAAAACAGCTTAAAAAAGCCGACACGCCTGCCAAGCTGACTCTCTTCCTCTCTTTATATGATTTTTCCTTTGAAATGAGCGCGATGTTATCCGCCGAAGAACGGGAAAGTATGCACAGCGGCATTATCAGTCAAAAAGAAGAATGGCTGGCAGAACTCATTCGCGAGACGGTGCCGGCCGATTCCGGGATTGAAATCAAAACGTCCGTGGTATGGAAAAGTCGCGATTATGAAGCGATTATTGAACAGGTTGAGCTTGGTAAACATGATTTGGTCGTGAAAGACGCCAAACCCGCCGAAGGCTTGGAAGCCTTGATTTTTACCCCGACCGACTGGCAACTGCTACGTAAGTGCCCTTGCCCGGTGCTGATGGTGAAAGAACACGAATGGCAGCCGGAAGGTCGGATTTTGGTGGCGGTCAATGTTGCCGATGATGAAGATTATCACGATATTTTAAATAAGAAATTAGTCAATTCCAGTTTGGATTTGGCGAATGTGCTTGCCGCCGGACGAATTCATTTGGTCACCGCCTACCCGACTACGCCGGTGAATATGGCGATTGACCTGCCTGAATTTAACCCGAATGCTTATACCGACAGCATTCGCGGACAGCATTTGATCAATATGAAAGCGTTGCGCCAGCACTTCTCAATTAACGAAGATCATACCCATGTTGAAGAAGGGTTGCCGGAAGAAGTGATTCCGCAGGTTGCCGAAAAAATCAAAGCCGAATTGGTCGTGTTAGGTACGATCGGACGCACCGGATTGTCCGCCGCCTTTTTGGGCAATACCGCCGAACACGTGATTGGGCGTCTGAATTGCGACGTATTGGCAATCAAACCGGATCCTTACGAACTGGAACAGATGAATAACAGCCAAGACTAAACATTAAAGAGGCTTTCCGCGCTGAAAGCCTTTCTTTAGCCTAACCGCACTTTCACGCAATTTAATTGGCAATAATAATTGGTTATTATCTATCCAAAGCTATTCCCTATCAAAGCTATCAATAATACACATTGGTATTGCAAGGTCTTTATCCCTATACTGATTAGGTGAATTAAACATAACAATGAAGGAGAAAAATTATGACGACAAATATCGGATTAGATCAGGGAAAGTCAGTAAAGTTGGCAGAAAAATTAAACGTTCTGCTGGCAAACTATCAAGTTTTCTACATGAATGTGCGTGGTTATCACTGGAATATTACCGGTCCTAATTTCTTCGAATTACATACTAAATTTGAAGAAATTTATGACGACTTGGTGATTAAGATTGATGAAATCGCAGAACGTATCCTGACCTTGGGACAACGTCCGCTGCACGCTTTTGCGGATTATCTTGCCCTTTCGGATATCCAAACGCATACCAATGCCGTAACCGATCAAGAAACCTTACAAGGCACGATGGCGGGTCTAAAATCGCTGTTGATTTTACAGCGCGAGATTCTCGGTTTGGCGGCGGAAGCCGACGATGAAGGTACGGCCTCGCAAATGAGCGACTATATTAAGGAACAGGAAAAACTGATTTGGATGTTGAACGCCACCTCGGCGCGTTAAATTTCCCAAGGTTTCTTGGTGTAAGTAACAAAAAACGGCACGTTATAGCGTGCCGTTTGCTTTTATACTATTAATCAGGAATTAACGCAGAATCAAAATCGGTTTACGGCTATAACGCGCCACTTTGACCGTATTGGAACTTAATCCGTCTTTATTGTCATCTTTCGACGCCATCATAATGATTAAATCCACATTTTTCTCTTCCGCAACGCGATTGACCTCTTCATAAATCGTCCCGTAAGCGACGATATGCTGCACTTTGCTATCTGCCGGAAAGACATTACGGGTGAACTCATGCAGTTTTTTATTCGCTTCCGCCAACACATCCTTATCAAAATTGGTCGGCAAAAAGGAAGAAACAATGCTGTTACTTGGCGCCGAGACAATGCCGGCAACACGATAAACCGTGTCCGGATTGTTTTTCGTCATCTCAAGTGCGGTTTCCGCCAATTTTTTCGCCATCGGAATATAACCGAGATCGATTACAATCAAAATATTTTTAAACATAGTCTTACTCACTCCGTTCAGATAATAATTTACGGCGGCGTTGAACCAAGGCTAAGCCTGCCAATAATGCCAATGCCGGAATAAACATCCATTCTTTCGGCAACGTATTGTGACGTGGTAACGCCACGCTCAAAATGGTTTGATCCCAATTCAGACCTGCTTTTGCCGCTTTTGAGTCCATTTGTGCGTCATCAATGATGACTTTATCGATTTCCTCGCCGTCCACCTCGATTTTCTCACCGGTCGATAACAAGGTTAAACCCAAGTTTTGAATGCGCGCTTCTCCGCTCTCACCTTCCGGCACATCAAGTTGGGCGAAGAATTCAATCGGCGAACCATATTGATTGATTCCGGCAACTTTTAAGGTCAAACGCTCTCCGACCGGGGCATTAGCGATTTCCTCAACCAGATGAATCGGTTCAATGTGACGCTCGGTCGGGGAAATATATTCCATAAAGAAGCCCGGACGGAACAACATAAACGAAATCAATAAAAGTAGGATGGTTTCCCACCATTTATTATGATGGACGAAATAACGCATACTCGCTGCGGTAAACGCCAAAATGGCAATCGTGGCAACAATGAAGACCATGATCCCTTTGGCTAAACCCACGTTAATCAACAATAAATCGGTATTGAAGATAAACAAGAACGGTAAAAGTGCGGTCCGTAAGCTATAACCGAACGCCACCAATCCGGTTTGAATCGGCTTTCCGCCGGACACTGCGGCGGCGGCAAAGGATGCCAATCCGACCGGCGGTGTCACGTCAGCCATAATGCCAAAGTAAAATACGAATAAATGCACGGCAATCAACGGCACAATCAAACCGTTTTGACGCCCGACTTCAACGATAACCCCGGCCATCAATGACGATACCACGATATAGTTGGCGGTGGTCGGCAAGCCCATGCCCAAGATCAGGCTGAACATCGCCACCAAAATCAGCATTAGCAGAATATTACCCATGGATAAAAATTCGATAATGCTCGATAATTGCACGCCAAAACCAGTCAATGCGACCACACCGACGATAATCCCGGCGGTTGCGGTGGCTATACCGATCCCAATCATGTTGCGTGCGCCGCTTTCCAAACCGGTGACTAAATCATTGAAACCTTGTTTGGTTGCGTCCCAAACCGCACTTTGACGGTGCGTACTCCGACGACGATAAAAACTCAAAATCGGACGTTGGGTCAAGAGAATAAAACATAAAGCCAAACTGCCCCAAAACGCCGATAAGCCCGGTGACATTCTCTCCACCATGAGACACCAAATCAAAATCACCACCGGCAACAAGAAATGCAGCCCTGCGTTCACGGTTGGTTTGACTGAGGGTAATTTCACTACCGGCGAATTCGGATCGTCAATTTCCAAATCATCAAATTTCGCAACGCGTTTCAGCAACAATAAATAGACAACGCCGACCAGCACTGAAATAATCGCCAATGAATGATCCGGTGTAATGTCTTTTATCCAAGATAATCCGTATTCAATCGCGAAATACAGCACGCAAATCGTGATAAAGCTGCCTAAGGCGCGCAACAAGCTGATCACCCAAGGTTTCGCCGCGTCTGCCCTTTCCAGCCCTTGCAAATTCATTTTGCAGGCTTCCAAATGGACGATATAAACCAAGGCGATATACGAAATCACGGCAGGTAAAAATGCGTGCGTGATTAACTGGTTATACGGCATATTGACGTATTCGATCATTAAAAATGCCGCCGCGCCCATTACCGGCGGCATGATTTGTCCGTTCACCGACGAGGCGACCTCTACCGCACCGGCTTTTTCCGCCGAAAAACCAACCCGTTTCATCATCGGAATCGTGAAGGTACCGGTAGTAACCACATTGGCAATCGAAGAACCGGAAATCAAACCGGTTAAGCCGGAAGCAACGACCGCCGCTTTAGCCGGACCGCCGCGCAAATGCCCTAAATAAGCAAATGCCGTTTTGATGAAATAGTTGCCTGCACCGGCTTTATCCAATAAGGCGCCGAATAACACAAACAAGAAAACGTATTTGGTGGAAACGCCTAATGCAACTCCGAACACCCCCTCGGTGGTAATCCATTGTTGGTTGATGATATGTGACAAGCTGCCGGTACGGTGGCTGATAATCCAGCCGGTCGGGAAGAATTGCCCGAAATAGTTATACAGTAAAAATACCCCTGCAATAATCACTAATGGCAGGCCCAAACTGCGACGGCAAGCTTCCAGTAGTAACAAAATACCGATAATACCGACCACGATATCCTGCGTATTCGGTGCGCCGAAACGGGTAATCAAACTGTCATAGAAAAACAGATAGTATGAGGCGCAAAAGGTAGCAACGATGGCAAAAATCCAATCTGGCAACGGCACACGGTGAATCGGTGATGATTTAAACGCCGGATAGGAAAGGTATGCTAAGAATAAGGCAAAGGCAAGGTGAACGGAACGGGCCTTGGTGTCGTCAAACACCACATTGATCGAGCCTAAACCGATTGAACGTAACGCTTCCTGAAATACGAAAGGCAAGGGGGAAGCATAATAAATTTGAAATAACGACCAAAGAATTGCGACCCCGAAAATTAATTTTTTAGTAAAGCCATAGGGGTTGCGTCCGCCGGCGTCGTTCGCTGCCACCATGTCTTGCAAATCATCTTGGTCAAAGGGTTTATTTTTTGTGTCTAACATAGTCCTTTTCCCTATTAAAGTTATAAACTGCAAAGGCAGGGATCAGTCCCTGCCTTTAATTTCATCAAGTTAAGCGGATAAATTACATCCAGCCTCTTTCTTTGTAGTAACGCACCGCGCCGTCATGCAAGGGGGCGGATAATGCGTTTTTGATCATTTCGTCTTCTTTCAAATTAGCAAACGCCGGATGTAAACGTTTGAAACGATCGAAATTATCAAATACCGCTTTCACCACGGCGTAGACTTGATCATCACTGACATCGGCAGACGTTACCAAGGTGGCATAAACCCCGAAAGTATTGGTCGGATCATCGGAACCGGCATATAAACCGCCCGGAATCACCGCTTTCGCATAATAACTGTGATCGGCGACCAATTTGTCAATGGCTTCGCCTTCAACCGGCACTAAATGCGCGGCACAAGAAGCCGCCGCTTCTTTTAACGCACCGTTCGGGTGTCCGACGTTATAGGTGATCGCGTCTAAGTTATTATCACACATCACTGACGCCATTTCTGCCGGTTTCAATTCGGAAGCAACTTTAAAGGCGGAATCATTCCACCCTTTTGCCGCTAAAATCACATTCATGGTAGCACGCGTACCGGAACCCGGATCACCGACGTTGACACGTTTGCCTTTCAGATCATCGAATGATTTGATACCGGCATCGTCACGCGCCATTACGGTGAACGGTTCAGGGTGAATTGAAAATACGGCTCTCAATTTGTCATTTTTCTTGCCTTCGAACGAACTGGTGCCGTTATAAGCGTGGTATTGCCAGTCGGACTGTGCAATTCCCATATCCATTTGTTTGGCGGCAATCGCATTTAAGTTAGCGACGGAAGCACCGGTGGAAGGAGCGTTACATTTAACGCCGCTGTTGGCGGAATCACGGTTAACCAATTGGCAAATTGACTGACCGACGACGTAATAAACCCCGGTTTGTCCGCCTGTGCCGATGGTCACAAACTGCTCTGCCGCCATCACCCCGGCTGAAGCCGCCATTAAACCTGAAACTAATGATAATTTAAACAGTTTTTTCATACTTGCTCCTTCTTATTTTGAGGTTAGCTCAGTGATTGAGAAAATTGAGAAAGGTCGAAACCGCACTTTTGCTTGAATGCTTGAACATCACCTGCGGTTTGTTCCATAACATATACAAAGGTTATATAAATTGCAACCGCCAAACCGTCGACTTGATGACTTTTTTAACAAATTTGAAAAATAATTGATTTTTATATAAAAAGATTATAAATCACTTAAACTCCATTCAAATTTATTTATAACATTTTGCCATTTATTATCTAACCCCGCCTTGATCGTCAGCATTTTTCCGCTGCGTGGGTGGGCAAAGCAGATTGATCGGGCATGCAACATTAAGCGTACACAATCCAACTCTTGTGCAAAAGTGCGGTTTTGGCGCAGATCACCATAGGCGGTATCGCCGATAATCGGGTGACGCAGATGACGTAAGTGACGGCGTAACTGGTGTTTGCGTCCGGTTATCGGTGAAAGCCGTACCAGACTGTAACGCGCGGTTGGAAATTTACCTGCCGGATACGGCATTTCGATTTGCTGCAAAGTGCGGTAATCGGTGACCGCACTTTGCGCTTCTTTTTCCGGCGAACTGAATTTATCGGCGATTTTATCCGGTTGCACTTTGAGCGGATAATCAATCCTGCCCTCGCCGTCTAAATAACCGCGTACCACCGCCAAATACTGCTTTTCAATCTGTTTTTGTTCAAATTGTCGGCTTAACGCGCGCGCAGTCTCCGAATTTAGCGCCAACACCAATACGCCTGACGTCGGGCGATCTAAACGGTGCACGGTATAAACGTGCCGCCCGATTTGATCGCGCAGGGTTTGTAACACAAACCGCGTCTCATGCTTGTCCAACCAACTACGGTGCACCAACATGCCCGCCGGTTTGTTAATCACGATAATATCCTGATCGTGATACAAAATTTCTAATACGACAGGCGAATTATCAGCAATCATTGAGCAACGCTTCTATTTTATTCAAGGGTTGTAACAGCAATTCCAACTGTTCCTGTTCTGCCATTGCTTCTTCGATATAGGGCGAAACGGCGATTTTGTTCGGCAGATTGGCACCGCAATCCAAAAGTGCGGTCATACGCGGAATAAAAATCCATTGCAGCCATTCATGGGGATCTAAAGTGTCGAGATGAAACGGTTGTTCACTGTTTAAGCGTGCTGCGGTTGGCGCTACGGTTTGCCATAATTCAAGCCGGACTAAGTTTTGTTGTAGTTGCGCCAAATGTTGGCGCAATAATGTTTGATTGGACATCGCTTATATTCCTATCTCATGAAATTTGCGTTATTGTAATCCAACTTCGGTAAAAGCCGGAGAATTTATGTTACAATTTTATTTCATGTTTTTCGGAAAAATAAACAGAATGTATTTAGTCGAAATTTTCTTCAATTATAATTCGAATAAAAAACCCGCAGATGAACCGCAACGTGATGCGGTAACCCTTGTCAATCAAATTATTGAGCAATGGCGCTATAACGGGCAAATTATCGGCCGTGAGTTTCCCCTCTACTATGACGAAATGGACAATAAACGCGGTTTTAGCGTGCGGGTTATCTGCCCGGATCACAATGCACTCCTGCCCTATTACAATAATGAGAATGTAAACCATGCATTGATGACCGCTGCGGAATCAGGCGTTTATCTGCACCAAATCGGCTTGGTCGCAGAAGATCTCAACTCCAATATCAGCCATCAAGCTGAAGACCCGCAACAAGTGCCGACATGGCAGATTTTATACACCTCTTATCTGCACACCTGCTCACCGCTATTCAGCGGTGATACTTTTCTGCCCTTGCCGCTCTACCAAACCTTGCAACAACACCCGTCATTAAGCATGGATTTAATCAAATGGCAGGAAAACTGGCAGGCATGTGATCAATTGCAAATGAACGGCGCGGTGTTGGAAAGCGAAGCGTTAACGCAAATTTCCTCGCCTGAAAGCAGCCTGTTTAAGCATGGTTATCATCTGTGTAAAGAAATCAGCGACGCCACCCAAATTCCGACCTATTATTATTTATATCATCTCGGCAGCCGCGATCACGCCCGCGAAAGGCAACGCAAATGCCCGCGTTGCAAACAGGATTGGTTACTGGAAAAACCGTTGTTTAACCTGTTCCATTTCAAATGCGATCACTGCCGCTTAGTTTCTAACCTTTCTTGGTACGATTAAGGACATCATATTATGGTTTCATATCAGCATAGCAGCCTGGAACAATTGACACTCGGTAAACAAACCGACTATCGGCACGATTACGATCCGAGCTTGCTGCAAGCAGTGCCGCGCAAACTCAATCGTGACAGCCTTGGTATCAGCACGCAACAGCCCTTTAGTCATGGCGCAGATATTTGGACGGCATACGAAATTTCATGGCTCAATGCCAAAGGTTTGCCGCAAGTCGCAATCGGCGACATTTATCTGGATTTCCAAAGTGAGAATCTCATCGAATCGAAAAGTTTTAAGCTCTATCTCAACAGCTTCAACCAAAGCCGTTTCGACAGCCTGCAACAGGTGGAAAGCCTTATTCAACAGGATCTTACCGATTGCGCGCAAGGCGGGGTCAAAGTGCGGTTGCATAAATTAGACACTTATAGCAATCAAACGATTGACCACTTTGCAGGCGAATGCATTGATGAGCAGGATATTGAGATTGAACGCTATGATTTCCAACCGCACTTGCTGCAAGATTGCACTGGTGAAGAAAGCGTTAATGAAGTGCTGGTCAGCCATTTGTTGAAATCCAACTGTTTGATCACCAACCAGCCGGATTGGGGCAGCATACAGATTGAATACCGAGGCAACAAAATAAATCGCGAAGCCCTGCTGCGTTATCTGGTATCATTCCGCCAACATAATGAGTTTCATGAACAATGCGTCGAACGCATTTTTTGTGATTTAATGCACTATGCCAAGCCGGAAAAACTGAAAGTGTATGCGCGTTATACGCGGCGCGGCGGTTTAGATATTAACCCATGGCGGGCGAACTACCCGCTTGGGCTGGCAAACTGCCGCTTGGCAAGACAATAACAAAAACAAAGAAAAGGAGAAAATATGAGTGCCCATATCGTTAATCCGAAAGGCAGTATGGATCAACTGTCACATCTGGAAGTGGAACTCTTAGAAAAAGGCGTTTCCGGCAACCTGTATCAGCTTTACCGCAACTGTTCGTTGGCAGTGCTGAACTCCGGCGCCATTACCGATGACAGCCGTATTTTATTGGGAATGTATAAAGATTTTGAAATCGAACTGATCGCTAAAGAACGCGGCGTGTCATTATTACTGCACAATCCGCCGGAATCGGCTTTTGTCGATGATAAAGTGATCCGCAATATCCAATATCATCTGTTTGCGGTATTGCGTGATATTTTATTTGTTAACGTGATTACCAAACAACATTCCCTGCAACAGGCACAGAATTCCAACAGTATCACCAACTATATTTTCACCATTCTGCGCAATGCCAAAGCCTTGATTGTCGGCGAATGCCCGTCATTGGTGGTTTGTTGGGGCGGGCATTCAATCAATGAGATTGAATACCGCTATTGCCGCGCGGTCGGATTACAACTGGGACTGCGTGAACTGAATATTATTACCGGCTGCGGACCGGGCGTGATGGAAGCCCCGATGAAGGGCGCGGCAATCGGCCATGCCAATCAGCGTTTCAAAAACAGCCGTTTTATCGGCATTACCGAGCCGTCGATTATCGCCTCCGAGCCGCCGAATCCGATCGTCAACGAGTTGATTATCATGCCGGATATTGAAAAACGGCTGGAAGCGTTTGTGCGCATGGGACACTGTATTTTAGTGTTCCCGGGCGGACCGGGCACATTTGAGGAACTGCTCTATCTTATCGGAATCAAACTCAATCCGTCAAATAAAGAGGCGCAATTGCCGTTATTCTTAACAGGACCGAAAGAAAGTGCGGATTACTTCAATACCATTGATCGTTTTATCGGTGAAGTCTTTGGCGCAGAAGCACAAGCCTTGTATGAAATTATCGTTGACGATCCGGAAAAAATCGCACGCAAAGTCAGCGCGCATATGAAAACGATCAAAAAAGTGCGCGCGCAAACCAACGATTCTTACGGTTTTAACTGGACATTGACAATTCCGTCGGATTTCCAAAACCCGTTTGAACCGACCCATGCCAACATGAGCAATCTGGATCTGCATTTGGAACAAAGCAAGGAAAGTCTGGCGGCAAACCTGCGCCGTGTCTTTTCCGGCATTGTCGCCGGTAATATCAAACCGGAGACAATCGAATTAATTGAACAACACGGCGAATTTGAACTGCACGGTGATCCGATTTTAATGGAAAAAATCGACCGCGTGCTACAGGATTTCGTTGATCAACACCGCATGAAACTGCCGGGCGGCGATGCCTATCAGCCTTGCTATCGGATTATTAAATAATTGGCTCGCCAACCGCACTTGTTAAACCAAAGTGCGGTTTGGCATTATACGACGGCTATAACACCATTGCGCCAAGCCCTGCGCAGCCCAACACCAACGCCCAAGCCGGCAATTTCCAAGAGTTCAGCAATAAAAATGCCAATAAAGCGATACTGAAATCCGTCGCGTCAAAAATCGCTTTCTGCCAGATTGGTTGGTAAAACGCCGCCAACAGAATCCCGACGACCGCCGCATTCACTGCCGCAAGTGCGGTTTGCGCTTTCGCCTGATGGCGTAAACTTTCCCAAAACGGCAAGGCGGCTATCAATAATAAAAATGAAGGTACGAAAATAATGATTAAGCAGAACAGCCCGCTTAACCACGGCGAACCATCGGCGCCAATCGCACTGCCCAAAAAGGCGGCAAAAGTAAATAACGGACCGGGCACCGCTTGTGCCGCACCGTAACCGGCTAAAAAGGTGTCGTCATTCAGCCAACCGTGGCTCAGCATTTCGGTTTGTAATAACGGTAATACCACGTGTCCGCCGCCAAAAACCAGTGAACCGGCGCGATAGAACGAATCTGCCCTTTGTAACCACGGATTTTCGACTACGGATGTCAGTAACGGCAAGCCGATTAACAACAGTAAAAATACACTGAAGATCACAAGTGCGGTCTGTTTCTGCGACGACCGCACTTCGAGCGGGGCTTGAACCGTATTATCTGTTGCAACCGGCAAAAAACGGCTGCCGATAACGGCGGCAACGATAATAACAGCGACTTGCCCCCACGCACTCGCCAATAACAGCACCGCGATGGCAGACAATAGCATAATCGTGGCGCGAATCCGATCGGTAATCAGATTTTTTCCCATGCCCCAAATTGCGTGCGCCACAATCGCAACCGCAGCGATTTTCAAGCCGTGCAAAATCCCTGTCGGCAACAGACTGCCATAATGATTCATGCCGACAGCAAATAGCATTAACGCGATAGCCGACGGTAAGGTGAAACCAATCCAAGCCGCAATCGCGCCCGGATAGCCGCCTTTCAACAAACCAATGGCAAAACCGACCTGACTGCTGGCAGGCCCCGGCAAAAACTGACACAGCGCGACCAAATCGGCATAGTGCTTGTCGCTCAGCCAATGACGCCGCACCACAAAGGCTTCGCGAAAATAACCCAAGTGTGCAATCGGTCCGCCGAATGAGGTTAAGCCCAGAAATAAAAACGTCAAAAAAATGGTTTTGATGCTAGATTTGGAATCTTGTTTTCTCTTAAACATGCTCATAACCTTATTTTATTAGGATTAACGCACTTACTTTATAAGCCGAAAAAGAGGTGAAATGGAATGACCTCAATCACTTTCTGATTGATAAGTATTTTATCTTTTTGATCCAAAGTAATAATATAGCCGTGATCTAATTCAAAAAAATTCATTGCGTCCAATAGCCCCTGTTGCTCTCGTTTCACGTTTTCACTATTGAGCTGTAAACAGACTTGAATAACTTTTTCTACTTTGCTTTTTCGACAAAGAACAAAATCACACTCTTTACTGTTTTCATGATAATAATAAAGTTCATACTGCTTTCTGCGTAATTCCCAAAATACCGCATTTTCTAATTTTCGTCCTAAATCTTGCGTAAAACTAGGGCTGACCGCACTTTGCAAGCCATTATCAATAAAATAGACTTTTCTTGGATTGACTAATTGTGCTTTATAAGAGTAGGTAAATTTAGGCAAAAGATGAATCAGATAGCTCTGTTCTAAATGTGATAGGTACTCCTGTACAGTTGAAGTGCTTTTCACTTCAATTTGCTGTTTTAATTTCGTTGCCGAAATTAAATTTCCAATATTGGCGGCTAAAAATAAGATCAATCGCTTTATTGGCATTTCATCACGAATGGAATAACGAACAACAATATCTCGATATAAAATATCATTCAGCAGCATTTCTAAAATTTCTTTTTCATCTAAATGAAGATATTGCGGAAATCCACCGCGATTTAAATACTCTCTAACCGATTCTGCATTTTTTGCTCTTTCAAGATATTCACAAAACTCAACAAAAGAAAAAGGAAATAGCTCTTTACTGAGGTGACGACCGGTCAATTTCGTCCCTAACTCCCGACTCAGTAAAGCTGCGTTTGAGCCGGTTATCACGACGTTATACCCTTCATCAAGTTTTCCCCGAATATAAATTTCCCAATCCGCAATGACTTGAATTTCATCAAAAAACAGCGTACTGACTTGCTTTTCCTGAATAATTTCATCAAGTAGCTGAAAGTCATTAAATTCAAAATTGAATAATTGCGGAGAATCAAAGTTAATAAATAAAATTGATGAAAGATCTTGTTTATCCATTAATTGGGCTAATAGTGTGCTTTTCCCACAGCGACGAATACCTGAAACGATCAAGGCAAATTCATTAACAATCCGTAATTCAGACAACATTTTTCTCGGATAGCTTTGCTGTATCCCTAACTTTTTTTGTTGTAGGTTGATGACATTTTCCAATTCGGATTTCAAAATCATGATTTCGCCTCCCCTTGCTCTGATGTATTAATTAATTTTTGTTTGATAATATCGAACACTTTTGTTTGATGATAACAAACAAAAGTGTTTCCTACAATCTGCCGTTGCTATAAAAATAAATCAGTAATACAAAAAAGTGCGGTCAACTTTCAGTCAAACCGCACTTGGTCAGGTTAATTTCTTAAACCGACACCCTTGCTAATCAAATAATAGGCAAAGCCATATAGTATGGTGATAAACAGGATTAATACCGAGAAGGTGTAGTACAAGGCGATATCGCTGCTGCCTAAAAAACCGTAACGGAAGCCGTTGATCATATACACAATCGGGTTCAGTTTGGATACCCCTTGCCAAAATGCCGGCAGTAACGAGATCGAATAAAATACGCCGCCGAGATAAGTCAACGGCGTTAACACAAAAGTCGGGATAATGCTGATATCGTCAAACGAACGGGCAAACACCGCATTGATCAATCCGCCGAGTGAAAAAGTGGCGCTGGTCATGAATAACGTCAACGCCACGACCCACCAAGAATGGATTTCCAACGGAATAAACAGCAACGATACGGTAGTCACCAAGGCGCCGACCAGAATCCCACGCGTCATACCGCCGGCAACGTAGCCCCAGATAATAATATGGGTTGAGGTTGGCGAAACCAGCAGTTCTTCCACATTGCGCGCAAATTTGGTGCTGTAAAACGAGGAGGCGACGTTGGTAAACGAATTGGTGATCACCGACATCATAATCAAGCCCGGCACGATAAATTGCATATAACTGTAGCCGCCCATTTCGCCGATTCGGTTGCCGATCAGTTGCCCGAAAATCACGAAATACAAGGTCATGGTAATCACCGGCGGCACCAAGGTTTGCACCCAAATCCGCATAAACCGACGAATTTCTTTGTGTAAAATGGTGTTAAATGCGATCCAAGATAACGACATGACTACTCTCCTTGCCCGGCTTGCGGTTCTATTTCATGCGGTTTATTCAGCGCCATGCGCACGAATAACTCTTCCAAACGGTTGGTTTTATTACGCATACTCAACACCTGAATGCCCTGTTCGCTGAGTTGGTGAAACAGATTATTCAAGCCCTGTTCGCGCCGCACTTCGACTTCCAAGGTGTTGGTGTCGATCAGGTGGGTGGTGTAATGCTGAATTTGCGGCAGGTTGCTGTATTTTGCCAAATCCAGCACAAAGGTTTCCGATTCGAGC
The DNA here is from genome assembly GCF_053570765.1 of Testudinibacter sp. P17/SS/0325. The sequence goes on along the minus strand of NZ_CM131635.1, from coordinate 2,078,988 downwards.
TTACTCAACAACGCTTTCATTGACGTGTCGATTACCAATTTACCTTGCTGAATAATGCCGATATGGCGGCAGAGTAATTCCGCCTCTTCCAAATAGTGCGTGGTCAAAATAATCGTCGTTCCCTGTAGATTCAATTCTTGCAAAAATTGCCACATCGAACGGCGCAACTCAATATCCACCCCGGCAGTCGGCTCATCAAGAATCAATAAACGCGGATTGTGCATTAATGCGCGGGCGATCATCAAGCGGCGCTTCATGCCGCCAGACAGCCGCATTGATTTTTGATCACGCTTATCCCATAAATCCAGTTTTTTCAACCATTTTTCGGCGCGAATTAGCGCCTCTTTGCGCTCAACCCCATAATAACCGGCTTGGTTGACAAGAATGTCCAACACGTTTTCAAACTGGTTAAAGTTAAACTCCTGCGGCACAATACCAATCTGTTTTTTCGCCTCGACCAATTGGGTTTCCAAATCATAACCAAAGACTTTTACACTGCCTTCACTTTTATTGATCAAGGAACTGACAATCCCGATAGTTGTGGATTTACCTGCGCCGTTATGCCCCAACAACGCATAAAAATCCCCCTCTTGCACCATCATATCGATTCCGTGCAAGGCTTTGAAACCGTTCGGATACGATTTCACCAATCCTTTTATTTCCAACGCATACATGTGATAACCACGCTATCCAACATCAAAATTAACAAGAAAAAAATGTGAGTATAAAAAATTTTAACGTATTATAGCAGAGTGCAAAAAAACAGACAGTAAGGATGTCGTATGAAAAAAATAGAACAGCTGATTGCCAATAATCATAGTTGGGCGGTTCGGATGCAGGAAGAAAATTCGAATTATTTTAAAGAGTTGGCAGAACACCAAAAACCGGGATACTTATGGATCGGCTGCTCCGATAGCCGGGTGCCGGCGGAAAAACTGACCAATTTAGGTCCGGGCGAACTGTTTGTACACCGCAATGTTGCCAATCAGGTGATTCACACTGACTTAAATTGCCTCTCCGTGGTGCAATATGCGATTGATTCATTGGATATTGAACACATTATTATTTGCGGTCACACCAATTGCGGCGGGATTAAAGCGGCAATGGAAAACAAATCGCACGGTCTGATTGATAACTGGCTGCTGCATATCCGCGATATTTGGCTCAAACACAGCAATCTGTTCGGCACCTTGCCGATAGAAAAACGGGCGGATATGTTGACCAAAATCAATGTGGTCGAACAGGTTTATAACTTGGGTTGCTCATCCATTGTCAGGGCGGCATGGGAGCGCGGTAAAAAGCTTTCCATTCACGGTTGGGTTTACGATGTGAACGATGGATTCTTAAATGATTTGGGCGTGATTGCAACCAGTCGCGAAACGTTGGAGATTACTTATCTGAATGCGATTGCCCGTTTGGTTTCCAGTGATAACTGTCATTTTACCGAAACCCAAAAACCGATTACTCTCCGCAATAAAAGCGAATAAAGCAAAAAACAAAACGCCATATTTCATTGAAAATATGGCGTTTTATCTGACGATTTTGATTAAAAAATCAGTGTCGCCAAGTAAACAATCATTGCCAATGAAAAAACCACGGTCAACATTGCATAACTAAAATCGCTCACTCTTCACCTCCATCTCAATTAATTTCAAAATAATGTGTTATTGATAAACTTATATGCGTCGGGCTTGCCAATAGGTTTTTTTCCAATAAGGCGAATCTAGTGAAGAATAAATCACGCCGCCTTTAGTCGAAGCATGTAAAAACCGACCGTCTTTCACATAAATACCGACATGATAGCCGTTTGGTCCGCGTCCGGTTTTGAAGAACACCAAATCACCGGTTTGCACTTCTTTCCGATCGATATAAACCCCGAACTTTGCTTGCGCCGCAGTTGTTCTCGGCAGTGAAATGTCAAAACGATCGGCAAAGGTGCGCATTACGAAACCGGAACAATCCACACCTCTGCGGCTATTGCCGCCCAACACATACGGGGTTCTGTCCCATTGATGTTGTTGCTCGCTCAATTGCGCCATCGTATAAATCGGATCCGGCAAGCGGCTACGATAACCGGAAGACGGTGATGAGGAACAACCGGTCAACAACAATAGCATTGAACAGAAAAACACCCCTATCGTCGGTTTCAAACCGAACAATTTATTGTTCATCATTAAAAATCAGCCTGTTATCAATCGTCTTGCCTTGCTCCGCGTCGGATTCCTTGCGGCATACAACACGGAAACTATCCTCTGTTATTTATGTTTGACATTTTGTCCGACACGTGCGCGCAGCTTTTGTCCCGGCTTGAACACCACCACCCGGCGGGCGGAAACCGCTACGCTCTCACCAGTTTTTGGATTACGACCAGGTCGAGATTTTTTATCACGCAGTTGGAAATTGCCGAAACCGGATAATTTGACATCTTCTCCGCTTTCTAAAGCAACACGAATTTCCTCGAAAAAACTTTCAACCAAATCTTTTGCTTCACGCTTAGTCAGATCAAATTTCTGAATGAGACTGTCTGCAATTTCTACTTTCGTAAGGGTCATATTCTAATCTCTCAAGTAAGCATTGAAACGCCGCTTTAATTCAGATACCACATTTGATATTACTGCCGTAATATCTTCTTCTTCAAGCGTCTTCTGATTATCCTGTAGTGTTAAACTGATTGCCAAGCTTTTACAACCTTCTGCGACCCCGTTCCCTTGATACACATCGAACAAGTTCACTTGAGTCAACATATCGCCGGCAACCTCACGACAGGTTCCAATTATATCCGCTGCCACAACATCATTTGTAACCACGACTGCAATGTCACGACGATTTGCCGGAAAACGGGAAATGGCTTTGGCTTGTACTGCCGGGCGTGTAGAAATGGCGTCCCAGCGGATTTCAAACGCAACCGTTTTTCCGTTTAATCCCAGCTTCTGTGCAATTTGCGGATGAATCGTACCGATGAAGCCAACTTCTTGCCCATCCAGCATGATTGCCGCAGATTGTCCCGGATGTAATGCTGTATATGATTTTGCAACAAAATCAACTTTATTACCAGCATTTGTTAGTCCTAAAATGCCGTCCAGATCACCTTTTAGATCAAAAAAGTCAATAACTTCGCTTTTTTCCGCCCAAGTTTCGCTTTTTCGCGTGCCGCAAATGACCGCACTCAGCACAAACTCCTGCCTCACGCCGGCTTCCGCATTGCTGTCCGGTAAGAATCTGAGCCCGGTTTCGAACAGACGGATTCGGGTTTGTTGGCGGTTTTGATTATAAATCAAGGCATTCAACAATCCTGGCAGTAATGACACACGCATTGCCGACATTTCCGCTGAAATCGGATTCGGCAGCAGCAAGGCCTCCTGCTCCGGATGCAATAAACGCTGAATTTTCGGATCAACGAAGCTATAAGTAATCGCCTCTTGATAGTCGCGATCAACAAGTGCGGTTTTAATCCGTACCAGTTCGACATCGGCTTCTTGATGTGCGCGCATATTCAGATGTGCCAACGGGGCATTATTCGGAATGCTGTTATAGCCGTAAATCCGTGCCACTTCTTCAATCAAGTCTTCTTCGATTTCAATATCAAAACGCCAGCTGGTCGGGGTTACTGTCCAAACATCATCGGCAAACACGACCGCGAACCCTAAACGGGTTAGAATATCAGTGACCGTTTCATCGGCGATATGGTGTCCTAACAGTGAATCCAGTTTGCTGCGGCGTAAGCTGACGGCTTGAATTTGCGGTAAGTGCGCTGCGCTTGCCACTTCGCAAATTTCCCCGGCGTTCCCCCCGCAAATCTCAATCAAAAGTGCGGTTGCGCGCTCCATTGCGTGACGTTGTAACTCGAAATCCACCCCGCGCTCAAAACGATGTGATGAATCCGTGTGCAGACCGTATTGGCGTGCCCGTCCGACAATCGCCAACGGCGCAAAGAATGCCGCTTCTAAAATCACATCGGTGGTTTCGCTGTTGACACCGCTCTTTTCACCGCCGAAAATGCCCGCCATGGCAAGCGGACCATTCTGATCGGCAATCACTAAGGTATTATCTTTCAGTTTTGCCGTGCTACCGTCTAACAATACCAGTTCTTCACCCGCTTTCGCCATACGCACATCAATCGGTTGCGTCACTTTTGCCGCATCAAAGGCATGCATCGGCTGCCCCAATTCCAGCAGAATATAGTTGGTCACATCGACAATCGGATCGATAGAACGAATGCCGCAACGGCGCAGTTTTTCTTGCAACCATAGCGGTGACGCGGCATTGATATTCACATTCTTCACCACCCGCAATAAATAACGCGGGCAAGCTTCCGGCGCTTGTAAATTAATCGCGACTTTATCAGTAATACTCACAGCGGCTGGATTGATTGTCGGTTCAATCACATCGGTTTGATTGATCACCGCCACTTCACGCGCTACGCCGCGAATGCTTAGGCAGTCGGCACGGTTTGGGGTTAAGCTGATTTCAATAATCTGATCGTTCAGTTTTAAATAGTCGCGAATATCCATACCGATTGGCGCGTCGGACGGTAATTCAATAATGCCGTCCGCTTCAACATTGATACCTAATTCGCTGAATGAACACAGCATACCTTCTGAAGGTTCGCCGCGCAATTTGGCTTTTTTGATTTTGAAATCACCGGGCAAGGTTGCCCCGACGGTGGCACACGCCACTTTCAGCCCTTGCCGGCAATTTGGCGCACCGCAAACGATATCCAATAATTGTTCGCCGCCGACATTGACTTTGGTGACACGTAATTTATCCGCATTCGGGTGCTGCGCGCACTCAATCACTTCGCCGACCACGACGCCGTCAAATTCCCCGGCAACCGCTTCAATGCCGTCCACTTCCAGCCCTAACATGGTGATTTGTTCGCTTAATTGTTCGGTGGTGATCGCCGGATTAACCCATTCACGCAGCCATGCTTGATTAAATTTCATTCTTATCTCTCCACCGTATTATAAGGTCTTAAATTGTTTCAAAAAGCGCAGGTCATTCTCAAAGAAAGCACGCAAGTCCGTGACGTTGTAACGCAACATAGTCAGGCGTTCCACCCCCATTCCGACCGCAAAACCCGAATATTCGTTCGGATCAATGCCGACATTACGCAATACGTTCGGATGCACCATACCGCAGCCCAACACTTCCAGCCATTTACCGTTTTTGCCCATCACATCCACTTCCGCCGACGGTTCGGTGAAGGGGAAATACGATGGTCTGAACCGCACTTGCAGATCTTCTTCGAAGAAATTGCGCAAGAAATCATGCAGCAAGCCTTTCAATTCGGTAAAGTTGGCTTTTTTATCGACAAACAGCAATTCGATTTGGTGGAACATCGGCGTATGGGTTTGATCGTAGTCGTTACGATATACACGCCCCGGCGCCATAATCCGAATCGGCGGTTGTTGGTTTTCCATGGTGCGGATTTGTACGCCCGAGGTTTGGGTGCGCAATAGGCGGTTGACATCAAACCAGAATGTATCATGGTCTGCGCGCGCCGGGTGATGTGCCGGAATATTCAACGCGTCGAAATTATAGTAGTCGGTTTCGATTTCGGGACCGTTTTCAACACTGAAGCCCAATTCCGAAAAGAACTTGGTTACACGATTGATGGTGATAGTGACCGGGTGCAAGCCGCCATTGTCCACTTTACGCCCCGGCAAACTGACATCAATTTTTTCTTTCGCCAACTGCTCGTTTAATTTGGCGCTTTCCAATTCGGTTTTCTTGGCATTAAGTGCGGTCTGCGCTTGTTGTTTGGCGTCATTAATTTGCTGCCCGACCGCCGGACGCTCTTCTGCCGGTACATCACGCAGTCCTTGCATTAATCCGGTAAAATGTCCTTTTTTACCAAAATATTCCACCCGCACGGTTTCGAGCGTCGCCACATCGTTTGCTTGCGCAATCGCTTGCAACGCTTGTGTGGTAATTTGTTGTAACTGTTGCATTTCTCTCTCCTGTTAGAGATTTTCAGGTAACGAATTGATAAAAAAGCCTCTATCAACTAGAGGCTTTTTTGAATTTCACGCTGATTTTTTAGCACACTCAAAAGCCTTCGGCGGATAAAACGGCACCAGGAAGCGAGTAAAGTTAAAAAATCGGCTAAAAAACGTATGGATAGTCATAACGATAACGGTTATTTGCAATGCGGCTAATGATAATACATCAGCCGCTAAAAAGCACCTGCTTATTGCGCTTTTGCTTACCAATAATAAGGAGCATATCCCGCTCCGAAATAGTGTCCCCGGTGTGAATGCCAATCGCGGTGATAACCATAACCGACCGAAACCACAGGGCGCACATAAATCGTCTGGCGGTTATAGTCCACTTTTTCGCGATTATCGCTGGCATTACGCACCTCTTGCTCCGGCGGTGACGGTACCGGCGTTGTCGGTGGAATCAAGTGCGGATTCGGATAGACAGATCCGGTTTGCATTGGCGGTTTGCTGCTACAGGCGTTGAGCCCTAACGCCGCGACGGCAAGTAATAAAGACGTCATTTTTTGCATATTAAGCCCTCTTATGGCGACTGTTTGGCGAATTATAAGAATAACTAACGCATAAAGAAAGCAAAACCGCACTTTTAAAAGTGCGGTTCGAGTGTAAGCCCGTTAACGCTGGGGATTAAAACGCAGCGGTATCTTGGAATAAGCCGACTTTCAAATCAGTGGCGGTATAAATCACACGCCCGTCCACTTCCACTTCGCCGTCGGCAACGCCCATCACCAGTTTACGGTTAATCACCCGTTTCATATGCAAACGATAAGTGACTTTTTTCGCCGTCGGCAGAATTTGCCCGGTAAATTTCACTTCGCCCACACCCAGCGCACGCCCTTTGCCTTCGCCGCCAATCCAGCCTAAGAAGAAACCGACCAGTTGCCACATCGCATCCAAGCCTAAACAACCCGGCATCACCGGATCACCGATAAAGTGGCAGCCGAAAAACGGTAATTCCGGTTTAATATCCAGTTCGGCTTCAATATAACCTTTATCAAAATTCCCACCGTCTTCGGTCATCAGATTGATCCGATCCATCATTAGCATAGTCGGCGCAGGCAGCTGCGGTCCGGTCGGTCCGAACAGCTCGCCGCGACCGGAAGCCAACAGATCATCATAGGTATAAGCGGATTTTTTATTAGGAACAGTAGTCATGTTTTATTTATCTCCACGGCTTATTTGCCAAATTGTCAAAATCGCAAAGATTCTAACAAAGTTTATTCCTGATGAAAATAGCTAACAGTTGTAAGCTGAATATTTTTCCTTTTTGCAACTAAACTATTTCTTTATTGCTTTTAACCAGCCCAGTAATTTACTAAGCGGGTGTGCCACCAAGGTTTCAACCTTGTTTTCAATCCGTCTTGAAATCATGTCTGCCAGATTCTCTTGCTGTTCATCTCCTCTGTTTTCAGATAACAAGCGTTTTCCGGTTAATAAAATTAATGCCTGTTCGACATTCTCTACCGCCCAAATATGGAACTGCCCGTTTTTTACCGCGTCCACCACGTCCGTGTGCAAACTCAGATTTTCGACGCAAACCGCAGGAATAATCACGCCCTGCTTGCCGGTCAGCCCTCTGGCTTGGCAAATGGCATAAAACCCTTCGATTTTGACATTCACTCCGCCGACCGAATGCACCAAACCGCCCTGATCGATTGAACCGGTTACGGCAATGCCGAGATCAATTTCAACATTCGCCAAGGCACTGACCAACACGCAAAATTGCGCCAACGAGGCGCTGTCACCGTCAATGTCGGCATAAGACTGCTCGAACGCAATCGAGGCGGCAAACGGCAGTTGTGCCGGTAGATCCAACAAATTACTGAGGCAATATTGCGCCAACAGCGTACCTTTGCCGTGAATATTGCCCGCCAGCTCGCTTTTACGTTCTACATCGGTAATCTCGCCGTCACCAAATTGCACGGTACAGGTGATTCGGCTCGGCTCGCCATACATCACCGGCGTACCGGCATATTCGATTACCGACAAGCCGTTGATTTCGCCGATCTCTTTGCCGTCAGTACAAATATAGATCTGCTCGCGCAAAATATCGCTATAACTGTATTCCTGCAAACTGCCCTGTTGATAAGTGAGGCTGTCAAAGTAGCGTTGCACATCATCGGCTTCAATTTGTGCCTTGCCGACGTGAACCGCACTTTTACTAATCGCAGCCAGCCATTTTTTCAGCTGTAACGGATTAATTGTCTGACGTAAACCGTCCTCACTCTCGCGTGTCGCTTGTTGATAAAGTGCGGTCAGCGCGCCTTGGCTCAATGTTGGCAAATTAAGCTGTTCGGCATAATGCAACAGATTATTGACCCAAGCCTGTTGCTGCGCCTTGCTATCGGTTAAAAAGTAATTTTCGATCTCCGCATATTGGGCGAAATCGTACAAATTCGGCTCCAACAGTGAAAAGTCGGCTAAGGTTTCACGATCGCCGATTAAAACCAATTTTAACGGCAAACGATAGCCCGGTATCGGACAAGGCAGCGGTTTGCGCGGATTGGTAGTTTGCCATTCAAACCAGCCGCTCAAGAGAATCTGTTTCAGGCGTGACCAAATTTCAGGCTGCCGCAACAGCGGGCTCACCGCCAAAATCAAAATGCCGTTACACACCTGATGAACCAAACCGGCTTGTAACTTCAGATCATGTGAACTTGGGTGTTGTAAAATCTGCCCGAACAAACGCGCCACATCATAATACAGTGCATACTCGACCGCACTTTTAGCGGCGAAATTATCCTCGAGTGCGGTTGCCGACCGCACTTCAACCGTTGGGAAGGAAAACGAATCCGCCTGTTCAATCTGATAATTTGCACCGCTTAACGGCAACTGTTGCGGCAAGCCACTGCACAGATAGCTTTCCAGCATGTCGGCATAATCCGCCTGTTCATCGGCTTTTAATACCAGAATTGCGCCACTGTCTGCCGCCAACAACATATCCAACGCATTGCGCGCTTTTTCCTGCAACGCAATCGGCGCAGCCGGTTGTTTTTTAAAATCGCTTAAATCCAGTTGCGGCGTCAATTGCCGCCACTTCAAGCCGTTTAATTTCACGTTCCGCTCTCTTTTTCTATTTTATTCTTTAGCACGGTTCATTATATACGTTAGTGATTCACATTGCTTGAAAAAAAGCGTACACTGTAAACGTGACAATGTAACGTTTACAGCAGACATATCAGTAAAAGGGTGACAGGAATGAAATATCAAAAACTGGAAAATCAAGAAGCCAATTGGAAATGGTTATATTTGATCAAAAAAATCCGTAATGCCGAAAACATCACCCGTTATCAGGAAAAAAGCCTGCAAGACGAAAAAGAAAACGAATTATTGCAGTTGCAAAACTACCCGCTATTGATTGAGGCATGGGTTCAACAGCATTTGGCAACAGAATTGGTGGTGAAGCTCGATCAAGCGATCCGTGCGCGGCGTAAACGCTTTTTCAATGCCGAAAAACGCTCGACCAAGAAAAAATCGATTGATTTGGACTATGCGGTGTGGTCGCGCCTGTCGAAACATTCGCGCAAAATGCGTATGACCCTGTCGGAAACCATTATGTATATGATTGACGAAGCGGAAAACAAAGAGCTTTATGCCTCGCAAATGCACTTGATGAAGAAAAATTTAAAAGAGTTGCTTGAATAAGCAGCAAAAAACACCATTTATTTTAGGGAACATTTTGGCAAAGCAACTGTCTGATGTAAACGTTAGGCTTAACGATTAATGCGCACGGTGCAGATCTCACCGTTTGCGTTTAACACACTTTTTTATTTATAGAGATTGATTAAGATGAAAAAAAGCAAATTGATTCTATCCTCTGTTGTACTCGGACTCAGTTTATTCAACCTGCCGGCAGTGGCAAACACGGAAAACAGCGTCACCAGTCTGGCGGAAACCGTATCGCAAATACCGGCGTATACCCAACAAATGCCAAGCTTGGCGCCGATGTTGGAAAAAGTGCTGCCAAGCGTGGTTACCGTCAATGTATCCGGCAAACAACAGCAGCAAGACTCCCTGATTCCGGAAGAATTCCGTTTCTTCTTTGGGCGTGAGTTTGGCGATACCGCCCCGCGTGAATTCAAAGGCTTGGGTTCCGGCGTGATTATTGATGCGGAAAAAGGTTATGTGTTGACCAACAACCATGTGATTGATAAAGCAGACAATATTACCCTGACCTTGCACGACGGACGCGAGCTGAAAGCCAAATTACTCGGTGCCGACAGCCAATCCGATGTCGCCTTGCTGCAAATCGAAGAACCGAAAAACCTATCTGCGATTAAGTTGGCGGATTCGGACAAAATCCGGGTCGGCGATTACAGCGTGGCAATCGGCAACCCGTTCGGCTTAGGGCAGACCGTCACCTCCGGCATTGTTTCGGCATTAGGGCGCTCAATGGGCATGGATGGCGGCAGTTACGAAAACTATATCCAGACCGACGCAGCGGTGAACCGTGGTAACTCCGGCGGCGCGTTAGTTAATCTGCGCGGTGAATTAATCGGGATTAATACCGCGATTATCGCCCCAAGCGGCGGCAACGTCGGCATTGCCTTTGCGATTCCAAGCAATATGGCGAACAGCCTGGTCAAGCAAATCGTCGAATTCGGCGAAGTACGCCGCGGTATTTTAGGCATTAAAGGCGGTGAGCTGAGTGCGGATCTGGCGAAAGCCTTTGGCATTGATTCGCAAAAAGGGGCGTTCGTGAGCGAAGTATTGCCGAATTCCGCCGCCGATAAAGCCGGCTTGAAAGCCGGTGACGTGATTACCGAAATCAACGGACAACGGATTAACAGTTTCGCGGAATTGCGTGCCAAAATCGCCACCACCGGTGCCGGTAAAAACGTAAGTTTGACTTATCTGCGCGAAGGCAAAAGCGCTAAAACCGATGTGGTATTGCAATCGGACGAACAGGCGCAAACCAGTGCCAACAGTTTGATTCCGGGCTTAAGCGGCGCCGAGTTGGGCAACTACGATAAAGACGGACGCAAAGGGGTTGAAATCGTGAAAGTGGCGGAGAAATCCCCTGCCGAGCGACTGGGCTTGCAACCTGGCGATGTGATTGTTGGCGTCAACCGCCAAGCGGTCAGCAATATCGGCGAATTACGCAAAATTTTGGATAACAAACCGTCTGCCGTCGCTCTGAATATCACCCGTGGCAATAACAACTTCTACTTGTTGATTCCGTAAGTGCGGTTTGACCTCTCAAATACACTGAAAATCCCGATTTTTATCGGGATTTTTTTGTTTTAAACGCTTGCTTTCTTTTGCGCACCACCTAGAATGAAATCCCGTTGATTTTTTACATGAGGTTTTTATGGCTGATCCGCATATTCAATCGCCAATGGATTTTTGGGATTATCTGACTGTGATCCTGTATCGCTGCGGTTTTGTGCTTGCCGTGCCGTCGGTGGCGTTGTTGCCTTATTCTTTCGATTGGGCGGCAAAAGGCGTACTGTTGGCGGCGGTGTTATGTGCGTCTTCCTTACATATTTATCTGAAACATTTCCGCTTACTGCTGCAATTTGCCACTTGGGTCGCGGCAATCTGTTTTGTGCTGGATTGGCAATGGCTTGGGCTGGGTGCGGCGTTTTTTACTCTCGGCGGGCTCTGTTTTAAAGAGTATTTCTGCTTTCGCGTGTTCGGTTTGAATTTACAACCGCTCTTTTTCGCCTTTTTATGGTTGAGTTTAGTGGTGCACGCCATGCTTGTCAGCCAAATTCTCTCCGCTATCGCCACATTATTATTGTTAATTTTAAGCGTACAAAAATGGCGCATGCCGTTGCATTTCGATATCGGTGATAAAAGTAAATACCAAATTTAAAACGACGTTATTTAAACGCTTAAGGAAAGCCGATGACTGTGATTACCAACGTAACACAAATCAACCTCTACCCGATCAAATCCACCCGGCCGACAAGCGTGTCTAATGCGTTGGTTCAACCCTCCGGCTTAGAATTTGACCGCACTTTTATGTTGACCGAGCCCGATGGCAAATTCATCACCGCACGCAAAGACGGCGCTTTATTTGCCTTGACCGCACTTCCAACCGCACAAGGCTTATGGGTGCGGCATTCGGACGGCAGCTCGATTGAAGTGCGCTATACCGATTTCCAACGGCAAAACAGCTGCGAAGTCTGGGGCAACCATTTTGAGTCTCTGCTTGCAGCTGAACACATCAATCACTGGTTTAGTGAAAAATTACAAAGAACAGTGCAGCTACGTTGGACCGGCTTTGCTTCGCAGCGGCGGATTAAACGTTATCCCGAGCAAGCGCTGTCGTTCGCCGACGGTTATCCGTTATTACTGACCAATCTGCAATCCCTCGCCGCCGTACGGCAACACTGCCCTGTGGATGTGAACATGGCGCAATTCCGTGCCAATCTGGTGATCGACAATGCACCGGCGTTCAGTGAAAATCAGTGGCAACACATTCAGATCGGCGAAGTGCGGTTTATCAATGCCAAACCCTGTATCCGCTGTATGTTGACCACCCGCAATCCGCAAACCGCCGAACTGCAACCGAAAGCCGAACCGTTCCGCACCCTGAAAAAATATTTCGCCGATGCCGACGGGCAACCCGTGTTCGGCACCAATTTAGTGCCGCTCAACAGCGGGATAATCAAACTCGGCGATCCGTTGCTGGTGTTGGAATAAAGCGATTTCAAGTGCGGTTAAGCGACCGCACTTCTCTTTTTCCGAGTGCATTTTCTGTGCGCCTTTTCACAAAATTGACAATAAATATTTTTCGCTCGAATTTGCCCGATCCGCTCAACGCAAAGCCGGCTTGATGTTGCGTGCTGTCAATCTTTTTTGATCGGTTTTACTACAAATTTTATACTTGATCTTTCCGATTAAGCACATTATCTTGTAGCACGTCTTATATGGAATACTACATCTAGTGTTCAAATAAACATCATCGACGTATCAACCAAATTGATAACAAACAGGTAAGCAAATGAATAAAGCCTTGATGGTGACTAAGCGTGACGGACGCTTGGAACCGATTGATTTAGATAAAATTCACCGCGTTATTACATGGGCAGCCGAAGGCTTGGAAAATGTATCGGTCTCGCAAGTGGAATTGCGTTCACATATCCAATTTTACGAAGGTATTCGCACCTCCGATATCCATGAAACCATTATCAAGGCAGCCGCCGATTTAATCACCAAAGACGCCCCTGATTATCAATATCTGGCCGCGCGTTTATCGGTGTTTCATTTGCGCAAAAAAGCCTACGGCCACTTTGACCCGCCGCGCTTGTACGATCACGTGAAAAAATTGGTGCGTATGGGCAAATACGATGAAGCCTTGCTGACCGATTACAGCCGCGAAGAGTGGGATGAAATGGACGGTTTCCTCGACCATTGGCGCGATATGAATTTCTCCTATGCGGCGATGAAGCAACTGGAAGGCAAATACCTGGTGCAAAACCGTGTTACCGGTGAAATTTATGAATCGGCGCAGTTCTTGTATTTATTAGTTGCCGCTTGTTTATTCAGCCAATATCCGCAGGAAACCCGTTTGGATTTTGTACGCCGTTTCTACGACGCGACTTCAACTTTCAAAATTTCCCTGCCGACGCCGATTATGTCCGGCGTGCGTACTCCGACCCGTCAATTCAGCTCTTGTGTATTGATTGAGTGCGGTGACAGCTTGGATTCGATCAATGCCACCGCGGCCTCGATCGTTAAATATGTGTCGCAACGTGCCGGTATCGGGATCAACGCCGGTGCAATCCGTGCGCTCGGCAGCCCGATTCGTGGCGGGGAAGCGTTCCACACCGGTTGTATCCCGTTCTACAAACATTTCCAGACTGCGGTCAAATCTTGCTCGCAAGGCGGCGTACGCGGCGGCGCGGCAACGGTCTATTATCCGTTCTGGCATTTGGAAGTCGAAAGCCTGTTGGTATTAAAAAATAACCGCGGCGTAGAAGACAACCGCGTGCGCCATATGGACTACGGCGTGCAGCTCAACAAACTGATGTATCAGCGTTTGATTAAAAACGGCAATATTACCCTGTTCAGCCCGTCTGACGTGCCGGGCTTGTATGAAGCGTTTTTCGCCGATCAAGAACGTTTTGATGTGTTATATGAAAAATACGAAGCGGACGACAGCATTCGCAAACGCACGGTCAAAGCCAGCGAATTATTCTCGCTACTCATGCAGGAGCGCGCCTCGACCGGACGGATTTATATTCAAAACGTCGATCACTGCAACACCCATTCGCCGTTTGATCCGGCCGTTGCACCGGTGCGCCAATCTAACCTCTGTTTGGAAATTGCCTTGCCAACCAAACCGCTGGAACATTTCCATGATGAAAAAGGTGAAATCGCACTCTGTACCCTGTCTGCCTTTAACTTGGGCAGCATTGAGAACCTGGACGAACTGGAAGATCTGGCCGAGCTTGCGGTGCGCGCGTTGGATGCGCTGTTGGATTACCAAGACTACCCGATTAAAGCCGCGGAAATCGGTTCGATGGGGCGCCGTTCGTTGGGCGTCGGCGTGATTAACTATGCCTATTATTTGGCGAAAAACGGCGTGCGTTATTCCGACGGCAGTGCCAATGACCTCACCCACCGCACTTTTGAAGCGATTCAATACTATTTATTGAAAGCCTCGAATAAATTGGCGAAAGAGTTGGGACCGTGTAACTTCTTCAGCGAAACCACTTACGCCCAAGGCATTTTACCGATTGATACCTATAAAAAAGAGATCGACAACCTCACTCAAGAACCGCTGCATTACGATTGGGAAAGCTTGCGTCAAGAAATCAAAGAGCATGGCTTGCGCAACTCTACCCTGACCGCACTAATGCCGTCGGAAACCTCATCGCAGATTTCCAATGCCACCAACGGCATTGAACCGCCGCGCGGACACGTCAGTATCAAGGCGTCCAAAGACGGCATTTTGCGCCAAGTGGTGCCGGATTATGAAAATTTAAGCGAAAATTATGAGCTATTGTGGGATATTCCAAGCAATGACGGTTACTTACAGTTAGTCGGGATTATGCAGAAATTTGTCGATCAGGCAATTTCCGCCAATACCAACTACGATCCGCAGCGCTTTGAAGACGGAAAAGTGCCGATGAAACGTTTGTTGGGCGATTTATTGACGGCATATAAATATGGTTTAAAAACCCTGTATTATCAAAACACCCGCGACGGTGCGGACGATAATCAGGAGGATATTGATGACGGTTGCTCCGGCGGCGCGTGTAAAATTTAATTCAATTTGAGGTAAACTATGGCATATACCACGTTTTCACAAACAAAAAACAACCAACTATTAGAACCGATGTTTTTCGGGCAGAACGTCAACGTGGCACGTTACGATCAGCAAAAATACGAAACCTTTGAAAAACTGATCGAAAAACAACTGTCGTTTTTCTGGCGTCCCGAAGAGATCGACGTCTCGCAAGACCGTATCGATTATCAGGCGTTGCCGGAACATGAAAAACATATTTTTATCAGCAACTTAAAATATCAAACCTTGCTGGATTCGATTCAAGGACGCAGCCCGAACGTGGCGCTGCTGCCGGTGGTGTCGATTCCGGAATTGGAAACCTGGATTGAAACTTGGACATTCTCGGAAACCATTCACTCGCGTTCTTACACCCATATTATCCGTAATATCGTGAATGATCCGTCGGTGGTGTTTGATGACATCGTGACCAACGAAGAAATCATCAAACGCGCCAAGGATATTTCGATTTATTATGATGATTTTATCCGCGACACCCAGCTTTACACCCTGTACGGCGAAGGCACTTATACCGTAGACGGCAAAGAATGTAACGTGTCTCTGCGCAGTTTGAAAAAACAACTTTATCTGTGCTTGATGAGCGTCAATGCGTTGGAAGCGATTCGTTTCTACGTTTCGTTCGCTTGTTCGTTTGCTTTTGCCGAGCGTAATTTGATGGAAGGCAACGCCAAAATCATCAAATTTATCGCGCGCGATGAAGCCTTGCACTTAACCGGTACGCAACATATTTTAAATATTATGGCGTCAGGGCAAGACGATCCGGAAATGGGCGAAATTGTCGAAGAATGCAAACAAGAAGCCTACGATCTGTTCGTCGCGGCGGCGGAACAAGAAAAAGAGTGGGCGGATTATCTATTCAAAGACGGCTCAATGATCGGCTTGAACAAAGATATTCTGTGCCAATATGTGGAATATATCACCAATATCCGTATGCAGGCGGTCGGCTTGCCGTTGCCGTTCCAAGCACGCTCGAATCCGATTCCGTGGATCAATGCGTGGCTAGTTTCCGACAACGTGCAGGTTGCGCCGCAAGAGGTGGAAGTCAGCTCGTATCTGGTCGGACAGATCGACTCTAAAATTGACGCCGATGATTTTGGCGATTTTAACTTGTAATCGTTGATTAGATTAAGATAAAAAAGGCGGATTTTATCCGCTTTTTCTTTCCCATATCGTATGAAAATATACCAAATCACGCTCCCCCGACAACAACGTACCATCCAACACGATAACCGCACTTCGCTGTTAGAAAGCTTGGAAAAGTGCGGTATTACGCATGAATACCAATGCCGTTCCGGCTATTGCGGCTCGTGTCGCGTGAAGTTGCTCCGTGGCAAAGTGAGTTATGCGGAAACGCCATTGGCGTTTTTATCCGCCAATGAGATTCTGTTGTGTTGCTGCAAGGTGGAAAGTGATTTGGAAATTGAATTTTAACCGTTTAAATCACGACGGTATTAATCTGATATTCTTCTAATTTCAATTCCAACCGATCGCCTTCTTTCAACTCGCCAACTCCCTGCGGGGTGCCGGTCAGCACAATATCACCTTTCTGTAAGGTGAAAAAACGGCTGGCGTAACTGATTAGTTGCGGAATGGAATGCATCATCTGCGATGATTTGCCTTTTTGGCGGATTTCCCCATTCACACTTAAGCTGAAACGGATTTTATCCCAATCCGGAACTTGCGCGACGGGGACAAAATGTGAGATCGGACAGGAATTATCAAAGCCTTTGGCTTTCGCCCACGGCCAGCCTTTTTGTTTGCATTCCTGTTGCATATCGCGCAACGTGAGATCGAGCGCAACGGCGAAACCGACCACCGCACTTTTCACCTGTCCCGGCGAGGCATCGGTTAAGATCGATCCAATTAGAACGGCAATTTCCAATTCATGGTCGACCCGCCCCCATTTTTTCGGAATCAAAATCGGGCGACTTAGAGAACAAAGTGCGGTACTCGGCTTCAAAAAAAGCAAGGGTTCTTCTATCACGGGATTATTCATCTCCTTGATATGCCCAATATAATTGCGTCCGACGCAAACCACTTTACTCACCGGTAAATCCAAGGTACTGCCTTTAATATCTTGGTGCTGATACATTACAACCTCCTTTGCCCGAATTTGTCTATTTTTAACACATTACTCCAAAAGATTGAAGTTTTTTATTGCCCCACCTGCCGGGCAATGCGATCGGCAAACATGCCGATACTGATCGCAAAATAATTGGAGTTATTCCAATTAAGTAAAGTGCGGTAGTTATTCGTGACCAAGAATGCTCTGCCGACCTCTTTATTCGGGCGCACCAGCCATAAATCCGTATTTGACAACTGCTGCCAGCGTTGCATATCGGCGGTGCTGTAATTTTTCAGACGCACCCCCATTGCCTGCCAAGTGGATAACCGGCGTTTTTTATTGTTCTCGACACCGGCAACATCCAGTGACATCGGTTCATCCAATTGCACTTCAACGCCCCATGGCAAGTTTTTATTCCAGCCGACGGTGGATAAATAATTGGCAATCGAAGCAAACACATCGTACTGGTTCTTCCAAATATCTTTGCTGCCGTCACCGTCAGCATCCACGGCATAACGCAAAAACGAGGTCGGCATAAATTGCGACTGCCCCATTGCGCCCGCCCAAGAGCCTTTCATCCGCTCACGGCTAATCACATCTTGTTGCAAAATTTTCAGCGCATTGATGTATTCTTGGCTGAATAGCTTTTCGCGCCGTCCGTCAAATGCCAAGGTTGCCAACACGGATAATACGTCATAATTGCCTTGATAATAACCGAAGCTACTTTCCATGCCCCATAGCGCCATAATGTAATTATTCGGCACTCCGTATTCCTTGCTCGCCTGATTTAACGCCGGCAATTGTTCCCAATAGCGCTTGGCGGCAATATCGACTTTTTGCTGGGTCAGTACCCGATTGAGATAATTGGTCACGCCGTTCGGATTGGGGGCTGCCGGGGTATCACGATTGCGCTGTGCCCGTTCCGCTTGGCTATTATCCAGTTCGACCGCTTTGGCAATATAATTCACGCCTTGCCCTTTCTGTGCAATCGTGCGCGGACTCACCCCTTCCGCTACCGCTCTTTGCTCCAGATAGTTGACGTAATCCTGAAAATTATTCACGCTGCGCGGTTTGCTATACGGTTGTCCATTATAACTGCCGCTTGAACTACAGGCACTCAACAAAAGTGCCAAACAACCGAGGGGAAGTATTTTTTTAAACATCTGCTTTCCTATTTTGTAACTTAAATTGTTCTAACAAATTTTCTTCCTGCCGTGGCATTTGCAAATAAAACCCCTGTTTTTGAATTTGCCGTGATACCGTTTGCTTGTCCGCCAATGCCAACGGTTTTTCACCGTTTAGATTAAATAACATCAATAATTCCTCTTGCCCGAAGCGTTGTAATAACGCCGGCGGCACTGCGGAAAAATCCCCGCGCTTGGCAATGTACAAATACATGCCCGCGTGGCGCCGGCTTTTATAAATGGCAGATAACATATTGGCTGTTCCCCGTGAATTTAAATGAGACATTATACGAAATTTATACTATTATCAGAATATTAAATTCACATAAAATGACAAAGTGCACATGGCAAAAGATATTATCGAATTACACACCGGGCAATTTTCTTCTATTCTGATTACCATCAACAGCTCCAGCTTGGTCGCAATAAAAAAAGCGCTGACGAATAAAGTCAAAAAATCCCCGTTATTTTTCCAGAATGTCCCCGTTATCCTGCAATTTAATGAATTTTTATCAAAAATCGATTTGCTGAAACTCCAGCAATTACTGACCGAAGCCGGCATTAATCTGATCGGGGTGAGTAATTGGCAGAATAATTTGGAAAAAGAATTGGTATTAAGCTATAACTTGCCCGCATTAGGCAAAAGCACCAGTTTGGATGATATTATGCCGCAATTCCGCTATGTGAAACCCAAAATCATTGCGCACTCGGTGGCAAGCGGGCAAACGATTTATGCTAAAAACAGCGATTTAATTATTCATGGCGATGTGGCACAAGGCGCAGAAATTGCGGCGGATGGCAACATTCATATTTACGGCAAACTGCTTGGGCGCGCGATGGCAGGCGTAAATGCCAAGGGCACGGATTTTGCTATTTACACCCAACATCTTGAGGCGGAGTTTATCTCGGTTTGCCAACGTTTTGTATATAAAGAACAAATTCCGATTGATTATCTATTGCAAGCGGCACGGATTGAAGTCAAAGCCAACGCTTTAGCCTATTTTCATATTCGTTAAGCAAAAAAGTGCGGTCGACAAACCGCACTTTGGTGAATTAACGCATTTCCAATTCCACATCGCTAAAGAGTTTCTGAATTGCACTATTGTTGGGCAGTTTCTCCGCTTGTTCAACCATTGAACGGGTGAGATGTTCGGAAAAATAATTAATGAAGTCATACATATAATGGCGTAAAAACGAACCGCGCTTGAATGCGATTTGTGTACTGCTCGGTTTAAACAAATGCGCCCCGTCAATTGCAATCAAGTCGCCGTCCTCTTGGGTGTGCGCCATTGAAGCCATAATACCCACGCCTAGCCCCAAACGGACATAGGTTTTAATCACATCGGCGTCGGTGGCGGTGAAGACGATATTCGGCAAAATACCGCTGCTACTGAAGGCTTGCGACAAATCCGAAGCGCCGGTAAAACCAAAGGTGTAAGTCACTAGCGGATATTTCCCCAACTCTTCAATCGTCAGATTGTTACAACTCGCCAATGGATGATCTTTTGTTACAATCACCGAACGGTTCCAGTTATAACACGGCAGCAACACCACGCCTTCAAACAGGTATTGCGCCTCGGTGGTAATCGCCAAATCGACCTCGCCGGACAACAACGCATCGTAAATCTGGCTCGGTGAACCTTGATGAATTTGCAGGCTGACATCAGGATAACGTTTCAGAAAACGTTCAACCACGCTCGGCAGAACATAACGCGCTTGCGTGTTGGTGGTCGCAATGCGCAACACGCCATGATCAGGGCGGGTGAATTCATCGGCAATCGCTTTGATACTCTGCGTTTTCGCCAACAATTCGCGCGCAATCGCGATAATTTTACGCCCTTCGCTGGTGATACTTTTAATATGCTTGCCGTTACGCTCAAAAATTTCCAACCCCAATTCTTGTTCCAATAACCGCACTTGCTTACTGATCCCCGGCTGCGACGTATAAAGCGCTTCGGCGGCATCGGTAATGTTCAGATTTTGATTGGCGATTTCGACAATATAGCGTAATTGTTGAATTTTCATGCTGCAACTTCCTGTTTCTAATAGGCTTAACGTTCGTTACGCTGGCGACGGCTGCTGCTCGGCGTCGAAAAGCGTTTCACCGCTTTACGGATTTTCGCGGTTTTCATGCGGCGGCGTTGCGTGTGCTGTTCGATTTTGCTTTCGGTTTCCGGCGCCAATCCAACCAAATCACGCAGATAATTCACTTCCGGCAACGCCATTTCCTGCCAGCCACCGCGCGGCAGTTGTTTGGATAAGGTGATATTGCCGTAACGAATACGAATCAAACGGCTGACTTGAATTCCTTGCGATTCCCATAAGCGGCGTACTTCGCGATTGCGTCCTTCGGTTAAGGTCACATCAAACCATTGGTTAATCCCCTGCCCGCCGCCGCTTTTAATCATTTTGAATTTCGCCGGACCGTCTTCCAACTGCACGCCTTTACGCAAGCGGAATAACATCGATTCATCCACTTCGCCGAACACGCGCACCGAATATTCGCGTTCGATTTCACGGCTCGGGTGCATTAGGCGGTTTGCCAGTTCGCCGTCGGTGGTGAACAACATCAAGCCGGAGGTATTGATGTCCAAACGACCGACCGCAATCCAACGGCTGCCGTTCAAACGCGGCAAGCGATCAAACACGGTGGCGCGACCTTCCGGATCGTGGCGGGTGCACAATTCCCCTTCCGGTTTATAATACATCAACACCCGACAAACCTGCTTTTGCACGCTGTTTAAATTGATCAACTTCCCGTCGATACGGATTTTCGTATCGGTGCCGAGCTCAATTCGATCGCCCAGTGTCGCCATTTGCCCGTTTACGCTAACACGGTTTTCGGCAATGATGGCTTCGATTTCACGGCGTGAGCCCTGCCCGGCTTGGGCTAAAATTTTTTGTAACTTTTCACCGACGACTTTCGTTTTGGGATTATTGGCTTTGGTTGCTGCTTTTGTCGTGTTAACCGCACTTTGGGCTGCCACCGGCTGTGTTTTTTTCGCAGACCCTTTTTTCTCACTCAACGTGCGGTTGCCCGGCTTGCGTAAGGCGCTATTATTGCCTCGACTGGTTTTTTTATCACTCGCTTGTGTGCCGCCCGCTACATTACTGCGGCTTGAGCTAAATTTTTTTTCTGATTTCATCTATTCCTCGTTGTCACCCTCACGGGTGTCAGATTATGGGGTTATGCAAACGGTGCGACCGAGCCATTGCCGACGCGAATCACTTGCGGTGTGTCATCCGTCAAATCAATCACGGTGGTTGGCTTCTGCCCTAAATAACCGCCGTTAATAATCAAATCGACCTGTTTTTCCAAACGATCGCGAATCTCTTCCGGATCATATTGGGTTTCATCCTCGCCCGGTAAAATCAATGAACAGGATAAAATCGGCTCGCCCAATTCGGACAGCAAACTCAGTGCGATTTTATTGTCCGGCACGCGAATGCCGATGGTTTTACGTTTTGATGTCATCAAACGCCGCGGCACTTCTTTGGTGGCGGTCAGAATAAAAGTGTAATGCCCCGGCGTATTGTTTTTAATCAGACGGTATGCCACATTACTCACCACCGCATAATTCGACAATTCTGATAAATCACTGCACACCAAAGTAAAATTATGCCCTTCCGGCAATTGACGGATCTCGACAATCCGATCCATTGCGTGTTTTTCGCCGATCATACAACCTAATGCATAGCCGGAATCGGTCGGATACACAATCACCCCGCCGCTGCGCAGAATTTCAATCGCTTGCTTAATCAAACGCGGCTGCGGATTATCCGGATGCACGTAAAAAAACTGACTCATTGACTTCTTCTCTATTTGACTAATGACACCCCAATTTACAGGCGGGATTATACGCCATATAACTAAAAATAATAAGCGCTTTTCGGATTTTTGCATATCATGTCGCAAATTGCTATAACCACTGCCGTAACCGCCACTATCGCTTGTTTGTCCGCCAAGTCTATTTCAAAAATACCTTTTAATTAAAACCAACCTTAAAATTGTTGCAGGAAATTAGACTATTACAGCTTATTTGAAACCCCCTAACAGGGCGCTTTAACAAAATATTTCCTAAAAACACATTTATTGCAATGAAAAGCATGGTGCGTATAATGAACCCAATGTAGGATGAAAGTTTCAATCCTATCCAGAGCAATAACGCACAGGGGAAATGTTATGCAAGGAACTCAAGCAAAAGTACAGCCGAAGCAGACGACCGTTCAAGAAAAAATCTTATCGGTTTTCGAACAATCTTTGACGGAAGAACAACGTTTTTTACAAGAAGTGATGACAGGAAAAATCAAACTCACTCCACACGATGAAGTAATGGAAAAACTTGAATTTGTCTTGAAAAATGGACTGCAACGAAAATGAAGCTAGATTACCTTGTGTTTTGGTCAGAGCGAGCCGAGGCTAAACTTCTAGACAAGGCTGATTACATCTACAATGACAGCCAAAACGACAGTATCGCTAATGACTTCTTAGAGATTATGCGTTCTACCGCGGAAAAACTAAGTTTCGTTGCATCTGCTTATGCTGACGGAAAATTCCATATTTATCCCCTAAAATATGGACATGCTGTGAAATTTATTGTCGTTGGCGATGTTGTAATTATTGCGGATTTTCACCCAAAAGGTTCAAACTTGCATTAATAGATTGGCTCCATGATAGCACAAGTTATCACTTTTTTCTTGATTACAAATCTATAGTGAGCCACTAAACAGCCACCCGTGGCAAAATTGGAAAGTTAGAACGGCAAATTACAGACATAAAAAAAGCCGTATAAAATGACTATCTTATTGATTTTATTGCTAACTTGTAATGGTGCCCGAGGGCGGACTTGAACCGCCACGACTCGAAAGTCGAGGGATTTTAAATCCCTTGGATGACATTGCTTATTTTTTGGTATCCAATCAATATTTAACTTTTAGACACAGAATGATCCTTGGCCAAGTTACAAGGATCTACTGGCGTATCATTCTACCCCTTTTATCTTGTATGTAAAGTCTATATCGCACAAGAGCGACTAAAAAAGTTGTTCTAGATCACATTTTTAACCAAAAACTCAATATATTGAACATAAAAAAGATGCGATACTTTCCAAGGCATCACATCTACACCCATTTTTTACAACCGTTCTACACAATCTCTTAGCATATCGACATCATGTTCGATGTACTCTAATGTCGTTTTGATATTTTTATGCCCAAGGAGCTTCTGGGTAACGTATAAATTTTGTTCTGGATTTCGCATTAAGTTCGTTGCAACCGTATGCCTAAACCGATGCGGTGAAATACCAAAATCTGTTCTCTCATAGAGTTTTTTAAATAAATGAGAAAGCTGATTATCATTCATATCCGAACCTCTGCGTTTTGTCGTAAAACAATAACGGTTGATATTAAATAATTGAGCATTCGAGGGTAAGTTAATTTTCTTTGCTTCATTTATGATTTTTTCTAAATGCGGATATAATTTTGCCGAAATAGGGACAATATGCTCATCATGATTTTTACTTGCTTTAGAAGCAAGAAAGATTGTTCTTTTCTGTAGATTAATATCATTCAAGGTCAGCTTTAAAAGCTGGCTACGGCGTATAGCTGTATATCTAAATACCGCGATAATGGAGTTTATAAACCAACTTGGCTGTAGATAAGGTGGTAAATCATGAGAATTTAATAACCGTTCAAGGTTATGCAGTTTATCATCATCTAATATTTTGCGTATTTTTTTACCCTCAGGTATTGTTTTTCCGCAAAACGGATTCACTGTCATAGTAATTAACTCTTTTTTCATGGCAAAATAAAGTAAGGCTTTGCAATGTCGAACATAGTTATTCCAAGTAACCGGCTTTACTCTATGCAATGCTTCATTACGCCACTCAATAATAAAGTCTTCAGTGATTTGGTGTGGGAGAATGTCAGGTGCATATTTTAATAGCTGATTTATCGCTTTTTTATAGCAAGATTCAGTATCCGCTCTTAGCACTTTATAAAAAAAATTTGGCTAACAATTGTTTAAATGTGAGATCATTCATGTGATACCTCTTTTAATTTTAAATATAAATTATCAAAACAAGGTCTATCGCCGAATAACATTCGTAAATCGTCGATAAGATATCCCTTAAGTTCTGTCGTTTTGTGAGGCCCCACGATCTGACAAGTCCAAATATTCAACCCTTCAGGTGATTTTTTCTTATGTATTCCTAATCTTTGGAAGCGTTTTTGAAGCTCCCGCCAAACCTCCTTATCTCCTGTTTCAAATTTTTCTCGAATATATCGTTTAAAAATACCGGGCGATACAATAAAAGCATGTTGCTCAACAATGTGAATAACTGAGTTAGTACGATTGATCGATAATTTCTCAAGGATTATTCCTTGTTTTATCCACTCAACAAAATCTGTTGGATTAATATCAAGTTCTTTAATATCATTCGAACCTATAATGCTTTTATTTTGTTCTATTTCATCAATTACCCCTCTATCTAGTTGGTTATTAGGTTTTTCTGCTGGAAGTTGCTCAATATTATTAAATAAGTTCATTGTAAAATCAATATCATCTAGAACAGCATTTTGAGTTTGAATTTTTGGTTCATTTGGCTCAGCTTCAGTTGTGTCTGACACTTGCGATATAGCAGTTAAGCCTTGTGAATCGCTTTCTATGACTTGAGCTGTTATTATGTTTTGAGCTGGCTCTTTTTCTTGCATTTTAGCTATATCAATTTCAACAATACCATCAAAAACTGTAGGACGTTGCTCAATATTTTCCCAGATAAGGCTTGGTGTAATTTTAAGAAGCGTAAAGGTATTTGCTGGCTTCCAGCCAGCATTAGATTGAATACGACATACCCAAATCGCCGTATTCGCCGGCGTTGCTTCTAAAATACCATGCGCCTGCATTTCATCAAATATTCTTCCATTTTGCATAGGAACACTAATGCCTTGTTGCATAAGATAAGACCGGACTTTATCCGTTACACTTTTACTCATTAGCCAAAGGGCTTCATCGGTAAGCCAGCCGTCTGAACCACCTTGAGGTGAATTTAATTTTAAGTCCTTTTCTAATAAGTGACGTAGTGCAATGATAAATTGTTTCGGAAGAGATTGCTGAGGCTGTTGCTGAACTTTCGTAATATCGCCGCCAAGATAATGTGCAACACTAGCTTGGTCTGCTTTTTGTATAATTTCGCCTAGAATACCGGCTTTATCATAGTGTCCAGACATTAAATAAGCGAGAGATGAGAATGCATCTGGATATTTTGCTAACCAATTGAAGGCAATAGGCGGTATTAATTTTGTTGCAATCATTGTTCCTAATACTGGATGGAGTTTATAATCACGTCCTTTGATATACTTAAAGCGGTAAGATTGCTCCAGTTTATCTAACCACGGATACCAACGCCCATTTTCTGTTTCAATTTCAATATCGACTGCAATTTTGCCAATGTCATGTGTAAGTGCGCCGTAAATAGCTGCAGCAGTCCAAACTTCACTTTGCTTTGCTTGATCTTCTGGTGCAGAATTAAGCGGTAATAAATAATTTTGGCGCAATTTAGCCGCAATACTGATAACTTCTAAGCCGTGGTCGAGCATTCCACCATGGTGTGAATGGTGATGGTTTTCAGATGCGGGAAAAAGTTGCACCAGTTCGGCATAACGTTCAATCGGTATTTTAAATAATTGATTAAACATCTCCTCTGACATAGAGACTTTTTGATAAATAATCGTTAATAATTTTTTCCTCAAAGGGGTGTTTAATAATTCTGCTGCAGATTGTGGTATTAGCCAACCGTCTGAATTATCGCCTAATCGATTATCTTCAATTATATTCTTTTTTTTAATTTTAAATTTAAAAAATCTTGATAGCATATTGAGACCTAATGATTAATCTACGATAGGATTTATAATAACTGACAGCCTTTTCTCGTTATTACCTTTTTCTGATCCTTTTCTTTATTTTGAAAATCCTTTTTCGGGTAAGCCCGTTTCCCTTGGAAACGGTTACCCTTATCTTTCCCCTTTCCTTTTCCCTTTTTTATTTAGGGAGATTGCGACTTTCATATTTTACTTCAATTGAAATATTATTTTCTTTATCATGTTTTGGAATTAAAATAACTATATTTTTTAGATAATCCGTATTATTAAAGGTAATATTACCCTTACGAAATTTATTCATATTACACCATTGTTGCACCGCGTATCTTGCCTCACCTTCTAAAGACCTAGAGTTTTCCTCAGCAAGCATTTGTAGATTCTGAAAAACTTCATTGTTAAGGCCTCTAATATTTATCAATTTTGATTTATTTTCACACATAAATTGCCTCTTTATTTAACTAAAAATTATTCATAAAATAAATTAGTTTCATTGATTTCGTTATTAAGTGGATTATTTATTTCAAACTCCGGACTCTCAATATCCATATCCAACCAACGCCAATAATTACAAATCAGCTCATCATCGCTATATTCTTCCCAAGTACCAGGATAATATGCATCTGCTTCAACATGACAAATATCACCGACTTCAACAGTAATTGCTAAAGTCGGTGATAAGATACACAGAATTGCGATACTTAAGCGCATCTCATTAAAAACCAATACTGATACCGGCACTGCCGCCGACATTTTTTTGACTATCGACGCTACCAGCAAGTGTGACCATAACTTGTTTGTGCGGTAAGGCTTTTAGTCCGATAGCAACGGCAGTTTCTGAGCCGTATGAGCCAATACCCGCACCGATTGTGGCTTTTTTGCCCGGTACACGTTCAATCGCCCCAATTGCCATTGCCGCCGAAATACCGGCACGCGCTTCTTTTCGCACTTGGCGAATATCACGATTGACTTGTGCGATACGCTGATCAGTATGCTGTTGCAGTTGATGAATGCGATAATCCGTGTAAGCATTTGCCTCGGTGACCGAATCTCGCACAATTTGGGCCGTATTGATGTTCGGTTTGAGTTGAAGCATTTCCTGACGCAGTTGTGTGATCAGGGTTTCTTGTGAGTGATAAAGCTGTCCACCGTTGATGGCTTCTTTGCTGTCCGCCGTAATTTCACCCTCTCCCACCTGCTTAATCACCGTTGTACCATGGCTGCCGTCGTTATTTTCTTTACCCAAGGTGATACTGTGTTTTTCATCGCTATCAAAGAATACGGTTTTGGCGGTATTGGCTTCTAATCCTTTCACCTGATTCGATATGGTGTTGATATTTTGGTCGTGTTGCGCGAGATGTTCCCTCTGCTGTTGCAAGGTTTGGGTATGGTTTTGTTGGGTTTGTTGTAACGTAGATACCGTCTTTTGCTGCTGTTGCAGGGTCTCGGTATGGGTATTCAGCGTTGTGGTATGATTTGCCAACTGCACACTATAATCAGCTAGCTGTGTACTATGAGCCACTAACTGTAAATCCTGTTTTTCAACACTACGATCGAGTCCGTCCAAGCGTGTCGTATGCGATGTTAAAAGTGCGGCATTCGAATTTGTTGCATTTTTTAATTTATCGATGTCATCACCATGTTGAACCAACGTGCTTGAATGTGTATTCAGCTGATTTCCATGTGTTTCAAGGCGATTACCATGAGAGATCAAGGTTTCACCCTGCGTTTGTTGGGTCGATTTCAGATTAGTTAAATCACCGGCATACTGAATAATGCGTTCTGAGTGCGTTTTTAAGGTTTCACTGTGTGTTGCCAATTGAGTACTGTGCTCTGCCAAGGTCGTTGTATGAGTGGCTAGTTTGCGATCGTGATGATCTAAGCGGTCATCATGGGTATTCACACGATTATTTAGCTCAGTCAGTTGCGTATTATGGTTGGTGATATGGCTATTGACTGTACCCAGTCCTTGTTGCAGCGCCGCAATATCTTCCCGATTTTTTGTGATCCCCTTCACATTGTCGCTGATTTGAGTCTCTTGCTTACGGAGTGCTTGATTGGTTGTTGCAATATCATTTTCCACCTTTTCAATTTTTGAAGCCTGTGCTGTGAGTGTTTGCTGTTGTTTTTCAAGTGCGGTTGAATGTTTCGTTAAAACTGTGGTGTTGTCCGCAATTTTTTGCTTATTTTCATCAATCGCAGTGGTATGTTGATGAGTTAATGTGGTTAGCGTAGTGAGACTTTGATCTTGCCTATCCAAACGGTTTGTATGCGCAGTGAGTGTTTGTTGTTGTTTTGTCAGCGCAGTTTTATTGGCATTAATATCGGCAGTTTGCTGAGTCACCGTATTATTTAAGCCGGATAGTGCGTTACTGTGCTGCTCCAACTGTTTGTCTTGTGAGGTAAGCTGTTGTTGCTGTTTATTCATCGTCGTTTTATTTTCGGCAATCAATTGTTTATTGTTTTCAATTGATATCGTGTTTTCAGCGAGTTGCTGTGTATGATTGACAAGTGCGGTTTTATTTTCGGTTGCGATTTTTTCTACCCCGTCCAAACGCGTTTGTACGCCGGTGAGTGTTGTGCCCAAGCGATCACTCTCTTCAACCAATGCAAACAACTGGCTGCCGTTCACTGCATCGGTACTGGTGCGGCTCAAGCGCCCGGCCGCGAGGTGGGTTAATGTCCGTTCTTTGTCTTGTGCGCCGATACTGAATGTGCCGAACGGGGTTGCGCCAGCGAAGGCATAAGGTTGGCTGTTGATAGTGTGCGAAACGGTGGCAATCGGTGCAGCTAACGTTGATTGATAGCCTAAAACGACACTTTGTTTCACTGTGCTATTGCCATTATCGGAAAGCATGATTTGTCGTCCAATCACGACATTGTTTTCACTGTTTAATGGTGTTTGATTATGATGTCCGATAACCACATCATATTGACCAGCGACACTATTTTGATTACCGACGGCAATACTGTTTGTGCCAGTGACGGTATTTTTATAGCCAAGTCCTAACGCACGCTCACCAGTTACACGAGTTTCCGTGCCGATAGCAACCGCATCTTGACCGATATTGCGTAAATCATTCAAGCTGAGTGCCAATTCCAGTGCTTTTAATTCAGCTTCCTGCTTAGCGAGCAATGTTTTTGCTGCTTCTGCTTGCGCGGCAATACGACGCTTTTGCTCACCCGGCTCTAAACGTGCCAATTGAGCCTCTAAATTGGTTATTGCTTGTTGTGCAACTTGTTTGGCGCTCACCAGAGCATCATATTTTTTCTGCTCATCCGCCATGATTTTCGTTAAATTAGCTCGAAATTCTTTAATAAATTGACTATTTTTCTGTTGGATATCCGTGATATTCTCTTTTTTCCATGTATCAAAAAATTTTCCCATTTCAGAAGACAGATTTTTTTCTTTTAATGCGGCTTTTAACCTCGCCATTTCCTGTTCTTCACGCAGTTTATGTTGTAGTGCACTTAATCCTTCAGCGGTATTACCCAACGCATCATATTGATTTTGATAGTAGCGGCTCTTAACTAGGGCGGTGAAATAATCAAATTGCTGATTGAGTAACGTTTGAGTCGTCTCTTTTGCACCATCGCTGTCAAAGTAGATATTCTTGGTGGCCAAGAGTGTATTATAAATATTCGTTTTCTGTTCGTCTGTATAATGCAGCCATTCCTCCAGATCTGCTTTCGACAATGAGGCAGTTTGATCTGGATGTTGAAAATTCATGGTATTATTGCTTTTAAACCTATAAGTGTAGATTTGGGTAATATCACCACCACGTATGGTGGGCAAAGATTTGAGTTCGCCACTTAATGCCTGTCTAGCGATTTCTCCCCGTGTTTGCAACGGACTCGTATGATAATAACTGGTCGATGTACCAAGATTAGCACCAATTAATTTGGTGTAGCTTGATATGGCTGTGGCAACATTACCGTTTGCTTGAATATAATTTTTGACATATTGCTCATAGTACGAAATCGGCTCATTAATAATACTTTCATAGCCCTGTTCTGCAGATTGTTTTAATTCTCTTGCCAGTGCAGTAACACCCGCTGTTGTCGAGGCTTTGGTTAAATCAAAACCACTTAGGGTAATTAAATTGTCAGTTCGCGCAGTCACTTCTTGTTTTTTTGCCTCAAATTGAGGGGTATAAGCGGTTAATTCACGCTCTGCGGCGACCAATGCTGGCGTTAAGGTACTATTTAGCTGCTCTTGTCCTGCCGTAATTTTATCTAACGCTCCTTTTACTTCTAAATAGGTGCTGTATTTAGCATTGAAATCCGCTTGCGCATTTCTCACAGATTGCTTTTTATTGCTGATATTTTGTAGCTGAGCCGAGTTATCAGCGAGTTTTTGGGTAATTTCAGCGGCGGTCAAGTTGTCACCTGTCGCCACTGCGCCTCGCCCAATAGCAACACTATTGCGTCCAGTCGCGATAGCAGATTCACCCTCGGCGATACTATGATCGCCCAGCGCGTAGGTATTGGTATTATTGGCTTGTGCGATACCAGTGATACTGATACTGAGTGCCAACGTTAAAAGAGATAGGGGAAATTTAGTAAACATAACATCAGGCTCCTTGGTGAAATTAAGAGCCTTTATTAAAGTTAAGTTATGCTGAAAAAAGAATATTAAATTGTTTTTTGAATTTGAACAAAAAAGCAATAATCGCTTGATTTCGTATAGTAGAAAAATAAAAGTATGATCCACGCACTTACGAGCGTGGATCGGGTTTTATTCAACAGGCTTCCGCCAAGTTGAACGGTGTGTTTAAATGCTGCATCAGATAATGTCCCTATGGGAAGCTATTCCTATAGGACAAAAGGTAAAAGATAGTGGTAAAAATCGGGAATTATTCCCGATAAGGGTAATTCGGCAGATTGCCGATGTTAATTAATTGGTTGGTTTTTGATCGCTTTTAGTTGGCTCGTCCGGTCTTGGAAAGGCATCTGTAATAAAGACAAATGCCGTAAACAGAACGACCGCAAGTGTCAGACCGCCAACCATAATCACTAAGGGCATATTCATTTTATATCTCCGATTCGCGTATTTTTATTCAGGTTATGTGTGAAAAGTATACCACATAACCAAATAATCATACTGCACGTAAACAGAAAAAATGAATCCTTCGCAGATAGTTCGTCATTAGGGAGAACTAAGCCAGCCACGCTAATTGCAGCCATGGTTGAGCCTACCTTCCTAAAATCTTCTGAAACCGCTTCAAAGGCTTTTGTGCTTAATCTGAAATGACAGATTTTTTGGGTTAATGTTGAAATTTTTCGTTTCATCATTCACCGCACTTTAACGATCTAATATCCAGCAATCCGCTTTATGCGGATGCCGAATATAGTGAAAAACCAAAAAATACCGATTATTTTCTGATACATCATAAACAAATAAATTCGGTGTTTTATTCCGATTTAACTGCGCTTGCCAGTGAAGCGTTGCCGCCACTAACAATGCAGATAAATATTCGGAATGTCTGTTTTTTGGCAGACCTTTACGTTGAAAAGTTGCCAATAGTTCGCTATGAGCGCGATGACCTAGTGTTAATTGCATCAGTTTCTCCTTAAGCTGTACGGAGAAACCGATTCCTATACGGAAAGGTTTTCCGTACAGGCTACTGTGGCTATGTCATTAACTCAATAATACCGCAGTTGCGATACTACCTAGTAATAATGTACCAACACTCGAAATCACAAGATAAATTGTGTATTTCCGTTTTAACAGCGCAGTTTGTTGGGCTAAACGTTGTTGGTATTCAACTTGCTTATTTAGCAAAACCGATTGTTCAACACCACTTTTCACCGAGCGATAAGCCTGTGTTGTCGTGTTTTTGGCTTTCAGAAACAAGCGTCCAAGATTTTCACCCAATTTATGAAAATTGGACTGCGTTTGCTCTTCAACGAACAGATCATCTTCATCGAAGAAGTCATCATTCGTCATGCTTTTATGAGTCGGGTGAGTCATAACATGCTCCTTAATTAATAATAACCAAGGAAACTCACCCGCCGGGTTCGTTTCCCCGGTCGGGATAAATGTCGATAAACGACATTTGGGTTTGAAGTAAACACTCATAAGTTAAAAACTTACTGCCTGTTTCAGAGTGCGCTAGGCATTTGGGATGGTCATTTTCTCTACGAGAACTGCACGTTTCAGACCGGGTGCTTGGGCTTAAGTGCTATCAACGATAGCGGCTTACTTTGAAACTGTTAAAATTATGGACGTTTAATTTAACGGTTGTCAATAACAAATTTATCTTTTTTTCTAAAAAATACGTCAGATCAAAAAATTGTTTTAATTTGAAATATAATTTTTGATTAACCTTCATTACACATTTTCTTACGATAGCCTCACCCATGCTCTCTTTAAGGATTTATGATGAAGTTTCCACACCATTTCCTTTTGCTGTGTTTAATCAGTGCTAGTGTTTGCGCGGATGATAACCGGTCTAATCTACCATCCACGGATGTCACGATGACCGTTTACACTACACAGCAATATGCGATTCAGTCTCCAGAATTGGCGGCACAGATTTATTATTTAGATATGGTCGATAAACTAGAAGACCAATTTTCTGAGCAATTCCAATTAAGCAATCAACCAGAGATGGCAGAAAAACAAGCAAAAGCCTTGCTGTCTTCGCCAGAATGGATACAGCACGAAACCGCACTTAAACAGGCTTATGAGGGCATTTCACAGGCATGGCAACACGGTATTATGAAAGTGCCGGCAATTTTATTCTCCTCAAATTCAGCGCCTCAAGATAACCAAGTGATGTATGGCATCACTGATCTACAGCGCGCGATTGAAATCTACTATGAATGAGGAATAGCATGAAAAAACTGCCCCATTATTTATTAACAATAGGCCTGTCCCTTTCAGGCATCACTTTCTCTGATGAAACGGCTGCCGCGAGTATTAATACCGCCCAGATCATGGCATCAAGCGCCTCAACAAGTTGCATGGAGTACCAAACTGTCGGTATTTGTTATTGGCTTTACTGTTCCTACACGGGTTGCCGTGTTCGTACATCGGTTAAAGTGCGCCATTTTTTACCAGAGCAAGTTGTTTCTGCGTATAACCACGGCGGACAAAATCCTTGGAAAGAAATCAAAAGTCTCGGCAAAGGCATCGATGGCGGTGATTATCAAGACAAACCTCATACCAAACAGTATTCACAACTCACGTTTAAAAACGTTGATGTTATCGGACATCCTCTCGGGGCAATCACACAGCTGCTCAGTAAAACGGGTTATTACTGTAAAAGCCAAAGTTTCTCGTTTAAACCGCACTTTTTAAGTGGACTTGATGTGCTTGCTTGGCGCGCCGGCATACCCGAATCCTTCTATCCGGAAGCGATAACACCGGGCATGCGTGAGATTGGTGGTTTAGACGATATGTGGGGAAATATTTACCCACGCGCCGGCAATGTTACCCAAGTTCATCCTTATAAAGCTGCAGCAGTTACGGCACAACGTGCCGCCGATATTATCTCCCGTAGTGGGCAGTTGCATATTTATATTCCAGCCGCGCAAAAAGCACAACAAGAAAACGGTTGGTGGCCGCCGCCCCCCGTGAAAGAAGGTGATGAACGCAGCCATAAATGGCAGATGCTCACACCGAAAATGGAAAAGTCTTGTGCCATCTTTCCTGATCGCAATGCGACGGATGCATACGCAGACAAGCATTCGGTTGAGCAAGATTATGCCTGGGCGCTGTGGCGACCTTACTCTTGCTGTAAGCGGCGCGGGCAGAAATTTTTATTTAGTACCGATTTTCGATAGCTGAAAGGATCATATTATGACTATTCGACACAACAAACCCATACTGTATTTTTCAATATCTGCAGTCATGGTAACGCTCTTCTGTTTTTCAGAAAATAGCTTTGCCAATTCCTATAGTACACAACAAGCTGGATCAGTTTTATCTGATAAGGTTTACTACCAAATCGGCGGCGGCTCGGCTGTGATGACCCCGCCATCACGTAAACGCCCACATGAATTATCAATTGGGCTCGGCTGGAATGCAAATCTAATGTGTGGTAATTTTGATATTAAAACCACCGTTAGAAATCAATTAAATGGCATCACTGAGGGTTTCAAGGACTTGATGGGCAATGTTGTTCAGTCGGCAACCGGCGCAGTTGCCAGCCTACCGGCAATGGTCATACAGCGCGCCAATCCACAGCTTTATGATTTGCTCACCAACGGCGTGCTACAAGGACGTTTAGATTTTGATGCCGCTAAAACCAGTTGTGAAGAACTTGCCAACAAAGCCGCCGATTATTTGGGCGATTCTGGTTGGGGAATGATGGCAAAAACACAAAATTATCAACGTGTCGCTGAAACGCAAAAAGATGCAATACAAGCCAAAAAACAAGCTGAAAAAGATGATGGATCAAAGGGAGTAAAATGGGTGGGTGGTAAGCAAAAAGGTGGTAAAGGGCAACAA
The DNA here is from genome assembly GCF_053570765.1 of Testudinibacter sp. P17/SS/0325. The sequence goes on along the minus strand of NZ_CM131635.1, from coordinate 2,044,148 downwards.
CCACTAAAAATGCTAGAAGATGCCGCAAAAGCCGGCTTTAATGTCGCTAATGGCTTAGCCGTAACTAATCAAGCCGCCGTGACACCACAACAATGTGACGGTATGTTGTGTACGACCTGGAAAACCCCACAAGAAGCTGCCGACTGGGCAACGCGTGTCTTGGGTGATGTACATAAAACCACCTGCAATGAATGTGGTGAACAAAAATCCAAAGCTGGTACAGGGCTTGCGCCTATCATTGAAGAAGAAAATATCAAAACACTCGTTATTTTAGAAGAAACACTGAATGCCGTGAACCCCATACCATCACAACTCCAACAAATCGGTTCAACTGCGATTCAAATCACACGTGGATTAGTCGAGGCGCTCAAAGATGATTCGGATGTCGTTGTGCTTTCAAGTCGGCTTGCAAGTGAAATCGCGATTTCAAAAACCTTAGAAAAAGCCCTGTTAGCACGGCGTACAATCCTTGCTGGTATGCGCGAACCGAATATTGCTGCCAATGAAATTGCACAAAAAGAGCTTGAAAAAAATCTCTTAATGTTAGATAGGGAAATCGAGCAAACCAAAATGGAAATGGAACTACAACGCTCAATTGCCGGCAACACCGCAATGGCGATTTTGGAAAAACGTATTCATGAGCAGCAAAAAGCCTTAGAAAGTAATGTATCAGACGATACCGATAAACGTATGCGGGCATTGAGTGGAAATATCGAAGATGCTAAAGCGGATAATAGTAACGGTGGCAAAATCAATATCAAATCCCATTATATTCGCTTGAATATTCCGACTTCAACTGGTGGCTTAGGCAGTATCAACGGCGCATATAGCGGCTCTCGTGGTGGGAATGGCGGCATCGTCAGCGGTCGGGGATTACAAGCCTATGAAACTAATAATGCTTATGCCGATGGGCGAGCCACGATTTATAAAACGGCGGATGGCAAGCTGATTCGGCGCGAAGGCGGTACACTGGCTTGGCGAAATAACAACCCGGGCAATATTCGTGCCGGTGAATTTGCACAACGTTACGGCGCAATTGGTGTCGGTCCAAGCGGTTTTGCTATTTTCCCTGATGCTGAAACCGGTGAAAGAGCTATTCATGCATTGTTAAAAACAAGGGATTATAATAACCAAACAATCGCCGGTGCAATTGAACGCTACGCACCACGTAATGAAAATAATACCGACCTGTATATAAGCATGGTAACATCAACGACCGGACTTGACAAAAATACACCAATGAGTTCATTATCAGATGAGCAGCGTCGCCATATCGTTAATGCCATTCGTACGAAAGAAGGTTGGAAAGAAGGTTCATCAAAAGAGCACACCCCATCAGGTTAATTAAGTAAGGAGAATATATGAAAAAAATCACCGTTGTATTCGCGACGCTTTTATGTGGATTTAGTGTATTTTCGCTAGCTGATAATCCAACGCAAGTTAATTACAGCACGCCACTCACTTTACAAGGCAACATCAAAAAAGAGAACGGTTATCCGATGCTACATCTCGCTGCACCGGGTATTAATCTCCGAGGTGGCGAAGAGTCGTTTTATCCCAACATCGATGGCGTGAGAAAACTGCAAATCGTCTGGTCTGGTAAAAAGCTGCCGGTTGGTTGTGTTTTTGCTGAGGGAACATTATTCGGGGCTGAAACCGCACACCATAAAACCGATGTGTTAATTGAGCTAAAGACGTATAAACCTTGCCCATAAAACAAACAAAGCGCACAGTCGTGCGCTTTTACACAGTTTGTATTCCTCTCGCTTTGTGATACATTGATCGACCTTTAATAAAATTCTTGCTTTTCCAGTTCAATTTATAATATATCATGATTCAGAATGACTTAGATTTGCCAGTTGATGATTACTTGATTAAGTATACTAACCCTAATGAGCAAATATGCTTAATTGGCTATTTTCCTGCTACAAATCATATTTTAGTTGAGGGAGAAATCTGGTTGTCTAGAGGAGCACATCTGCATAAATACGGTTTGGATCACATATGGCAAGGCAGACGTACTGCCTTAATACGATTAAAAATTGTAACAGTGAGAGAAGTTATTAATCATCTAATTTCAATTTTAAATCGACGAACACCAATTTACCCAGAAATCAAAGATACTAAAACAGCAGTTGTCAAAACAACTAGTGGAGCTGTAATCATTGAAAAAATTGAAGATGGGAATGAGCATTCTTTTTATAGCGCAGTAACATTACTCACAGCAACACGTGCTGCGCCGCTAAATGTACAAGGGCGTTGGGGCAATAAACCGCTTAACCACATTAAAAAAGATTGTCAAAAAATTTGAATGATTTTATAATATACACACTGCAAGAGCTATAGTTAATCTGGAAGCGATGAATAGGCAGATTAGCTACATGGCAGGGAGTTACTCGCTTAACTCTGTGATTTAGTGATCTGGGTAGCCAGATCCAACATAGGGCAAATATCTGTAGTTTCTGCAGATCCTATGGTAAAACCGCCTCGGCTATTTCACCAATTAAGGCTATATTGATAGGCCCTGTTTACACAGGGCTTTTTCATATCTGCAAATCAACAGTTTTTTATCATATTAAGTATCGTTATATACCGTCGCAAAAATACTATTTTCTCAGGCTTACGAAAATACCCATAAACAACGCCTATTTATTACCATCGCAGTACTCTGAAAAATGCTAGTAAACTAAACCATTTTGCAATACATCTATTGATTAAATTCATTGATAAAAATAAATCTGATAACTTGTTCTTGTTGTAGGCAAAGTATATATTGGACGTGCTTAGTTACAAATTCACTTTGATATTAAGAACTTATTACTAATTGACTGGAGCTTGTTATGAAATCACTTGCAAAACTTAGTCTTATCCTTTGTACTTCTCTCTTCATTACCGCCTGTGACGACGATAAAACTGTTACATTGGAAAAACCTGCGGTACTCTTTAATTTAGCGCCAGCCCAAGTTGAAAGGAGCTTTTATTACTGGGACAGCAAAACGGTAGAACAGCTCAAAAGTTTGTCAAAATCCTATCAGCAGTTGGGACAATTAGCGATCAGCTATGACATGGTTGCAAATGAAAAACTGCCAAAATTTCCCGATTTTTCCGGTTTTGATTCGGCTTCCTTGTCTGATTTAAAAAGCAAATACCAGCAAGTCTTATTTGAAGCCACTGAGCTCAAAGAAGAGGTTGAACTCAAGATTGAAATGGATCAGGAGTTGCTAAAAAAGCAAGTTGATTTGGCAAAAGACCGGCACTCTGCACAAAGTGCCTTATTCTCACAGTACCTTGAAAAATTAACGCCACTGCGTCAGAAAAAGGCAGATATTGAAGCACAGCGTGATGCCAGTGATAAAACAATCAATGAGCTACTGAATAGCTCAGTGGCAGCAATTAATAAAATTATTGTTGATGAAGGGATTCCAATCGATATTTTGAAACCTAATGCACTATCCCATTTTCGTTATCAAGCCAATAAACCGTGTAAAGCGGAAGGCATGAGTATCGACGGCTCATATACCGAGATTATGCTCCATCATCAAAATATTTGTTTTATGACTTCTTTCAGAATGGACTCGCAATATTCCCCTGTTTTTGTCAAAAATACCGACCTTCCCTCTCTGTTGTCAGCAAATTTCCTCGGCATTATTCAAGAACAAATTGCGCAAGGAAAGGTAGATGTCGAGCAATTTAAAAATACTGGCTATCGATATGAATTATCTGCTCTCAATAAGCAAATTCATGATGAAGAAATCATTGCACGCAATAAGAATAACGGTGTGAATGAAAATCACCTTTCCTATCAAGTCGAGCAAGCAGAACGCAATTATTTCGATCTTGTCATGCAGTTGGATCGCTATAAGACAGAGCGTGATGCTTATTTAGAGCGCGAATTTAATATTAAATTCCGCAATATGCTTTCTTTAGAATTGTTATATAGCGAAATGGCGGTATTTTATGGTGATGTTATCGACCGCATTTCCCAGCAAAAATCTGCTCCCTCGCAGGCTGCCTATCAAAAAATCAGTGTCGATGTCAAAAAAGCGCAACCTTATGTGTTGATTGAAGATAAAGTCACAAATTACACACAATATTTCTTTGTGAATACAGCCAACTTGATGAAACACAAAAAATATGCTGATAAAGACACCATCTTGCTTGATGATTTACAACAAGATCGAATTGTGACAATAAACCACGTCAAATCCAAACCAGAAACATTGCCAGTAGATATCATTTATACGCTCTCGCAAATTGATTAAAACCTTGATCAAAATGCTGTCGAGAAAACGTGAAAACAGCGGTCGCACATCAAGATAATTCACGTTTTCTCGCTTCAATTTAGCCACAAAAATACTGTTTCCCCTCACTTTTTTAGCTTGTTTTTTATGCAGGTAAAGTATATATTGAGGACTATCTAAACAATAATTGGGGGGCTGTTATGAAAAAGAATATCGGTTATCGCTTAGGCAGACTGTATCGCAAATTCATGCGCTGGCAGCACCCAACTGCGTTGAAATGGCTGTATGTCATCGCCGTGACCGCACTTGTCTGTTATTTTCTGAGTGTGTTTGTACTGATTGCTGGCGTTATCGCTGCGTTCTGGCTTTCGAATACGAAACCATCTGATTTTTCATTGTTAAAAATTTATAGTCATAGTGGATATACTCCTGACTGGGGAACTGGTTATTATAAAAATGGCGAGATAAATTGGGATGATCCTATTTGGTATGATGACAATGAAGTTTAAGTAATTAATAAGCCGTTTGATATATATTTATCAAACGGCTTTTTTAATTATTTGTTATCTGACATAGCCTCTTTAGTTATACTTACTGAAGTACTAGCTCCTTTCCCACCATTCTCTCTAGCTGCTGAAGTTCCTTCTTTAACTATATTATTGAGGGCTGCTCCAGTATGAATCCCTGCCCACCCCATAGCACCCAACCAGAATGCCGGAAGTGCCAAGAACATCGAGCCCATCACAAAATTGACGACCATATCATCGCTGGTGTTTTGTATGCCTGCCCAGTTCCAGTTTGAATGGGTATCGCTGCTGTAAAGTGCTTCCAACAGCCACGTATCCAGCCAACGTGCCAGCTCCCACCAAAATGACAGGAAAAATAAGCCAAATTGAATAAAGGTCATGGTCATAATTACCTTGATGTCGTAGGCACTGAACAATGTCACTAAGGGAATACAGATCACCAATGCCATAATCAAGAAGCCTTGAACCATCGGCAATGCCTGTCGCATTGCGTCAAATGCCGGAAATGCTGCGGTTGCACCAGCGGTCATGCCGACAAATGATGCAACACGGCTGAAGGCATTAGACAAGCTAAAATCCACGCTTCCACCGTAGCCGGAATAAGCATTACCAGTCGAGACTTCGATATTTTCAGGGCGCACCAGGCTGCGGATAATATTGTCCTCGTAGTCTTTTTGACCAGAGAATAATTTATTGATACTGCCTAGCACACCTGGCTTAAACTCCGCCAATAGCCGTGATTTTAAACCAGCTTTATCATCTGCCCACCACTGTTTACAGGTCGGAAATCCTCCGTCACCGGTGTTTGGTAACCCGGCATCTCGCGTTGCGTTATACGCCCATTGCTTTCGCGGTGCATGAGAACGGTAGCTGTCATACAGCCCCTCGGAATTGAGCAACAGGCTAGAGCCGATCCAATCCACATCGTTGGCTTGCACTTCGTTTAGCTCAATTTGCTGCCGTTTGATTTTGGTTCGTGCCGGCACAAAACACTGTTCGACAAAATCACGCACTTCTTGCAATAGCACCGGACTGCTGATTTTCGTGTGCTGCACATCAAATCGGATTTGGCGTAGATCCGGTTTACACGGAATACTCGCAACCGCAGCCTGTGTCACCGCTTTGTTTAAGGTGTGGGTAAATCCCCACCAAATCGGCACAGAAGCACTCTTACCGCCCATTTCGGTTTGCACATTAGAAAACTGGGTATTCGATGTATCCACAATGGTATAACCGCATTGCTTCGAGCGTTCGACATCCATTTTGATGTTATGAATAGTAATTTTCAACATCGGGACACAGGTAAAGAAAATCACCACAAGGCTCACATAAAAGGCGTGCTCTAGCCGCGCTAACAACAGTTTCCCTTTATTACCCTCATCATCGCCCTCTTCACGCACTTTCAACCACAATCGGACCAAGTGAGCAAGAAACGGCGTCGCGAATAAGCCTGTTTCGGTAAACACATGCCATAAGGCATTGTTGATAATCCAGCTTAGCAACGTCAGGAAATACTCAAAATAACTGTTCACATACATATTCATAGTATTTCTCCTATGCTGTGAGTTGTAAGATATTCGCAAGCTCCGCAACCACAATGAGCGCAATCGCCCAACGAATGATCGGCATCACATTAATATTTTTCTGATGACGGTGAATCTCATAGATGATCCAAGCTATCGTCGAATAAAGAATGAGGCGAAGTCCGAGCCAAAAATACCACGTGGATTTTAGCCATTCATTAATGCCGGCAACTTGGGGTAAATAGTTCATTGCCAACCAGGCCAATAACATCACAGCTAACAAGATCAGCAATAACTTAGAACAAAACAGCATAGTAAAAAGTATCTTGCGTGATTTTCGTACAGATTGCGTATCCACTTTAATGTCCACTTTCATTCGTTTTCTCCACATTATTATGTACAGGAATTGGGGATAACTGCGCTGACATCGGTAGTCCCAAGGATCGCCGCAAATACTCAGCAAACCAAAAGCTATCGATGTAATCCACCATGTCCATATACAATCGATACTGCCGTTTAGCGGTCGGCATTCGTGGCCAAGCAATGCGCCCCGTGATGTTTAAAGTGAGGTTAAACTGGCTTTTATCGCCCTGAATGCGGATCATCAAATAGCGTTCATCCATGATGCGGTACGGTTTCAGCATAAAGGTGCGTGCAACCCCAATCACGGCTTGTACATAGCTCAACAGTTCGATGTAGTGAGATTGGTATTGCGGATTGATCGCAATTGCCTGCTGCGGTGTGGTAATGCCGGAATCAAATAACCGCACTTCGTGGCGTGATATGTCACAACTATTCTGTTTGCTAGCTGCTTTTCTTGCTGTTCGATTTGGCGTTTTTACGCCGCTTGTTTTAGACATGGCTCAATCCCCCTCCCTTCATCAATGCGAGCAGCAACGTGCATTGCCGCTTCTAATTCTGAGATATTGAACTTTTTCATCAATGTCATCCGCTCGGCTTTTTCCTCTGGCTCGGTCATTGCCAGCGCAAGATACAAACTCGGCGGCACAACGCGGAACAGTGCTTCCAGCTTATCGGATAACACGACACCCTCGGTGTAATTGCGATCTTTCTTCGCCGAACGGATCAGCGTTTTCTGCTCTTCGGTTAATGGTTTGAAGCGACAGATTTCACTGATTTCATAATCATCGACACCGCAAAGTAGTTCCCACCATTCGAGCATATTGATTAATTTCACCGCGTCTTTCGGGAAGTCTTTCATGTTTTGGGTCGCCAGCCATAGCCAAATGCCAAGTTTCCGCCACATTTTCGACCCCTTGGTTAAAAATCGGGCTAGCAAGGCATTGACGGTGATAATGTGTGCTTCGTCGGTAATATTGACGATCGGTCTGCCAGAATACTGGTATTTTTCACCAAGGCTATTGATGTGATTGATTAAGGAAATATAGGCAATTGCAAGTTGCGATTCATAGCCCTCTCGAGCAAAGGTGGCTAAATCAACCAAGGTAATATCTGCATCGGGCCAGGCTTCACCCTCACTATTAAACAGCTCCGCTTCAAAGCTGCCTGGCTGACAGAACATACCCAGTGACTCTCCCATTTCATAGGCACGCTCACGGCTTTTTTCCGGCAACGATTCATCGTGGCTCATTGTATAAAACGCATCACGCACGTCTTGGGTTAGAGTTTGCCGTTTTTCTTGATAGGTTTTCTCTGCTGCCAAAATAATGGCTTTGCGGATCATGGCTTTATCGGGGCGCGATAACCGCTCGTCTTCTTTAGCCTCACCACCAGTGATCATCAAACGTGCAGTGATTTCCATTTCACCTAAAATATCACGCTGATCGTCGCCTTCTTGTTCGGCTTCTTCGGTTTGCTCTTCTCGTTCTTCCTCCTCGACCGCACTTTCAGATAAACGACGTTTAACTTTTGGATCATTCATTAAGCGGTGACAATCGGCAAAGAGCGATAAGGTGACACCGCTACCTGGTTTTAACGTCACTTTATTGACCGTTAAGCCCAAGGTTGAGGCATATTCCGCCATTAACCCAAATGAGTTCCCCGCCTCGATCACAAATAAACGTGGGCGATGTACCGCCATCAACTGCGCAATTTTACCGTTGAGTGTCGCCGATTTTCCGGCCCCTGTCGGGCCTAAAATCAGGGTGTGTGCATTTTTGGTTCTGTCGAGTTTACTCAATGGATCGAAATCCAGTGGCGCGCCGCCACGGTTAAAATATGAGATGCCAGGGTGTCCTGTACCAGTGGAGCGACCAAATACCGGAATGAGGTTGGCGATATGCTGCACAAAATTGAATTTGGTGTAGAGGTGGTTGCGATCATCTTGCGGATTAAATGACATCGGTAACCAGCGCAGATAGCTGTTTAATGGCGCAACCTCATTGCCTTCCGCAACCGGCACTAAGCCTGAACTGAGCAATGCCGAACGTAAACGACGGCTCTTTGCTCGTAAGTCACGCTCATCTTCGCCCTTAACATAAAACGCCAAGGCACTGTGGTACATTTTGTGTTTTTCTTTTAGGAATACTTGAACCCTGTCACAATCTTGTTTGGCATAGACTGAATCGACATTATCTCCCTTGGCTTTCGATGAAATCGTAGCGAGATGTCGCTCTAATAAATCTTGTGGATAAACCACCATGGTTGAAGACATCACCGTGCCTTCCGGCAGTAAATCGAATAATGCATTGAAATTGTCGCCACGCTTAATTTCACCGGTGATAAGCCCCACTGGTGGCGCACGCCGAATGCTATCAACCACAACCACTTCATGCGGCTTTTCATCAAATAGCCAATATTCCCCTTTCGTTTGCGGCGACTTGACCAACAAGGTTTCGGAAAAATCCTCCCAAATCATTAAATCGTTCGGATCGGTGGGTTGCTCTGGATAGCTACACTGCTGATAAAAATGTTCGGCGGATTCGAACATATCCGGCGCGGGATTAAACCAACGCAGTAGCCATTCGTGGATTTGTTTACCCGTTTGTCGCTCAATGTGCAAACCCGCACTTTGTAACGAATTCACAATCCGTTCACAGGCATTATTCAACGCCTCTAACGGCGATAGCGTTTCATTGGCTTTCGCAGAAACATAGCGATACACCACCATGCGCGTGCGACGAATTTGTCCGCGCCACGGGGTATTTGTCACCATTTTATCGACAAATAAGCCACCGGGCTTTGAAATATCATTCAAATGCTTTTCCATCAAATTCAGCCAAGCATCGCTAAATGCCGTTCCTTTGGCATTCGGCTGAATATAGTGTTCCAATACATCACGATAAGACGCTGCCATCTCATCATCTTGGCAGAAAAACTGCACCACCCAAGGGTTATTATCGAGTTCATCAAACGCGTCTTGTAGCGCATCTTTGACCTGTGTCCGAATTGATTCGAGATATTCAGCCGAGCGTCCTTCTGTGCCAATCGGCTTAATTTCAAACACCGCACCCAGTGAGCGTCCGTCTTCCAGTAACATCACCTGTTGATCATCAATAAACTCCACCCACGGTAAGCGAGAAACGAATGATGATTCTTGTTTTTGTGTTTGCTGATAGGTTTTCATCAGGTAGTCATCGCGTTTGACAAAGTTAATCTTCTGTGCGGTTGTGTCACTTGACTGCATGTCATTCAGAGATGAATCAGTTGTATTGCTGCTGTTTTCATCCTCATTATGCCCAGCGAGTATTGGCGGCGGTATCGTATCTTTCTTGGATTTAAATGGATTTAAGCGCATCAGATAGTCCTTTTTTACTAATAATCACGCGTTCTTTCACCTGGCTGTGCGTATTGCACACGCCCATAAAAGGGAATTACCGTTGAGTAACCAGGAATGGGAATCGGCTCGCCCGTGGGCGATAAATGCGGATAAACGTACATCACTAAATCCGGATTCGGCAGTCGAGGGAAAAGTGCGGTTGCTTCGTTCTCTGCCGTGCGTGTATAACTTTGCTGCTCACTGGAACGAACGGCTTGCGGTGCAATATCACGTGTTAAATCAGCTCGCGATTGAATTAATGTGCCGCTACCGCTGTTTTTCTGCCAGAGTTCCAGCATTGAGCTGTCACCTGGCGGAAGCAATTCATTTTGCGAAGTAGAACACCCACTAAGCATTACACCAAGCGCGACTATCATGATAACTTTTTTCATTTAAACTCTCCTTAAATCCCATTCCTATTAATCCATAGCACCTTGCGTTTGATAGGTTGCATATTTAACCTTGCGACCATCCGGCTCGTAGTCAATCGCTAACTCTTGAGTGATATGCACCGCGACTGTTTGCCCCGGCGGAACATAAATCGCATCAAAGGTCTGACCGTATCGCTGACGTACCCAGTCAGTCGTTTCTGCTAATCCTGCCCCCAACGCTTGTCCTGCTAAATATTTTCCTTGGTCGCCAGTGACTGCACCAACCACGGAATCGCCATTAACGACCGTTGTGGTTTGGCTCTGTGACCACGCCTGTGCCGCCGCTGATGCGCCTCCAAGTAGGAAACTGGTTGCTAAAAACTCCGGCGCATTGGTTTTGCGCGCGCCGGCAATACACGGAATACCATGTGGATCAGACAGCCAGCCAATACTGCTTTCACTACTGTTTTTACTGCCGTTATTGCCGCTCCGGCGATCGTTTGGCAAAGTGCGGACTCGTCCATCATTAAATACCAAAGTCATGCTATTTACCGTGCCGCGTACGCAGGATAACGTCCAGTCGCCGGTAGCTGTTCCGGAGATAATCGCGCCTTCCACTTCGGGTAAATCAATCCCGTTTGCGGTTAAATTTTCTCGCCCAATCAAAATTTTGAACGGATATGGATCGTTTACGACCCCGTTTAACGGCACGCGTCCCAATAGTGCGGTCATTGAAATTGAGCCAACTAAGGTTGAATTTTCCGGTAAGGTATAAACTGGAATAGCTTCTGCTTCACGTGTACTTTTTCCAGTGAAATCTTCGTGCGCTTTTCCGATGGTGGAATCATCTAAGGCTGAAAAAGGATTGGGAAAACGTACGCTATCGGCTTTTTGTCCGCTACTAATCGGGTTACCTTTATGATCGACTTCCTGCATATCTGACGGCATCACCCAGCGCATACCGGAATTAGGACTGGAATTAGAATTAGGTAAACTTTCCCCCTCCAACCCCAAACCAATCGGCATATCACTGCCTTGTTTTGCCGTCGCTATAGTTGATGAAGGTGACTCAACCAAATTGGATAGTTCTGCAATACGGCGTTCTAATTCACTGACTAAACTGTCAGTTCGGTGTTGAAAGGCATTTTCAAACTCGACCGACATATTTTGCCGCTCGCGAGAAATCACCTCTGCAACTTTGGAATCAACATCGGTCGCTTGCCGTTGTAATTCTTTGTTTCGACGTGCTAAATCAGCATTCTGGGTTTTAATCTCAGCAATATCCTGCCGTGTCGCTTTCACTGTACCGATAAGTGTTCTGACAGTATCGTGCGGCGTATCACCATCAATACCGAGTGCGCGTAGCTCTTCCGGTTTTAAATCGTTGATGGTGTAATTTTCAACCGAACTTTCATTCGACTGGGATGATTTTGTGAAGGCTTTAATCCCAATAATGGCAGCCACAGCGAGTACCCCTGGGACTAGAATTTTTAACATGCCGTTTTGTTTCAGTTTCATATTTCACTCCCAAGGCTTGCTATTCAATGACTTGCTGTGTTGTATTCACCGTGGTTTTTATCATCTTTTTCACGGTTTTTTTCACTGGTTTTGCCTTATTTTGTTGATTAGCCGCTGGAATGACGGCCTTATCGGCACTGCCTACGGTGATTAAATACAACGTTGTCGTATCTTCCGATGTGCCGTTAATCCCAAGCCACTGATGTTGAAAGGTTGCTGCATAGAAACGTCCTTGCAAATCGCGTGGATCAAGCGTAATACGAGTGGCAGAACGGTTTTTTAAACGAATAGCGGTCACTACATATTCCCCTAGCTGCCAACTTTCTAACGGCGTTGCAGTAATTGGAGCAGCCGGCAATAAGGTCGTGAGCATTTTCGGCAAGCGTGTTGCAACGCGACGAACGCCTTCTAACGGTTCAACCGTTCTTAACGGCGCGTAAAGGGATTGTGCGGCATAGCGCGTCAATGCTGCCGGAATCGGTAAACTTGGTTTAGGATTAATCGAAGCAGAAGCTGATGATAGGGATTCCCTTTCCACATCTACAGAGGGCATTTTCACCGCGCGATTACTTTCAACAGCGACATCGTAAAGAATACGAATTGGCTCTTGTGTACTGCGTGCCTCTACATTCGACGTTGTAGCTTGGCTTTGCACATCGAGTAGAATAATTTCGCCAGTTGCCATATCTTGCAACTGCAACCGTGTTTTCTCAAACGGTTGCGTCGGTTTTAAATAGAGTGCGCCGCCGGCATTTTGAATTCGCAGTTTATTATCTAAAATAGGTGGGTATCCGACTTTCACATTGCGATCAACGAAAATAATCCGCTCGTTATCAACGGATAAACTGATCGGAATCGGTGTGCGTTGCCACTTCACCAACACTTCTGCTTGCGCAAAGAAAACGGTGAACAGGCCTAATATACCGAATAAAAATTGTTGTTTCATTTTCATGTGATAACCTCTACATTTACTTTGTCAGTTCTTCGGTGGCACGCTCTAATCGTTTCGGCGTTTCCGAATAACAATTTAATGCCAGTCCCCATGGATTAGCCTCCAAATCCACGTCATATCTGACGACGTGCAATGGATAGCGCACGAGTGAACGTTTAACCGCTTCGTCGCCATAATATTCATCAGTACTGAGATCGAGGTTTACAATCCAATCATCCTGACTGAGTACTTGTACGCGATCTTGCGAAAAACCACGTCCAGGAATTTCATACACTCCGCGCACCCGTTTAGTCAGCTCACCGTAGCTGTCACGCTCTTTATAATCACGCTCCAAATAGTCTTGGCAGCTTGGTGTGAGATAAGCACGCAATGCTGAAATATTGCGCTTATAGTCTTCTTTACCGTCTGTCGGCCATCGATTGAGTTGCTGAAAAATATAAAAGCTGAAACCATAGACATTTGCCGGCGGAATTTCCCACCACGGGCGCTGACTGCCAGCTTTTAAATCCGGCGGTATATGAATTTGTAAACGGCTAGGCGCATTTCCCCAGCCGACCGCCAGCACAGCGATAACGAAAAATAATCCAACAATCACAATACGCAGTGTTTTGATATGATTGTCTTTATCTTTCAAAATGTTTTTATAGATACTCATTTTGTTCCTCTACGTATTGACCAGTAACGTTTGGTTTCGCTGATCGGGATTAATAATCGGTTTCGTCCGAACTTCATTTCTATCCAACGCGGAAACCATGTATCGGGCTTCCCGCGTTTTTTACGCGCGATGACATTGCCACCGCTCAACACAAAGACAAAAGCAAATAGCAACGCGAGTGTCGGGATTAATGCCCATTCGCCGACCAAAATTGCAGCAGCAATACCCAGTACGAATCCAAATACAAAACCGCTACCAAACATGATAAACAGCTCAGAATTAGTCATACCGCGAAAAATCACTGGTTGGCGATTAAGACGCTCTGGCAAAAAATCAATGGTTGCATTTTTACTCGACATCGCGTGACTCCTTGTTTATCTGAATGAAGATGAACTACAAAATATCGGCAGCTTTGGTTAGTAACCAGATTATGATCACAATTAAAATTGCCCCAACCAGCGCGGTCATACCGAGATCACTCCATTTCTTTTTACCGTCACTGATTTCACGGTAGGTTGCCAAACAGCTGCTGGCAACTTGATAAAATGCAACCGCTGAAAT